>JBKOYD010000115.1:0-42909 GCA_046725195.1 Acidobacteriota bacterium | reverse complement strand
GGATTACGTGAAGCAAGCTTTCTGGTTTTCGTGCGCCATTATCGTGCTTACTCTCGCGTGTGGCTCACTCACATTCCTTGCGGCACAAACCGCTAGCCCTACACCAGACCCTTTCCTCATTCAGCTAACCTCTGTGCCAGCCGGATTCACCTCTGTCATGGAAGACATGAGTGCAGACGGTCGCTTTGTCGTTTTCGTCTCGAATGGAGACGTGTCAACTGAAAAGTCTGCGGCCAGAAACAACGCTGATGGAAATCGTGAGATCTTCCTGCTTGATTATGCGCAACGTCGAATTTTCCAAATTACGAACACAAAGAACGTCCCCAACGCGGTTTCCACACCAAGTCCGACACCAACGCCAAGTCCGACGCCTACGCCAAGTCCATCCCCGACTCCGACCCCGGGACCTGCCGATCTCACTCAGGTAAAGATTGAGATCGACAATAGGTCTCCAAAGATCAGCCTTGCTCCACAATTGGTGGGAGGCAATCGCGTTTACACAATCGTGTTCAGCTCCAATGCCCCCGATCCAAAAAACTTTGATGGCACTGAGGGTGGGCTCGCGGGAGACGGAAATTCGGAAATCTGGATCTATCGGTTGCCCCCGGTTGCGGATGTTAATCTGACTCTTGGCACCGACTTGCTGTTGCAAGATCTTACCAGCGGCACTTTTACTCAGATCACAAACACACCAGCGAGCAGAGTTCCACGGGCGGGTTCAGCCACAGCGGCTCCTTTCTTTGCGGACGACAATCGCGAGTGTTCGATTAGTGACGATGGCAACCTTCTCGCGTTTATCTCAACCCGGGACCTCGTGCCTGGAGTCGGCAACGCGGACTTCAATCCTGAAGTATTCTTTTACAACGTATCGACGGCTACTTTTGTACAAGGAACCAAAACGCAGGATGCTGTTCTGGGTGTTGGTCTAACCTTTCAATCGAATCCTTCTCTATCAGGGAACGGTTCGGTCGTAGCGTTTGTATCCAGCGCAAATCTTACTGGTAGCAACTCCGATCTTAACGCGGAAATATTTGTAGCGAGTTTTAGCGGATCGGCGATGGGGAATGTTTTTCAAGCAACACGAACGAGAATCGATCCCGGCTGCTCCTCTCATCCGCCTCCAACGGGATGTGCTAATGTCAATGTCATGACTGCCGGACGTCGTCTGAGTCGAGATGGGTCGATGCTCGCTTTCGAGTCTCTCGCTAATGATCCAAAGGCGAACTCCACCACGAATAACACGCAGCTCGGAATATTTGTCTACACGATTGGCTCAGATTCGTTCGCACAGGTTGGACAGCGACCAACTGCTCTTGCTGACATCATACATTTCCCGAGTTTCACCGACTACAATGGTCTTACTCCGACGACTCTTGTATTTAGTTCAGCGCTAAACTTCCGACCCGATGGCAGCTTTCCGGCACAAGCACAAGACTCTGAAGGATTGAATCCACAAAGAGCACCCCAGTTATTTCTGACTCAACTTCCAGCTTCGTCCTCAAGCACGTTCATTAGAATGACGAACACCCCAATGGTCGTCAGTTTCGGTACCTTTAACGGCAACCCTGTTGCAAGCGCGACGCGCAAGCGTATGGCTTTTGCTCTGGGAGGTACGGAGTTTGGAGGCGGCAACGGCGACAACTCGATCGAAGCTGTCTATCTACTGAGCCCACAGGCAACGGCCCAATCAGCAGCTGCGCTGTCATTCGCTACCGGCGCAAGCAATCTGCCAGTGGCCGCTGCAACGCCGGCTCCCAGTCCATCGCCAAGCCCGACTCCCACACCGAGCCCCGTTCCTGGTTCGCCTTTGGGATTGGCTCCCGGAGAATTGAGTATCGTTCGCTCAACCGTGCCACTTGCTCCTTCAACGGCAATGGGATTTGGCGGCTCCGAGACAAAACGCAGACCAGCGCTACCAGTGGAACTCAACGGTGTTTCCGTCGGCATCAATGGCGCCGCCGCCGGGCTTTACTTCGTGGGCGCTGCGGAAAAGCAGATCAACTTCGTGGTCCCAGTTGGACTTAGCGCAGGTCTGGGAAACGTTGTAGTTAATCTTCTAGATAGTGGTGCCAACACTGACACAATCTTCCGCGGTTTTGTCCAAATCGTGCCCTCGCAGCCTGATATCTTTTCAACCACTATGGATGCTGGCGGACGCGCGATTCTGGCGTTTAATGTGACTAACCCTAGTCTCCGGACGGGAGAGCCTTTTAACGTTACTTCGACGGACTCGAGCGGAAACACTGTACCGACAATAATTGAACTGGGTCTGACGGGAATTAGACTCGCTACTAAAGCGGAGATCTCTGTCACCGTGGGCAGCACAGTAATAAGTGGTGACCAGATAGTCCTCATCAATTCCAACGCAGAAATGCCCGGCTTTGACATAGTTAACTTCACTTTGCCGCCATCGCTGGCAGGAGCAGGGGACGTCCCGGTCATTGTTACCTTTACACGTTCGGGCGTGAGCACTACTAGCCGACCCGCTGATACCGCGCCAAAAATAAAGATCAACTGACCTCGGCAACCGCAAAGAAGCGAGTAGACCCGCGCACCTGATAAGCTGTGCGGGTCCTTTGCTGTCTGACTTTTTTGGAACTGTGCCGTCAGAAGCGTGGTACCATGCGTCTGTGGCTGCTCCAGCCAACCTCGTCACGCATTTAGTGTTAAAAATCGACCTCTCCCCGAAAGCTCTGACATGCAATACCCTGCAGGCATAGTCGCAACGGTTGCAATGCTTCTGACCCTTGGGTCGGGCGAGCGGTTAGAGACCAGGGATTCTTCAGAACTGGAGCCCTCTGCTCAGACGGTACGGCAAATTAGATGGCCTAAAAGGACCATCGAAGTGGCGTTTTCTGCGTCGCTGCTCTCTCCCGGTTCAAACATCAAGCCCGGTAGTGATGTCGTCGGAGCTGCACGCCGCGCCCTCTCTCGCTGGTCCAGCATGTCCAACATCAACTTTGTTGTGACCTGGTCGGCGGCTACCACTGTGAGTCCGATCGCTGCAGGTGATGGAATAAGTCTCATCACGATTGCTGACACTTTAGAGAACGAAGCGTTCAATTCGGATGCAACCACTGGTCGTACGCGCGTCTTCTACGATCCAGAAACAGGCGCAATCGCGGAAGCCGACATCAGCATCAACCCACGACCCCGCTCTGAAGAAGGAGCTGAGCTGCAATTTTCTACTGACGGAACGCCGGGAACTTACGATCTCGAAGCGACCTTCACTCACGAGATTGGTCATCTATTGGGTCTTGATCACTCCGCCATGCTTGCTTCAACAATGCAAAGTCATCAAGCCTTCAACGGTACGTTCGGCTTACCCGCTTTGACGGAACGAACGTTAAGCGAAGACGATCGACAGAAAGTGCGCAGTCTCTATGGACCAAAGCAGCATCTCGGAAGGATTGAGGGAAAACTCGTTGACAATCGCACTACCGGTGGGTTCGTGCCATTGACTGCGGTCAACGTATGGGCCGAGAGTGTTGCTACCGGTCGAGTTGTAGTGAGCGATGTTACTACCGAAGATGGAAGTTATCGTTTGGACGGGTTGGCACCTGGCCAATATCGAGTTATTGCGTCATCGGGATATGAGGGGCAAGTGGCGGATACAGCTTCAGCGGCGCAGAAGAAGTTTCGGAGTTTCGAATTATCGAACCAGGTTACCGTAAAGTCTGACGTCGCTACTGCGCTAAATTACAATCTCGTGCCCCCTCAGCCGCCCGGACTCAATCCGAGATTGATTGGTCTCAATGCCGAACTCTCCAGCGTAGCGCTGCCTATCGATCCGGGAACACGCATCAAGGTTTATCTAGGCGGCGAAGGCGTCGATCAGGTGCCGGGCACCGGTATCGTTGTGAACTCGCCATACTTTGTTGTCGATCCGGCGAGCCTTACTCGTGAGCAACTTGCAACAACGTTGCCCGTGATCAGTTTTGATCTACAGGTAGCTGCGAATGCACCGTTTGGAGACTATACGCTTCGACTTCAGTCGAACTCCGGAGAAACTGCCTATCTGCCTGGTGCGCTCACTATTGATCCTGGCGTTTATTCGACGTTCCCAAATCCGGTCGATGACTTTAGATTTTTTATCTCCCGGCATTACGCCGACTTGATCGGACGTGAGGCTGATCAGGGTACGATTGATAAGCTTGTCGCGCAATTCTCTCAGTGCGGTTCAAGAAGCGACTGTTTGCGTTCGCGCAAAGTGGATGTATCCACGAGCTTGCTGGTTCAGAACGAATTGCCAACAACCGGAGTGTTTCTGTACGGACTCTACTCAGCCGGACTTGGTCGTCGACCTCGATTTGCCGAGTTCGAAAGTGATCGATCTGCAATTGTGAATCGAGGAGACGAATTAGAGAGTAGTCGCATGGCTCTGGCACTGGCGTTTGTCCGGCGACCCGAATTTGAACGCAGGTACGCAGCCAATATAAAAGCGTCGGAGTTTGTTGATTCCATAATTTCGTCAATCAACCAAACTAGTGGCGTTGACCTTGCAGCTGAGCGTGGTGCATTGATTGAGTTGTTCAATTCATCCGACCGCAGCAGTGCTGCGCGCGCCGCAGTGTTGGCAAGAGTGGTGTCTCACAAGAGCATTATAGACTCGCAGTACAATCAGGCTTTCGTGCTCTCGCAATATTTCACTTACCTACGCCGCGATCCCGACGAGAGTGGTTACACTTTCTGGGTCAACGTTTTAAAGAGCAAACCCCTTCGTGATCCGGATGCTGCCCGTTCTATGGTCTGCGCCTTTCTCAACTCCGACGAATACCAGGCTCGCTTCGGAATGCTCACGACACACCACAGCGGCGAGTGCGGATAAGAGGAATTGCGTTATATTGACTACCGAAGCATTAACTCAATAACAATTTTCCAGGTCGAATTTTGAAAGAAAAACTACTAGCGTATCTGGTGTGTCCCTCCTGCGCTGGACCTCTGAATCTGTCAGTCGCAAGTACGCAGGATGCAGAGATCATGGAGGGCGAGTTTCGCTGTTCCTCGTGCAGTTCGTCCTTTGCCATTACTTCCGGCATTCCACGTTTCGCAAATCTCGAGCAGGTCGAAAGCGACAAGCAGGCGACAGCGGCTGGCTTCGGTTGGCAGTGGCAACACTTCACTCAGCAAGACGCAAAGTATGCCGACCAGTTCCTCGGTTGGATCGCGCCAGTAACGCCTGAATTCTTTAGAGACAAGGTGGTACTTGAAGGCGGATGCGGCAAAGGTCGGCATACGCAACTCGCCGCGCAGTGGGGAGCACGCGAAGTAATCGGAATCGATCTCAGCGCAGCTGTAGAAACTGCGTTCGCCGCAACACGCGCGCTGCCAAATGCACACATCATCCAAGCCGATATTTATCATTTGCCGCTCGCAAGGAAGTTTGACTACGCTTTTTCAGTTGGCGTGTTGCACCACTTACCTGATCCACGCGGCGGCTTTTTGTCCTTAGCATCAAGGGTGAAGTCCGGCGGACACCTATCGGCTTGGATCTATGGCGCGGAGAATAACGAGTGGATAACTCGATGGGTCAATCCCGTTCGCGAGAAGCTGACGTCCAGAATTGATCAACGTCTGTTGCTGCAACTGTCGAAGATTCCTGCCGGCTGTCTCTATCTGGCAACTAAGCTTGTTTATGGACCTTTGAATAGAAATGGCTCTTCCATCTCGCGGTACCTGTTCTACAACGATTACTTAAAGGCTATTGCCCCATTCGGCTGGCGCGAGCAGCACACCATCGTTTTTGATCATCTTGTAGCGCCAACTGCCTTCTATATTTCGCACGAAGAATTTGAGACATGGTGGCGCGAGATTAATGCTAGCGAGGTTGTAATAGGCTGGCACAATAAGAATAGCTGGCGCGGGACAGGAGTGGTGCGTTGAATCGTTCAGGCTTGAGCTTTGTACAAAGCACAAAGCACTAAACAAAAAATGCTTTCTTCACAATCGGCTCGTCGCAAAGTCTGGCAACCGCTCTGGCAACTACCAGGCCGCTCCGATCTGATCTTTTCACTATCTAAAAGAGAACTATTGGCGCGTTATAAAGGATCAGCATTGGGCCTGGTGTGGGCGGTGTTGACGCCTGTAGTGATGATCGCGATCTTCACCTTTATCTTTGCAGGGATCTTCGGGGCACGCTTCGGTGCAAGCGATTCCCACTGGGATTATGCTCTCTACCTCTTCTGCGGTTTGTTGCCGTGGTCGATGTTTCAGGAATCGCTGCAACAGTCCGCAAATACAATCGTGACACACGCCAATCTCGTGAAGAAGGTGGTGTTTCCGTTGGAGACCCTGCCGGCAGCACAGGCGTTTTCGGCTTTAGCCAATCAGTTGTTCGCGACGATTGCATTACTAATCGCCGCGATCGCCATCCGGCATCAACTAAACTTAACGACACTTTGGTTGCCGGTGCTACTGATTCCACAGCTTTTGCTTACGCTCGGCGCTGCCTGGTTAGTCGCTTCACTCGGTGTCTTCCTGCGCGACATCGCGCAAGGCATCACTCTGCTGTTGATGGCCTGGATGTATCTGACGCCGATAATCTACCCAGAGTCGATCGTCCCGGCACGTTTCCGCCTGTTTATCAATCTCAATCCATTCACGCACCTGGTTCGCAGTTATCGTCGGATACTGCTCGATGGAACTGCACCAGACTGGGTTGGCCTCGGATACTTCACTGCGATAGCGCTAATATTTTTTGTTTTTGGTTATTGGTGGTTTGCCCGGACACGGAAGAATTTCGCAGATGTGATTTAAGAAAAAGAAAAGGACTCCGGGCTTTTTGGACAAACTGACAACACAGTAGTAGCATCCCGTCATGCGAATAGGTGGCCTGCTTTTAGCGTTCTTATTGGCTGTAGTTTCCTACGCATGCAGTCATATCAGGGGAGCTGGTTCGACCGCAGTTACGCCCAGTGCTCTTGCTCTAAAAACAAGTGCTGTCAACGACTCGCCGAAGGTCGATTTCGCCACTCACATCGAGCCCATACTTAGATCCAAATGTCAGTCGTGCCACTTCAAGGGTGGGGTCATGTACGAGAAGCTTCCCTTCGATCGCCCGGAGACGATCAAGCGTCTGGGAACAAAGCTCTTCAGTAGAATCCAGAACGAAAACGATCGACGACTAATTCGCGAGTTTCTGTCACAGTCGTAGACCTTCCTCCATTTATGACGGAAAGCCGAAGACTCCTCGTTACGACGACGCTGGTGATCCTCGCCCTGGCGTCAGTTACCACCGCGGAAAGAAATCCCCGCGAACGCATTTGTTCTTCCATTACCAAATCCAAGGAGCTCGTATGCTATGAAGACCCGCCTACTGTCTTTAACAATCACTATATTCGCTGTTGCAGCGCTCTCCACAAGTAAGTCGCAAGTCATCGCTCAAGCGCCGGAAATGTCAGAAGAGAAGACAGCGCTCTATACCAAGTACTATGAAAAAAGACGGGGCGGAGAAGAAGACCAGGAGGTTGCATACGAACTGGCCCAGGAGTTCTTGCGAAAGTTTGGCGCCGATGACGATCGGTATACGAAAGCTGTTCGCAAGTTTGTTGGTCTCTATGAGGCTAACGCTCGTGAGGTCGCTCTCGGCAGAGCGTTAACAGCGAAGGATTATCCAAAAGTATTTGAGGTCGGCCGGCAGATTCTTGAAAAAGAACCCGAGAACTTTTCTACTCGTGTTCATATGGTGCGGGCAGGCTATGCGAGCTCTACGAGTGGCAACACTTCACTCAACGCCGAGTCAATAAGCGTTGCCAAACAAGCCCTTCAACTTATTAATTCCAACAAGGTCAGCAATCCCGCACCTCTGGCAACTATTGAAGACGCGCGCGGCTATCTCAATTTCGCTTTGGGTTGGTTTCTCCACGCTTCGTCTCCAGTCGAAGCGGCGCCGCTCCTTTTAAAGGCCATAAACTCGTCTCCTTCATATAAGACCGACGCCACCACTCTCTACCTCCTGGGAACTGCAATTTTTAACGGTGAATATCAGCAGCTATATAACGAGTACCAGCAAAAGTATTCGGGCAAAGACGAGAGCCCGGAACAAAAAGCGTTCCTGGAGCGAATCAACCGCGTAAGTGAGAAAGCAACAGACGCAATGGCGCGAGCCGTCGCCCTTTCCACGAAGCCGGAGCAACAAGAGTTCAAAAAGAAGGTGTTGGCCCAATTGACCGACATCTACAAAGACTTGCATAACAATTCTGACGCCGGTCTGAATGAATTGATAGCGGGAGTTCTGGCTAAGCCAATGCCGTAAGGAAGGTCTTCGGTTTTTGGTCTTTGGTATCTGTTTTGACCGACCTGGGTGCAATGACCCGCGATCGTAGAGCAAGTCAGCAATCACGCACGCTTAAGACAAATATTTTGGCCCGGTCAGAATTGCGACAATGGTGTACCTCCTCGCATTCCTCCTCATCCTCGGGGTGGTTCTGTTCTATTCCTTCAAAAGGAACTTCCTTTTCGGAAGGAAAAGCATTTCGCGGTCTGCAGAGAACGCGGAGTTGATAAAAGTGCTTCTAGCTCTCGAGGAGCAGCCGCTCGCCGAGCTCTTCAAGCTCTACAAAAAACAGTTTGGCGAAGGCGCGGCCCGCTACGCACGGCAAACGTATCTTAAGTGGAAAGGCGGATCGGTTCGGCCGAGCAAACAAACGTTCAATCGTTTCCTGATTAACTTACCTAAGGTAATGAGTTTTGATTTAAAGTGTGAGGTATTAAGAGAGCTGCGTGAAAAATACTGCGCACAAGACAACTACAATGTCACTGTCTATACCGACGATTGGAAAAATACCCTTGAACCGCTGGTCAAAAACATCATTAACCGGACTAACACTGCTGAGCTGCCCGAAAACTTGAGGAAAAGATTGGCGTGGCTTGCGGAAGATGATATGCAGATTGCGAACGCAATTCTAGCGAGGTCGCAAACACGCCAGAGTCTCGATGCCCTGACGTTGTTGGAGAAAGAGTTCTCAAGTATCGAGCAATTGCTTCATAATGCTGGTGGAAAACGGAAAATTACCCACGTGGTTAGACTGCCTTTGGGCACGATTACGTTGAGGATTAAGAGGAGATAACCAGCGAATGGCTGATGAGAACGACGAGCTCGTGCCGCAGAAGCAATCGTTGTTTCCCGTGACCGCCGACGACATTGTCGACAACGCGCTTCAAAGTCTAGATGAGCATCAGGCAAGAGAAGTGACGAAAAAGGCGGCAGACGAGATTGTGCGCATTGCGGTCGAAAAGCGCAAAGCTGAATATCGCAGCGATCGAGCACAAGACGAAATGCGAAATCTCATTAACAACGCTAACCTGCTGGATCAAAAGGTCGACGATTACAAGATCAGCAGCACTTTTGAAACAGCAACCGGGACCACAAGCGTCGAAATTAGGAAGTCAAAGACAACCTTCACACTGATCGTTGCGGGGATAGTATTGTTGGTGTTGTTGATAGTTCTTTTCCTAATGAGGTCTTAAGGGGAATGATGAATCCGACCCGCGACTAATTTGCAACTCGCAGAGTAAACTCCTCCTTTAACTCCAAAACGTATTTCTCCCACTTCTTTTTGAATCGATCCATGTCCGGCTCACCCAAAACCGCCTTTAGGCTCTTGAAGCCGCTTGGATCATTCTTCTGCTGTGACTCGAACTGCTTATAAAACTTCACCAGCAAGCCTTTCTCCTGTAGGTAGTAACAGAGATAACGCGATTGAGCGTAATTGACACCTCTGTCATCTCCGTAAAAGGAGTTAGTGTCCATCGACATCAACCTCTTAAAAGGCGACACTTCGCTGGCTCTTATCGCCTTTTGCAGGCCAGGCAAGCGCCAGTTTACAAATCCGTGAATGTGGCCGTTCTGTTCGCCACACTGCTCGTACAAAGATCCTAAACCTTCATTGAGCCATGGAGGACACGCCGGAAAGTTAGCCTCAATAAATGGATGAACAATCTCGTGGACCAACGTGCCACCGCCAGTGGCAATGTTCATGATGAGTGCTTTGTGTGTCCTCGAATAATATCCGTAGGGGGTACTTGGCTGGTCGTTAAAAATGAGGCGAGTATTCTTCTCATACGACGCTGCATCTTTGAATAGCCAAATGTCGAGAATCTCTCCTGGATCCTTGGTGAAAAAGTCTTGCTTCAACTTTTCAACTGCCCATTTGATTGTCTCGTCAGCGCGTTGGCTAACAACCGCCTGAGATTCGTCGCCAATAACAACGAATGGAGGTTGAACGACTATCGAGAAATCACCCGCGGGCAGGCGCTTCTTTACTTGTGTTACATGAAGATCGAAATCAGATTTTGTGAAACTTTCAGAGCCGGACAATGCCGTCGGGTTAACAGTTGCGCTTGATTCAATCGTCTTAGGTTGCAGTTTCGGCTTGATTGCGGATCGCTCCCATTGACATGAAAGTGCAGTCAGTAGGGTTAGACTTACAAAGAACATCTTTTGTAAGAAGATAGGCTTCATCATTTACGTAATCTATGCTTATCACTTACGTCCGTTGCAAAACGTTGCCGATGCAATATCCCAAGTAGTAGAAAGTCTCGCGCGTCAATTCTCCAACCTGACTTTTCACACCTTGATATCGGGTGGTCGGCGTTGGCGACGGATAAGCGTCCAAGCCGGCATCCTTTGCCATCGTCATTGCGCGCTTCATGTGCATTGGATCACTCACTATCAACACTCTCTTTAATCCGTGACTATCCGCTAGTTGTTTTGCGTAGACGATGTTTTCATAAGTCGTGTGAGAGAGTTGCTCGATCAGAATGTCGTTCGTAGGGACCCCGTTCTGTATGGCGTAATCTCGTGCTGCGGCAGATTCCGTTGGCTCATTTTTGTTTCCCTGACCCCCTGTAAAGATTATCTTCCGCACTTTGCCACGGCGATAGAGATCGATTGAATGGTTTATTCTCTCTCGGAATACCGGCGAGACCTGATTGCTCCAGACGGCTGCTCCGAGTACAACAGCGGCATCGGCGTTCACTTCAATGGAGGTGCTTCCGAAGGTGTAAATTCTCACAGCTGTGAAACCCACGATTAATACCACCAGCAGGAAGACTATCTTCAAAATTTTGCCGGCTCGTTTCCGCATGCTTCTTGGATGATAGCAGGAGCTTGTGAGGATGGCGTGATTAAAATCGATTTGCGGATTTAGTTCGCTGGAGACTATGATGCGCGAACCACAACACTATTGTTACCAGCCTAATCCGAATGACGCCGCTAATTAAATCTTTGTCGCTTATCGTGTCTGTGTCATTTACGTTTTTGAGCGGTTACGCTTGTAAATCGCCAGACCTATCCAACAGTTTGCAAACTTCTGCTACCAAAAAGTTCACCAACGCCGATCTCAGTAAGCTCAAATGGATCGAAGGTACTTGGCGCGGAACAGGCGACGTCGAGAAACCTTTCTTCGAGCGCTATCGTTTTGAAAACGAGACGACGCTTGCGGTCGACAGCTTTCCTGACGAGAAGTTGAGTACAGTCGAAGACACCACTCGCTTTGAGTTAAAAGATGGACAATTTGGGAATGGCGGAGATGGATCGCGATGGGCAGCCAGCGTCATCGATGAGCAGGGAATAACTTTTGAGCCGATTGCGAAAGCGAAAAACTCCTTTCGTTGGCAGCGCGACTCGGACAAATCGTGGAAGGCAATACTGAAGTGGCCGGCGATGAACGATAAGCCTCCGCGTGAAAAGGTTTACACAATGGAACGATGGCCGGCTAACAATTGAAAGACGCAACTGGTGGGTTAAGACTATGAGTAATATAAAAGTCTCCAGCGTCGTGATGTTTTTATTAGCAGTCGCAACTACGACCAACGCACAAGACTGGACTCAGTGGCGGGGACCTCAGCGTGACGGCTCTGTCTCGGCATCGCGCGCGCCTGCATCGTGGCCTGAGTCGCTACGTCGAATCTGGCGATTGGAGATTGGCGAAGGTTACTCCTCGCCAGTGGTTGCCGGCGACAAAGTCTTTGTCCACGGCCGACGCGATCCAGAGGAGGTTGTGATAGCTGTCAGCCTTAACGACGGCAAGATAATCTGGCAGCAAAAATACCAAGCCGCTTTTAAAAAGAATCAGTACGCGGTGGACATGGCGAAAGGACCCAACTCTACTCCACTCGTAATTGGGGATCGTCTTTTCACACTTGGTGTAACGGGCGTTCTTGTCGCGTGGGACACAGCAACCGGGCGGCAGCTGTGGCTAAAGGATTTTTCAAACACTGTCGACACTACCAAACTGTTTTGCGGCACTGCAGCCTCACCGCTCGCAGTTGAAGGACGCTTGGTAGTTCAAGTCGGTAGCGATATACATGGCGGCCAAATTCTGGGTCTCGATCCTGCCACCGGTAACGCATCCTGGGAGTGGCGTGGTCTTGGTCCGGGCTATGCATCGCCTGTAGTCATTGAGCTCGGCGGTAAGGCGCAGGTGGTGACGTTAACTGAAGGCTCGATTCTTGGTGTCGACGCAAAAACTGGCAAAGAATTATGGTCAGTACCGTTTCCAGATGAATGGCACGAGAATATAGCGACACCACTTTGGACAGGTTCTAATCTAGTTGTCTCTGGCCCACGTCAGGGCACGCATGCTTATTCATTGACTCAAGTGTCTGGAAAATGGCAAGCGACTGAAAGTTGGAAGAATCCAGACGTCGCAATGTACATGAGTTCCCCTGTGTTTGGTGATGGCCTAATCTACGGTCACTCGTCGAAACGGAAAGGCCAGTTTTTCGCGTTGGATGCAAAAACCGGTGCTGTTCGTTGGTCCACTGAAGGACGCGAAGGAGAGCATGCATCCGTATTGCTCACTCCGCAACACGTGGTCTATCTCACCAATGGAGCTGATTTGATAGTGGCGAAACGTGGCACTCCGTCCTTTGCGGTCGAACGTCGTTACGAAGTAGCCGAGACATCGACGTGGGCGATGCCCGTCTTGATGGGATCGAATATCCTCGTGCGCGATGCAACTGGATTGATGCTGCTGACAGTCAAATAGAATTGCGGAATAGAATTGCGAAATTGCGAAATTGCGAGATTGCGGGATTTCCAGGAATTGCGGAATCCGTAGGAAGAATTTAGAAAATTCCGCAATTTCGCATTTTCGCAATTCCCCCTCCCCCCTTTTCCGTTACAATTGGTATGGCCCCACCCGAATCTTGGAAACCGCCGAATCCTTAATCCTTTTAACTCGACTTATCGACGCTAGCGTCGACGGGATGTTCGTGTTTGACCGTGACTATTGCTTTACCGTCTGGAATCAGGCGATGGAGCGCATCACCGGTCTCGATCGAGATGAAGTGCTTGGCAAGAGTGCCTTCGAAGTTTTTCCGACACTTAATGAGACGGATGCAGGCAGGTACTTCCGCGCCGCCCTCGCAGGCGAAAGCATCATTACTGAAAAATATCCGTGCCCATCACGTGCGGGAGTTTTCCAGGGCTACTACTCGCCACTCCGCGATGAGCAAAAAGAGATCGTCGGTGGCATCGCTATTGTGCGCGACATCACGCAACGAAAACATGCCGAAGACACAGCAAACGATGCTTACCGGCGATTGACCTTTCATGTTGAGAGTTCTCCTTTGGCGGTGGTTGAGTGGGACAGCGATTTTCGCGTCTCACGTTGGTCGGAATCCGCCGAACGTCTCTTTGGTTGGAAGGCGGACGAAGTAATTGGCAAACATGTCAACGAGTGGAAGTTTGTTTTTGCCGAGGATGTGAACGCAGTTGAACTCGTGACCAACCGTCAGCGCGAGGGAATCGAGGTGCAGGGAGTTCTACGAAATCGCAATTACACCAAGGACGGTGCAGTTCTTTATTGCGAATGGTACAACTCTGTACTCGACGACGAAGCGGGCAAATTAGTCTCCGTACTGTCCCTGGTGCTTGATGTAACGGCGCGTAATCGAGCCGAAGAGGAACGTGCGGCGTTATTGGTGCGCGAACGCGATGCGCGCAGGCACGCTGAAGAGGCTGATCGACTGAAAGATGAGTTTCTCGCCACTCTCTCGCACGAATTGCGCACGCCCTTAACGTCGATTCTTGGTTGGGCTTCAATGATCCGAAATGGTGAAGTTGAAGGTTCAGGTGTTGCGCGTGCGATCGAAACGATCGAGCGCAACGCGCGCTCCCAGGCTCGACTCATCGATGATTTACTTGACGTTTCGCGCATCATCACAGGGAACCTCCGGCTCGACCTGCACCCGCTAAATCTAGGTCCTATCATAGAAGCGGCACTCGATGCATTACGTCCAACGGCGGCTGCGAAGGGAATTCAACTCCGGACCGAGTTTGGCTCCGGTGATTGTCTCGTAAGAGGTGATTCAAACCGTCTTCGACAGGTGATTTGGAATTTACTTTCCAACGCGATCAAGTTCACGACTCGCGGCGGCACTGTAAGTGTGAATCTAATCTGTGATGAGCCGACAGCTCGTTTGATGATTAGAGACACAGGAGAGGGAATCTCAGCCGAATTCCTGCCTTACGTGTTCGATCGTTTTCGCCAGGCGGAAGGTTCAATTTCTCGAAAGCAGGGAGGATTGGGACTGGGCCTTGCTGTCGTTCGTCATCTTGTGGAGTTGCATGGCGGAAGTGTCAGTGTCTTCAGTGAGGGTCTGGGCCAAGGGTCCACTTTCACCGTCGATCTGCCGATCGCACAAGAGCGACGAGATCCGGCCCGAGCAGAGGAGAGAAGACGCGAGGTTGAACGCCGAAAAAGCAGAGGCGGTTTCATACGCCTCGACGACGTTCATATCTTGTTAGTTGAAGACGACGACGATTCACGCAAACTTCTCGTGACAATGTTCAAGCGTCATGGAGCTCGAGTAACTTCCGCGAAGTCTGCGGCGGAAGCTTTTCGAGTTTTCGAGCAGCAAGGATCGGACGAAATCACTTCCGAACAAGCATCCCACGTCTTTGCGCACGAGTTACCGGACGTTTTGATCAGCGATATTGGAATGCCGGATGAAGATGGTTACGAGTTGATACGCAGGTTGCGGGAATTGCCTGCCGACAGAGGTGGCCGCACACCCGCGATAGCGTTGACTGGATACGCGGGCCGCAAAGATCGTGAGCGGGCTCTCGACGCTGGCTATCAACTGCATGTGGCCAAGCCAATCGAGCAAGCGGAACTGATTGCCGCAATTGCAAGTCTGCTAAGGCGGTAGAGAATTGCGAATTGCGGAATTGCGGAAATTTCGGCGTAATCTGCGAACTTTGAAGCTTCCTCGTAAGATTCCGCAATTCGCAATTCCGCAATTTCGCAATTCTCTGTATCCTTCTCGCGGTAAAACAAATATGAGACAAAGATTTCTATTCGTTCCGGTTTTTCTTCTCCTTCTTGTCCCTGTCCTCGCGCAACAAGCCGACCCGGCGTTGCTAAACGTTGATTCCGTCTTCAGCTATCGCACCAAGTCGCTTGGACCAGTTCGTTGGCAGGAGGATGGCAACGGCTATCTCGCACTTGAACCCTCACCAACGAAGAAGGGGTTCGTTGACATAGTCAGGTACGACGCCACTACAGGCGCGCGTGAGGTGAAAGTCTCGGCAGAAAAACTGACGCCTTCAGGAGCATCCGCGCCTTTATCCGTTGAGGAATTCTCATTAACTACGGATGAGCAAAAGCTTCTTATCTTTACTGACTCAGCGCGAGTCTGGCGTAGCAACACACGCGGTGACTATTGGGTACTTGACCTGAAAGCCAACAGCTTGCGCAAGCTGGGGGGTCCAGATGCCAAGCCTTCGACGTTGATGTTTGCCAAGTTCTCGCCTGATGGACAACGTGTTGGCTACGTCCGTGAAAACAACATCTACGTGGAACAGCTTTCGAGTGATAACAAAATTACTAAATTAACGACCGATGGTTCGCGTTACATCGTCAATGGCACATTCGACTGGGTTTACGAAGAAGAGCTCTTTTGCCGTGACGGTTTTCGCTGGAGTCCTGACAGCAAATTGATTGCCTACTGGCAGCTCAACTCAGAAGGCGTCAAGGAGATGACCCTCGTCAACAATACAGCTGGGTTGTATCCAGTCGTAACAGTGTTCCCATACCCCAAAGCCGGCGAGACAAACTCGGCCGCTCGAGTTGGTGTAATTAATGCTGACGGGGGCCCAACCCGTTGGATGGATGTGCCTGGTGATTCGCGAAACAATTATCTGCCTCGCATGGAGTGGGCGGCAGATTCAGATGAAGTCATTATTCAGCAACTCAATCGCCTGCAAAACACAAACGTCGTAATGCTGGGTGACGTGCGGTCCGGCAAGGTTCGTCCAGTCTTAACTGAGAAAGACGACAGCTGGGTGGACATCGCCTGGGGCGATATTGACTGGGACAAGACCGGTCTCGCCCGCGGTGACGTGGAATGGGTGGACGCCGGCAAGCGCTTCCTCTGGGCCAGCGAACGCGACGGTTGGCGACACATCTATTCGATTTCTCGCGATGGCCGCGACACGAAGCCGATTACTCCCGGTAATTATGACGTGATTAGCGTCGAACGAGTCGATGCTAAAAACGGTTGGGTCTATTTTCTGGCGTCACCGGACAATGCAACACAGCGTTACCTCTATCGAGTTCGCACAGACGGAACTGGGAAAGAGGAACGCCTCACACCGGCAGCTACGGCGGGCACGCATGGTTACAACATCTCACCTCGCGGAGACTTTGCCATTCACTTCTACTCAACCTTCAACAGGGTTCCTGTAACTGACGTTGTGCGATTGCCACAACACTCTGTTGTTCGAACGTTAATTGATAACCATGAAGTGCAGGACCGTCTGGCGAAGTTGAAACAGACGCCGACCGAGTTTTTCAAAGTCGATATCGGTGAGGGTGTGCAGCTTGACGGTTGGATGATCAAGCCTCCGGACTTCGACCCGCAGAAGCGTTATCCAGTGCTCTTTCATGTTTACGGTGAACCGTGGGGCCAGACGGTGCTCGATAGTTGGGGCGGTCGGAACCGGCTCTGGCACACGATGCTCGCCCAGCAGGGTTACCTCGTGATGAGCGTCGACAATAGGGGTACGCCAGCGCCGCGTGGCCGTGCATGGCGCAAGATCATCTATCGCAAGATGGGTATCGTGAATTCTGGTGACCAGGCCAGCGCTGCTCGAGCGATCGCGAAGTGGCGCTATGTTGATCCCACGCGCATCGGCATCTGGGGTTGGAGCGGTGGTGGGTCTTCGACACTAAATGCGCTCTTCCGGTATCCGGACGTTTACTCCGTGGGTGTATCCGTGGCGCCGGTTCCCGACCTTCGTTACTACGACACAATCTATCAGGAGCGCTATTGCGGACTACCTCAGGATCATCCCAATGAGTGGAAACAGAGTTCGCCTGTAACTTTTGCCAGCCATCTGAAAGGCAGTCTGTTACTCGTTCACGGTACGGGTGACGACAATGTTCACTACCAGGGCTCGGAGGAATTGATTAACGCTCTCATCGCTGCGAACAAGCAGTTTTCGATGATGCCCTATCCGAATCGCTCCCACGGCATTTTCGAGGGACCCGGAACACAGCGACATCTGTTTGGACTGATGACGCGCTACATCAACGAAAAGCTACCTGCGGGCGCGGCGTTGTCAACAACTAGCGCCGCGCGCTAGCTTTTCAATGTTAAGGAAATAAGCTACATCAAGTCTCAATCATAAGATCGTCACCGTCTACGAGGTGATGATAAAAATCCCACCAACCACAGAAATTAAATAATCAGACACCACCGGCTTTATGCCGCGTGGTGCTTCAACTTCTGCTTAGGGCAGCTGGTTTTTCGCACAGTAAGACACCACGCGACATAAAGTCGCTGGAGTCTGACTGTTTACATCGACTCCGCAGTCTGTGGGATTGCGCTTTCCAGCCAAAACCCACTTGGAACTGTGCCGAGAAGGTATTCCGGCAGTCTCGAAAACAATTCCGTTGAAAATCTATAGTCTTCTCTGTTAGCCTAGCAATCGGGTTGACGGCCAGCCCATTTTGCCCAGTCACTCACATCCCGGAACTCAATCGACTCCCAGTTTCCCATAAGCCCTTCTCGAGAGCTTAGAGATGAAACCGTTAAACCAGCAGGATACTGTCGCGCCCGTAGAAACTTTCGAAAGTAAACTAGAAGCGGGTCTCCGCCGAGTCATTGCAACCAATCTAATCGGGGTCATGTTTACTAATCTGTCCGGCGACATTCTCAACGCCGACGACAGTTTTCTGGCCACCGTTGGCTACACTCGCGACGACCTGCCAAGTCTGCATGACCTGACCCCGCCCGAGCATCATCGACTTGACGAAGAGGCGTTTGAAAAGCTGATGGCCTTTGGTGCTTGTGCTCCTTTTGAGAAGGAGTTCATTCGTCATGATGGTATCCGGGTCCCAGTGCTCTTTGGCGCAGCCCTGCTTGATGAGGAGATTATCTGCTTCGTAGTGGACCTCTCTCAGAACAAGCAGGCTCAGGACAAATTGGGCCACCTCGCATATCACGACGCCCTGACAGACTTACCCAACCAGGTACTGTTCAAGGACCGTCTTAAACAAGCCATCGCGCTATCTCGTCGCAGCGATCAGATGCAAGCCGTTTTGTTACTGAATCTCGATCGCTTCAAAACCGTAAACGATTCGTTGGGATATGTTGCGGGCGATCGTCTCTTACAGTCAGTGGCGCAGCGATTAACCAGTTGTGTGCGAGAGAGTGATACTGTCGCACGCTTCGGCAGCGATGAGTTCGCCGTCCTTCTGACGCAGATTCCGCGTGCACAGGACGCGGCAAACAGTGCGAGAGCTATTAAAGAGGCATTGGATCAAGCATTTGTTTTTGATGATCAGGATCTCTTTATCTCCAGTAGCATCGGCATCAGTCTTTATCCTCATGACGGACGCGATACAGCGACGTTGCTGAAGAACGCAGGTACCGCACTTGACCGGGCCAAAGTGCAAGGCGGAAACAATTACCAATTCTATACAGCCGGCGGAACTACTCGCGCGCTCAAACAGCTGGTGCTCGAAAGCAACCTGCGCCCAGGTTTGGAGCGATCTGAGTTTCTTGTTCAATACCAGCCTCAGGTAGACATCCGTGATTTTCAGCTTGTCGGGATGGAGGCTTTGGTGCGCTGGCAACATCCGAGTTTGGGTCTGCTCTATCCGAAGGAATTCATTCACCTGGCCGAGGATAGTGGCTTGATTATTTCGCTTGGCGATTGGGTTTTGCGCACCGCCTGTGTGCAAAACAAATTGTGGCAGGATGCTGGGCTGGCACCAATGCGACTCTCGGTGAACTTCTCAGCTCGTCAATTCCAGCAAGCTGCCTTCATCTCGAGCGTGGCCGAGATTCTGAAAGAAACGAACCTTGATCCCAGGTGGCTTGAGCTCGAACTTACCGAAAGTTCAATCATGAAAGATCCGGAGCAGGCGATCGAAAAACTGCATGAACTAAAGTTGATGGGAATAAAGGTCGCTATCGACGACTTCGGCACAGGATATTCCTCTCTTAATTACCTGAAGCGCTTTCCAATCGACACATTGAAGATCGACAAGTCGTTCGTGAGCGATCTTTGCAAAGACCCGCACGACACTGCAATCGTGCGCGCAATAATTACTTTAGGCCACGCACTTGATCTGGTTGTGATCGCTGAAGGTGTCGAAACTCAGGAACAGCTTCACTACCTGAGATCGCTCGACTGTGACGTTGTTCAGGGTTTTCTGTTCAGCAAGTCGTTATCCACCACAGCTTTTGAGGAGTTGTTGGTCGAACAACGGCGAGTCGTCGCGAAGGGCGACATCTCCCCAACCACACCTCTCTCAGCAATTGGCTCGTTGCTGCCGGCAACTTGAGGCGCGCTGCTTTAGGATCTCGCATAGGGTCTAACCACAAAGCCACAAAGCCACAAAGACACAAGGACACGAAGACAGACAAAGGCGATTTCTGTCTTGTTATTGGTGTCTTGTGTCTTTGTGGTTAGGTCTTCGGAGTGGTTAGGTTTTCTTCGTCCGCATCAACGATTCTTTGTAGTTCTGGATTGGACACAGTCCTCTACAACAGCGCCACAATTCGCAGTGGCCCCCCACTTCCGCCTTTTATCTTCATTGGCAATGCGATCACAGAAAAGCCCTTCACTGGCAGTTGGTCCAGGTTGGCAACGTTTTCGAAAGCAGGTATGTCCTTCTCAAACAGTATCCGATGACTCTCGAACATGGTGGATTGACCAAAGTCGATGCTGGCTGTGTCCAACCCAATAGCCTTGATCGACCGGTTCTGCGTTAACCAGCGTGCCGCCTGCGGATCCAATCCCGGGAAATGAAGTTTCGCCACGGCCGCCGCGCCTCGCTCGTCGGTGCCCAGATACTTCGCGCGACCGGGATAATATTTGCCGTAACCAGTTCGCAAGAGAACAATACTGCCCGCTGGGATTCTGCCATTCTGCTTTTCCCAGCTCTGAAAATCCGCGACGCTCACCAGGTAATCGGCGTTGCCGGCACATTGTCGGGTGACATCAACCACGAGAGCAGGGCCCATCAGTTGGTCCAAAGGAATTTGATCGACGGTCTTGTGGTTTTTAGCAAAATGCACTGGAGCGTCGAGATGTGTGCCACCATGTTCTGCAGCAGAATAACGATAAGCTGAATAGAAGTAACCTTTGTCAGTAACACCTTCGAAGTCGGTCTCAAGCTTAAAAGTCTCGGCAGTTGGCCAATAGACGGTGGAGGCGTCGAAGGGATACGAAAGATCAACCACGCGTCCAGGAGGAAACGTACGCGATTTTTGTGCAACCACGGGAACAGCTAAGACAGCGAAGAGAAGGATAGTCAAACATTTCATATCATTTGCTCCTAACAGATTTCGCGAGCGGAAAGGGATCGCGACAGATTAACGCCTAGTGGCTTCTGGTTCATAGTCCCTTTGTCATATCTGATCTCCAGTATGGGCACCTCCCTGGAGTGCGGGAACTTGTCACCGCTTTGTTTAAAGAAGTAACTCCAAATCCTTGAGAGCCAGCGGAAAGAATATCGCCGCTTCGTTGCGTCCAGCCGCCTTTGGGGTTAGCTTTTGTCAAACTGACAGTTTAAAAAGGAGCTTCGGGATGCAAATCGGAATGATTGGCTTGGGGCGCATGGGTGCCAACATGGTTCGGCGTCTACTGCGTGGTGACCACCAGTGCGTTGTTTTTGACCGTAGTGCTGAGGCGGTGCAGAGCTTGGTGCGCGAAGGAGCAGTTGGTGCTGAATCGTTGCGTGACTTTGTGGCTAAGCTCCAGCAACCGCGCGCAATTTGGTTGATGATACCGGCGGCCCTTGTCGACGCAAGTTTAAGAGATCTGGCGGAGTTTATTAGTAGCGACGACATCATTATTGATGGCGGAAATTCCTACTACATCGACGATATCCGCCGGGCCGAGGAACTCAAGAATAAAGGCATTCATTATGTAGATGTCGGAACCAGTGGCGGCGTTTGGGGATTGGAGCGCGGTTATTGCCAGATGATCGGAGGCGAAGCGAAGGTCGTAAACCATCTCAATCCCATTTTTCAGTCGCTCGCTCCTGGTAGGAACGCGGTTGCCGCGACACCGAGTAGAAACGGTGATTCGAGCACAGCAGCTGAAGGTTATTTACATTGTGGACCGGCGGGCGCAGGACACTTCGTGAAGATGGTTCACAATGGAATCGAGTATGGCCTGATGGCGGCTTACACAGAAGGCTTCAACGTTTTGCATCACGCGAACGTGGGTAAGGTCGACAGGAGTGCTGATGCAGAGACGACACCGCTCCGTTACCCTGACCATTACAAATACGACTTCAATCTCGCAGACATTGCTGAACTTTGGCGGCGGGGCAGTGTGGTCGCTTCGTGGTTACTGGACCTCACTGCGATATCCTTAGCGGAGCGTCCGAATCTGGAGGACTTCTCCGGTCGTGTGTCCGACTCGGGTGAAGGTCGTTGGACAATCAACGCTGCGATTGAGGAAGGTGTGCCGGTACCGGTTTTGAGTGCTGCTTTGTTTCAGCGGTTTTCGTCAAGAGGCGAAGCTGATTTCGCAAACAAATTACTTTCCGCGTTAAGGCTTCAGTTTGGCGGACACGCCGAACGCCACGCAGAAAAGAAGTAGGTGCAAGAGTGTCATCAATAATTATCGAACCGAAACCAACTCAAATTGAACAGCCGTGCCTCCCCCAGGCTGACAGTTGTGTCATCGTAATTTTTGGCGCAACCGGGGATCTCACAAAACGAAAGTTGATGCCGGCTTTGTTTCGTCTTGCCCGCGAAGGATGTTTGGAAGGAGTTCGGATTCTCGGCGTCGGGCGCACTGATTGGACCGATGATCAGTTTCGCAACTTTGTGCGCGATGCACTGCATGCTTCCAAAAGAACGGCGCAGGTCGGCGATGATGAGGTGCAAAAGTTTATAGAACGTCTTACCTACGTGTGGGGTGTGATCGACAGCCAGCAAACTTATGGAAAGATCGCCGAGCGTCTTAAGGATTTGGCTTCAGGTGGCGCCAGCAAGAATTCTCTCTTCTATATCGCTACGCCACCGTCCTTGTTTGGCACTATTGTGGAGAATTTGGGCAAAGCCAAATTGGCCAGCGAGGACCAAGGATGGAGCAGGGTAGTTGTTGAGAAACCCTTTGGACATGATCTCGAATCTGCAAAGGCGCTCAATGCAAGAATCGCCGAAGTCTTCAATGAGAATCAGCTGTACCGCATCGATCATTACCTTGGCAAAGATACAGTCCAAAACATACTTGTCTTTCGCTTTGGCAACTCAATGTTTGAGCCCATTTGGAATCGCAACTATGTTGATTACTTGGAGATTACCGCAGCCGAAACTGCCGGCGTCGGCACGCGAGCTGGTTACTACGAGGAGGCCGGCGCGCTGCGCGACATGGTAGCGAATCACCTTTTACAACTCTTGACACTGACGGCAATGGAGCCTCCGGTCGCGTTTGACGCTGACTCAGTAAGAGAAGAGAAAGTTCAGGTGTTGAGATCTATCCGTCGAATAAGACCGGAGGAGATTCCTGTTCGCACTGTTAGGGGCCAGTCCGGTTCGGGTGAGATCGACGGCGAAAATGTGAAGGCTTACAAAGAAGAGGCTGGCGTAGCAAAAGACTCCGTTATTGAAACCTATGCGGCTATTGAGTTCTTCGTTTCTAACTGGCGCTGGTCAGGCGTGCCATTTTATCTGCGCACGGGCAAGAGACTCGCCCGTGATCTCACGGAAGTTGCTGTTCACTTAAAACGTACGCCACAAGCGTTATTTGCGCGCACGCCCGCCGAAGAGATCGACGCCAACATTATCGTCCTGCGAATCCAGCCGAATGAAGGAATCACGGTCAGTTTCGGTGCGAAACGTCCGGGATTTGAAATGAACACAAACACCGTGCACATGGATTTTTGTTATCAGCGGGCGTTTGGCGTGGAGTCTCCAGACGCCTATGAGACTTTGCTGTTGGACGTTATGCGTGGAGATGCAACGCTGTTTCTTCGACGTGATGAAGTTGAAGCGCAATGGCGTTTGATCACGCCAATCGAAGAGGCGTGGGCGAGGCTTCCACCACCGAGGTTTCCTAACTATTCAGCTGGAAGTGATGGACCGACCGAGGCTGACGAACTGTTAGCGAGGAATGGACATCGCTGGCGCCGGTTAATGGAGACTAAAGCTGGATGTGATTAACTCATGCGCTTCGCCAAACTCGCTACCACTGTGGCCAGCTCGGCCCGATCGACCGGTTTCGAAAGATGAAGTTGATACCCTGCGGAGAGAGCGCGCACGCGGTCTTCAGGCCTGGCATAAGCCGTCAATGCTAATGCTGGTGTATGTCCGCCACGTTCTCGTGGTAGAGTCCGTACCCTCTTGATCAGTCCATAACCGTCCTCAATGGGCATCCCAATATCAGCGATAAGTACGTCAGGCTTCCAACTCTCAAGCAAGTTGAGTCCTTCTTTCGCCGAGGCCGCGCCTATGACATTTGCTCCAGAGCCCTCCAGCATGGCCGCAACAAGTTCACGTGCATCGGACTCATCATCCACAACCAATACTCGCAAGCCGTCGAGTGATGGTGGTTTTCCCATCGACTCTATGGGTGTCGCTGACGGGAGTCTCGGCTGCGCTTCCGTTTGCTGCTCGTGCGGGACCATTAATGGCAGTCTTACCGTGAACGTTGCCCCTTGACCCTCGCCGGGGCTTTCAGCCGATACGGTCCCACCATGCAGTTCCACCAGGTGACGGACTATCGCGAGACCAAGTCCCAGGCCAGAATAAGTTCTTGTCGTCGATCCATCGGCTTGACGAAAACGATCGAAGGCGTACGGCAGGAAATCGGGCTTGATGCCGGCTCCTGAATCAGTAACCTCTATCTCCAGGTGTGAATTGATGCGTTGAAGTTTGACTTGTACAAACCCGCCTGATTTCGTGAACTTCACTGCATTAGACAGAAGGTTCCAGACAACCTGCTGGAGCCGCTCACGATCGCCGAGTACATTACCTACGTGTGGCTCAACTAAAACTTGTAGTCTGATCCCCTTGGCTTCCGCTGTTGGCCGAATACTTTCCGTGGCCGCTTCAACCACTTGTTGAAGTTCGCAGGCGACAAAGTCGAGACGAAGCTTGCCAGTGATGATCCGGGAGACTTCCAGCAAATCGTTTATAAGCTGATTCTGTGAATGGGCGTTGCGAGCGATCGTTGCAATCGCGTGTTGCTGCTTCTCTGGTGGCACCTCGTCCTGAAGCAGCATGTCAGACCATCCTATGATCGCCGACAGTGGAGTGCGTAGCTCATGTGATAGCGTTGACAGAAATTCATCCTTGACTCGGTTGGCAGCCTCTGCCTCCAAGCGTGCTTCCTTTTCTCGCCTCAACGCCTCTCTCCTTTCGGTAACGTCGTGGGCCATTCCTCGGACAATAGGAGTTGCGACGCCCTCTGTTCGGAGTGTGTTGTAATACTCCCAAAGCCTGATTTCGCCAGTTGCTGTGCGCACCTTCATAACACCGCGGGCCGAACCTTCGGTTGTAACAGTGCGAAGGTATTCGTCAAATTGCTCGCGGTACTGAGGTAAGAGACCATCACGAATGTTCAAACCGATTAGAGAATCCTGCGGGTAACCTAGCACTCGAGAAGCCCATGGATTGACTGAAATTACGCGGCCATCCAGATCGTGAGTGCAAATAAGTTCATGACTGTTGTCGACAAGATCGCGATAACGATCTTCGCTCGCACGTAATGCGTTTTCTGCTCGTCTACGTTCCGTGATATCGCTGGCCAGGACGAACTCCGCCAGCCTTCCGGCGAAGTTCAGCCGGTGTGAGGTAATTTCTACAATAGTGATTGTGCCGTCCTTTTTACGGTGTCGCCACTCACCCGCATGATCGATCTCGGAATTTTCGGACGCGATATATTCACAAAGTAACGGAACGTCTTCTGGAGGACGGATATCCTTGAGCGTCATCTCGAGGAACTCCGCTCGCGAGTACCCGTAATGATTAACGGCCGCATCGTTCACAGCAAGAAAACGTAAAGTCTCCAGATCGTAGACCCACATCGCCTGTGGATTTGACTCGAAGAGCAGCCGGTACTGTGCTTCGGATTCGCGCAGCGCTTCCTCGATGCGCGTGGCGACAGTTACGTCCAGTACCAACGACAGAACAGAGATCAACTTGCCGGATTCATCGTAAAGCGCTGAGTTATACCACTCGCAATTCAATACATTACCCAGCTTCGTATAGTTGCGATTCCGCGACACACCGTGATGCTCTTTCCCTTGGCCTTGTCGTTGACCTACGGCATGGACTGCGTCCACGTCTTCCGGCACCACAAACTGCCAATCACTGAAGCGCTTTCCCAAAACCTCCGGCGCATTCCATCCAAAGAGACGTTCCGCCGCGGGTGACCAACGCAAGACTCTGAAATCCTGATCCCACTCGATGACTGCAAGTGGTGTGTTCTCAACGTGGAAAGTTAGCCTCTGGTGAGCTTCGAGCACTGATGCTGTACGCTTACGATCAGTGATGTCTCGAATGATGGCCACTCCGCCAACGACAACACCATTCTCGTCGTGTCTCGGTGAGTAATAACCATCAAAGAAGCCATTGTTTCCTGACTGCGGCACGGAATAGGGCCGGTTTTCAGCGACGACGCTTCTTCCGGCAAGTGCCTCGCCGAAATATTTGTCTTCTCCCGTTTCCTTCAACCAGGGGAAGATGTCGAAAGCACATTTGCCCAGCACTTCCTGCCGCTTGACGCCGGTTATGTCTTCCATGGCACGGTTCCAGGCGGTGTAGCGACACTCGCGGTCGAAGGCGATGATGCCGTCAACGTTTGCCTCGAGCAGGCATTTGAGGAAAAGGTCTTGCTCTTGTAGTTCGTAGGCCATGCGTTTACCCGCGTTTGTTACGTCTTAATATTTCAGACTATCTAAAGGGATGGTTGAGTTAGATGAAATTCTAGCTTTATTGCGCGTTGGGTTATTGTAACCCAATGACAAACCAAAGTTGTTCGCAAATCGAAGATGAGTAGATGATTGCAGGTTTTATATTCGCCAGCCGTTCCAGATATTCGTTAACGCTTCCCATCTTCGCTTCTCCAGATCACAAAACCATAGGCGAAAGAAGACCGCGATTCGGTCAGTATCGGAGGTATTCACGGCCGCCGAGTGCGCTAGCTCATACTGACAAAGGACTGCATCGCCAGCTTCGCACAACAGTTGCACAGCCGTCCCAACTTCCGGAGTAGGCATCGGTTCTTTCAGCGCACACGGCCCGCGTTCGCGAAAGTAGTTTTCAAAAATATGATGTGAACCTGGCCAGACCGTGAAATTCCCAGCAAATGCACGTGTGACCGGAGTAAGAAATACCCCTACCGTTGCGGTGTGATTGTAGATCTTTCCTTCTTCAAGGTTGTTCAGACCGCTGGCAAATCCATCAATATGAGGCTCGGGCGGAATTTCGCTATCACAGTTGTGAGCGCGCCGAATAGCAATCTGGCCGTCACCCCACGCAACCTTGTCGAGACCTAGAGCTTCGTCGATAACTGAAGCGATCGGAGAGCGTTCAAGAAGATCCATAATCGCGTGTGTACGGCGCAGATTCGGACAGTACGAAACGTTATCGTATTCAACCTGACGCTCCGATTCGTAATTGTTCGTGAGATCGCTTGCAATCGCTTCAAGCGCGGCCTTAACTAGAGGAAGCGGAGTGATATTCGGAAACTGGGAGTAGCCATCGACCCGAAACTGATCCCGCCATTGCATATATCCTGCACATCCTTGCCGATTGGTTGAATCATAACAAACGTACGCATGGTATTTCTTAGCAATTGAGGAAGAGTGAACCACTAAGAAGAAGACACCAAGACACTAAATCATAAGAGAAAATATTGTTAAGCTCTTTGCAAGTCTTCTTTGTGTGGTTCAGTAGTAACCGAGTTTTTACACAATCTCGGAAGTGGATGGATTGTTCAAGTCCTGTCTATAAGGGTTCGGTGGGAATTTTCTTATAATCTAAAACATGCCATTCCAACAGGCACCTCCGGAACTCGGCAATCAGTACAAAGACGATCGCACGTTGCGGTCTTACCTGACGCGCGTCCTTCCTGACGAGATGCTACGCGAGATCGAGAGTTCTCTGATGGAGATGGGTCGCCTGGCGGGATCCGACTTGTATCAGATGCAGTTGGAGGACAGATTAAACGAGCCGACGCTCACGCAATGGGATGCTTGGGGAAATCGCGTTGACCGGATTGAGTTAACTCCACTGTGGCGTTTTGCGGAACGACTGGCGGCCGATCACGGCTTGGTGGCCACCGCATACGAACAGAAGCATGGCAGTCTTTCCAGAGTACATCAGTGCGCGCTCGCCTATTTGTTCACACCTTCAACTGACATTTACACGTGTCCGCTTGCCATGACTGACGGTGCGGCACGAACCTTACTGACCTCAGGAAATCAGACACTTATAGATCGAGCAGTGCCGCATTTGATCACCCGCGACCCGAACAATTTTTGGACGGCGGGTCAGTGGATGACTGAACTTACAGGCGGTTCTGATGTTGGCCTATCGGAGACAATTGCAAAAACAGATCCTGAGTCAAGTCAAACCTTTCGTCTATATGGACGCAAGTGGTTTACGTCTGCCATCAACTCACAGATCGCTCTCGCGCTGGCCCGTCCTGAAGGTAACCCTCCAGGTGGACGTGGGCTTGCGCTCTTTTATATTGAAACAAGAGATGAACACGGGTGGCGAAACATCGAAATCAACCGGCTCAAAGACAAACTTGGTACCCGAAAAGTGCCAACGGCGGAATTAATGTTGGCGGGAACTCCAGCGCAACTGGTGAAGGGAACCAGCGATGGTGTGCGCAATATAGCGCCACTCTTGAACATCACACGGTTGTGGAATGGCATCAGTGCAGTTGCCCTTATGCGACGCGGCGTCGCCCTCGCGTTTGACTATGCCCACAAGCGCTCGGCCTTCGGCGCTCCTCTATCCGAAAAGCCCTTACACCTCGACACTCTGGCTGGTCTACAAGCTGAAGCGGACGCGGCGTTTCATTTGGCGTTCTACTTAGCTGAACTAACTGGGCGAAGCGAGACTGGCGAGATCGATGAAGACGAAGCTCGGTTGCTGCGTGTCCTTACGCCGGTGATGAAACTGACTACAGGCAAACAGGCCGTGACTGTCACCAGCGAGGTGCTGGAGGCGTTTGGCGGTGCTGGATATGTGGAAGACACTGGCCTGCCTGTTCTTCTTCGTGATAGCCAGGTCTTGCCCATTTGGGAAGGGACGACAAATGTGCTCGCGCTGGATACCCTTCGTGCACTGGATTTCGGTGCAGGGCCAGACTCTCGTCAAGCCAATGGAGTAACGCTTTTGAAGTCTACGATGACCCGTTGGCTCGAGTTGATTCGCGATCCTCGTCTTGCTGATGCTGGACGCATCGCACAATCCGCGTTGGATCATGCAACAAGATGGTTTACGAAGGCGGAAACGGCAGGCCAGTCGGTGTTGGAGGCCGGCGCGCGTCGATTCGCCCTCACTCTCGGTCGCGCGTTTGAATTGGCTCTTCTGCTCAAACATGCGCAGTGGACCCAAGATCACGAAAAAGATGGTCGCGCCACAGCCGCGGCCCGTCGCTTTGCGTACTCCGGGATTGATCTTATTGTCGACTATGACGAGAAGGATACTCTCGAGCTTAGTCGTAAGATTTAACCGCCAAATCACCCTCACTGCCGAGAATGTGTAAATAATCAGGCACCACGCGGCATAAAGCCGATGGTGTCTGATTATTTACATTTTCAATAATTTTTCCTGCCACAAAAATTCAACCGTGCGGTGTTTACACATTTGAGCGATTAATCCTACTGATTTAGAGCGGAATCAGTTGCAAACAACAAAGGTAGATCATGAAAAAGTTTGGAAGCATAGTTGTACTGTGCACCCTTGCTTTGTTGGCAAGTGTTTCCGCCCTGACAGCACAAACCAACCCCGCTTCGGATCCAGCTATAACCTCCCTCAGCGTCATGGGGGTCGTCACTGAACTCAAGTCAGACACTCGCCAGGTCATCGTTACAACCTCTAGCGGAAATCAGGTAACAGTAACTCTGAGCGACAGGACCGACTTCAGGCGCATCCCTCCGGGCGAAAAGACAAAAGACAAGTTCGTCAAGATTAGTCCTACTGATTTTGGAGTTGGCGACAGCGTCTTTGCGCGCGGGAGAATGTCAGAGGACCGTAAGAACCTGCCCGCGCTCGAGTTTTACGTCATGAGCAAAGGAGACATCGCCCAGAAGCGCGAGAAGGAACGCGACGAATGGCGCACTCGCGGCATTGCCGGCTCCATCAGCGCCCTGAACGCTGCTACGAAGGAAATTTCGCTCGACTCACGCACTCCACAGGGACCAAAGCCAGTAGTCCTTGCGACGAATGCTGAAACGAAGTTCCGTCGTTACGCTCCGGATTCCGTTCGCTTCAGTGATGCGAAGGCAAGTTCATTTGAGGAACTGAAGGTAGGCGACCAACTACGTTCGCTCGGAACAAAGAGCGCTGACGGGAGCCGGTTTACGGCGGAAGAGATCGTTACTGGTTCATTTCAAACAATCAGCGGAACGATTGCGGAAATCAACGCAGAGAACAAAGAGATCAAGATCAACGACCCCCAGAGTCACCAGACTGTGACGATTGTCGTTAGCAAAGACTCATCAATGCGCCGGCTAACACCTGAAATGTTGGCGCTACTCCTCCCTCCTAAAGCAGGAGCTTCATCTGCTACCGCCCCTCCCACGAAAGCACAGGGTGACTTGCAGGAGATGTTTGATCAACTCCCCCCGATAACTCTCCCGGAATTAAAACCAGGCGAATCGATTATTGTCTCGAGCACAAAGGGTGCAGAACCGACCAGGGTGACTGCTATCGCGCTTGTTAGCGGAGTTGGCCCCCTTCTGCAGAACAGCCAAAGTGGCCGAGCGACTGCCGTATCGCTGGGCGCGATGAGCCTCGGTGGACCGTAAGTGAAACTCAGCGGCTTCAGATTGCACTTACTCCTGGGGGACTCTCGTCAACCCACCGCCGGCAAGAACCTGACCAAGAAGGTGACCATGATGCTTCAACGTTTTCGTCTCATAAATCGTTTTATTTTCCTTCTGTGCTTATTGATTCTTTCTCTTAATTCAACACTGTCACAACAGCGTCCAGGATCGTTGCGTGGCCAGGTATCGGATGAACTTGGTGGGCTCGTGGTAGGCGCTACAGTCACCATTGCCAGCGCAGACGGAACACAAAAGACTGCCGTAACTAACGCCGAGGGTGTTTACACCTTTAGTTCTCTTACACCCGGACGGTACACAGTACGTGTGATAGCTCCTGGCTTTAGTCTTTACGAGAAATCCGACGTTGAAGTCCAAGCGGGATCGCGTGCGACGAACGATGTGAGGTTGGTTGTTGGGATCGAAAAACAAGTAATCACGGTCACGGAAGAACGAGGACTCAATACTGATCCGGCGAACAACGCCGACGCGGTTGTTTTGCGAGGTCAGGATCTCGACGTATTGCCGGATGATCCAGAGGCCCTTGCCTCAGCGGTGCAGGCGATGGCTGGTCCTTCGGCAGGTCCTAACGGCGGACAGATCTTTATCGATGGTTTCACCGGCGGTCGGATGCCCCCGAAGGAATCGATTCGTGAAGTACGAATCAACCAGAATCCATTCAACGCTGAAAACAATGGCATCGGTTTTGGTCAGATAGAGATCTTCACAAAGCCGGGAGCGGACAAGCTTCGCGCCAGCGCGTTCTTCAACTTTGGTGATGAAAGCTTGAACTCGCGCAATCCTTTCGCTCCAAGACGCGCGCCTTTTCAGGTGCGCTATTACGGCGGCAGCATCAGTGGACCAGTTACTCGGGGTAAGTCATCCTTCTTCCTTGATTTTCAGAAACGCGACACTGATGACAATGCAATTATCAACGCTACTATTCTCAGTCCTGCGCTTGTACCGATTCCTTTCAACGTGGCGTTGCTAACACCAAACCACTTTTTCTCGTTCAGTCCAAGATTTGACTATCAATTGAACTCTGCCAACACACTGGTTATGCGTTACTCCTACTCGCGCACCAGGGCAGAGAATGTTGGTGCGTCGGACTTCTCGCTACCAGAACGTGCGTTCGATCGATCCAGCTCGATACAAACGGTGCAGGTGACTGAAACTGCCGTACTGAATCCGGCAATGATGAATGAGACGCGCTTTCAATACATACGGAATCGCACAACTCAGGAAGGCAACAACATTATTCCAACCATCGTGGTTCAAGATGCCTTCATTGCAGGGGGCTCGCAGATTGGACTTGCTAATTACGATGAGGATCGGTGGGAGCTGCAGAACTATTCCACCTGGACGAAAGGACGGCACATTCTTCGTTTTGGCGTTCGCTTGCGAGGTGTGCAGATTACGGATGTTTCACCGCAGAACTTTGGCGGCACATTTACGTTTTCCGGTGGCAACGCCCCTCAACTCGACGCTAACCACCAGATCGTGCGCGACGCCAACGGCGAAGCGGTGCTGATTCCAATCACCAGTCTCGAACGTTATCGACGAACGCTACTGTTTCAGGGACGTTCTGACATGCGAGCATTCGGCGGTGGCGTAACTCAGTTTTCGATCGCGGGCGGCAATCCGGAAGCACAAGTGAGTCAAACTGATCTCGGAGCGTTTGTTCAGGACGAGTGGCGCATTCGTCCCAACCTGACTTTCACTATGGGTCTTCGTTACGAGACGCAGACGAATATCAGCAGCAATTTGAACTTCGCGCCACGGGTCTTCTTTGCCTGGGCGCCCGGCGGTACTAGCGTCGGCGGTGGACCAGGGGCGCCTTCGAGTTCGTCGCCCAAAATGGTTATTCGTGGAGGCATCGGCATTTTCTATGACCGCTTCGGCGAACGAGGAACGCTGTTGGCCAATCGATTCAACGGTGTCAATCAGCTCGATTTCAGGGTGTTTGATCCGACACGGCTCGATGTCGCTACTTTTTCGTTAGATGGAGTAACAAACGTTCCTACGGTTGAGTCGCTTGCTGCATTTGCGTCACCACAGATCGTTAGGCGCATTGCTGATGATTTCCAGGCCCCAACTTTCGTGATGACGGCGATAAATTTCGAGCGACAACTGCCCTCAAAGTTCACATTCTTTGCAGTTGCCTTCAATTATCGCGGCAAACATTTGTTGCGAGTGCGAAACATAAATGCGCCACTTCCGGGCACTTATGATCCGAGCAATCCCAACAACAGTGTTCGTCCTTTGGGAAACGCGGGGGACGTTTACTACTACGAGTCGAGTGCCACCTTCAACGATTACAGGTTCTTCGGCGGACTCAGACGGCAAATGAGTAAAGGGTTCTCGCTGTTTGCAAACTTTGGGATGGGCAAAGGAAAAACCGATACCGACTGTATTTTTGGTTCGATTGCGAATTGCTTTCCGGCGGACACCTACAATCTCAGCGATGAATACTCGCGGGTTGCCTTTATTCCGAGTGGTAACTTTTTTGTCGGTGGAACATTTGTCGTACCCAAACTGAAATTGAATCTGAATCCATTTATCGTCGTTTCGTCGGGTCGACCGTTCAATATTGTAACGGGCCGAGATACAAACGGAGACGGACTGTTTACAGAGCGGCCGGCATTCGCAACGGCTCAAACAGATCCGGCGAATCTGAGGCGAACAAGTTTTGGCGACTTTGATTTGAACCCGGCGGCTGGACAATCACTCATTCCGCGAAACTACGGCATGGGTCCAGGATTCTTCTCAATCAATATAGGAATTAACAGATCGTTCGCGTTCGGCGACATGCCGAGCTCTGCGGCAGCAGTGCAGCCGGCGGGTGGAGGAGCGGACCAAAAATCAGCGACGCAAGGAAAACCATCTCAACCTACAGCAGCCAAACCCTCGAGTGCCAATCCGGCAACGGGTACCGCGGCGGCAGCGGGAGCTTCAAAGCCTGCAAGTGCACCCACTCCCGAGAAACGCTACAACCTGACGTTTTCGGTCAACATTCAGAATCTTTTTAACCACACCAATCTGGGCCAGCCGATCGGCAATCTGAGTTCACCTCGTTTCGGTGAATCCTTTTCGACTTCCGGAAATTTTGGTTTTGGTCCAGGAGGAAGTGCTGCAGCGGGCAACCGTCGAATTCAACTTCAGGTTCGTCTAAATTTCTGAAGATTACCTATAGCCGTCTACATTTAGTCGTCTCAATTCTTACTTGTCAGGTCAGGAAGGTGGGCTTGCCCCCGCTCTCCCGCTTCAATGACCTCACGTGCAAATTTGTCAGGTCAGGAAGGTGGGCTTGCCCCCGCTCTCCCACTTCAATGACCTCACGTGCAAATTTGTCAGGTCAGGAAGGTGGGCTTCCCCCCGCTCTCCCGCTTCAATGACCTCCATTGCCCACTTGTCAGGTCAGTCCTGAGTTTTTCTTGCTTGCTTGAGAAGCAACTCTCGCTCCCGTGCATTTTCCGTTAGTGACGCGGCGCGCTCAAATTCAGCTCTCGCCTCCTCAAGTCGACCTAGCTTTTCGAGTAAGTAAGCGCGTGCACTCGGCAAAAGATGGTACGTCTTGAGCGACGGCTCGGAAGTGAGCGCATCAACAAGTGCCAGTCCAGCTGCTGGACCAAAAGCCATCGAGTGAGCCATCGCACGATTCAACTCAACGACTGGAGTTGGTGTTAGTCGGACCAGTGCATCGTACAGCTCTGCGATGTGCGTCCAGTCCGTTTGTTCTGCTTCCCGCGCACGAGCATGACACGCGGCAATCGCAGCCTGGAGCGCAAAGGGTCCACGCGTGCTGCTCGTCTTCTCAGCGCGATCCAGTGCCGCAAGACCACGCCTAATAAGCAATTGATCCCAACGCGCACGATTTTGATCCAGCAACAATACCGGCTCTCCACTTGACCTCACACGCGCTTTGAACCGCGACGCCTGAATTTCCATGAGGGCAACAAGGCCATGGACCTCAGCTTCGTTTGGAACAAGTTCTGCGAGAATCCGACCGAGGCGCAAAGCCTCCTCACAAAGCGCTGGTCGCATGTAATCGTCTCCGCGCGTTGCAGTGTAACCCTCGTTGAAGATCAAGTAGATGACATTGAGGACTGAGGAAAGACGTGCAGTGAGCTCGTCACCGCGAGGGACCTCGAAGGGAATTTGTCTTTCTGACAAAGTTCGCTTGGCTCGCACGATGCGCTGCGCGATCGTCGGCTCGGATACAAGGTACGAACGTGCGATCTCTTCAGTTGTCAAACCACCAAGTAGCCGCAACGTGAGTGCGACGCGGCCTTCAGTTGAAAGAACCGGATGACAGGCAATAAACAGTAGTCGCAGGAGGTCATCGCCAATATCATCATCGATGGCTGCGTCGAAATCAGGCGCGATCATCTCCTTAGCTGCAAGTTCACGTCCTATCTCTTCATGTTTACGCTCGATAACGGTTTTCCGGCGTACCAGATCGATCGCACGATGTTTGGCGGTAGCCATGAGCCACGCCGCTGGTTTATCGGGTATGCCCAATGCGGGCCATTGTTCGAGGGCAATGACAAGGGCGTCCTGAGCAAGCTCCTCGGCAAGACCGACGTCATGCACGATTCGCGTGAGACCGGCGATTAATTTGGCCGACTCCATTCTCCAGACTGCGTCGATCGTGCGATGTATATCCGTACCCGTCACGGCTACGGATCACAACATCTTCAAATCCTCGATGCAAGTAGTTGGGTGGAGAGTATCTGGATTACAGTACCGAGAGCGATAGCGACTGCATTTAGCTAAGGCCGAAGGTTGCTCTTAATGGCAACCAGTAGCCGCACGATACTCGAGCCGAAGCAAGTAAGAGAGTCCGTTGGGGCAGTCGCTATCGCTCCTGATGGTTCTGTATTGAGGACCTTTGAGCGCGTCACTAGTGTTTTAGTTTTGCAGCTTCCGCTCTTACCCGTTCCTCTTGCGCCCTCAGTTCTGGGGTCATTTCGGCACCGAAATCCTCCGTCTCGAACACCTGCCGAATCTCAATCTCCGTGTCCTCGAATGGTGCGCGTTTGAGCCACTCAACAGCTTCTTCCATCGATTTTACCTGCCACAGCCAAAATCCCGCGATTAACTCTTTGGTTTCGGTGAAGGGACCGTCAATAACCGTTCGCTGCCCTCCGGAAAACCTAACACGCTTTCCTTTTGAGGTAGGATGAAGGCCCTCACCCTCAAGCATCACGCCCGCCTTCACCAGTTCTTCGTTAAATTTGCCCATCTCTCTGAGGATCTGCTCATTCGGCATGACCCCGGCCTCTGATTCCTTATTAGCTTTGACAATGACCATAACTCGCATCGTAATCTCTCCTAAGTTTATTTTGGGAGAACAGGTTCCGGAAGATTCCATCTCCTGGACCCGCTCTCTACATACACGTCGAACGTGCGACAGCAAAATCGACCAGGCTCCGGAAATTTTTTCGAAGAGGCTATAGCTCGGGATTACCGGCTTTTGAACGGCTCCTCAAATTAGTCAAAACGGACGCCAAATTAGTCGCTGATAATTGAAATTGAATCATGCACGGCACATCCATATCGCCGAATCTTAACTTTTTCGTGAACCGGCCTTCCGAACCACGGAACTATCAAGCAAAGATCACGACGACTCATGCGCTACGAATATTTTGAAAGAAAATGATCGTCCATCTAATCGACGGTACATACGAACTCTTTCGCCACTTTTACGGAATCCGGCGCTTCAAAAAAATCGATCCTCCTTATGGTGCGGTAACGGCGGTGCTACGTACTGTGGCGCAGATGCTCGCTGACGATGCAACGCACATCGGAGTCGCAACCGATCACGTGATTGAGTCGTTTCGCAACGGCATGTGGCCCGGCTACAAGACTGGAGCCGGAATCGACCCCGTGCTCCGCGCACAATTTGTTCCCCTGGAGGAAGCGCTGCTTGCGATGGGCGTTGTTGTCTGGCCTATGGTCGAGCTGGAGGCCGACGATGCGCTTGCTTCGGCGGCGCATCTGGCCGCGCAAGATGAACGAGTGGAGAAGGTCTGCATCTGGACACCAGACAAGGACCTGGCTCAATGCGTTGTCGACGATCGCGTGGTACAGGTGGACCGTAGAAAAGGTGAGATTCGAAATGCTGAGGCCGTGCGCGCAAAGTTCGGTGTCGCCCCACAGTTCATTCCGGACTATCTTGCCCTCGTGGGTGATTCTGCCGACGGATATCCGGGAATTGCAGGCTGTGGACCCAAGACAGCCGCACAACTCATCAACCGCTACGGACGACTCGAGAACTTCCCTCGCGAGGTGCTCAAGGACAACAACCTGGAGAACGCACTGCTCTTCAAAGACCTCGCTACTCTTAGGATTGACGCACCGCTCTTCGATGATGTGGACGAGCTACGTTGGCGTGGTGCAATGGCGTCCTTTGCGTCAGTGACTGAGAAATTTGGTGATTCACGCCTGGCGATGCGGGTAGCTGAGCTGGAAAAACGATTGAGCAAGTTCGCTGGCTGACGCTTTATACGGTCGCGGCGGACAAGTTGGGAATGGGGCAAGCATTCCAAGCACCTCACAGAAATAGGACAGTTGGGAAGAGGGCAAGCGGATTATCAAGAACCTCACAAACATTTCACAAGTTGGGAAGAGGGGCAACCGGCAAGATCAAGCACCTCACAGAAGTAGGACAGTTGGGAAGGGGGCAAGCGGAAAAACCAAGCGCCTCACAATACAAATCCCGAGCGCGCCCCCGCTTGGTCCCTTGGTCCATTAGATGCTTGATCTTGCCGCTTGCCCCTTTCCCAACTGTTCTACTTAAGGTTCAATCTTAAATCTGTAGGTTCGTGGATATGGACCAGCGGGGGCGCGCTCGGGATCTGTACCGGTAGATGCTTGATCTTGCCGCTTGCCCCTTTCCCAACTGTCCTATTTCTGTGAGGTGCTCGGAATGCTTGCCCCCAACTGTCCTATTAAGGATCGCGCCGCTTGACGGCCGGAGAGGTAGGCTATAGAGTGCGACTACTCGAAAGCGCAAAGTAACAACGTGCGTCTTGATCTTTGGAACTTAGATCGCTATTTCAACCAGTCCGAAAGGATCCTGGTTGACCATCACAGGTACCCATTGGGTGACAAGGGAAGCGGGTGTGAAGCCCGCACGGTTCCCGCCACTGTGCACCGGCGATTGCGTAGCTTCCATATGAAGATGGCCACTGGTCCAAATCGTGGATTGGGAAGGCCGTGAAGCAACGCGCTCGAGCCGGGAGTCAGGAAACCTTGCCTGCTGTTCGATGGAAGCGACACTTACGCTCCGGGAAAGGGCGAGTGGCGTCAGCAATGAGATCAGTGTGATGGGTTCTCGAGCCTGAAGGCAGCACCTGAGCTCGCAACATTGGAGTTTGGAACGCCCTCGATCTTCTCAACAGGAGATCGAGGGCGTTTTTATTTTTCCGTCTACTAATCATTCCCCCCAGTCCTGGCTCGACGGGGTAGCGGCTTTACTGTCAAGAACGTCTAGCACTTGGCCCATGGTGCTTTAGTCATACTCGAGCCCTTGACTGTCGGCTACCAACAGCGCTGGGTGCAACTTTTTGAGACTAAGCCGTAAAGAGCTTCCGATTCTTTGCGACCTCTTTTGAAACCGACGATGCGTAGGAGGCGCCGGGAAGCGCTATGCGACACCGCCACTGCCCTCGCAACTGTGAACGGCAACGAAATCCGCAACCACAGCCACTGTCTTTCAGATGGGAAGGCGCGGAGAGTAGGTCAGCATTTCGGCCGTGAGTCAGGAGACCGTCCTCTCAACGCGTCTTTACCGACTCTTCCGAAGGGGAGGAGGAAGGAGACATTTTGATCATGAAGCGAATTAACCATAGGACTTTTGTTGCGATTGCGTTCGCGCTCTTAACACTGGTCGCACAATCGGAATCGACGTTTGGACAAACCAATACAACCATCACTGGCCACGTGAAAGATCCGCAAGGAGCTAACCTGCCCCGGGCGACCGTAACGCTTTACGCGCGTGAACGGGTTTTTCGTCTTAGCGCAATAACCGATGCGACAGGTACTTATCGCTTCGAGCGACTCGCCCCAGGTCAGTACTTAATAGAGGCGGAAGCCGAAGGATTTGCATCACCAATTGTGCAACAAGTCACTGTCGAGCGAGGTCAAGCAACGACGCTCGACATTTCACTGGAGTTGTCCGGCGTGCGGAGCACAGTTGTAGTCATTGCATCAGATACGCCGCAAGCAGTTGATGAAGTATCCAAAGCCGTAACTGTTGTCGATCGACAAGCGATAGATGAACGCGATGAGTCGGCGATTGCAGAATCGCTGCACACGGTGCCTGGCCTGCGTATTCAGCAGCAGGGAGGGCCAGGATCATTTACGTCCATTAAAACACGCGGCTTACGCAATGAAGATACGGCGGTCTTGATTGACGGTCTCCGCTTTCGTGATGCTGCATCTACGCAAGGCGACGCATCCGGTTTCATCGAGGACCTCATGGTCACCGACGTCAGTCGGGTTGAGGTGTTGCGCGGCTCAGGCTCTTCGCTCTACGGCTCTAACGCCATTGGTGGTGTGATCAATCTTGTAACTGATGGAGGTGGTGGTCCATTCCACGGCAGCGTGCTTGCCGAGGCCGGTGGACTCGGAATGTTTCGAGGTCGAGGTCAGGTGGCCGGCGGTGCGCATAACAATCGCGTCGTCTACAGCGCTGGTTTTTCACAGCTGAACGTCACGAGAGGCATTGATGGTGAAGATGAAACGCGCAACACAAGTGGACAAGGACGCATTCTCTTTAACTTGACGCCCACAGCCACTCTGACTGGACGCATCTACGCCGCCGATTCCCGCCTCCAACTGAACAACAATCCCCAGGGAGTCGGCAATCTACCACCGACCGGTATCATCGAAGCCATTCCACTTTCGCCGGCTGAACTCTCCCGTTATGAAGCAGGTGTTCCCGTCTCACAATTGAATGTTGGTGCGGCCACTTTTATTCCTGCAGCCAACGACCCTGACAACGAACGTACTGCGAATTTCTTTTCGGGCGCGCTCAACTTCTCGCAGCATCCAACTGAAGTGTTTGGCTACAACCTCACCTATCAAGGTTTAGTCACCAATCGGTCTGGCATCAATGGACCGCTCGGAGTCGGCTTTCAACCGTTTGGAGGAAGTGAGCAGTCGGATTTCGATGGACGCGTTCACACGCTTTCGGTCCGTTTTGATCTACTCGCCGGACGCGTCAATTTCATTACGGGCGGCTACGAGTTTGAATCAGAGAACTTCCGGAATCTGACCTTTCCGGTCGATCCAACCGCTAACTCAACAGTTGATGTGACACAGCGAAGCCACGCCCTTTTTGTTCAGGATCAATTGCGCTTCCTCGAGGATCGGTTGCAGATGTCGGCGGCGTTTCGTGTGCAGTTTTTCAACCTCCAACAACCCGAGTTCTCGCCGGCTGCATCTGCACCGTACACGGGCATTACTTTTAATTCACCACCAACTGCGTACACCGGGGATGGATCGATTGCTTACTTGTTCCGTTCCTCAGGTACAAAGCTGCGCGCTCATGTCGGCAACGGTTACCGTGCTCCTTCACTGTTTGAGCGCTTTGGCACATTCTTCGACAGCTTTTTCGGGTATTCCGCCTTTGGAGATCCTCGCCTCCGTCCGGATCGTTCGATCGCTGTTGATGGCGGCATCGATCAAGCGCTCTATAAGAACCGCTTGCAGGCTTCGGCCACTTACTTCTACACGCGTCTTCAGGAAGTGATCATTTTCGACTTTTCGGGAGCTATCAATCCGGTAACAGATCCTTTCGGTCGGTTTGGCGGCTACCGCAACTCGAATGGGGGTATTGCTCGAGGAGTAGAAGCGAATCTGACAGCAACCCCGATGCGTGCGCTGACCGTCTCTGGTGCCTACACCTACACGAAGAGTCAACAAAGCACAGCACAAGTGCCCGGCGTCCTCAAATCGCTGGTGATTCCGGACCATCAGTTTTCGTTGGTTGCCAGCCAACGGATTGGCCGCCGTCTCTTGGTTAACTTTGATCTCGCGACATCAAGCAACTATCTGGGTGCGATCTTTGACCCTGCTACTTTCAATAACCGAGCCTATCGTTTTCGAGGGTTAGCGAAGGTTGATCTAGGCGCTAGCTACACGTTGCCTCTATCGGAAACGCGTTCCTTGCGTTTCTTTGGATACGTCGACAATCTGCTGGACCGGTCATATTTCGAGAGCGGATTTCAGACTCCAGGTAGCACAGGGCGCGGTGGGGCAACCTTTGTGTTTTAGGCGCTTTGCTTTTCTAAGGATCTCTATTGCCATTTGTCAGGTCAGGAAGGTGGGCTTGCCCCCGCTGTCACTCTTTAGGAATCTCTATTTCCATTTGTCAGGGGCAAGCCCACCTTCCTGACCTGGCAAGTATGCAATGGAGATTCTGGTAGTGTGAGAGCGGGGGCAAGCCCACCTTCCTGACCTGGCAAGTATGCAATGGAGATCCTTGTAGAGTGAGAGCTGGGGCAAGCCACCCTTCCTGACCTCACAACTAAGCAATGGACAAGCTTCTCAATCTTCCTGTTGAAGAGTAAGCTTAGCGTCGAAACCTGCAACTCGAAATCCACGATTGAACGGGGCTTGGCCCAGAATTGTGGGTACCTTGACGACGAGACTCGAACGTTAAACCTCGTCATAATCGAACTTACGAAGGGAGTTGAAAAAATGGCCCAGTGGAAACCCGATCCAACATTCTATCCTTCCCCCCGTTTAGCGATGAAGGCGCCTGCAGAAGGGCTCGCCTACGTCGCCGCCTTTAATCCAAACAAAGATGGACGTCCCGATGTCATGACCGTGGTGGATGTTGCTCCCGACTCGTCCAGTTATGGCAAGATCGTCGGCAAAGTCGAGATGCCCAAGGCTGGCGATGAGCTCCACCACTTCGGTTGGAACGCGTGCAGCTCCGCGCTTTGCCCTTATGCGCCGCACCCGCATGTTGAGCGCCGATATTTAGTCGTGCCCGGTCTGCGCTCGTCACGTATTCACATCCTTGACATCAAGCCTGACCCACGAAACCCGCAAATCGTAAAAGTCATTGAGCCGGAAGAAGTCTTTGCACGTGCACGCTACTCCCGGTTCCATACGATCCACTGTGGGCCTGAAGGAATCTATGTCAGCGCGCTCGGCTCACCCGAGGGCGATGGACCGGGCGGTGTTTTCCTGCTGGACCACAATTCATTCGAGGTGTTGGGCCAATGGGAGATGGATCGGGGTCCTCAATATCTTGCCTATGATTTTTGGTGGCACCTTGGTCACGACGTCATGATTACCAGTGAGTGGGGAACGCCAAACATGATCGAGACTGGACTCCAGCCCGAGTTACTGCTGAATGGTAAGTATGGCCATTGTATCCATTTTTGGGATCTGCGACGCCGGAAGCACCTGAAGGAGATCGATCTTGGTGCCGAGCATCAATTGGTTTTGGAACTGCGGGCAGCTCACGATCCGACTAAGACGTATGGATTCGTGGGCGTGGTGATTTCGACAAAAGATCTGTCGTCCTCGATCTGGGTGTGGCATGACGACAAGGGTACGTGGAAAGTTAAAAAGGTGATTGACATCCCCGCCGAACCAGCTGAGGCATCTCAGCTTCCTCCGATGCTGCAAGGATTCAAGGCTGTCCCGCCGCTTGTTTCTGACATCAACCTATCGCTTGACGACCGCTTTCTTTATGTCTCCTGCTGGGGTACAGGCGAAATGCGACAGTACGACGTTTCGGACCCGTTTAATCCGACGTTGACAGGGTCCGTACACCTTGGAGGAATTGTCAGGCGAACAGCACATCCGAAGAAACCGGATCAGCCACTAAACGGGGCACCGCAGATGGTCGAAGTGAGCCGTGATGGAAGTCGTGTTTACGTCACCAACTCTCTTTACTATGCATGGGATGAACAGTTCTATCCTGAGGGCCTAAAGAGTTGGATGGTCAAACTGAATGCAGAACCTGCCGGAGGTTTGACCGTCGACCCGGACTTCTTTGTTGAGTTCGACGGTTACCGTTCGCACCAAATCCGCCTGGAGGGCGGAGACTGTTCTTCCGATTCCTACTGTTACGCATGAGCGAGTTTTGGCCCTGGGTGGCGCTGTTAGGTTTAGGTGCCTATCACGGAATCAATCCTGGTATGGGCTGGCTGTTTGCTGTGGCGCTCGGCATGCAGGAAAAGCATCGACGCGCCGTGCTGGCCGCAATACCGCCAATAGCCTTGGGCCACGCGTTGTCGATTGGACTCGTGGTTCTGCTGTTCTGGTTGGCCCAAGCCAGTATACCTGAGAACGCATTGCGCTACGGTGCAGCAGCAATCTTGTTCGGATTCGGTCTCTACCGGTTCATTCGCTCGCGCCATCCGCGTTGGGTAGGGATGCGAGTTGGATTTCGTGA
>JBKOYD010000067.1:0-3853 GCA_046725195.1 Acidobacteriota bacterium | reverse complement strand
TTCCATAGCTTGTTCGAGTTCGCCCTGAAGCTTACAGACCGTTGCAATGTCGCGCAATGAGCCAAGCTATTCACGCGTTTGACCACTTTCAAAAGTGATCTTGAGGCTTCTCAGAAAATAAGAATGAGCATCGTCCACATTACGTCGCAAAAGGGCGATGGTCCCGAGGCTGTCGTAGGTCAGCTGAACGACACGGCGATAATCGATGCTTTTGGCTGCCTCGAGGCCCTTTGCATAAACAACTTCTGCTTCCAGGCCACGGTAAACGCTGCTCATATTACGCCAATTCGCGCAAGATTTTTGCTTGACACGGCTGGCCACGAAAGATAGCCTGTCGCCCCCTTGTAATTACGAAAACTGCGGTTACCTCCCGGAATCAAGTTGTCGCGACAAGAATTCTTGTGGCGACTCATTCACGCTACTTGATCCGAACCGTAATTAGAAAACTCCTGCTCGCAAAGAACGCCATGAAAACTCTAAAAATCGTGTGCCTGATAGCCGTCCTTCTCTCGTTTGTTATGGCCTCGGAGTTTGTACCTCGCGGTCTCACGCATAACTCTGCCGTAGCCGGCGTATTTGGCTATACCGATCTTGGCGACGTTTACGAAATAGACACAGGAGCAGGTCTAGTTTTTCAAGTTCGCAAGACGGACGGCAGCATTACTTCGATTGTATTCAACGGCACCGAGTATAAATCAACAACCAATAGATTCTCGCAAATCGCTTCAGGGCTCGGTACTCCTACGACAGTAACGCCCGAAACGGATGGCTCAACGTATGTGAAGATGACGCTCCAAACCGGTCCGACGAATGGGGTTGTTGCTAACCTTACTCACTACCTCATTGTCCGAAACGGCGAAAACACAATCTACATGGCGACTTATCCCACTGCCGAGCCCTCAGTCGGTGAGCTGCGCTGGATCACAAGACTCAATTCCGCACTGATTCCGAATGGTCCAATACCTTCAGATCTGCACGGCACCGTGGGAGCTATTGAAAGTACAGACGTTTTTGGAATGGCCGATGGCACCACGCGCTCGAAGTACTACGGCGACAACATCACTCACGGCAAGGATCGAGCGATGGATCTGAGCTACAACGGCGCCACGGGACCAGCTATCGGCTGTTGGATGGTTTTTGGATCACGGGAGAGTAGTTCTGGCGGGCCGTTCTTTCGCGACATCGAGAACCAAAGCGGTGACGACCAGGAAATCTATAACTACATGAACTCTGGTCACAACCAAACAGAACCCTATCGCCTGAATGTGCTTCATGGACCTTATGCACTGGTCTTTACAACGGGCGCGCCGCCTACACTACCAATAGATTTCTCCTGGCTCGCCACTTTGGGTCTGAACGGCTGGGTAGCAAACTCTGACCGCGGGCAGGTCAGCGGTACCGTCACCGGCATACCAGCAGGATTTCAAGGAGTCGTCGGTTTCGCCAATTCCACTGCTCAGTATTGGGCCACCACAGCTCCGGATGGCTCCTATACGAGTTCCGGCATGAAGCCCGGCGCGTACATCGCAACTCTATATAAAGGCGAACTTGAAGTAGCTACGAGTCCAGTAGTTGTTTCCGCAGCGTCGACGACTACGCTCAACCTCTCATCAACCGAACCGTTACCTGCAAGGATTTTTAGAATCGGAGAGTGGGATGGAACTCCAGCAGGACTAATGAACGGTGAAAAGATTGTCCAGATGCACCCGCAAGACGTGCGGATGACGCCGTGGAACATTACTACTTACACGGTCGGCGTTGACAGCCCGTCCAGTTTTCCGGCGATCCAGTTTCGCGGTCAAAACAGTCCAACCACCATCAAATTCAACCTGGCGCCAAATCAAATTACGAATCTCACGCTGAGGATTGGTATTACGTGCGCCTACAATAACGGTCGTCCACAAATTACCGTAAACAGTTTCACTTCCCCTCAGCCCGCAGCCTCCAGCCAGCCAAATTCACGCAGCTTCACTATTGGTACTTACAGAGGCAACAACGCCCTTTTCACCTACAGCATTCCGGCTGCGGCTCTTGTCGTCGGCACGAACACAATGACGATAAATCCAATCAGTGGTTCGACAGACATCAGCCAATGGCTAAGCGCGGGTTGGGTTTACGATGCGGTGGAACTCGATGGACCAATTGCAACTCCGGTAATCACCTATGTGGGCGGAGATCCACTCGTAATCAGCGGCACATCAGAGCCTTTCCGGAACATCGCGCTAACGCTCGACGGCTCGATTCCCGCCGGTAACACAGTCTCATCTGCCGCTGGAGAGTGGTCCATTACATACAACGCCCCTATCTCGGCCGGAACTCACAGCTTTACTGCGGTTGCCAGTGACAACAACGGCAACACCAGTCCAACGTCGGCGCCGTTCACATTTAATACCGACATCGCTACACCCGAGATCACGGCGGCGGTAGGCGACGAAGGCACGTATGCGAGCGGTGCCACAACCGCTGACCGAACTTTTATTTTCAATGGCAAATGGCACCGCAGGAGTGGGCGACCAGGTGACGCTAACGCGTGTAGGTACAGGCGTAATCGCGACACTTACTGCCGATGCCAGTGGCCAGTGGGCGTTCGATTACAGGTCCGTTGCACTGCCGGCGGGAGTGAATAGTTTTTACGCGACTGCGTCGAATGCATCCGGCACCAGTCCCTCGTCGGCGATATTCACTCTTAATATTCAAGGCACTCCGCGAATCACGATCGTCCGCTTTAATCCGGTTACCAGCACTATTACAACTGGAGTTTCGAGCGTGGTCTTTCGAGTGACATTTCGAGACAACGTGAGCGGCGTAGCCACCAACGCTTTTACGCTGACTACGTCTGGCACCGCGGCGGGCACCATTGCTAGCGTCTCTGCGAGTAGTGGAATGATCTTCGACGTTACCGTAAATAACCTTTCAGGTGCAGGAATCATGCGTCTCGATCTTAATTCGATTAACGGCATCGTCGATTCCAATGGTAACCCTGAAGCGGGTTACATCGCTGGCGAGTCATATACGCTGGTCCTTCCTACGATTGGTAACGGCACTTGGATTCAGCCAACGACAGGCGGTCTATGGAGTGATCCGGCCAACTGGTTGAACGCCGTCATTGCGGACGGTGGCAACTCAGCGAACTTTAATACGCTTAATCTCATTACCAACAACACGGTGCATCTCGATTCACCACGCACGCTCAGTAGCATTACCTTCGGTGATTCAGATGCGACTTCATCCGCAAGTTGGGTGGTCGATAACAACAACCTTCCTGGGAACACCCTTACGCTTTCCGGACCAACACCCATAGTTACTATAAATGCGCTTGGTGCGGGAGCGACCACCACTGTCGCGACCTCCCTCGTCGGGAACACTGGTCTGACAAAGACGGGCACCGGCACACTGGTTCTGTCAGCACCCAATACCTTTACAGGCGTCCTCAATATAAATGGCGGAACTCTCCAGATCACCTCTGGCGGGTCTGTTAACCTTGGCAATAACACTGTCAATACAGCCCTCAACACGCGCCTTCAGATTGCAGGTGGCTCATTCGCGACGACGGGACTCGTAAGCGCAACAACTAGTCAAGTGGTAATCGATAGTGGCAGTGCAGCGCTTGGCAGCTTCCGCACGAACTCTGACTTTAGCGGAACTCTGCGGATCAACGGTGGTTCACTTACAGTCGGCGACGTCAACATTCGTCGGAATGCTGGTGCGACACCAGATTTCGCGTCTGGCTTCATCATCGCGGGAGGTAATGCGAGCGCAACAACTATCGGTCTTGGAACACAGAATTCTTTTGGCAGTATGTCTGTAGAGGGTGGTTCGCTGACGGCAACCGGTCCGATCACGATTGGAAATC
>JBKOYD010000090.1:0-45073 GCA_046725195.1 Acidobacteriota bacterium | reverse complement strand
GTCAGATCTCTGCTCGGTTTACCATGGCCATCGAGGTCACATCTGTACCCGATACACGCGTGTTCATCTCTGCCAGCCGGCTGAGACGGTTCTTTCACTTCCTACCGAAATACCTAACTGAGTCAAAGCCAGGGCTCTTCGTTCGTGCGACTCTATTTTTGTTCGCCATCGGAATTAGCGTTGGCAGTGACGCCCTCCTTAACTCCTACAAGTACTACTCGCAGATCATTGACGCTCGGGTTACAAGTGGTTACCTGACAGCCAGGCCGGGGCTTTATGCCGCACCGCGAGTTCTTCAAACAGGTCAAAGGTTTTCCAGCGACAAACTCGTCACAGCGCTCCGTCGCGCGGCATATGTCGAGTCAAGCGCAAGCGACGCGTGGAGCGGAAGTTTCGTTAACCATGGTTCGGCAGTCGAGATTTGGCCGGGTCGCACAAGCAGGAAGCAACCCAGGCTAATTCGGGTGAGTTTTGGCGACGATAAAATTGTCGAAATCAATGGCGATGGCAACATGCTTGAATCATTCACGCTCGAGCCTGAAGTCTTATCAAACGATCTCTCATCAAAGAGCGGGAAACGAGAACTCCTGAATTACGGCGAGATCCCACCTGTCCTGGTCCATGCCATTCTTTCGATCGAAGACCAACGCTTCTTCGATCATCCAGGTGTAGACATTGGCGGTCTGATGCGGGCTTTGCTCAGAAATGCCGGCGAAGAGCGACTTGGACACGGTGGATCGACCATTACTCAGCAACTCGTTAAGAACACCTACCTGTCGTCTGAAAAAACACTCAGCAGGAAATATGCGGAAGGGATGTTAGCCCTGGCTCTCGAACGCAGGCTGTCGAAGCAGGATATTTTTGCGCTCTATTGCAACGAGATCTATTTAGGACAACGCGATGGGGTAACGGTTCGTGGAGTCAAAGAGGCTGCTGAGGTCTTTTATGGAAAGGAACTCAAGGATGTAACGCTAACAGAGGCGGCGACACTGGCCGGAATGATTCAAAGTCCAATGCGGTACTCGCCATTGCGACACGCCGAAGCGGCACAAGAGCGAAGAAACGTTGTACTAAGTGCAATGCAAAAGGATGGCTGGATCACTCGGGATCAAGCGACGGCCGCATCCGGTGAGCCAATTCTGGTTTCACCGTCGGCCAGCGCTGACAATTCACTCGCGCCATACTTTGTTGACTACGTGAACCGAATCGCGGAAGCGGAGTTTTCTACATCAGGAAACAGCCAACGGATCTATACGACTATTGATCTCGGGTTGCAGGAAATCGCGGAAGAGGCACTAAAGCGTCAAATGAATCGGCTTGATGACATCTACAGCAATCGAGGCGTGAAGCCACAGGCTGCGCTCGTTGCGCTTGATCCTCACAATGGTGATGTTCTCGCGATGGTCGGTGGACGCAACTACGCCGGGTCGCAGTTGAATCGCGCAACAGATGCACGCCGGCAGCCGGGTTCCACTTTCAAGCCGTTTGTGTACGCTGCTGCGCTGGAAGACGGGATCTCCCCCGTGCAAACGTTTATGGATGCGCCGAGGGAGTTTGTGTATGACCGAAACAAGATCTATCGGCCGGCAAACTATGGTGGTGGCTATTCAATGCGCGAAGTGACGATGCGTACCGGCCTTGTTAAATCGCTCAACGTAGTCACAGTTGATGTTGCGCTGAAGACAGGTCTTTCAAGGATTGCTAATTTGGCCGCTCGATTTGGCCTGCCAAAACCCGAGCGTTATCCCGCGCTTGCATTGGGATCCGGAGAAGTGACGCCATTACAGCTGGCAGCTGCATACGCAGCTTTTGTGAATGATGGCCGCCTAGTGGAGCCGAAGGGAATCGCGAGTGTTGAAGAGCCACCGGCGGCTCACACGATGTCCAGAACGGACCAGGTAATCAGTCCTACAACGGCCTATATGATTACGAATATGCTGGCAGCAGTTATTGATCGAGGAACGGCGCGGAAGGCTCGGGGTGCTGTAAATGGTGCTGCGGTTGCAGGTAAGACTGGTACATCTCGTGATGGCTGGTTTGTTGGCTACTCGCCAAATCTTGTTTGTGCTGTTTGGATTGGATTTGATGACAATCAGCAGCTGGGACTAACAGGTGCTGAGGCGGCTTTGCCGGCATGGGTTGAGTTCATGAATGGCGCGATCGCTGTCAGGCCTGATTTGGGCGGAACAAACTTCGAATGTCCGGAAGGAATCAAGTTCGTGGAAATTGACTCGGCAACAGGATTGCTTTCAACGTTGACGTGTCCGATTCGTGAGTTGATAGCAGTAACTGATCGGTTATCGCCCAACGTCGAATGCTACCTTCATGGAAATTTGCCAATGCAAAGCAGTCCGTTTGCGGAAGAGGGTGAGTCGCTTGCTGAGCCCAGCGTTGTTGCGCAACATGGAAAAAGCGTCAAGAAAGAAGCGATCATGTCGATGGAGTTTAATAATTACAGATCGACGCGAGTAGATGTTGACTCGCAGGGGAGACGCTCGTTGGTAAATGATTTCAGGTAACGGATGAGCGTCAGAAAAAGAAATCATTTTCCATATGACATTTGAAATTTTTCAGTTGTCATTTAGGTAGATAAACCTTGGTCTTGAGTCGTTGAGTTCCTATCAACATTTTTCGAACGTGGTCGCCGTTAGATTTCAAAGCCCAAAGACCCAAGACCTAAGTCCCAAGCAAAATGACAACTGAAAAATTTCAAATGTCATATGGTAAATGATTTCTTTTTCCGCGCTTACCTTTCGAGCACCACCTGCGCGATCGCGTGTTCGCTCGTATGTGAGATTGAAAGGTGTGTCGCGGTCGCGCCAAACTTTTGAAATACCGTAAGCACCTGACCAGTGAAGATGAGAAATGGAGCGCCGCTTTCGCGCGCTGAAACTTCTACATCCTGCCAGCTGATCCCGCCACGCCATCCCGTCTGAAGGGCTTTGAACGCTGCTTCTTTTGCTGCAAACCGCGCGGCATAATGCTGAGCTGATACCGCGCCGCGACTGTCACAGTAGTCGCGCTCGGCTGGGGTAAACACACGCTCAGCGAAACGCGGCGTGCGCAGCAGCACTTCGCGAATACGCACAACTTCGATAATGTCTATACCGATGGAAACAATCACAACCGACGACGAACTTAAACGAGCTGGATTCTACTGGCGCGAGATTGATGGGGTGCGCGCGCTAATCTGCGCCCCACTCGAGCAGGATGGTTTTGTAAACGGTTTCTCAACCCGACTCGGCGGCGTCAGTGACATGCCGCAGAACGCACTCAGTCTGGCCGGCTTCAACGATGACTCGGCGGCGAACATTCTGGAGAATCGGCGCCGCTTTCTCAAGCTTTTTCCGGGCGAATGGGCCCTCGCCGGTTGTTGGCAGGTGCACGGTGCGGACGTGCGAGTGGTCGAAACAGCACACGACGCGCAACCGGCTGAGAACCAACAAGGTGATACGATCTATTGCGACGTGATTGTGAGTAATGCGGATGGGGTCCTGGTGGGAGTCAAGACCGCTGACTGCGTTCCCATTCTCATCGGTGATCCTACTACGCGATCATTTGCCGCTGTTCATGCTGGTTGGCGGGGAACTTTGGCAAGTGCAGCTATTGCGGGAGTAGAGCGGCTGACCAAGGAATATGGAGCAAGACCTGAAAACTTTCGGGTTGCCATTGGCGCATCCGCCGGGCGGTGCTGCTATGAAGTTGGAAGTGAAGTGATCGACGCTTTCAACAGTCGGTTTGGCGAAGGAGCAGAACTCTTCACGCCGACGCGGCCAGAACATGCCCTCGTAGATCTGCTCAAAGCGAATCGAAATCAGCTAATTTCAGCGGGAGTTCCTGAGCAGAGAATTCACATCGCCCCACTTTGTACGATGTGTCGTACGGATCTGTTTTTCTCGTATCGGAAGGAAAAGAATCTACATGGAAAAGTTGGCAGGCTAATGGCAGTTGTGGGCCGAAAAGACGTATCATTTTCCAGATGACATTTGAAATTTTTCATTTGTCATTTTGCCGGTCGTCAATAGTCCGTTGTCAGTCGTCCGAAGACTAGACCAGGCCGACCCAAATAGTAACTATCGGCGACGGAACCTATTGACAACTGAGAAGGACTGAAACTGGACCACTGACAATGGACCACTGACAATGAACAGCGACAACTGACCACACCGAAAAAATGACAAATGAAAAATTTCAAATGTCATATGGAAAATGATTTCTTTTTCGCCCCTGTGCTATCACTCAACATTCAGCCACACCTTTACTTCTCTTGTGACTGGTGGGAAGCATGACTCATCGTTACAAGCCTGGAACCTTAACTTTCCCTTGATGTCTCCGGAACCACCAGAATAGTTGGCTGGCACAGTAATATTGAAGCGCATCACAGCCTTACCTTCGTAGACAGCAACTGGTCCTTTGGAAAAACTCAGCTTTCGCACTATTGCGCGCGGGTAAGAGATTGGTCCAATTTTCAGCCCCGCTGGAGTCTCAACTTCCAATTTCGTGGCGACCAGGAATTTGTCGAGTGGCTTACTGGATTGCACATGTAAGCCGCGAGGGATTTCCATAACTACACTCGCTTGAGTTGCTCGGCCCTTTTTAACGTTGTCCGGGTTTATTGATCCACTGACCGCTATGTCTGCGGCAGTTTGCGGAACTGGATTGGAATAAAGTGTAGCTGGAATTAGAAGCAGAACGGACAAAAGTACTGCACGATAGAGTGAAAAGTGTTTGGTCATTTGGTTGTTAAGCTCCGATGGAATTTGTTTCTACGCGATTGATAGTTGTTCCTTGCCTTGCCGCGAGTTGTCCGCAGGCGGCAAAAATGTCGCGCCCGCGAGGACGTCGAACGTAAGTATGAATTCCCTTCGACTCCAGGATGCGCTTAAACTCCTCCACCGTCTCTTCGGAAGAAGGTTGATAGGGTAGCGGTTCAGCCGGATTGTGTGGGATCAAATTCACTTTTGCTCTCAACTCGTGTCGGTTCAGAAGATTAGCGAGTTGACGCCCCTGTTCCGGCGAGTCATTCACACCCGCCAGCATCACGTATTCGAAAGTAAACCGCTCGCCTGGCTTCAACGTTTTCTCAAATTCTTTGCAGGCATTAAGTAATTCTTCAAGTGGCCACTTTTTGTTGATAGGCATCAGTTCGTTTCGCAGTTCGTCTGTCGGAGCTGCCAGCGAAATTGCCAGATGCGGTCGATCTGAAATTATTGCGAGATCGAGAATGCGCGGTACGACTCCTGCGGTCGAAACAGTGACACGACTTGGAACGATGTAGAGGCCCTCTTTGTCAGCCATCACACGCAAGGCCTTCAAGAGAGCGTCCAGATTCAGAAACGGCTCACCCGCTCCCATGCCAACGAGATTCGTACCTCGAGGAGGTTTGGCGCCGACTCCGTAGGCATCGTTAAGCGCAACCACGATTTGCTCGACAATCTCGCCGGCAGTCAGCGAACGCAACAGCCCCAACTGAGCAGTAAGACAAAAAGTGCATTGCAAAGGGCATCCCGATTGTGACGAGAAACAGATCGTATCGCGTCGCTCTTCAGGAATGAAAACTGTCTCCACCGGAAAATTATCACTGGTTTTCATCAGGTAGCGACGCGTGCCGTCTTCCGAAATATATCGCGACTCGATTTTGAGTGTCGCAGCTAGCGCGACCTCGTTCAGTCGTATTCGCAGTTCTTTCGGCAGGTCAGTCATATCGTCAAAACTTCGCAAACGACGTTGTTGTAGCGCCGCGAAAATCTGCCGACCGCGATACGAAGGTTCTCCCAGGGTCTGCACGAAAGTCACGAGTTCGGACTGACTCAACCCAGTTAATTCGATTGCTTCACTCATGTAGACCTATCTTAACATGTGCTCCGCTGGGTGGTTCACAAAGACCCAGAGCGGTGGTCCCACGGAGGGGCACTTTTCGCCACTGCAAACGAAGCAAAGAAGTTGTTAATCTTTCCTGACGTGGGCCACAATGTTTTTAGATGCGCCGCACCTGGCCAAAATTTGAACGCTTCGTCCGCGAGTCTTTGAAGGATGTTAATTAGATGTCATCCATTGCCAATGTTGAGCGAAAGATAAAACGAGTTGAGGGGTTCCGCGTCCGCATACTTCACCTCACCGGCGCGGACGTGCGCGGCGATCGACAGGGACTTCCGCAGTACCGTTATCATCGGGCAGCCGACAACGATATAACGGTAGAAACATGGAAGGAGACGCGCTTTCGTCCCACCTACCCGGGCTTCGATGTAGATGTGGTCGATCGGCACAGAAGGTCAGTCCAGGGAAATACGAAATTAGAGACCGTAAGGCGTGAATCGTAAAGAGCAAATCGCGAACGGATGGTCCATTCGCGATTTGCTAAAACAATTGATAATGTTAAAACGAACGGCGAGCTACTTACTGAATGACGCTGAACTTTTGCGACGGCGCAAGCGCCTGACCCGTAACGCGGTCGCGAACACGGATTGCGACTTCGTATTCCCCTAAAGCCAGCGAGCGAGTGTCAATCAAGCGAGCCAGAGTTAATCGTTGGCCTGAGTCGCTCATCCCGCGCCAGTCTTCCACCTGCTTGCCCACTTCTTTGCCATCCTTGAGCAATGCATATTCCACGTCGACCGAAGGTCGCAGGGTAGTTTGATCAATTCCTGCGTTGTAGATTTGCAGATAGACGCCGACTGGTTGACCACGGTGATAAATGCCGGCCACGTTCGGTATTACTTTGGTTGTGCCGATGACAAATTGGCCCACAGCCGGTTGATCACCAATACTTTCCAGCTTAGCAGCCAGGATCATTGTCGACGTGGAAAGTTTCTCCTGATCATACTTCGGCACTGTAAAGCCGAGCTGTTTAAGACCTGTCGCGCCAGAAGTGGTGTCGCGAACGATGACGTCGACTTTGTATGTCCCGGGAGCCAGTGGGACCGCTTTCTGGTAAGCCGATTTCCTGTCTTTGGCTTCGCTGAGTTCTTGAGCTGTCGCCGTGGTGATCACCGGATCTTCAAAGATCCCGACGCGGCGACCGGCAACGGAAGTAATTCTTCCGAAGATATTCATTCGTGCCTGCTGCAGGCCGCCGCTATCCTGGAATACAAGATCTTTGTTCTCGGCCTGAATCGTAAATGCCGTGATAACCCTTTCGTCTGACTGTCGGAAGAAATCTATTCTCAGTTCGAAACTAAGAGGGTTCTCCTCAACGACGCCCGTGTTAACTGCGGTCGCAAGATCGTTGAATTTCACTTGTGGTGGTCGACTGAGGTCGGCCAATAATTGCAAGCGCGAGAAGGGACTATCCTGTTCGCGTTGATACTGCTGATTTCCAATACCGCCGACTCCCGAAATTCGATCGGCCTTATCAGCGAGTCCCATCTGCTCCGCCAGGGTAAGACCCGCACCGGGAATCATTAGCAGCGCGTCTTTCTCGTTCGGGTTTCTCGCGATTCGGTATTCGCCGCTACCGGTCGGGTCCACGAACTCGATCTCAATACCAGAACCGACGCCAGCTAAATATCGATAGAACCAGATTTCAAAAGGATAAGTACTCGTAGAGCCACCCCCCTCGTACGAAGGACGCTCATAAGAGCCGCCCATTGGGTGGGTCTCTCGCTCATCAGGCTTACCGTACATAATCCAGATTCGGCCTCGATCCGTTTTCCAACCGGGTATGCCTGAACTGAAATGCTCGTTCGCGTAGGCGATGCGCTCGTAATACTCTTCCTTAAACTCGTTCTCATCTGTATCCGGATCCGGATCGCGACGGCGCCAGAATTCCTCGATGAAGCGTTCACGCTCGTCGTCGGTCGCTAATTTCTTAAAGGCCTTCCGTTCTTCGTCCGTAATGATGTAAGTAACGTCCTTGTCGAGCCAATCTCTGTAGGCTTTCTTCAGTTCTGGCTTTATGTTACGTGGTTTGGTGCTCGGATCCTGTTGGTCTTGTGCAAAAACCCCAGGGCTGGCGCAGAACAACACAGCACTAATGACGGCCAGACGAAGAGCGACTTTCTGGTAAGACATTACTAAACTCCTGATAGGACGCGTTGCTAATTCGAACGACACGGACTGCAGTCGGAACTGATTGAAGACGAGGGATTCTAAGATCCCGTTAAGAACACAGTCAAGATGCGGTGACTGACAGCCCGCGTTGCCCGAAAAAGCCCAAAAACAAAGCACTTCGGAGCACTGTGACTCGTTTAAGAGGTGTTTCTCAAGTGGCAGTTCGTGGCTTGTTGAAAATCCACGCGACAAAGATTGAGACGACGTACAGAATCAGCATTGGTGCGGCAAACAACAACATGTTAGGGATGTCGTTTGTTGGCGAAAGTACTGCTGCGGCGATTAGGATGACTATTAACGCGGTTTTCCAAATCTTGACTAACAACCTTGCTGTTACGATGCCGATTCTGGAGAGAACATATGTAATTGCGGGCATCTGAAATACGACCCCCATGCCCAACATGACAATGATAATGAAGTCGAAATAATCGTCAGCTTTCAGCAAGAGTCGAAAGTCACTCCCCAGTCCCAGCAGGTATTTGGCGGCCGGAGGAAAGATTACGTAATAGGCGAACGCTGCACCCAGAATAAAGGAAATTGAAGAGAGGGCGATAAAGGGCGTGACGTAAGCGCGTTCATGTGGATAAAGACCGGGAGAAACAAATGCCCAGATTTGGAAGAGCAGAAAGGGAACGGAAACACAGACCGCCGCGTACAGCGACACCTTAACGTAGAGAGAGAAAGGTTCAAGCGCGGTGGTGACGATGAGTTTGTCATTAATTCCGGAGAACGCTTCAGTTGCACTGCCGAGCTCGGTCGGCAAACGGACGCCCTTTGGAATGACAGTGTTTCCCGCGAATAGGGCCTCATCAGTAAACAGCCCAATCTTGCCCTGCGCGTCTTTCAGGACACGTGCGGTGACTGAAGCCCCAGCGGGAATCAAACTGGTACCCAGTTTTGTTTCCTCGGCAAAGACGTAGCGTCCGGTTTCATTTTCTCTCAGCGAGTTGATGGACGCGATTGTCTCATTTCCCGTGTGACCTGCGATTGGAATTTGACGCCTTTGAGCATCGGCTAGTGCGCGTTCCACGGGCACGGCAAGGAAAGCGTAAATCCGATCTGAAAAAAACCAGCAGACAGAGGCTGCGATAAAGACAAACACAAATGAGCGAATTAGACGGCGGCGCAATTCGTCAAGATGCTCCAAAAAGGACATCTGACCGCCGAGTTCTTCTTCGTTAGTCTTGCTAGCGGATAGCGTTCTCAGAAATGCTGACATTACAGATCAGATCACAGCCAGTCGTGCTTTCGCATGGGTTCGGCCGATGTGCTTTCACTCGAAGATTCCGACGTGTTAGATGGCGCCTGATGTGAGCTCTCTCTCGCTACGGTCAGATCAGGATTTGCGGGTTCAACTAGAGGTTCGTCAATACGATAAGGCTCTTCGTAAGTTTGTGACGGTTCGTCACGAAGCATTGTATTGTCGGATTCACTTCTAGCGCTATCGAGCGCCACTTCTCGTTCCCAGGTTCGCTTAAAGTCGTCCGAAGCTTTCCGAAACTCAGCCAAGCCTTTCCCCATTGACCGCGCGAGTTGAGGTAACTTGCGAGGACCAAAGAATATTAGTGCAATCACCAGAATAAAAAGCAGTTCCGTGCTGCCTAGTGAATCAAGAATAAGTGCGAACACTAGCCGTTTCACCTTCCTGAGAGAGCTCGAAGACTTCTGCGCACTCGAAACATCGAATTCTCTACATCGCGATTGTAGCGCGTTGCATTGAAAAAGCAGAAGGCAGCACGCTCCTACGCTACACGCGGTTTCTTGACAGCCACTATTGCTCGTAGGCAAATTTTCGTTAACAGAAATTTTGAGGGCTCGATTCGAGGCGATGGGCGACGATAAGAACAATAGAGACGAAGTCGATTCAGAATCGTTGGAATTAGCCGGGACTCTTCAGGGATTTGCGGAAGCTGCAGAGGCCGTTGCTGCCACCACGAAAAAACTGGAAAAGGCCGCGATTCTGGGAAGCTATCTCGAGACGCTGTCAGATCCGGACTTGACACGAGCTGCGCGTTATTTCGCAGGTCAGCAGTTCGCAGCCAAAGATGCTCGCACGACCAACGTTGGCGGCAGCATCATCAGTGCGGCCTTAAGTGAGGCTACGGGGTTCAGTTCCGAGGATCTATATCCGCGGTACGTTCGGCTCGGCGATCCCGGTGAATTAGCCGCCGAGATCGTCAAAGAAGCGAAACACACGTTCCAACCCACAATAACTCTGGCGGAAACGGAATCGCTCATAACCCGGCTGAGTGAAACGCGAGGAATAAAAAACAAAACTGCTCTCCTCGCAGCCGTGTTGCACCGCGCCTCTCCGTTGGAAGCGAAGTACCTGGTGAAATTACTTGCCGGCGACCTTCGCATCGGTCTGCGTGAGAGTCTTGTAGAGGACGCAATCGCGCGCGTCTTCGGGCAGTCATTGGCGGAGGTGGCGTATGCCAATATGTTATTAGGCGACATCGGTGAGACCGCCGTACGTGCAAGGTTAGCTGATCTTAAAGACGTCGGCATGAGGCTCTTTCATCCTATAAAGTTCATGCTGGCTACACCCGCAGCCGATCTGACTGATATTGCTCGAACGATGCCGGAGCACTTTCTCGTGGAAGATAAGTTCGACGGAATTCGCGCTCAGGCACATGTCAAAGACGGACGAGTCGCTGTCTACTCGCGCACGATGGATGAGATCACGCATCGGTTCCCGGAGTTGGTTGACCCACTTCGTTCGTTGCCAACCGATGTCATCATCGATGGTGAGATAGTTCCGGCCAATGATCAGGTGATACTTCCTTTTAGCGAGTTGCAGAAGAGACTTGGGCGCAAGAGCGTTGGGAGTCAATTGCTTAAGTCTGTTCCGGTCGTCTTAGTGGCTTACGATCTTCTTTATGCAGATGGCAGAGTCTTGATAGATGAGCCACTAAGTGACCGTAGACGCGTCTTGCAGCAAATAGTACCGGTCGGTGGTCCATTGCGTTTGTCTGAGGGAAAACTATTCAGCGAAGCAGCAATGCTCGATGATGAATTCAACCTGGCTCGGGCCCGGGGTAACGAAGGCTTGATGATCAAGAGCCCGGACTCACTTTATAAGCCAGGACGTCGAGGCCGTGAATGGCTCAAATTAAAGCGGGCGATTGCTACTCTGGACGTAGCGGTTACGGCAGTAGAAGTAGGACACGGAAAACGAAGAAACTTACTTTCAGATTACACCTTCGCCGTCCGACGGTCCGCAGATGAAGATGAACTGCTGAACATTGGTAAAGCATACTCGGGTTTAACCGATCGCGAATTGACGGACTTGACCGAGTGGTTTAAGAATCACACGATTCAGGAATTCGCTCACGGGCGCGTTCGTGTAGTCGAACCAACGATCATCATTGAAGTGACGTTCGACAGGGTCCAGCCTTCGAAGCGACACAAAAGCGGGTTCGCGCTTCGGTTTCCTCGAATTCTGCGTTTGAGGCCAGACAAAACAACCGCCGACATCGATACACTCGAGACGGTGAGGAGATTGGTTGAAGCCAGTGAACCTAATCAGTCAAAGAACAAGTCTGATGGTTAGAAAATCTATTTAATGTTACGACTCCGCGCTGAAGGCGCACGCCGCAGGCACTCGCATGGACCGGTAATTCCTATTGCCATGCTGGCCAGTTGGAGTTAGGATGCAACGCGTCACCGCCTCTCACGTCGGTTTTCTCGAACGCGATCCGGTGAGCCAGCACACACAAAAACCAATGGCCGCGAGGCCGGCACGATTATGTTTGAAAGTGCCTCTTTTGGGCGTGCGCTTCTCAGAATACCGATAGAAGGGCTGCCAACGCTTCATATAACAGATTGTCAGCCGTTTCAGCCGTAGTATCTCCAACTTGCGTGCACGATACGCTTAATTGTGCTGACGTATTCTCATTCGAGGTATTGGTAGCCATGCAATTCGGGGGTGGTGGTGGAGCGAAGCCCGGCGTTTCCTGGTCCCCGGCAAGCGTATTAACCGCAAGCATAGACAGAAGTACTGCGGAAAATACTAAGCTTTTGACACGTTTCATTGATCTTCTCCTCAGAAAGTGTAGTCAACGCCGGTGAGGTAGCTTACAACCAAGTGCACAATAGCTTGTTTATGATAATATCCGTCAATCGAGAGGCTTGCAAGGTTCCTTACCTATTTAGAGAACTGGAGTCTTACTATGGAGTTGCAAACAACTGTTTTTGAGAGTCAGGCCGATGTTCTGAACAGGCATAACGTCCTTCCCTTGTGTGAGTTAGCCAAAGGATTCGAGGAGGCGGGCGAGTTCGAGCGCGCCCTGGAGACCCTTCGGCCTTTTTGGGCCGGGCCCATTGAGCGACCCCTGACGGAAGGGCTTGCGCAGGATGCAAAGGCCGAACTTTTACTGAGGACCGGAGCCTTAACCGGGTGGCTAGGCAGTGCCAAACAGATACCCGGCGCGCAGGAAGTCGCCAAAGATCTCGTGAGTGAGAGCGCTGCGATTTTCGGAACCCTGGGGATGAATGAGAAGGTTGCTGAAGCTGAAGTGGACCTCGCGATCTGCTATTGGCGCGAAGGTGCACTTGACGAAGCACGAGTGACGCTTCGACATGTGCTCGATACTTTGGGGGATATGCAGAGCGAGCAGAGGCTTCGAGCTCTCCTGAACAGTGCAATCATTGAGAAGGTGGCAACTCGAGACCGAGAGTCTTTACGTATTTACCGCGAAGCGGCGCCGTTGTTCGATCTGAGCTCAAATCACGCACTGAAAGGTAAGTTTCATAACTCGCACGCTACGCTGTTAAAGAGTCTGGGCCTTTCTGAAAATCGAGAGGAATACATTGACAAAGCGCTGGTCGAATTCACGGCTGCCAGTTATCACTTTGAGCAGGCGGGCCATAAACGATTTCAGGCACGCGTTGAGAACAACGTCGGTTTCCTCTTCGCAAGTATCGGAAGATTCCGTGATGCTCAAGAACACCTAACGCGTGCGCACGCGCTGCATGTCAGCGTCGGAGATCATGGTGGTGCTGCAGGTGCTGAAGACACGCGTGCCCAAGCTTTCCTCCTTGAAGGAAAGTACGTGGAGGCGGAGAATGCAGCTCGATCTGCCGTTCGCTCTTTGAAGAGAGGTGGAGAACAAACGGTCCTGGCGGAAGCACTCACAACTCACGGCAAAGCGCTCGCACGACTGAAGCAGTTTCAGCTTGCGAAGACTACCTTGGACCAGGCAGTAGAAATCGCCCTCAGTGCCGGCGATCCTGATCGAGGAGGTATCGCTGCCGTTACGGCTGTTGAAGAGTTGAGCACGTATCTCTCAACGGATGTACAACAGTCGTATTATCGTACTGCCGAATCGCTTCTCTCGAATTCGCAAAACAAAACTATCAAGACTCGGTTAGGCGAGTGCGCGCGCCGTATCCTCGCTGCAGCGCTTGCCGATGCCAGCGCGTCCATCGGGGATGACAATGCTGCTGCCACAGCTGCAATCCAGCCAGGGTTTTCTCTGGATGCCGAAGTACTTCGCTATGAGGGCGGCCTAATCCGGAAGGCGCTGGAGGCTTGCGGTGGAAGCGTTACCAGAGCGGCCCGACTTTTGGGCGTTACTCATCAAGGATTGGCGTTTATATTGAATGGCCGCCACAGCGATCTTCTATCCATTCGAACGCCAGTAAAGCGACGCAGACGAAGTATCATCCGCTACCACTGACGACTCCCTTTACCCTTGCTCTTACCTTTCCCCTTGGCGCTGCCCTAACGAAAAGCAGCGCCAAGGGCTTATTTGTGCTCTAAGAGGTGGTTCTCTTATTATCTGGCCCCGAGAAAGCAAATTGGTGAATGAAGCTATGAAATCTGCGATCAGCCCCCTCTTGCTCATTCTGCTGTTATTACTCTCCTCGTCGTCCCCGGCACAAAGATCCAAACGAAGAGAAACAGTGAAGCCTCAGCCGCCGGTCGCGACGCCTCAGATGACTCAACCTGCGGCCAAGCCCAGCCCGACGAAACCAGCATCGACGCCAACTCAGCTGGTTGTCGTAAATGGACAAACATTGAGCACGGCCGATTTGGAGCCTGCGGTGCGCCAGGAACTGGAGAGCTTAGATGACAAGATTACAGAGGCGAGGCGAAACGTACTGAATGTCCAGATCAACACTATCTTACTTCAGGTGGAGGCCAGGAAACGTCATATCGATACTCATACCTTGTACGAATCGGAAGTAGTCAAGCGAATCCCGGTTCCAACTCCAGCCCAGATCAAGAAGTTCATTGACGACAATCAGACGCAGTTTGAAGGTGTAGATCCCACACTCGCCAAAAAGCAAGCATCCGCTTACCTTCACGATGAAGCGGAAAACAAGCTTGCTGACGACTTAGTAATGCGGTTGCGAAAGACGAGTCCGGTAGTCATGGGAGTTGATGTGAACACTCCTAATCTCAGCGGCGAAACAGTAGTTGCGACTGTTGCCGGCCAACCGGTGAAAGCTTCTTTACTGAGCGAAAGGCTGAAGCCGACTGTTTACCGAATGAGACTTAGTGCCTATGAGTTAGCCAAAAAACAAGCTGACCAAATGGTCGACGACTTATTGCTTCTGGCAGAGGCAAATCGTCTGAAGGTTGGACCAGAAGAGATTGTTCGCACTGAGATTAGCGAGAAGATTCGCACTCCAACCGAGGCCGAAGTTACTAAATTCTATTCAGAAAACAAGTCGCGCATTAATGGCGACCTAAACACTGTTCGTAATCAGGTGGCTAACTATCTTCAGAACGAGGACAAACAGCGGTTGGAGAAAAATCTTTCGGAGCGGCTCCGTAAGAACGCCGACATTCGGTGGCTAATAACTGAACCTCCGCAGCCTGTTCAAAACATCAGCGTCGACGACGATCCGTCGCGAGGCGATGTTAATGCACGGGTTACGATAGTTGAGTTCACAGATTTTCAGTGTCCTGCATGCGCTGCGATGAATCCGGTACTAGAAGAGGTTTTGAAGTCCTACGGCAGCAAAGTCAGATTCGTTGTGCGGGATTTCCCTCTGGACCAACATGAGAATGCGCGCAAGGCGGCGGAAGCAGCGAATGCAGCAAATGCTCAAGGGAGGTTCTTTGAATATATTGCATTGCTCTTCAAGCGACAAAATGCGTTGGACGTTCCGTCGTTGAAGAAATATGCGAGCGAGCTTGGCCTAAACCGCGCGCAGTTCGACGCTGCGCTAGACGGCGGGGTTTACGCAGCTGAGGTTAAGCACGATATTGAAGACGGAGAAATGTACGGTGTTGGCAGTACGCCGACGATTTTCATAAACGGCGTGCAACTGAAGATCTTAAGTGCGGAAGGCTTGCGTGAAGCGATTGATCGGGCGGCGGGACCTGGCGCAGCCACGCCGCCGAAATAGTCAACCTCTATGGTTTTTTCTTCTCAAACGCACTACATGCCTGATAGGCACCAGTGGGATCGATAGCAGTTCGACCTTCCTCAATGTTCCTTATCATTCCCTCCTTATCGACGACGAAAGTCGCCCGCGCCGCATAGCCCGTATTCTCGTCCAGCAGACCGTACTCCTTAACCACTTTTCTCTTCCAATCGCTTAGCAGCGGAAACGTCACCGCTATGTCCTCTGCAAACCTCTTATTAGCAGGAGAGCTATCCATGCTTATGCCCAGGATTTGAGTGTCAGTCTCTTCGAATTTGGCGATATCAGCCTGATATGCCTTTAACTCTTTCGTTCAACCGCCGGTAAAAGCAAGAACATAGAACGCCAGTACCACGTTTTTCTTGCCCTTGAAATCACTTAGCTTTACTGGTTTACCCGTGGTATCTGTGAGCGTGAAGTCAGGCGCGGGTTGGCCCACCTTCAAGTGAGTCTTAGGTGGGGACGGTGGTGTTTGCACTCCGGTTTTCGGGTTAGGCTGCGGAGTCGCCTGTTGGGCATGAATCACAAGAACCGCCAAAAACAAGAACACAGTTAACCGCAAAATTCTCCGTTCCATAGGTGCTCTCCTTAGACATGAAAAACTAGTGGATGCGAGCTAGAATACGGTGGACCAAATCCGTTCGCTACGTGACCGTTACGTAAGACTTCTGTCGCTAACGTGACAAAGACGGAACCTACAAATCAAGTCGAAGAATAGTCTTCTCCAGTCCAAGTAGCAACCCGGATTCGAGGGCAAGCATGGGAGTTTTGTTAAAGCCAGATCGACTAAAGCGCTACAAAGACGTCGCAATGCTCCTGATCAAGTACGGACGCTCAGACCTGATTAGTGCGGCCGGACTTGAAGGCAGTGTTCTGCCCGACGAGATTGCGGCAGAATCAGGTGATGCTTCAGCGGAGGATTTGGCCAAGGACCTTGAAAGACTTGGTCCCACGTTTATCAAGTTGGGCCAACTGCTATCCACTCGGGCAGATCTATTACCAGGCCCCTACCTCGAGTCGTTGTCGAGACTCCAGGACCAGATCGAACCCTTTCCTTATGACGAAGTCGAGCGAATTGTTTCGAGCGAACTCGGTGTCAGGATTTCGAAAGCCTTTGCCGACTTTGATGCAGTGCCACTGGCTGCCGCCTCGTTGGCCCAGGTTCACCGTGCCTATATGCGCGATGGGCGAGCCGTGGTTGTAAAAGTTCAGCGACCGAACATCCGAGAACTCATTGTGGAAGATCTTGAGGCGTTAAGCGAGATCGCTCATTTTCTCGATGCGCACACCGAGCTGGGCAAGCGGTATGAATTTGAGAACATGCTGGTGGATTTGCGAAAAAGCCTTTTGCGAGAACTCGATTTCACATTAGAGGCAAACAACTTACAGACAATCGCTCAGAACCTGGAAGAGTTTGAAGAGATCGTCATTCCCGAGCCCGTCGAGGACTTTACAACGTCGCGCGTTTTAACGATGGAATACATCTCTGGAAAGAAAATTACCGCGCTGAGCCCGCTGCGATTGCTCGAGATTGATGGTGCTTCACTCGCCGATGCATTGTTTGGCGCGTATCTCAAGCAGTTTCTTATCGACGGGCTGTTTCACGCAGATCCACATCCAGGGAATGTTTTCCTGGCCGATGATGACCACATTGCGCTGCTCGACCTCGGAATGGTTGGACACGTGTCGCAGAGTTTTCAGGACAACCTCTTGCGACTTCTACACGCAATCAGCGAGGGTCGTGGCGAACTCGCGGCGGAAGCTGCCATCAAGATGGGCGAGCCGAAGCAGGGATTTGATCGCACCGCCTTTGTCAGACGAGTAACGGATTTAGTGGTCGAGAATTCCGACGCCGTCCTGAGCCGTCTCAATGCTGGCAAGGTGACTCTCGAAATAACCAAGATCTCTGCAGACTGCTGGTTTCGACTTCCACCCGAGTTTACGATGATTGCAAAGGCGCTCCTGAACCTGGATCGCGTCGTCTACACCCTTGATCCAACTTTCGATCCAAACGCCGTCATCCGCGAACGAGCTAACGAGATTCTGGAGCGAAACATTATTAAAAGCGTCGCCCCGAGCAATCTCCTGGCCGGTGTTGTGGATCTTAAAGAATTTGCTGAGAAGCTTCCTACGCGGGTGAACAGAATCCTTGACTCACTCGGAAACAATGAGCTCCGGTTTAAGGTGGATGCGATTGATGAAAAAGTTGTGTTAGAGGGGCTGCAAAAAGTTGCGAACAGAATTACCTTGGGCCTGGTAGTGGCTGCTCTAATCGTTGGCGCTGCAATGTTGATGCGGGTGGAGACGTCGTTTCGAATCTTCGGCTATCCGGGGTTGGCAATGATCCTGTTCCTACTTGCCGCCGCTGCCGGGTTGGCTCTTGTCTTTAGCATCCTCTTCCATGATGAGAAGCGAGAGCCAAAGAAAAAGTAGACAGCCCTTGATCTATTAACCTTTTCCCAGCAACGTCTTCAACGCATCTTCCCCTTTTAGCCGGAAGGGCGACTTTCTTTCGACCTTTTGTTCTTCTCTCGTCCGGCATCTCTCCGCGTCTTTCTCGAGTCAGGGGCGCGGCAAGTGGCCATAATAGACCTTTGTATCGTACTGGAAGGTAACATGGCCGTTCTCCTGGTGCCTCTTAAAGATGTTCTCCAATTTTCTCAACATAGACTCGAAGTTCGAATGGTTCGGATCTGGTGTATAGGAGGAAGAGAGTACTCGACCTTTCAGACCCTCCAAATCGAACACCTGTGAGTTTGAAAAACTCGCTAACTTTACCTTTTCAGGAGCGAAGAACTCTTCAATGGCTGCGACAGCTTTATCGTGTCTGACCTCCTGATAGTCAGTTCCGAACTCCAAAAGAAACTTTTCGTAGTCTTTCAGGAATGGCGTCGTTGCGAGCTGGCGATCGTTCCAGACAAGAACAACCCAGCCACCTGGTCTGAGGATCCTGGGGAATTCGGTCTTGGCTGCGGCCGTGTCAAACCAGTGGAAGGCCTGCCCAGCGGCGACCAGGTCAACACTGGCTGCAGGCATCGTTGTTCTTTCCGCCGTGCCAACAATACTCCTGAAAGCGGGGTAAGATCGTAAGGCGCTTTCGGCGGCCGCACGCATTGCGGCGTTAGGTTCAATACCGAACACCACGTTTCCATTCGCTAGAAGAATCTCAGTTAGTTTGCCTGTTCCTGAACCGATGTCGGCGATGATTGAATCCGCAGTCAGGTTACACTCCGTTTTGAGTAGATTTAGGACCTCGGCGGGGTAGCCAGGGCGATACTTGCTGTAGTTTTCGACTCGGTTGGAAAAGCGTTCAATGGGTTGCGACACAGGAAAATAACCTCGCTAACATTTTAAGATGAAGCGAGGTAAGGTGACTACAAACTCGTCGTTTGTTTAGCGCTAGAAGCTTGAGACGGGGGATCTACTCGCGAGGAAATAACTGTGCGCTCGTCGAAGGTTTTGAAGGCGCGTACTTGATTAGTAGCCGGTAGCCGAGCAAGAAGAGCAAAACAAAACCAAACGTCAATGGCAAACGAATGTCAGACTTTACCAACATCCAGAAGTGAACCACGCCTGCAATTGCCGCGAGATACACAAGCCGATGAAGCCAGGCCCAGCGTTTTCCTCCCAGCCGTTTCACCATCTTGTTTGTCGAGGTTATTGCCAGGGGAACCATGAGAACGAACGCTGTCATGCCTACAAGGATGAATGGTCGCCTTACGACGTCCTGTCCGACGCTGAGAAGATTGAATAATCGATCGAACCATACGTACGTCAACAGGTGCAGTGACCCGTAGAAGAAGGCAAAAAGCCCAAGCATGCGCCGTACTTTTACCAGCGAATTGATTCCGAAAATTTTTCTTAGCGGTGTAACTGCGACAGTCAGACAGAGAAAAATAAGCGTCAACATTCCGGTTGTTCTGGTGACGAACTCGAGCGGATTGGGACCAACTTGCTTGCGGTAGAGATCCCACAAGAGAAGTGTTAGGGGCACAAGGGAATTGAAGAACAGAACAAGTTTTGCAAAGCGAATATCTGTCATTAGCAGTTGGTCTTTGGTTTTAGGTCTTGGGCCTTTGAATTAATCGCGTCGCTTATCGGAGTGAAAGCCAGAGACTCAAGTCCGAAGACCGTGCCTCAGAAATTCTTGACCAAATCCATACCCTGGTAAAGCTCGGCCACCTGATCTGCGTAACCATTAAAAAGCAACGTATTTCGTCGCCCGTATTCGCCAATCCTCCGTTCTGTTGCCTGACTCCAGCGTGGATGCGGCACATTTGGGTTCACATTTGAATAGAACCCGTATTCGTCGGGTGCCTGTATATTCCAGGTAGTTAGTGGTTCATCCGACACAAGAGTTATCTTCACGACTGATTTGATGCTCTTAAAGCCGTACTTCCACGGCACGACCAACCTGATCGGTGCTCCGTCTTGCGGCGGCAATGTCTCGCCGTACAGCCCAGTAGCCAAGATCGTCAGCGGATGCATGGCTTCATCGAGACGAAGTCCTTCTACGTAAGGCCAGTCGAGGACGCCAGTACGCTGATTTGGCATTCGAGTTGGGTCGAGCAGCGTTTGAAAGGCCGCGTAACGAGCTTTCGAAGTTGGTTCAACCTTTTGCAGTAGTATGTTTAAAGGGAATCCGATCCACGGGATCACCATTGACCACCCTTCCACACATCGCAACCTGTAAACGCGCTCCTCGAGAGGGAACTTCAATAATTCATCGAGGTCGAACACTCTTGGTTTGTTGACCAAGCCTTCGACCGAGACAGACCAGGGTCTTGTTACAAAGCCCTTCGTCGCGTAAGCGACTCCTCCCTTCGACGTATCAAACTCGTAAAAGTTGTTGTAGTTAGTGATAGCGTCTAACGGAGTCAACTTGTCACTTACTGTGTAGCCATCCTTTAGCGCGTCTTGACCAGCAGACTTAGCAACGTCACCGATTTTCTCACCTTCAAACCGTCCCGCTGGAGGTGGATTAAGACGACGGTAAAGAAGTGTGCTGGCGGTTGCGGTGCCTGCCAGAACCGCCGCCCGCATAAAAAGTCGTCGATTTAAGTAAGTGTGTTTGTCGGTGATTTCATCCGACTTTATCTTATCCACCATGTTTGCGAACCTTGCCGTTTAGAGTTCACTAAAAGTTGTGGCGTTTGCTCAATAATTACGCACTAAAGTAATTGTTGGATTCACCTTCACGGGAGACGATTGATATTCGCTGCCATATTGACCAGATCGACACACTTCTGTTGCTAAACTCAATGCCATAGCATCATTCGTTATTTGGAGTAAGAGTAATCCATCCCTACGCTGATGACCATGAAGAGCATGACTAGTGCGCTGCATTCACGTGATTACTGATAGGAGACCGAAAAATGGATGAAATAACTGTTGACGAGATAGGTGATGACTACCTGCTCGCTTGCGCCGCACGGTTAGTTAGGACGCTGGATGGAGTGGAGTATTCCGATGTGTCTGAAAACCTGGCACTTCAATTTGTCGAGAATGATCAATGGGACAGCGCCGTCGAGCTGGCAGACAAAATCGCTGACCCTTATACGCGAGACCACGCACTTGGTGCCATTGTTGCGCGAAGTGTTCAAGCCAACATCTCCGAGCTGCCAAAAGAACTGCTTGAAATGATTGAGGACCCAGTCCTCAGGGAATTAGCAATCGAGCAAGCGGCTATTAAGTATGCAGAGGTGGGTTCGTTTGAGGAGTCGTTGGAGATGGTCGACCAATTGGGCGATAACTCGTTAGCCCTAAGCAATATCGCCTTGATGTATGGCGCAAAAGGCCTCCATGAGGATGGGGAGGCGTTGGCGAGGACAATAGAGTTTCCCGGACCCAGGGCGACTGCGCTGAGTCAACTAGCCACGAAGGCTACTAAGGACGGCAGAATGACCGATGCGAATGATCTATTAGATGACGCGTCAGCGGCCGCCGACGAAATTGAGTTTACAGAAGATCGCATCTACGCGCTGCTGGGTATTGCCTCGGCTTGCGAGGATATCGGAAACCGCGAGCGCGCGTTAGACAATCTCTCACTAGCTTACAAACTTTGCAGTGATTCTGAGCGCTCTCCTACAGAAATGACTTCCGTTGGCAGAAGTAATGCTCTTGCCCACATCGCCGGAGGTTTCGCTCGATCGCAGTCTTTCGAGAAGGCTGATTCGATAATAGAAGAGATCGGGGAACCCAATGAGTTTATACGGGCCTGCATCGAACTGGCGGTTGAGTATCAAAAGGTCGGAGAGTTAGCTAACGCTAAAGACTTGCTCGGTCAATCGCTTGAGATCATTAAAGAAGAGCCGGCATTTGACGAAATGGCAATCAACGTGAGGGATGGCCTGATTGCTGAGTTGGCCATGGCTTATGCAGTCTGCGACGAATATGAAGAAGCTTTACAAGTAGCCCTGATGATCAGGTCGTCCGCGCAGCAACTGGCGACAGGTGGCGCGGTTGGCAGGATATCCGGACGCGACGGTCTGACAGAAAGACTCTTTCATGCTGCTGAGTCGTTTAGCGACAGTCACATTAGAGCATCGTATTGGTTGGGGCTTAGTGATGCTTTGATTGAAGCGCAGCAGTCCGAATCCGCCAGCAAGAGTCTATCTCAAGCGATGGAAAGTGCTTACCTAATTAAGGCAGCGTACGACCGTGCGCTAATCCTCTCAGACATCGCTTTCCGCTTCGCAGGTACCGAACACCTGCAACGAGCTCGGGAAGTATTTAGCGAAGTCATCGCTACAATCAAAGTAGTCGAGGGAAATTATCTAAAAGCTCGCCTTTTGCTGCTACTGGCCAGCCAGTTCCGAAAATTGGGCCTTGAGACGAATGAAAGAGAACGTCAATTGCTCCTGGAGATCACCCTTCAGCTTGAGTAACTAAGACCAACATAATAGTATCCCGGCGCTTTTTCTCACCACACTGAAGGACAATCCCGTGGAAGAGCCAACACGGTTAGCCCCAAGTACATCCGAAAGCGAACCTGCTGACCAGATTGAACTTCGAAGCCGTTTGCTTCGCTGGGGCGTTGTGTTATTTGTTGCTGTTGGAATCCTTCTGATTCCCGTTCCAACAGGAATCACACCTCAGTCGTGGCGTTTGCTCGCTATCTTTGCGGCCACCATCACAGGATCAATCGTGCGGCCTCTTCCAGGTGGCGCGATGGTTTTGCTCGGAGTGACGGCACTCCCTCTATTTGAGGTGTTGCCGATTGAAGATGCTCTAGCGGGGTACGCTGACCCGGTAGTTTGGATGGTGCTCGCGGCCTTCTTCATATCGCGAGGTATGATTAAGACTGGTCTTGGACGCCGTATAGCATTCCTCTTTATCAAGGCGATCGGTCATCACTCCCTTGGTCTGAGTTACGCTCTTGTATCGACCGAGGCTGTGTTGGGATCGGTAATCCCTTCAACTGGCGCGCGCTCCGGCGGAATAATCTTTCCAATCACGAAGAGTTTGGCCGAAGCCTACGAGTCGAGGCCTGGACCCACCGCGCGTCGACTTGGCGCCTTTCTGATGACAAGTGTGTATCAATGTAACGTGATTGTGTGCGCCATGTATCTCACTGGTCAGGCCTCCAATCCCATAATCGCAAAATTTGCAAAGGAAGTGACCGGACTCGAGGTCACTTATGTACGTTGGGCAGTAGGCGCGATCGTTCCTGCGCTAGTGAGTTTGATCCTTGTTCCAGTATTGATCTATCGAGTGTTTCCACCTGACGTAAAACATACTCCAGCCGCTGCTGAATTGGCTTCCGAGCAACTCAACGAGATGGGGCGACCAAAATGGTCCGAATGGGTGATGTTACTCGTGTTTGTACTGGTGGCGGTGCTCTGGATGACACCAAAGTTCAACGGACTTCATTACGCTACGGTCGCAATGGTCGGCATCTGCGTTCTACTTTTAACTGGTGTGTTGAGTTGGGAGGACCTTATCAAGGAGCGGTCAGCGTGGAGCGTGTTCATTTGGTACGGCGGACTTATTCGCATGGCTGAGGCCCTCGGTCAAACTGGAATAACGAAGAGATTTGCCGAATCGGCAGCTGCACTCACTCTCGGCTGGAAATGGTGGGTGGCACTCGGCGCTTTGCTGCTGATCTATTTCTATGCTCACTATGCTTTTGCGAGCATCACGGCGCATGCGACGGCAATGTACACACCATTTCTCATTGTAATTCTGGCCGCTGGCGCTCCACCCCTTCTCGCAGTGCTTTCGCTAGCGTATTTCTCCAACTTAGGAGCCTCGCTGACTCATTACGGAACAACGCCTGCACCCATCTATTTCGGCGCGGGCTATACAACTCAGCGAACTTGGTGGTGGCTCGGACTGCTGACCTCTTTTCTGACAATAGCGATCTGGAGTGTCATAGGTTTTACGTGGTGGAAGTTGCTCCGATTTTGGTGAACGTGAATTGGGCAAAGGGATGAATGACATCGGCGAACTGGAAAAGGAGATTTGTAATCGTTTGGACTCATTGTCTAGCTTGTCAACGGTTCCGGTTCAGAACACTGAGATGCGAATTTTCTAAACGAATCGCTCCGCTGCCTTCAGATGAGGTTATGCAGTTGGTTTCGCGGCTTCTGAAAGAAAAGGGCACCGTTCCACGTTTCTTCTCGTATGAACTGGTTCAGCATCACCCTGGCGCAGCGCGGAGTTTGAATGCGCGGAATTTGACCCAACTAGGCGAAGGCATTAACAGCTGGGCCGCAGTTGACACTTTTGCTTGTTACCTGTCTGGACCATCTTGGCGAAGTCGCCAAGATGCCAGATTCGCTGATTGAACGTTGGGCGCGGTCGAAGGATCGCTGGTGGCGACGCGCGGCATTAGTAAGCACGGTTCCGCTAAACAACAAGGCAAGAGGTGGTGATGGTGATGCTCCGAGGACCTTACACATTTGTAGTCTCCTTGTCGCTGACCGAGACGACATGGTCGTAAAAGCAATGTCGTGGGCACTGCACGAGCTCGCGAAGAGGGATCAGCCAGCTGTTGAAAAGTTTCTTTCTGAAAATCAAGGATTGCTGGCGGCGCGCGTGTTGCGAGAGGCCAACAATAAGTTGAAGACCGGGTTGAAAAACCCCAAGACTATCTAAATCGATTCAGGACAGGACAAAACAAATGGCTGGCTACTCTGGTACTTCACTACCAAAGAAACTCGGAATCAGGGACAACACCCGACTCGCTATTGTCAATGAACCCAGGAACTTTCGATCACAGCTGGGTACGCTTCCCGATGGTGCGAAGATCGTGAAGCGCCTCGGAAAACCATTGGATATTGTTCTTCTATTCGTTGAAAACGAGAAAGCTCTTGCAAGGGATTTCTCTTCACTCGCAAAAACACTTTCATCCAATGGAATGATCTGGATTGCATGGCCGAAGAAAAGTTCAGGCCGCGAAACTGACCTTTCGTTCGAACGAGTACAACGCATCGGTTTGGACTGTGGTCTTGTTGATGTGAAGATCTGCGCCATAGATGAGATCTGGTCAGGACTGAAGTTTGTTTACCGACTGAAGGATCGTCCCGGACTCGTTGATAAGTCGCAGTCACAGAAAGGCAAATAGATCTCATTTGATCGGGCTTATGCATTGTTGCTTGGGTGATCTTTCAGCGTCTGCCTCGAGTTTTCCACAGATTCTGAGGAAATCTTTGTGGAAATCAAGCGTGACAATTTTACAAAGCTGTTACAAGCGCACACTTAGAACATTTTGCACACGCGAGCGGCGCTCGGAAAAAGCTTTTCATATGAATGTCTTGACTCCAGGTTCACGCTCATAAGTCGCAATGGACTGGTGTTGGTCCAACGTAATCTCAGTACAATAACTCTGCATCATGATCGCTTTCTTAGGCAATTAGCTGCTGCATCATGATCGCTTTCTTAGGCAGTTAGCTGCTGCATCCCTTCACGAGCTGAATGACCCGCCCCGACACTAATGAGTTACCGGCTTATGATCGCAAACGGTATCCACGTGTAGTTTGATCCTAATTTGAAAATGCGATCTTGATTACAAAAAGATCGCTCTACTAATTGTGGGACCAGGGAAATTCAATACGAAGTAGTTGCGCGAAACATACGGCGAACATTTTTTAAATTTAAGCAGCAGTCAAATTTCCTTAGAGAATTTGCGTGTCAAGTGCTCTCGATCCTTTCAACGTAGACAAAGAATCTCGTGACTTGAGGTGAGTGATGTGATCATCTATCCTCTCATGTGAGAGTTGTTTGCGTGGATGAAAAGCGCGATCAAAATAGAGATCAATAAATGAAATTCCGTATTTGATTTCTAGTGTAAACAAATCTGAAAAAGGTGTTGCAAAAAATGTTTCGATAACTATAATGCGATTCCCTCGCTGAAGCGGTTGATTGCCAAGAAAGTTTTGATCAGCGGGCCTGTTTGTGATTCGTCTGGTAGGTTTGCTCGCTCTCATATTTTTCTCGCATTGCCCGGAAGCCTCCTACGAATTCGAAGTCAGGTAAGTTAGTGGGGCGCAACTAGCGCGGCCGGTTGCGCGAGGCAATCTAGGCGATCGCCCTCCCGAGGAAGGGCATCTTCGCCAAACAATCATCTCAAAATGAATTTCAAGACCGGAGGAAGTTATTTCTCTGGATCGAGGTGACGTGTTTTCCGGAAGTGCTGTGCAGCGAGAGTTTGATGCCCCCCGGAGTGTAGGAAATGAAAGAAGAGTTGGTGATGACCGTGAAGCACTGTCCCATCTGTTCACAAGAACTGCCTATATCTGAGTTCGGAATTTGTCGTGCAAGGAAAGATGGTCGCAACCTTTATTGCAAGAGTTGTATTCGCAATAAAGTTACGCAAAGCCGGCGGGCTTTAAAGGAATACAAGTCGGCGCGCAAGCGATACATTTCGCAACAGATTGAGATAACCGAACTCCTTTCTGGAGACTCATCTGTTGCCGGTCAGTATCCGTCGAAATCCATCAGCAAGTTGTCACCCGTAGAACGCGTCCGCGACGCCATACGTAAGGGGTCGCGAACGCAGCGTGAGATTGCCCAGGAAACGAAGCTCGGAAAAGATGAAATAGGCGATGCTCTCGCTAACTTGCTGCTCTGGACTCGTGAAATCAGAACACAAGTGGTCGATAACACGCGGATGTATTTCCTGAATGACTCCGCAGAATCAACCTACTTGGAAGACGGTCCACCGCTGCCAGCACGAAAACGGGACGTTCCGAGCTCATTCAGTTGTTTGCAAGGACTGATGCCAGGTAAGAACCCTGAAGGCGAACCCGAAAAAATCGGAGGCTGGGTGGCAGCCTAGCCCATTGAGTCTTTACGACCGATTCTTCGGCACTCATTCAGCGAAAGCCTCTAGAACCTCACTGGCATGCTCTTCGGGCTTTACCTTTTCGAAGACTTTTTTGATCTTGCCTTTCTCATCGATCAAAAAGGTAGTCCGGTGAACGCCCATGTATGTGCGCCCCATAAACTTCTTCTCACCCCAAACGCCGTAAGCCTCTGCTATGGAGCGATCAGTGTCGGCCAAAAGCGTGAACGGGAGTTTGTACTTCGTCACGAACTTCTTGTGAGAAGCTTCGCTGTCTGGCGAAACACCTAAAACAGTTATGCCGCGTTTCTTGAATTTGGAAAAGGAGTCTCGAAAAGAGCACGCTTCTTTTGTACAACCAGGCGTATCGTCTTTTGGATAGAAATAGAGCACAACCTTCTGACCGCGAAGGTCCTTCAAACTGACCGAGTCTCCATTGGCATCTTGCGTCTTAAAGGCTGGCGCCGTGGTTCCTTTTTTGAGCATGTGGAGTTTTTCCTTTGACTTCCTCTTTGCGAAGTGACAACGAACGCATTCTAGGCCAGATCAGACGCCGTCGATAATGAGAATCTCCTTCCTAAGTTCATATTCGCTAAATTCCAATACTTAGACGAGCCATATTGCTATGAAAAAGTCGACAAAGAATAATTACTGGATGGTAAAGCAAGAACCCGAAACTTACTCCTGGGATGATTTCGTAAAGGATGGCAGCACCGACTGGTCCGGAGTACGAAACTATCAAGCTAGAAACAACCTGCGCGGAATGAAAGTTGGCGACCGCGTCCTCTTCTACCACTCCGGTAAGAGCAAAGAGGTCGTCGGATTGGCCGAAGTTGTGAAAGGCGCTTATCCGGATCCTACGGCTGACGATCCACAGTGGGTTGCAGTGGATCTCAAACCGGTCAAACCATTGTCGACGCCAGTTCAGTTAGCAGCCATTCGTTATGACAAACGCCTAAGCCAACTCCCGCTTATTCGTCAGTCGCAACTTTCAGTGATGCCGCTGACCAAAGATGAATTTGATGTAATCGTTGCGATGGGTAGTACGAAGCCCCGCAAACGCTAGCAGAGGAGGGAAGATGTTCAAGCAAATTGACTACACGATGGTAGTGGTTTCGGACATGGAGCGCTCTATCGAGTTTTATCGCGACAAGCTTGGAATTCCGCTGAAGTTTCAGTCGCCTGAGTGGACTGAGTTTGCCACGGGAGCGACGACGTTGGCTCTGCATGGGGGTGGCGTTCCCTCGGAGCATCGGGGCGACACTTCGAAAATTGCGGGTGCTTGCTCTATCGGTTTCAATGTCGACGACGTGGACAAAACTTACGAAGAACTGAAAGCGAAGGGGATACACTTTGTAATGCCACCGACCCAACGTGAAGGTGAGGGTATCAAACTGGCCGTGGGCTTGGATCCAGACGGCTTGCCCGTGTCGTTTGCTCAACTGATTGCACAGGGAGCAGGTAATTAGAGCTAGGTAAACAATCGGGGTGCCTCATCCGCATCGGAACTCTTCAGTTTGGTTGCGGACTCTTTCAGGCGAGGATAGATCTGAAAAAGCGGTTCGGGCGCTGGCACGCGCTTCTCTTCAAGGATCGATTTGATCTCCAGTGCGTTGACCACAGCCTGTCCGCGGAAGTGATTATTTGTGATGACGTAGGTTTCGGGAGTTTGTTCCGCGACCTCTTTGATTCGCGTAATCCAAGGGTCTAGCTCATCAAGTGAGTAGAGGTAGTTATAGCGCTCGTCCCGGGGTGCTTTTTCGCGAAACCAGTTTTGGTAGTTCCTCCCATGGAGCCGTACATATCCAATTGACGAAGTAGTTAATGCCCCGGGACGTATCGATTTGGCAAACAGAGGCTGATCGATATTGCAGATGCCCACTCCAAGTTCCTCCATCCACTCGTAAATGCGTGGGTTATTCCAAGACGAATGTCGCACTTCAACAACAAGTGGATATTCCTTGAACCGATCCAGAAGGTTTGTTAGGTAAAGCCTATCTTCGTCGGTGTTTTTGAATGACCAGGGAAACTGCAGCAGCACAGCCCCGAGTTTGCCCGCTTTTGCGAGCGGGTCCATGCCCTCCCGAAATGCTTTCTCATCCACATTGGTCGCTTTTCCACGCTCATGAGTGAAAATTCGATGTAGCTTTGCCGTGAAATTGAACCCGTCGTGTTCGCTAACGCGTTTGGCCCACGACTTGGTAGTCGAAGGTGTTGGAGGTCGATAGAAACTGCTGTTGATCTCTATTGTGTTGAAGAATCGGGCAAGATATTCAAGCGGATCAAACGTTTTGCCCGGCTTGTGTGGGTAAACAGTTCCCTCCCAATCCTTGTATGACCAGCCTGCCGGACCGATACGGATTATTGGTTTGCGGGTCATTCTTTGACACTCTTAAAGGCGGAGAGCGTTATGCAAAATAGAAGCAGGCATTGCAGTTAGTTTGTCCGTGGCGGTTGGTAGAGCTCAGGAATGTCGTCAATTACTTTTGTCGGCAAGGGTTTAAGTTTCAGTTGCTCAATGAGAAATGCTATACGATCCCTCCGGGCCGCCGCGTTCAAAGCGTGCGGCGCATCGTAAAGCTTGAAACGCTTAGGTTCACTCACGACCTTCTCATACTCACGCGCCCGCTCCGGTGTTAGAAAGTCCTCCTGAGTCGCGTACTGAAGAAAGACAACTGCCGGAGCCGCATGCGAAACATACTTGCCCTGGTCTAGATAAGAATGTTTGGTCATAAAGGCATCGAACTTTTCCGGCCCGATCTGTTTGCGGAAGTTCTGATAGCCTTCAGTTTTAAGATCGACTTCATCAGACATGGTGCCCGCCATTAAAACAAATGCTTTGAAGCGACGATCGACACCGCTCAAAATTGCGCCAACCGACGCATTGTAACTGTGACCGACAAACGCGATCCGTTTCGGATCAACGTCCTTGCGGGCCAGAAGGAGGTCAACTCCGCGACGCATGTCGACAACCTGTTGCACCATGTCCGTAGCCTGTTGCTCGTTAAGCGGAGTTCGATCCTGAACGTGTTGTGGTCGAGCAACGGGACCGTCAGTCAGAAGGGAGACCGCGCCTGAACGAGCAAGAGCCACCGCCTCATCGAGAAATTGCTTTCGATTGCGCATTGGTGAGTTTTGCCAATACCAATGTCCCCAAATCACGGCAGCGAATGGCCCTTTGCCTTTGGGCACAACCAGGTAAGCCGGGACGACTCCGCCTTTCGGACTCGAATACGTTATGTCGAAAACGCTGACTTCGCCGCGCTTTTCAATCCCAATCGTTTTAATCTCGAGCGAGGCGGTCTTGTCGTAGTCAAAATGACGAACCATCTCAGGATCTTGAGCAAAGAGAGGGAAGTTGGACCAGAGAATAATGGAGATGGGCAGCGAAAGGTTGATGAGACGAAGCAGGATTCTCAAGGGAATTTCCTCCGGCGGTGTCTAATTGGAAGTGGAGTCGCAAGTTTATAGCGGTCTGCAGCAGAAAAGACAATTCCTGCCATGCTGCCGCTCCAGGGGAGAGGTGTTTATAGACTACGTCAGTGCTTTGATCAGAATAGCAAACCGTTAAACGGTTCCGCGTCTCTTGTTGCCGTTCATCACCGGGCTGAAGCCCGGTGTGAATGAGAGATCGGACCCTTCGCCTTTTGAGGCAAGCCGAGGCACCGCCAAAAAAAGCTCGCACCTTTGACAAGAAGCCGATGATTTCAAGTCCCTCCTTGCGCGTTGTGGCCTTTCCGCTGAAAATCACTGACTACAGTCTCTTATGTGTTCAATCGAGGAAAGGAGGCACCTGCGATGCGTCTGACTGAGATGGTCTCGTGTTCCGGTTGAGCGGCGAAGCTTAGCCCGAGCTTACTCGCTCAAGTTTTGAGCGGGCTACCTAAACAACCTGCAGACGCAAACCTGATTGTCGGTTTTGATACGGCCGACGACGCGGGAGTATACCGTCTTCGCGACGACCTCGCGCTGGTGCAGACCCTCGACTTCTTCACGCCCATCGTGGATGACCCGTACGACTATGGTCGTATTGCAGCGCTGAATTCCATCAACGATGTTTGGGCGATGGCTGGCACACCCATTACAGCCTTGGCCATCACTTGTTTTCCAAAAAAAGGTGTCGACGCTGGGATTCTCGCCAACATCATGCGCGGGGGTCTCGAGACGCTAAATGCCTACGGTGTCACGCTAATGGGCGGTCATAGCGTGGACAACTCACAAATAATGTTCGGTTATTCGGTTACAGGTTTAATTGATCCCAATAAAGTTGCAACCAATTCAGGGGCGCGCCCTGGCGATTCAATCATTCTGACGAAGCCGATTGGGACCGGAGTTATTTCGACCGGAATTAAGAAGGCGCAGGCGAGCGATGCCGTCGTCGCTACTTCAGTAGAAACGATGCTGACTCCTGGCAAGCATGCGGCAGAAGCAATGCGGCAGTTTGAGGTGAAAGGGGCCACGGATGTTACGGGCTTTGCTCTGCTGGGTCACGCTTGGGAATTGGCCCGCGCGAGCAAAGTCACGATTGAAATCCGTGCCAGCGCAGTTCCACTGCTGCAAGGCGCGCTGGAGTTAGCGGCCGCAGGAGTGTTGACTGGTGCAGATAAGACCAATCGGGAATATGTCGGTGCTGATATTCTTGTTGATGATTCAGTAGACAAAGATCTGATGAAACTCCTATTCGATCCGCAGACAGCCGGAGGGATGTTGATCGCGGTGCCGGAGTCGAAAGTGCGTCAGATGCTCGGAGTTTTGAGAGAACACTACCCAAGGGCCCAGGTCATCGCGACCATCTCCGAACGACGCTCCCACTCAGTAGTGGTCAATGACTAAATCGGACCTTTGATCGCTGGTTGAGTTTGCTTTCACCGAGTATGATGGACTCCCCAACCATTCGGAGTTAAATCATGGTTTCAAGTACACGGGAGTTTTCCACAACAGACACCGGTTCGCTCATTGACCTATACAAACAGGTACGTGCACGCACGATGCAAATCGTTGCGCCGCTGGAGATCGAAGACTACGTAATTCAGACTGCTGAATTCATGAGTCCGCCACGTTGGCACATCGGCCACACATCCTGGTTCTTTGAGACGGTGTTGCAGGCTCATAAACCAGGTTATCGGGTCTATTCTGAAGACTTCCTTTTCTATTTCAACTCTTACTACGAGGGTTTTGGGGCCCGTATTGAACGTCCAAAGCGTGGAACGAAATCACGTCCGACGGTGAAACAGACCGTAACCTATCGAAATCATATCGATGAACAGATGCTGAGGTTCTTAGAGTCTACCTCCAACAACAATATGCTTTCGTTAGTTCGTCTGGGGCTTGAGCACGAGATGCAACACCAGGAGTTGCTGGTCTATGACATTAAGCATTTGTTGTGCGATCAGTTCGACGCGCCCGTTGAGCGTAAACCAAAGTCCGTGATAGATGTCGAGGGAATGGCGGAGATTGAAGGTGGGTTATTTAGATTGGGTTACGAGCAAGGTGAACAAAGCGGCGCCAAGTCGCCGCACTCCAGGGAGTTTGCCTTCGACAATGAGAAGCCTGCACATCAAGTGTTTCTCCGTGATTTCGCAATTGATAAGGCACCGGTAAGTGTCGGTGACTATCTTCAATTCATGCGATCCGGCGGTTATCGAGACTTCCACTGGTGGTTCTCGGAAGGCTGGGAGGTAGTAAATCGCGAGCATTGGCAATCACCCATGTACTGGGAGCTGCACGATGGAGAGTGGATGATTCGCGACTTCTCCGGACTTCAGAAGGCGACGGACAGAAGCGACGAGCCCGTTTGTCACGTCAGCTTCTTCGAAGCTTCAGCTTTCGCAAAGTGGGCCGGCAAGAGACTCCCGACTGAGGGAGAGTGGGAGAAAGCTGCGTGCTATGATTCGCGCTCCGGCGACCGAAACGCCTTTCCATGGGGCGACACCAGCCCTGCAACAGAAAAGGCAAATCTTTTCGAGAATGGACTTTGGTCAGCGGCCCCAACGGGCGCATTTCCTAATGGTGCGAACTCGTACGGCTGTCAGCAGATGATCGGGGATGTTTGGGAGTGGACTACTTCCGATTACGTTCCCTATCCAGGTTTCAAGTCCGAGTTTGATGAGTACAACGACAAGTGGTTTGTAAATCAGAAGGTCTTGCGTGGCGGCTCATTCGCGACGCCCCAAGTGCATATCAGGTCGACTTACAGAAATTTCTTTCACGCGCACGAACGCTGGATGACGTCGGGATTTAGGTGTGCGAAAGACCTCTGAACGTCAGGACCCAACACTGGACTTAATCGCTTCCGGTCTTCAGTCCGGTGAAATGACTCTGTTTAGGTTGTGCTAAGTCAACGATTTTCTCGAACCTCAAAACTACGAGTCATCGAAACATTTGTTCATGTCTACGGCTTTCATACTCACCTGGAAAGGCCTTGATGTGAATGAGAGCTGTTGAGAAATCCTTTGCAGCAAGAGTTATCGACGAACCAAGGGCACAAGTAAATCCGTTTCGGTTGTTTCAAAGCCGTCTTTAAGGAGAATACCATGTCATCCCCAAAATCTTTTTCCACTTGCTCCAACTTGTGTTCGTTAGTTGTCGTGGCACTGTTGAGCACAGCGCTTTCCGCGTTTGGACAAACGGCAGCTCGCAATAGTTCGACCACTGAATCTGATGGCGCTAGGAGTCCGCGAACCGAGGCGAAACCGGCGCCTGTAAATCCCAGATACACCACGCCAAAGTCGGCGGTTGACACGGCCTACGGTGCAAAGATTGCAGAGTACACAACCGAAAAGTACTTCATGACCGAGCTTGTTGATCACTTGCCTTTGTCTGATAAGGTTCCATCGCCTGAGAAAGTTCTGGGATACGCTGTCGGTACGCCTAATAAACTCACCTACACGAAGGATTTATATCGCTACTATCGCGAGCTTGCAGCTGCTTCTCCACGCGTGCGAGTCCTCATTGCGCGTGAGAAAAGCGAAGAAGGTCGAGAACAGATGCTGGTCTTAGTCAGCGACGAGGCGAATCTCGCAAAGCTCGATCGCTACAAAGAGATCACCGCGAAGCTCGCAGACCCAAGGAAGATCAGCGAGACCGAAGCCCATCAGTTGGTGAGCGAGGGCAAACCCTTCTATTGGGCATCCGGTTCTATCCATTCTCCCGAGACCGGCTCGCCAGAAATGCTAATGGAGTTGGCCTATCGGTTGGCGGTTGAAGACTCACCATTCATCGAAGACATTCGCAAAAACGTGATCGTCATGATAACGCCGGCGCTGGAAGTAGACGGCCGCGACCGCATGGTTGATCTTTACAACTATCGCAAAGCAAACCCTGGCAAAGCGATGCCTTCGCTCCTTTACTGGGGCAAATACGTCGCACACGACAATAACCGAGATGGACTGGGACTTGCGCTGGCACTTACGCGCAACCAGATGAGGACTTTTCTCGAGTACCACCCGACCGTTCTTCATGATCTGCACGAGTCAGTACCTTACCTTTACACCATGACCGGCACGGGTCCTTACAACGCTTGGCTCGATCCACTTGCAATCGACGAATTTCAGTTGCTGGCCTACCACGAGATCGAAGAGATGACTAAGCGCGGAGTACCTGGGGTTTGGACTCACGGCTTCTATGACGGTTGGGCGCCAAACTACATGCTTTACATAGCAACGGGCCACAACGCGATCGGGCGGTTCTACGAAACCTTTGGTAATGGCGGTGCAGATACTCGCGAACGGACGTTGGGCACTAATCAGACGTCGCGTGTTTGGTATCGACCGAATCCTCCATTCCCACGCGTCAATTGGTCGATGCGCAACAACGTCAACATGCAACAGTCGGCGATATTGTTTGCTATGAACTTCATCGCGAAGGATAAAGACCGCTTTCTGAACAACTTCTACTTGAAGAGCAGACGAGCTGTTGCCAAGGCTTCAAATGAAGGACCTGCTGCCTACATCATTCCCGGCGACACCTCGCGACCTGTTGAAGCGGCCGATATGGTCAATCTGATGAGACTCCAGGGAATAGAAGTGCACAAGGCTGCGAAGGAGTTCAGCATCAAGGATCAAAAGTATCCGGCCGGTTCTTACATAGTGCGAATGGATCAGCCCTACTCTCGTATGGCCGACATGCTGTTGGATACGCAGTATTACAACGTCAGCGATCCTGCCCCTTACGATGATACTGGTTGGACTTTGGGCGCGATGCGGAACGTCAAAACCGTTCGGATTGTGGACAAGGGCATTCTCGACGTACCAGCAACTCTTCTGACGACCGACGCTAGCGTAAGTGGTCAGGTTTCTGGTCCTGCCTCAGCCACCGCGTTTGTCATCAATCACAACACAGACAACACGCTCGCAACGCTCCGATTCAAATTGAAGGACGTGAAGATGAGCGCCGCTGAAGATTCGTTCAAGATTGGCGACCAGCAGTTCAATGCCGGTTCTTTTATCGTGAGCAAGGACGGCAATCCTGCTGACCTCATGCAGCGGCTGGAGTCTGCCGTAACAGAGCTTGGCTTGAAAGTGTTGAAGGTCGACAAGCTGCCAGACGTAAAAACTCATGAACTGGCAGTGCCCCGAATCGCGATCGTTCATACCTGGATAAATACTCAGAACGAAGGCTGGTACCGGATCGAGTTTGATCGTTTGAAGATTCCCTACACCTACATTTCCGATCAGGTAATCGCTAACACACCCAATCTGCGGGCGAAGTTCGATGTGTTGATCTTTCCGCCAGTCGGTGGTTCGGCTCAGACGATTGTCAACGGCTTGCCGAAGCGTGGCGACCCAATACCGTGGAAGGCATCGGCGTTAACTCCTAACTTTGGCAGTTCACCGGATCAAACCGACGACATGCGTGGTGGTATGGGCGTCGCTGGAGTGGCGAACCTGCAGAAGTTTATTGAAGAAGGTGGGCTGTTTATTACGGTTGGTGGCATCTCGCAGATACCGATCGACTACGGGATAACCACTGGCGTCTCAATTCAGCCGGCGGACAAACTCCAGGCACGAGGTTCGATCTACAATTCGACCTTTGCGGATCGCAAGAGCCCCATCGCTTATGGCTATGATGCGGCTCTCCCGATCTACTTTAGTCAGTCGCCGCTATTCCAAGTGGCTACGGGCGGCGGCGGTGGGTTTGGAGGAGGAGGCGGTGGCGGCGAAGGCGGACCCGGTGGCACAGGCGGCGCAGGACGCGCTTCTGGACGTGGCGGTATTAACGACCCTGACGTAATCCAAGCGATGCCGCAGCCACGTCTTGCCGATCCCGCGAATCGTACTGGTCCCGACCAGGTTACGCCGGAACAGCGTGAGAGCCCGTTCTTCGTCCCTCCTCAATGGCGGCCCCGCGTCGTTCTGCGCTTCGCAAATGATGAAAAGAACCTGCTCATCAGCGGCATGCTCGCGGGCGCTTCTGAACTGGCGAACAGACCGGCAGTAGTAGACGTGCCCGTGGGACGTGGCCATGTTGTGATGTTTGCGACCAATCCAATGTGGCGTCATCAAACGCAGGGTGAGTTCTTCCTGTTGTTCAATGCCGCATTGAACTTCGACAACCTCAACGCCGGCCGCGCGGAACCTCGGGGGTCAGGCCAACGGGTGACTGCCGATGACGAGGACCAGTGAGGATCTATTTTGCCGGATCAATTCGTGGCGGCCGGGATGTTTGGAATCTTTACCAGGAAATAATTCGTGTGCTCGGCGAGTATGGCGACGTGGTGACCGAGCATACCTCAAAACAGAAAACGACTGTTCAGTGGTGGCCCAACTGGTAATGGATACATTCCTGAGTGACATCGAGACGCGCGTGCTTGGATCGTTGGTTGAGAAACAAGTAACTACGCCGGAGTATTATCCACTCACGCTCAACGCCCTAACTCTCGCGTGCAATCAAAAGAACAATCGGAGTCCGGTTACGACGTATTCTGAGGAGCAAGTTGCTCAGGCAGTGGAAAGCCTGCGCGAGAAGAATCTCACTTACCTGTTCTACGGCAGCACCAGCCGTGTGCCGAAATACAAGCACGTGATGACGGAAGTAATGCATCTGAGTCACGCCGAATTGGCGGTGCTTTGCGTTTTGATGTTGCGAGGTGCACAAACACCCGGTGAGCTACGTGGAAATGCATCGCGGCTTCATGAGTTCTCAGGACTCGAGGAAGTCGAGCAGACTTTGAGTGAGCTCATTTCGCGCGATCCGGATCGGCTCGTGGTTCGTTTACCGCGGCAGCCTGGTCAGAAAGAAATTCGCTTTGCCCACCTGCTTTCCGGCGAACCCGAGCTCGATGCTGTCGTTGAAACCGAACGGGCCTCCGCGGCGAGTGCAGCAAGACGTGGTGGATCAGAACAAGTTGCTCAACTCGAAAAAAAGGTGGACGCTTTGACGGCTGAAGTACAAAGGCTGAACGAACAGTTTCAGGAGTTTAAGAAACAGTTTGAGTGAACTCTGTCAGTCTAAGCTTGCGAAGCAGGCGAGGGCTAAAGGCTGCGGCGTGAGCCCCAAGAAAGCAGCCGAAAACGATTTACTGCCTATTACTTTAATTTGCTGTTCCCAGAGGCCTCACGCCCCATTAGATTCACTGGGACCGCAGGCGTCTCGCCTGCCACGGTACATAACAGGCTTGTTTAGACTTAGCAGGCCTGTCCCTGCAGCATGGCAGGCCAGACGCCTACGGTCCCAGTGTAGAAATGGAGGCACATGCCCTCGCCTGCTTCGCAGGGTAAAACCTCCTTAGATTTGATCGGAATTACTCAAACATTACCCCGCCATTACACCTTCCTTATGACTTCACATCGGACATACAGATAATCTTAGTTCGTTTGATGAGGAGCCGCAGAGTCAAGTGATCTTCGGTGCCTATAAGTAATTTGAAAGAGGAAACGCGCGTTGAGTTTTGTAAGTCTCGCGCAAGGTAAACTCCAGTTAACGAGGTATAAGCATGAATATTGCAGCTATTAACGATTCACACGCAGTGGGGTGGGCAGAGTCCCTAATTACATCCAGTAAAGTGTCACTAACCAATGTGAGAGAAATGGTCGTAAGAGTTCTTGCAAAAGCTAACGGTAAGAAGATTACTCGTCTTACTGTTTCGGATCATGGAAGTCAGGACGGGCCGTTTTTTGGCAAGGACCAGATAACTCTCAATAATTTTGAGAACTTTGTTCCGCATCTATCACTGTTGTCATCATCATTCGCCAAAGATGGCTGGGTTCTACTGACACATTGCTTTGTTGGTCAAAACGAGAACCTTCTTCAACTGTTTGCGATGATTTTCGGAGTTCCGGTATATGCCTCTACGGCGGGGGTGAGCGCCCTTAATAGGACATCGGGCAGTTGGACACGATGCAGTCCGGGAGGGACCATCTATCACAATGCATTTCTTCCCGGCGAATCCGATTACAAGTTTACAAAGTGAGGGTGTCGAGCTCCGTGTCCACCTTGTGACAAGTCGACACGGAACTCGGACCTCACCTAGTGTCCTGTCTCTAAAGTGCGCTGGCAAGATGCGCAGCCTGCGGAGCAGGCGACAGCATAAAGCCTGCGGTGGAGCGAAGCGGAACCCAAGGTTGGAGTGAGTAAGTGTGCGAGTAGCCCGCGAGAGCGGGCGGCAGATTGATCGATTTCCAAGTAGCTACATTATGAAAACACAAGTTGAGCTTGTGCTTGTGGGATCCCGGCTGTCGCCCGCGTCCGCGGGCTCGGCATTTTTCTTGACTTGCTCCTGGGGCTTACGCCCCAAAAGTACGCTGACGCCTGCTTCGCAGGCTGACATGTTAATTGCAACTATCTGTCAGCGCAGTTTAGAGACACTAGGTAGCGATCGACTGATAGTAGCGGCAAGTCTTAGTTAGCGGGCAGTGGTCACATTTGGGGTGCGTGTTCTTACAGATTTCTTTTCCATGACGGCGCAGCAGCTGATGTGCACTGATTAAGAAGTCGTAGTCATCGCTTATTTGAGCTGCAAGCGAGTTCTGAACTGATTTGTAACTGGCTGAATAGTTCTTCTTTTCCTCACCGAACCCCAGCCGCAAACAAACCCGTAAACCGTTTGAGTCTAAAGTCAGAAGCGGATAGGCGTGGCAGAAGAGCAGAATCTTCTCGGCGCCGGGCCCACCGATTGATGGAAACTGTTTCAGTGCCTTGATCGCTTCCTTTAGGGGCAAACGCAGCACCTTTGAGAGGTCTCCATCGAAATCGTTCAGGACGATGTGTGCGCAATCCTGCAAACGGTGCGCTCGGAGCTCGGCATGAATACCAGCGAGCCTCGTGATTTCCATCAGCTGAGTAATCGACGCGCTGATAATTTGAACAGGACGAAGACCGACTCTTTCTCGCAGTGCGTTGAACGCTGCCAATCGGCGTGGGTCGTCTACCAAATACGCGACCACTTCCACCACGATCAGCTCAAACGGATCAGAGGTCTGGTTCGCCTCAAGCTCACCGTGGAAATTTCTGAGTTTACTTATAGTCGTTTCAAAATCCCGCATTTTCGCAATCCGCAATTCCGCAATTTCGTGCTGTTTCATGGCTGGGCTCGTGATTCAGCTGTGCAAACCGCAACACAACGCAGTATAATGCTTCTCCCTTATGAATCTCGAAATTTTTCATCCAGCAGTAGCGCGCTGGTTTGCCCGGAGCTTTCCCGCGCCGACAGAGGCGCAGTCGCAAGCGTGGCCGGAAATCAAGAAACAGCGCCACACTTTGATTGCGGCGCCAACAGGATCCGGCAAGACTTTAGCAGCCTTCCTATCGGCAATTGATGATCTTGTTCGTCTAGGTGTTGAGGGGAAGCTCGACGATAGCACTCACGTGATTTACGTCTCACCGCTCAAAGCCCTAAGCAATGACGTACAACGTAACTTGCAAATGCCTTTGGAGGGGATTCAGGCCGAATTGCAGGCAATGGGATTGCCCGAAGTGAACATTCGGACTCTGGTGCGCACGGGAGACACCCCGGCTGCGGAGCGAACTGCAATGACCAAGCGTCCGCCGCATGTTGTCGTCACGACTCCCGAATCGCTTTACATTCTCCTCACCAGCGAAGGTGGGCGTCGAATGCTGGAGACAGCCCGTACGTTGATTGTCGATGAGATTCATGCTGTGGTCGGTAACAAGCGCGGTTCCCACTTGGCTCTTTCGGTTGAACGATTGCAGCAACTAGTTCAACAACATCAAATCGGCAATCGGCAATCCGCAATCGGCAATTCCTCCTTAGTTCGTATCGGCCTCTCCGCGACCCAACGTCCCATCGAAGAGGTTGCGCGGTTCCTCGTCGGCAGTGGAAATCTCGACACCGGCGGTTCACCTGATTGTGCAATTATCGATAGTGGTCACACGCGACAGCTGGACATTGCGATCGAGCTACCTGAATCGCCATTGCAGGCAGTGATGTCGGGAGAAGTTTGGGATGAAGTTTATGATCGAATCGCTCAACTAATTCGCCAACATCGCACGACGCTTGTTTTTGTTAACACTCGACGGCTCGCCGAACGCGTTGCGCGACATCTTGGAGAGCGCATCGGTGACGAGAACATCGCGGCCCATCATGGAAGTCTCGCCAGGGAACAACGGCTGGCAGCCGAACAGCGATTGAAGGCAGGGGAATTGAGCGCCCTTGTCGCCACAGCTTCTTTGGAATTGGGCATCGATATCGGCGATGTGAATCTCGTCTGTCAACTAGGCTCAACGCGTTCGATCGCCAGTTTCCTGCAGCGTGTCGGACGCTCCAACCACACCGTTGCTGGTTTCCCCAAGGGCCGAATCTTTCCGCTGTCGCGCGATGAGTTGATTGAGTGTGCCGCAATTATAGATTCAGTGCGCCGGGGCGAACTTGATCGGCTGGAAATTCCTGAACAACCGCTTGACATTCTCGCGCAGCAGATTGTGGCAGCGGTGGCGGCTGAAGAATGGACCGAAGATGCACTCTTCAACATGATTCAGCGCGCCTACCCTTATCGAAAGCTGGAACGCGAACGTTTTGATTCAGTCGTTCGGATGCTGGCCGAGGGCTTCAGCACGAAACGCGGTCGCCGCTCAACCTATTTGCATCATGATGCCGTTAACCAGCGTTTGCGTGGACGGCGTGGAGCGCGTTTGGCGGCCATTACTTCTGGCGGCGCGATTCCTGATACGGCGGATTACGCAGTCGTGCTCGAGCCGAGCGGTCTGGTTATTGGTTCCGTTAACGAAGACTTCGCGATCGAAAGTCTGCAGGGCGACATCTTTCAACTCGGCAACACTTCCTGGCGTGTAATGCGAGTCGAACAGGGAAAAGTGCGAGTGGAAGACGCACATGGCCAACCGCCATCAATTCCTTTCTGGTTAGGAGAAGCGCCGGCACGTACCCACGAGTTGTCCGTCTCGGTATCGCGTTTACGAGATGAGATTGCAGCGCGTATAGAACTGCCTTCGGTGGCAGCCAGCGACAACGGCTCGTCCATAGTGTTGAGCTCTGACAGCGTGAGTGACGAGCTCGACTCAAGCACGACTCGCTGGATGCTGAATCTGAATCCGGCCACTGACTGGCTCATTGATGACGTCGGTTTATCTCGCAGTGCGGCCGAACAGATTGTCGAATACCTAGCGGGTGCTAAGGCAGTGCTCGGCGTTATGCCTTCGCAGGACAACCTCGTTCTCGAGAGGTTCTTCGACGACAGTGGGAGTATGCAGTTAGTGATGCATTCACCCTTTGGGAGTCGCCTGAATCGGGCGTGGGGCTTGGCGTTACGCAAACGGTTCTGTCGCAAATTCAACTTTGAATTGCAAGCTGCGGCCACTGAAGACGCGATCGTCTTGTCGCTCGGCCCGACCCATAGTTTTCCTCTCGATGACGTCTTTCATTATCTGAATTCAAAGACGGTGCGGCAGCTCTTATGTCAGGCCCTCTTGGACGCGCCGATGTGGAACATTCGTTGGCGCTGGAACGTGACGCGCTCCCTCGCCGTCTTGCGCCGTCGTGGCGGCAAGAAGATTCCCGCTCAGTTGCAACGGATGGATGCCGAAGATCTCTTGAGTGCGATCTTTCCAGATCAGGTCGCCTGTGCGGAGAACCTCACTGCTGGTGAAAGAGAGATTCCGACACATCCCCTTGTGGACCAGACAGTACGCGACTGTTTGGAAGAGGCGATGGATATTGACGGGCTGGAGCGGCTGTTGACCACAATTGAACGCGGTGAGAAGAACCTTTTCGCTCGTGACGTGATTGAGGCGTCGCCGTTATCCCAGGAAATACTAAATGCGCGGCCCTATGCGTATCTCGACGATGCGCCGCTTGAGGAGCGTCGTACTCGAGCAGTGTTTCAAAGGCGCTGGTTAGATCCTGAAACGGCCAGCGACATGGGTAAACTGGACCAGGCGGCCATCGATCGCGTGCGCGATGAAGTTTGGCCAGACCCGAGAAACGCAGACGAACTTCACGATGCGTTGGTTGAACTGGGTTTTGTAACGGAGCAGGAGGGATTAGCCTGGCATGAGTTTTTTGACGAGTTGAAGAACGACCGTCGGGCAGCGCTACTCGTTTCTGGGACCGCAGGCGTCTCGCCTGCCGCGGCGAGGCACAGCCTCGACGGTGTCGCGGAAGAAGCGCCAACCGACGGATTTAGTTCATTGGCACCGGGAATGAACTCATCCGCGCCACTCGCGACTCCGTCGCTCGCGGCAGGCGAGACGCCTGCGGTCCCAGTGAAGAGGTTGTGGGTTGCAGCAGAGCGATTGGCGCAAATCAATGTTGTCTTTCCTAATTTCGAACTTGTTCCGCCCATTGCTGTGCCTGAAAGCGTGGCCAGGATTAGTTGGACCTTTGAAGAAGCTTTGGTCGAGATTGTGCGTGGACGGCTGGAAGGACTGGGCCCGGTTACTGTTGACGAACTTACTGCCGCGTCAGGTTTGAAGAAGCTCGAGATTGAAACTGCGCTATTGAAACTCGAGGCAGAAGGCTTCGTTATTCGCGGCCGGTTCACGCCTGGTGCAAGCCAAACTGAATGGAGTGCTAGACGACTACTCGCGAGAATACACAGTTACACACTCAATCGATTACGGCAGGAGATCGAGCCCGTCGCCACAACTGATCTTGTGCGCTTCCTTCTCGCATGGCAGAGGGTGACACCCGATCATCAGATGGAGGGCTCCGAGAGCGTGCGAGCCATCATTGAGCAGCTGGAAGGTTTTGAGGCACCTGCTGCCGCATGGGAAGGGGAGCTGCTTCCGAGTCGTGTAGCAGATTACGACCCCGCGTGGCTCGACGCGCTTTGTTTATCCGGAGAAGTTGTTTGGGCCCGGCTCACGCCAGCAATACGCTCTACAACGACTGAGAATGGCTTGGAAAAACCGCGTGGTTCCGGACCAGTAAGAAACACTCCGATAGCGCTCTTGCGGCGGAAGAATTTTGCATTGTGGGGTACGGTCTTTCCCCAGTCGTCATCGCAAGGTATTACACGGTCTGAGTTTTCGACAACGACGCAGGTGGTTTACGACTACCTGACGACGCGCGGGGCGTCCTTCTTTACAGATATTGTCGACAACACCAAGTTGCTGCGCAGTCAGGTCGAGGAATCGCTAGCCGAGTTGGTAGCGAATGGCGTAGTTGTTTCAGATAGTTTCACCGGATTAAGAGCACTGCTAACACCCGGAAGCCGGAAGACGCAGGCAGCAGCACGGAGAAAGCACCGACAGCCGGTCTACGATATGGCCAGCGCGGGACGTTGGTCCATACTCCAACGCAACAGCGCGAATGTGGAAACTTCGCCGAATTCATCGGGTTCACGTTCAACTGCAAGACAAAAACCGATCGATCCCGAAATGACTGAGGAGATCGCGCGCGTGCTACTGAGGCGTTATGGCGTCGTCTTCAAGCGTCTGTTAGAGCGAGAAGGAATGTCTTTGCCCTGGCGAGTACTCTTGCGCGTTTATCACAGACTGGAGGCGCGGGGTGAAATTCGTGGTGGCCGTTTCGTCGCAGGCATCTCAGGTGAACAGTTCGCCTTGCCGGAAGCGGTTGGGATGCTCCGCGCGATTCGACGCGAGGGTTCACAAGAGAGTTTGATTTCGGTGAGCGCTGCCGATCCCTTGAACCTTGTCGGCATCATTACACCTGGAAATCGAATTTCCGCACACACGGGAAACAGGGTTCTCTATCAGGATGGCGCGCCTGTCGCTTCACTCGAATCCGGCGATACGCATTTTCTTGTTGAGCTAAGCCGGTCGATGGAGTGGAAAGCGAAAAGTGCGTTGATGCGCAAAGCAACGCGACCGGAGCTCCGTTCGTACCTCCGCCGCCCGGCATAGTCGTTGTTCGATATGTTTTGGCTTGCCGCTGCGTTACGAAAAGACTTTTTCCGATTCCGGTAATTACTTGCGCCTCGGGCCTCACCTGCAACACACGACAAACTGAAGCTTATCTTGATACCAGCGTCAATCGACAAACTCGTGTGTGAACTTGGACCATACAGTTATCGAAAAAGGTGCTTTGTGAGAATACGTTCAGTGCGTCCTGTTTATTAACGCAAGTTCGCGTTATCAGCAGCGTCTCACCAAGTCGGCTAATGGGCGCACGAAATCGTGTCGGCTTTTCGCAATTTCCGGGCAGTTTGCGCGCAAATCTACACAATTCCCTGTAAGGCACGGCAGTTGCCAATCTACGTGGTGACGGAGGATACATCAGGGGAGGTAAAGAAATGAGACCAAAATATTCGAGCAGGCTTGGTGGGTACTTAATCGCATTTTTCCTACTTTGTGGAATTGCAATGGTCGGGAGTAGCACAGCACAGGCCCAGTATCCATATGGCAATGACCGGTATCGAAGAGATGATCGCTATCGAAGAGATGACCGGTATGACCGGTATGATCGCTATGATCGATATAGCTACCAGACCGCCCGTCAGCAAGGCTATAGCTACGGAATGAACGTCGGTGCTGCAGATGCGCAGCGCGGTCAGAGTTACAATCCGCAACGTTCGCGGTATTTCAAAAATGCCGACCAAGGCTATAACTCACAGTACGGAAACAGGGGTCAGTATAAGCAAATCTTCCGCGATGCATTTGTGCAGGGTTACCGCGAAGGCTACCAACGTTACGCAGGTTACGATCGACGAGGTAACAATGGCCGCTGGGGCAATGGCCGCTGGCCCTGGTAAGTAGGTTGTATTACGAGAGTAATGAAATGCCGCGATCACTAACGGTCGCGGCTTTTTTTGCTTAGTCTCTTGCCTGGATTGGGCCTACATTGTAGGGGTGGCACTCCGTGGCCACCCGTCCTCGCACAACATCCTCTCTCCGACAATTGGGGCCGCGTATTTCTGAACAGATTCTTGGACACGGTGAATCTATTTCCCAGGCCGGCCTCTTGGGTAACGACGGGTGGCCTGT
>JBKOYD010000120.1:0-28377 GCA_046725195.1 Acidobacteriota bacterium | reverse complement strand
CAGTAACTCCAACGGTTCCTTTTAACAGATTCATGATTGCATCTGCGTAAAGTACGGCGCCTTTTTGGTTCGGGTGGCCTAGCGCAGCATATCGACATAATAGCCGACGCTTTTCCCGCTCTTTCTTTTGTTCAACAGTCTCGCTCGGCTGTTGGTTGAACACTTCTTTGCAGCTCGCACTTCTTTGTTTACGCATTTCGTCGTTACTCGGCAGCAGCACCTTTCCGAATGATAATAAAACCAACAGCAGTCTGAATGGCGAACGATTTAGTTCCCATAAACGTGTTTCCGGCGCAGAAAACGAATGCTCAGGCGAAAACTCAATCTTGGCAAACATCACTCGCCTACGTTCGTCGTCCACTCCGCCGTTAGCCTTTCGCACGGGCTTCTTTAAGCGCCCTGTTCGAAGCGTGATACCATTCATTCGAATTTGCCGTCAGTCGTGCGAGAACTTCTTTGCTACTCAATTTAGGAGTGCCCGCGATTATTTTGAAAAACCGTCGCACCATTCCCTTCACGGTAAAATCATTTCGAGTCTTTTCGGAAAAGAATGGATAGTATCCCGTTACGATCACACGAGCAGCGGGAAATGATCTGGTGACCCTGTTCAACAGCCTCTCCATTGGTGCTCCACATTTCGCCTCCGTCATGTCATCAATTTCTTCAGTAGCATTAGCATTCAGAAGATTCTGAGTTCCCACGTCATTCGCGCAGCGACTGATTAGCACAACATCGATTTTCGAACCATCCGAATAGAATCGAAGAGCACTATCTAATTCTTCATTTAGTGTTGGCAGAGCAAGATCAACTTCTGCGTTAGGCGCAGTCAACCTCTCTGTGCTTGAGCTTCGTTCTATAAGAGCGCCCGAATGGGCTTCCACTCTTTCGATTACTGCGCGGCAGGTCGTCTTTTCCAACCAGACCTTTACATGATGCCAGGACTTGTGCTCCGTCTTTAATCCTTGTCCCCACATTATGGAATCTCCTAAAACCAGCATATTGAGAGGACTTTGCTGATCCGTCGGGGCTGGTGTGTTTTGACCGGAGACTGTGTACGCAGACAAAGCGACCAGGACAAGTGCAACGAGCTTAAACTTGATTCCGTTCAGCTTTACGATCTTGGGTGGGTTCATAAACATCACTCAGTGGGACACGCGATAGCCACTATCGTCTCTCCATCGAGGCTTGACTCCATTAACCAACTTTCTCTGGATACTATCCTTACAATGATTTGCAGACCGACGCAAATAAGTGTTCACGTAACGGACCAGGTTCGCTCTTTTTTCGCTTCTGCGTTAAATCGCGCCCTCCGCGGCAAGGGCATAAACCAGTGCTCTCTGCAGCAATTTTTCCCTAAAGCTCCGCGGACGATCCAGCGCCATTCGTTCAAGGTATGGGCGCGCGTCATGAGAGATAACTGCGATGTTGCGAAGCTCAGCCAGTTTGGGTATGTGTAACTTATGCCCCTTAATCGTCTGCTCCAGGGAATGCAGTGCTTTTTGTAATGTTACTTCCGTTTCGTTTAGATCCGTGCCAAAGGGGAACTCCGGGAACAATCCCCGCTCCCGATATCGCGCCAATGTATTCTTAAGTCGTTCGGGTCGGTTATTGCGAGCATAGTCCGGCAGACGATATCGCTTGCTGAGCTTGCCGGCACGCTTAGCTTTCTTAAGAAGTTCCTCCTGAAAGCGAGAATCGGCGATCTCGACCAGTGCGGCGATCACTTCCTCGTCGCAGCGTCCTCGCAAATCGGCAATCCCGTACTCCGTTACTACAATATCCCGAAGGTGACGCGGGATGGTGGCGTGACCGTAGCTCCAACGGATGTTGGACCGTAGCTTGCCATCTTCATCTGAAGTGCTCCGGATCATCATGATGGATCGACCGTCCTCCAGCTCGTGGGCCATTGCCACAAAATTGTACTGTCCTCCTACGCCACTAAGCACCCGTCCGTCCTCCAGACCATCCGATGCAAGCGCACCAGCAAGTGTGACGATCAAGCCGGTGTTCACAAACCTCGCCGCTTTGCGTTGCAGCCGTTTCAGTTCTTCCTGCCCGAAGAGTTCGTTTACATAGGAGATTCCCGTCATGCAGATCTGCTCGCGCTCCGAAGGGTCGAGCTTGCGGAGAGTCTCGTAGAAATTTCGTGGTCCCAAAAAGAAACACGCATGAGCAAAATGTCCTCGCTTCAGTCGAGTACCCAGGCAGCAACGTGCAATCTCATTCCTCACACTCTCATCCGCGACATTGGCAGAGATGGTTGTGCCATGATTTAAATGAATCGTGCCCTCGTCATATTCAAGCTCGGGTCGAAAAACTCCGAATTGCTGGAGAAAGGCGAAATCCTGCTCTGTCAGTTTCTCAGAAATGACGCCTGTCTCGACTAAAATCTCGAGCGTCGCAGCTGTCACCTCTTCGCTAATCCTTCCTTTATTTAGTAATCGCTGTAAACCAGAATGCTGATATACCTTCCGTCGGAGAATTCCGCTGCGGTAGAGCTCAAGAAAACCATCGACCAGCATTTCTGATGACGCATAAAGCCCCTTCTCAAATGGAGCCACGCCGCCCAGTTGCTCGATGATCTTGCCGAACCGTTCCGGCACGCGGGTCGTGGTGAGGACCTCGTGATACAGATCGTTCTGCTGGTGTCTAATCTTCAACAGATAAGTAACCGCATCCTCAAGTGCGCCAATTCCGATCTGAAGCGTGCCGCCATCTCGGACAAGAGCACTAACGTGCAGGGCGATCAAATATTCGGCTGTGCTAACTGGACGGTTGGGCGTACCAAAGAGCGGAAAATTGTATTTTGGCTCATCGACGATGGCGTCGAAGTAAGAGGGAGTGACGGAGGCGTCCCCGTACATAAATGGCAGATTGCTGTTCACCTGAGCCAGAACTGCGACCCTTGCCCCTTGCCGTTCTGACTCTCGCAGCCGAGGTACAAGGTCCAGCGTTAGATCTGGATTGCAGCTGAGACTGTAATGGGTCGCGCCATCCTTCTCCATTTTGCCGACCAGTTGGGCCAGTACGTTGATTCCAGAGTTCAGCAGGTCGCGAACTACATGCGTGTAGTTGCTGCTCATATAGGTCTGTTGCGCAAGAGGGCTGTCGAGGAAGCTGCCAGGCTGAAAATAAAACTCGGTGACCCTGATGTTATTCGGCAAATCCCCGCGCTTAAGCGGTGTCACGTACGCCAGTTCGGGATATCCTTCGAAGAGCCGCTCGACAAGTGGCTCCAGGAAGCGCCGTTCGAGCTCATTGTGCCAGGAGGGTCGCGCGAGGGAGAGCGCGGTAAAGATGTGCAGGTCAATGTGTGCATCCTCACGCGCGCGACGAAAGAACTCATTGACTAAGTGGTTCGCCTTGCCGAGTCCAAGCGGAGTGCCGAGCACGATGCGCTTGCCAACCTTTCGGACCGTCTCATCGACACACGTTTCAACATCCGGATAATAGTTGGGGCTTTCGTTCATCGCTCCTCTGTCTGTTTTGCCTGTTCGTACAGCGCCAGCACTTGCTCACGAAGCCATTCTGCAGCGGCATCCTGGTCCAGATCCAAGGGAACGATAACAGGTCGACCGAAGTGAGCAACATAGCGACGGCGCGGCCACTTGCCGGCGCTCATCCAGACTGCGATCGGCACAATCTGTGCGCGTGATTTCCTATGGAGGTAGATGACCCCTGGTGCGAATTTCCCGATAGGGGGTTCTCGTTGCTTCCAGATCTGGCCTTCGGGGAAGATCGTTACCACATCGCCATTTCCCAGTGCCACGAGCAGGCCTCTGAGCTTCTCGGGAAGTGACCTATCCTCGTTCTCTTCCGGTGGAAGTTCAAAAACACCTTCCAGCTGGTAGATGACTTTGATCAGCGGTCTAAACCACTGCAGAGGACCGCGAAAGTCCTGCGCTCCCAGAGGACGAACCGGTACCAATGCGCGAAAGCGTCGATACTTAAGCGCTATCATGAGCAGCCATGGATCGAGGAATGTTTGGTGGTTAGCTGCGAGGATTAAGCAGTGCTCGGAGTTGCGCGCAAAGAGACCGGCGGGAAGATGAGCGGTGATCGAGTAACGAATCCGCAGGAGTTGACCCAAGAGCCATGACGCGTATTGGCTCGCCACGATAATGGATCGGTAGCTGACGCTCTCCGCCACACTCGTTGCCTTCCAGGTTGAATTCGGTAGTAATGATCCACAGTGTACGTCATAGACCACCGGCGCGCACACAAATCAACTAGCTTTCGCCTGAATAACCAGTTCATCGATTAAGCAGCCGGAGGGAATTTTTCTAGTGACTTTTGCTGATACATCTGCCCGCGTTCGTAACCACGCCGGAACGCGTCTGTCTGATGGTCCTCGCTAAAGTATTCACGCAGAAATGAAACACTTTGCACGAATGTTTGGCCACGAGCACGTGGATGTAATGCAGCTTCAAAGCCGCGTCGATATAGTTTTTCATCAAGCGCGAAATCTCTTCCCTCTTCTCTGTATGCCGCTTCTTCAGCCTTGCGCAACTCGCTCCACCAATTTTCCCTTGCCTCGTCCAGAGTTTCGGCGCCGTTATCCATCAAAGTTTGCTGCACAGACTGCGCCTCCTTCTCATCTGTCGCCACGGCGATCAAGACGCTGCGCCCTTGCCTGAGCGCTGCTTCGTATAGATGTAACTCGTCATGGCGCAGAGAGGCCGCCGCCTTCTCATCGACCGCAATACCGGCGGCGGCGCCGAACGCTGCCCCCATGGTACCCAACAACGCAGCCGCGAGTACTCCGGCAGCAACCACTGCTCCAACACCTGGAACGAAGATACTTCCCACTGCTCCGCCGAGCATTATTCCTCCGAGGATCCCTGCTCCTCTGCCGACTGATGAGCCGATCTTTTCTGCGGTTCCGGCCTCCCCATGATCAATCACTGGCACAGTTTGCTCCACATGTTCGTCCGGGGTAGCGGGCGACAATAGGACCATTCGCTCTTCCTCGATACCGAGGGTTCGCAGGCGGTCGATTGCGCGTTGAGCAGTAGCTCGTATAAGAAAAATTCCAGCAACTGTCTTCATGCGGATCGACCTGCTGACGAAGCGGACGCTGAGGGCTCCGATACTTCTTTAACTACTTCTGCCGTCGCATTCTTCTTGGCGTGCATTGCAATATCAGCGAGTGCCACGATGCCGCAGCAACAGCCTGCCGCATCCACTACCGGTACGCGCCGGATCTTGTTGTCTTCCAAAATGCGGCAGCACTCCTCCACAGACATCTCAGGAGTCACTGTCACGAAGGGTCTCGTCATACATTCGCCAGCGGTCAAGTCTAGAGGATTAAGCCCCCGGGCAACTGTGCGGCAGACTATGTCACGATCTGTAATAACACCGATAGGCATATTGTTGTCGGTATTCTCGACCACGGGTATCTCTCCGCAGTCGTTATCGATCATCATCTGAGCAACCTCTTGCAGCGCTGTTGCTGACGTGCAACAAGCCGGATCAGCTGTCATGATTTCTCTTACTTGCATACTTCACCTCCAGATCCAATTCTTACTTCAGCAACACCAGGACGTTTGGATCGCGCCTCAGTGTTCACTCGGACCAATACGAGATTCCGCTATCGTAAGTCTGTTCTTTTCTAAGGGGTCTGATGAAGGGGAATACTACTAAGGGTTCTTTCGGGTTTAAGGGGACTTCAATACTGACACAAAGATGCCTCACTATCAATCCCTGTTCAAATTAATTCAATTAATCATGCCTTTGCTCAGCCTGACGATTTCGGGCATGTTCATAATCCTGGCGCGGGTCTCGACCTGTCACCACTATCGGAAGACTCTTCTGCGATCTGAAGAAAACTTACCTGCGGCATGCCGCCGCAGAACGGACAGCGACCCTCTTCTCTGTCAAATATTTTATCAATCGGTCGCCCTCCTGATTCGGCAAGCCAACGCGCATACGGTTGTAATGAAGCTTTAGCAAAGAATTGGGCATCAGAAGGTGAATGCCAGTAAGTCATAAGGATCTCATCAATTATTTCGCTATCGCTGGATAGAACATCTCTCGCTTCACTGGCGAGAGATGATGGACCATTTAACTCAACTGTGCGGAAGATACCGTGCAGGCGATCTCTGAACACGGATAGATCCTGAACAAGCGAACCCGTTGGCAGCCACTCTCGACGACTGCGAAGAAAGTCGTAAACTTCCTTTTGAGACTGCAGAAGCGCATGGTAAAACGTGAGTAACTCCTGAGTGGCTTCCGACTTAACCGCGAGTTCTGTGGCCCGCTGAATCATTTTTTCCCAGGATTCAGTCATAGATGCTCGCTGATGAGTAACCCGAAGCGACGTCATCTTAGCCTGTGTTCGATTCGCGAGACCAATTTCGTCGAGCACTCTTCTTATTTCAGATATTCACACTCTGGCGGGCGAGTTTTAGAAGCTCATTGCTTAGCTCCGGCTCCTTCGAGTAAATGGATAAGATCGGTAAAGCCCTTCTCTTTCGCAATCATCAAGGCTGTCTTTTCGGTCTGAGTAAATTCCGCTGATACATCAGCGCCTTTGCTCAGCAAATCTCGGACGATCTCAGTGTCACCAGCTGATACCGCGAGCATCAATGCTGTGAAACCATCATTGGATTTTACATTCACATCTGCTCCATGCTCGAGCAATTCCTTCGCGGAGTCGCCGTGCATATTGGTTACCGCAAACATCAGCGCTGTCCGGCCTTCTTCGTCTCTCTCATTCACGTTGGCTCCGATCGAAAGTAATCTTTTCACCATCTCGGTTTGTCCTTCGAGAGCAGCACGCATTAATGTTGTGTGACCGCCCTCATTTTCCGCTGATTCACTCATCTGTGCGCGGGTAGTCATATTTACCTTCCTATAGCACTTCTTCGACTCTGAGGATCACTGGTCCTTCTCCTTTCGCCGTACGACCTCGACCGAACAGGGAGCATGACTTACAACCGACAACGCAACGCTGCCGAGTAGAAAGCGCTTGATGCCTGTGTACCCATGCGAGCCCAGGACAATCAAGTCAGCGGACCAGTCCCCAGCTTCATCTACTATTTCCGAGCGGGGATCACCATCGCGGACTTTTGTTTCAACAGTGAACCCCTTACCTTCCAGTTTATTTGCCGTACTCACGGTCAGTTCCGTGGCGCGTTTAACCATTTCCTGGTGCACGCGCTCAAGACTGCCACTGTCGTCATACCATAACTCTGTAGCCGGTGGTGTGACGGACTCGACGACAGAGAGAACACGTACGATCGCGTTTGGCGGCCATGGTCGAACCGCAATTTCTTTAACCGCCTCGGCCGAGTACTCAGAATTGTCAATAGCCAGAAGTATCTTCATGTTCATACGGCTCTCAATTTGGCCGGTTACGAGCGGTACTAAATTGTCTATAGTCGAAGGAATCTAGCCAGTTTTATCCAGGACGACTCCATCAACCATGTCGGCCGGTAGCGCGGAGCGAAAACGCAACAGCGTCTTTACGTCATCCGCCGACTCGATCTCCAATGCCGCATTTGCTCCCTGTGATGTTTGTTCCAGCCAGATGCGACTCGGGTTGGTGACTGTGTGGGTCACATGATCTTCCGCGCTCTTTCCAAGGCTGATCACTATTTCCTCAGGCTCACCAGTTTTTGATGTGGTGATGCCCTCCAGTGGCAGATTCCGAGCCTCCTGTTGTGCTCCGATATCAGTGCCAAAAATTTCGAGGGTTGACAACCAACCTTCATGCTGCTGGCTGAATGTATCCAGAAATGTCGTCCATTCCTTGTGCGGAATTTCTTGTGTGGGCATTTTCGTTTCCTCCTTTATAGACCAGAAGGATATGTCTCCGCGGGCTCCCCGACTTCTTCTACATTCCAATCGGGAGTGCGCTCCAGCGGTTCAACAGCTCGCGTCTGATCGAAATGCAAAAGGGCATCAAACTGATCGGCCAGTCGGGCATAAAAATAATGACTCTGGCGCTCAGTTTCAGGGCGATAAATGACCCCGATGGCTCGCTCAAGTCGCGGTTCGTTTAATGCCGAGACGAGGGGATTGCTTTGGCGCAATGAGATTTGGAAGCGAGGAATGCTCACCTCATGAAATAGTGCTTCGTAGCTATCTCTTAGTGCGGGGCGCACACGTTTGCGCTCCGCAGGCGCATCCCAATCCGAAGCCGCCGTGACTGTGCCCGTATAAGTTGTTAAGCCAATAAGCACGGCACTCGTTCCGTGTCGCTCGCGCACCAATTGGCCGACGTTAAGTTCACCTCGTTGGCCCATCTCGGTCGCGCGCGCGTCACCAAGATGTGAGTTGTGCTCCCATACCACGACTTTGGCTGCTTGACCCTGGTTTTCCAAATGAACAACGAGCGATTCGAGCGTCTCGGCCATGTGCCGGTCACGAAGATTCCAGGAAGGCACGGACCCATGAAACATCGAGCGGTAGTATTCTTCTGCATTCTTAACGAGCCGGGCATTCTGCTCTGCGAAAAAGAAATCGTCCGTCGCCACACGTCCATCACGACTGGCATAATCGGTAGCGCGTCTTCGTAGTTCGACCAATTGACTTACCACTTCATTCTCGCATGACTCGGTAAGATCAAAACTTGCTGCGTAGCCGTAGGCTTGAATGTTCTCTCCGAAGTGATCGAAGCAGGAGTAACGGTAACGGGCACGTTTGGCTGCGTCCGGATCTACCTTAGCGAGATAGCCAAGCACAGCTTCAATTGACGCGTGCAAACTGTAGAGATCGAGACCGTAGAAACTGACTTTATTTGTTGTGTTCGGCAGGGCGTCATTATGCGCTCTCAACCAACCAATGAAGTCGAGCACATCCGCGTTGCGCCACATCCATGTCGGAAAGCGTTTGAAACCGGCTAATGAATCGATAGCTTCGGCATCTGAAGAGGCGTTGCGTACAAACCGATTAATGAGGTAGGCATCCGGCCAGTCGGCCTCGACTGCTACTGCTGAAAAGCCCTTTTCCTGAATAAGCCGTTTAGTGATTTGCGCGCGCTCGCGATAGAACTCATGGGTACCATGCGACGCCTCGCCGATCAAGACAAAGCGAGCGTCCCCGATCTGATGGATTAGTGGGTCGTAATCGGAGGCTGCACCGGTGAGAGGGTGCAAATTCTCTCGTATGAGATGCGCCACAGCTGATATCTGCCGCATAGTCGTATTCCTTTACCTAAACACGTTTGCACTAAGACGCACTCGAAGCGACATGACGTTCCTGTTCCCTCGCTCGCTTTAGCAGCTCACGCACCTCCTCATCCGAAGTCTGCGAAAAGTCTTCATACCACAGGCCCACGCCCTGGAAATTTCGGGGCGTGACAGCGCAGATGATCTCATCGACCTCGGTGCGAAACTCGTCACATGTTTCGGGTGAAGAAACGGGCACTGCTACCACAATCCGTCGAGGGTTTTGTAGACGCAAGGATGCGGCTGCCGCACGCATTGTTGAACCGGTAGCCAGGCCATCATCAATCAGGATCACGATGCGGTCCTTGACGTCAAGTTGCGGACGATCGTCTCGATAAGCGCGTGCTCGCCTTTCCAATTCAAGCTGTTCACGCTCCGCGACGGCATCAATTACTCGATTCGGGATCCTCAGGTAATCAACTATTTCCTGATTGATAACTCGCACGCCGCCTGAGGCAATTGCTCCCATTGCTAGTTCCTCATAACCGGGAACGCCAAGTTTCCTCACGAGAAAAACATCGAGCGGCGCCCTTAACTTTTTTGCCACCTCGTAGGCAACAGGTACTCCACCTCGTGGTAGCGCTAGTACCAACACGTCTCCGCGATCCGCATAACGTGTTAGCCGCGCTGCCAACTTTCTTCCTGCATCAGCGCGGTTTTTGAAGATCATCATTTCCTCCTTTACCGGGAATCGGTTTATTTACCCGCCGCCTTGCTGATGGCCTTCGATTGTTGTTCCGCTTCGGATCCTTCGCCGATTTCGACACGCCAGCTGCCAGGTTGTCGGGCAGGTGCTGGCATGGTTATTTCAAGCACGCCGTTGCGAAAGGACGCCTTAGCTTCCTCGCGGTTTACTCCACTGGGCAATGGAATCTCTCGATAAAAGCTGCCGTAGCTTCTCTCAGAACGGTAATAGCCCTCTTCGTCTTCTTCCCTTTCCTGTCGACGCTCTCCGCGGATCTTAATCGCATCATCCGTGACTTCCACGTTGATGTCGTCTTTAGTAAGACCCGGCAGATCGGCCCGTACTATGAGCTTGCCCTCTCGCTCAAAAGCTTCGACTTGCGGCAACCACATCGAACTTTCCAGATCCGCGGGTCGGCCGAATTCGCGACCGAATCCAGAAGCTACGCTGGCTCCAAAGCCAAAATTTCCAAACAGCCGGTCCATCTCCTCGCTAAACCTGCGCATTAGTGCAAAGGGGCTAACCGTCCGAAGGTTTGCGGACAGTTCTCGTCGCACAACGTTGGTTTCGGATTTATTAGTCGTAGTACTTCGTCCGCCCTGCGATTTGCGTTGACCTTGTCGATTTCCCTGTTCGCTTTTTTTTCCGCGTTGTTTAGAGCCTTTTTCCTTTTGTGCCATCTTAATCTCCTTTATCTAATCGTGACGGGTTTTACAGCGCAGTGTTGACATTCAGTCGTGCTCATCTTTCTTTCATGTCATTTTCAGCTTCCGCATTGAGCGCAACTTCCGCTGAAACCAGCCAGCTGCCAGACGCGCAACCTCTTCGAGCGTTCCCGGTTCTTCAAAAAGGTGTGTCGCCCCAGGAATAGTGTTTAGTTCTTTTTCACAGTGTAGTTGTCGGTAGGCTTCCTCGTTCATTCGGATCACCGCAGAGTCCAGGCCTCCTACTATGAGTAGGGTTGGCGACTTAACTTTGGGCAGTGCGTCGCCAGCAAGATCAGGGCGTCCGCCACGCGAGACGACCGCACCGATCTCTTCACCCATGGCGGCAGCAGCAACCAACGCCGCACCGCCGCCGGTACTTGAGCCGAAGTATCCAACTCTTAAATGCGACGTGTCAGAGCCTTGCTTGATCCATTTGGTCGCGTCCACGAGACGCTCGGCGAGCAATCCAATATCGAAACGCAAGTGACGTGTCCTTATGTCAACAGTTTCTTCCTCCTGTGTGAGTAAATCGAAGAGCAGCGTACCAACTCCCGCCTCACGAATAGTTCGCGCCACGAACTGATTTCGCGGGCTGTGGCGGCTGCTTCCCGAACCGTGGGCGAACAAAACTACTCCAGTAGCACCACCCGGAACTAGCAGTTCACCTTCGAGTAAGATTTTTCCGGAAGGAATTGGTTCTGTCCGACTCCGTGCTGTGGCTGTGGAACTCGGATTTCGCATCTGATTCTCTCCGTTCAAAGCTGTTCTTACTTTTCACGCTCGGTTGTACTCGCATGAAATCGGAACATCGCTGTCTCTTTTCGTACCAGTAACACACACGAGGATGCAGGCTTAGTTGATGAGCAAGCCATCCGAAGATCGCGCAGCATGCGTCAACTATTCCCTGATTTTCATTTGTCTAATCAAAGGCCCGTCTCATCGTTGTGAATAGGCAAGATGCATACCGGCTTACCATCTCTCCAACGCTTGCATTTGCATTGCTTGGTCCATATTAAAAAATCGCATCAAAATGCTGCTCAGTTTGGCATTTCGTTTGCGATAGAGTTCCCCTACACCTTGTTTAAATGAAAAACAATGGGGTTCTTGTAAGTTGATAAGAATGGAAGCGAGTAAAGCCATGAACAAAGGACTAGCGTTTGGCGCGGGACTGGGAATGGGAACTGTCGCGATGTATGTGCTCGATCCCGACCGAGGAAAGCGAAGACGCGCGCTGTTGCGCGATAAGCTCGCGGCCGCAACGAAGAAGACTGGCAAAGGGATCGAGATTACCGCACGTGACTTTAGGAACCGTGCTCAGGGTATTGCAGCAAGCATTCAATCAAGATTTAGTTCCGCTGAAACTGACGATGCGGTACTCGTCGATCGCGTGCGCTCTAAACTCGGCAGAATAGTCTCTCATCCAAGGGCGATTGAAGTGGCTTCGGAAAATAACAATGTCACCCTCAGTGGTCCCATACTTGAGGCAGAAGTCGATAATCTCTTGACTTGTGTGAGACAGATTCGGGGAATCAACAGCGTTGCTAACAACCTTGAGGTTCACGAGGAAGGACACGATCACCCGTTGCTTCAGGGAGGGCAGGAGCGGCTGGGCAATCAGTCCGAATTTCTCCAGGAGCATTGGTCGCCGTCAGCCCGTTTTGTTGCCAGTGCGGCTGGTGCATCGCTTGCGGTCTATGGCGGCGTACGGCGAGACGCATTAGGGACTACTCTCGGAGCGGCAGGTCTCCTGCTCCTAACACGCGGGATAACCAATACCTCATTCAGTCGGCTGACTAGATCGGACCACGGCTTGAGGATTGATGGAAAGCGCAAGCGTGCTGATCGAGGAGATGAGATCGCTCAAAATATGCTCAATCACCCTTCGGTCGCCATGTGAAGCGGTATTTCTATCTTGCAAAAGGTTAAAGCTATGTCGCTAGAACATCTCGTCGAGAAGTTAACCGCTTTTGAACCACAAGGCGACCTGCCCGTCGTGAGTCTCTATCTAAATGCTCAGGCGGATGAGCACGGGCGCCGTAACTTTCTTGCTTTTGTACGCAAGCAATTTCCCGAACGCGCCAAAACTTACGAGCCCCGGACTCCTGATAGGGAGAGCCTCGATGCGGACATCGAGCGGATTAATAGATACCTTGAACAGGACATTCGCAGTGCCACTCAGGGCATCGCGATTTTTGCCTGCTGGGGCGCGAACAACTTCTTCGAGACCGTTCAGCTGGAAGTTCCAATCGAGGCTAACCGAATCTTTATCTATCACCATCCACAGCTTTATCCCCTGGCGCGACTACTGGATCAATATCAGCGCTATGCTGTTGTGCTAGCTGATACAAATATGGCGAGAATCTTCGTCTTCGCACTGGGGCGAGCCATCAAGAGCAGCGAGTTGCAGAATGTGAAGACGAAGCGAACGCAGGTTGGCGGTTGGTCGCAGATGCGTTTTCAGCGTCATGTTAAGAATTACCATTTGCATCACGCAAAAGAAGTAGTTGACACACTTGAACGCCTCGTGCGCGATGAAAGGATTGAGCATGTGATGCTGGCGGGCGATGAGGAGACCATAATTCCACTTCTGCGCGAACAAATGTCTAAAGAGCTTTCCGAAAGGGTTATCGACGTACTGAGACTCGGAATCGATACCTCCGAGCGTGAGCTACTCGACGAGTCACTGCTCGCTTATCGCCGGTACAACTCGCTGAACGATCTGGAAAAGGTTGGTCATCTACTCGATGAGTATCGAGCGGATGGACTCGCAGTTGCAGGCGTGGCGCAAACACTTGCGGCGCTATCAAACGGCCAGGTAGAGGAATTGCTCATTTCGGCTTCCCCAAATACTCTCCAATTCGATAAATCGGAAGTGGAGAAAGTTCTAGCGGCTTACGGCAGAACCCGAGAGGAATTTGAAACACTTGACCAACGAGTCGTCGCAGACGAGCTACTCAAACGCGCAACTGAACTGTCGTCGGCGCGTGTGACTTTTATTGAGAACGACAGTGTTCTTAAAAATGTTGGTGGAGTAGGCGCGTTGCTTCGTTATCGTGTTTCGGCTGAGAACGCCGCACCGTACGAACAGGGAAAGGCTGTGTCGACTGCTGAAGCAATGCTCAAGGTCGAGTCGGCCAAGGGGGGAAGTTGAAGATGTCGGACAAAGATCGACGAAAGAAAGATCACAAGCGCAAGGACAAGGAAAATAAGGCTATGAGAGAAGCCCAGGGCAATCCTCGCAAGCAGCAGGCTTCGCCGCGGCATCAGGCGAAAGACGAATCGAATCTTACTGACTTGGAACCAGGACCTGACGCACGAAGAGGTCGGCGTTAGGTTGCAAGTTGCGACAAGCATTTTTCTGATTGACTCGAGGAGGTTGATATGTCAGAAGCGAAAACTACAACAGACCATACGCAGATCAAGCAATGGGTGGAATCCCGTGGCGGACATCCCGCTAGAGTTAAGGGTACTGATGAAAAAGGTACCGCGGGCGTGTTAGTGATCGATTATCCGGGATACTCAGGAACGCAAACGCTCGAAACCATCAGCTGGGAGGAATTCTTTCAGGGTTTTGAAGAGAACAAACTAGCATTTCTCTACCAGGATGAAACCAAGGCTGGTGACAACAGTCGGTTTTCAAAACTAATTAATCGTGATTCAGCCGAGGAGAAGAGCCGAGCCGCTGGCTCGTGATTCGTTCTTGCTCGACTGCATCGAGCTTTGTCACAGAGGAGAATCTAGACGGGAAACGGCATAAGGCTGCCTGGTTCCGGAACGACCCAGACTAGCGTGGAGTCTACAACGGAAGGTTCGGGGATTTTCAGTTTCACGCAGAAACTTACCGTGCTCTAGGGCGGTATACATATATAGGACTGGAAGGAGGTTTTAAAGATGGCCCGGTATAGCAAGAAGGCATCGAAGAAAGTCGAGAAGGCGATGCACGAACGGAAAGAGGGTACTTTGAAGAGTGGCCGATCCGGCAAGAAGGTGACCAGTAAGAAACAGGCTATCGCGATTGGACTGTCACAGGCCCGGAAGGAAGGAGCTAAAGTGCCCCGCAAGAGATCTTCATCGAAGAAGCGGTAGCATCGCTTCCAGTTTCGCTTGCAGGGCTTTCACGCAATCTCATCTCAGTTAACACTTTCGCCTAAGAATTAAGGCTTTAGGCCGTTATCCCTCCTTGAGTGGAGTCTGTGATGGAATGCCAGCCTCCAAACGCCATCATGTCTACTATAGAGACTGCTTGCCAGTGCCGTCATGGCGGACTTCTCGTGTTTGTTCCCATCTGGCTCTGACTCGGTAAATCAACAACGCGACATCATCTGCTAGCCTCAGAGATGGACTAGAGGTTCGTTCGCGCGATCAAAACCTGAATGTCACCCACGAGGTAACATAGTTGGTGTTGTTTCCAGGCGGAGTTTCTTTCAGGAAACGCCCCGTCTGAAACCGGGCCACGGTCAAGGAGTACAACCAATGACGTTGGATCGGCCAATCCAACCTGAATGAAGGCTGCGCGCCAATGTAGCGAGCCTGACTTACCTGTCCTGTGCGTATAGGGATGACGTTAATGCCGTAGATTCCGTCTCTGGTGCTCTCCCGCCAGAAGAATGCTGAACCTACGGTCATCGTGAACCTGTTTTTTGGTAGCACTCGCAGATTAGGAAACAGGGCGATCGAGTTGGGTGCTCCAATCAATCCAATAGTGTCGGAGTAGGCGGTGCCTGGCAATAACGGATTGAACGTCTGGAGCAAGTTATCTTTCGGATTTTTGTCGCCGCTAGTGGCGTCCGCTCTCAGCCCGATCCGCGGTTGCAGGCGTGAGTGGATAAAGGTGTAGCCAGAATCTGAGGAGACCGCCCACGCGCGAAATACCAGCCAGGTTTGTTAAGTGGGATGTACTTCAATCTATCGAACGCATCGGATTCTTTCGCGCGATCGCTTAAGTAACTCCAGTCTTCGTCGTAACGCTGCGACAGATAAGGAGGTTGAGGGGTCGACGCTGAACTCTTTGCGGCGGGCCCTTGAGCGTAAACGCCGGCGCAAAATAAGATCAGACAGACAACTAGAGATCGCGCACCACATCGCCCCTGGCCTTTCATGAACAACCATTCCTTGCTCACATCAGTTTGCTGCGTCAAGGTACCTAGCGCGCGAATACCAACTCCGCTCTGCATTCAACTGTGATTAGTCTCGCCTTCATGACAACTCATGACTCGGCGTCGTGTCCAACGCTGGCCACTACGACTCCGAAAGAAAAAGGTTTTCGTTCCATCGCTTGAAGCCTCGCTGATATTCAGTGTCTGCCCGCTGCCGCAACATCCGCCAGGATAAGGGCAGAGTCCCGGTTAACCCGCCCGGCTGGAATCGAAGTGTCTCCAGCGTAGAGGCGACTTACCATTTCAGTTTTGTCACTCCCCGTTACGAGCCACAGCACTCGGCGTGCACGGTTGATAATCGGATAGGTCAACGTCATTCGACGTCTTCCCTGATAGATCTCGGTGAGTGCGACATCCGCATCAGTCACATTCAAGACTGGATCTCCCGGCACCAGGGATGCTGTATGCCCGTCTGGCCCAAGTCCCAGGTGAACGAGATCCAGCACCGGTGGGGAACCTGCAATCTGCTTGAGAGACGCTGCGTATTGAGTAGCTGCCAAATCCAGATCGGGCGATTCCACCGGCATCCCGTGAAGCTGGTCAGGGTTTAAGGAAGTCTGTTCAAGCAGGCTTTCTCGCAAGTGAGTCAGATTTCTGTCCTTGTCACCTGATGGTGCAACTCGCTCATCCACCTGCACAAGATGGACAGCCTCCCAAGGAACGTCTTCACTTGCGAGCGCACTAAGCATGAGCCACGGTGTGCGACCGCCGCTCACCGCCATGACGAAGCGGCCCCGCGCATCGACTGCCGCTCTGCTCTCTGCGGCAACAATAGCGGCAGCCTCTCGAGCGACTGAATCGGCATCGGCAAAAGCTTCAAGCTTCATTACTCTTCACTCCTCCCAATACAATCAGCTGTCCTATCTGACGAATTATCTCTGCGCTATCTCTGCGTGCTTCACGTCTCTTTAACCTTCACGCTGCGCGGATCCCGATGCGCCCGCTCTCAAAAATCCGTACAAACTCCCGATAGCGGCCGGCAATCTCGGCGACTGCGGCTTCGCGTGTGATCTTCCTGGCTCTAAAGTCAACGAGTGGTTGCCAGAAGTCCGTCCGGCCCACGGCAAAACCGATGAACCCTGGAACTCCCGCTGCGGTCGATAGCCATTCGTGCACCTTTTGGTCGTCCTCACCGCGACCCAGGACAATGCAGCCTACATGTTCACGACCGTCGCGGTGCGCGGCGGCCACGATCTTCTCGCAATCCTCGCGGCGATCGAGCCCTTCGACCTTCCAAAGATCCGGCTCGACGCCCGCGTTCTGAAGCTCGAGTATGGCCCGCACCATCAAAGCAGGGCGCAGGTACAGGTCATATGCCTTCATATCTCCTTTGACCTGATCGAGCTGCGATTTCTCCGCCGGTACCAGCAGTTCGAACATGAATCGGCTCTCTCCCTTTCTGTGCAGGTAGTCGGACAGTCGTTTCAGTCGTTCCGCCTGTCGCTGGTTCATCGCCTGATCACCTTCGGCGTTGTAGCGCACCAGCACCTTGCAGAAGTTCGGATGAAAAGCTTCGATATGTTTGGCGAAGTCCTCGCCATACTCGAAGTCAAATTCGTCTTGCCCGCTCTTCTCAGCTGGACAAGCAATCGCGTAGCCCTGCGCCGCAGCATCGCGAAGGATGTGTGCGCCGAATTGCTCGTCCACCAGGATGCCGGCGTGCTCTCTGGGCACGCCAGCCTCTACCGCTGCCTTGAAGCCGTCGTAGATCACCTGCTTAGCGGCCGCGATTTCAGCTGTTTGCGCAGCGGTCAAATCTCCATGCCAGCCGAACATCTTCGTCTTGAATGAGCCGCGATGATCGAAGGGCAGCACATAAAGTGGTTTGTCATAGCCGATGGTTTTCATAATGCTCCCTCCTTCGCATCGTGGTAGCGGCGGATCAAGTTATTTGTTGAACTGTCATGATCGAGCCTTGGCGCTTCCCCGCTCTCAAGCTCCGGGATGATGCGTTTAGCGAGCACCTTGCCGAGTTCGACGCCCCATTGGTCGAATAAGTCGATAAGCCTGAAGCGCGGTAATTCCACGGAAAGGGAGGCAAACCAAGCGGAATGTCGTCACTCATTAACGTGCCTCCCCTTCGGGGGCGAATCAGAAGACCTTAGTGCGTCGTTCACGATCTCTTGAGCTTCACTTAGGATGGCATCCAAGTGACGTTTGTCCTTAAAACTCTCTGCATAGATCTTGTAGATATTTTCGGTACCCGAGGGCCGGGCGGCGAACCAGCCGTTGGCAGTGACTACTTTAAGGCCGCCGATCGGTTCGCCGTCACCTGGGGCCACAGTCAGTTTGGCTATAATCGGCTCACCAGCGAGCTCCTTAGTTACAACTTCCTCGGGCGACAATTTTTGCAGCCTTGCCTTTTGGTCCGGCGTCGCTTGCGCATCGACGCGCGTGTAGTATGGCGTGCCGAATTCACTCGTCAGTTGTTGATAGTGCACGCCCGGATCTTTGCCCGTCCGCGCGGTTATCTCCGCTGCCAACAAGTTCGGAACAAGCCCGTCTTTGTCCGTCGTCCAGACGGTGCCATCGCGACGCAAAAATGTTGCGCCCGAGCTTTCCTCGCCGCCGAACCCGAGTGAGCCGTCGACTAGTCCTTCCACGAACCACTTGAAACCCACAGGTACTTCTACCAACCGTCGACCCAGCTTGTTCACCACGCGATCGATCATGCTGCTGCTGACGACGGTCTTGCCGACAGCTACGGTCTTGGACCATTGGGGACGGTTGGCCACCAGGTATGAGATAGCAACGGAGAGATAGTGGTTCGGCGGGAGCAACCCATGGCTGCGGCTTACGATACCGTGCCGATCAGCATCTGTGTCACTCGCAAAGGCTACATCGAATCGCTCCTTGAGTCCGACCATACGCGCCATCGCATACACCGACGACGGGTCCATACGAATTTGGCCGTCCCAATCGACTGTCATGAAGCGGAAGGTAGGATCGATGTCGTGGTTCACGACTTCCAGATTGAGTCCGTAGCGGTCACCGATGGCATCCCAATAGGCCACGCTGGCGCCGCCCAACGGATCTACACCTATGTGGACTTTGCTCTCCCCGATTACTTGAAGATCTACGACTGATGGAAGATCGCCCACATAGAAATCGAGATATTGATGGGGATGCACTGTGGAGGCGTTCCGAGCACGTTCGAACGGCACTCTCGCCACACCACGCAGGCCGTCGGCTATTAGAGAGTTCGCCTCTCGTTCTATCCATTGCGTGACTTGAGTGTCCGCTGGTCCACCGTGCGGCGGATCGTATTTAAAGCCGCCGAAGCGGGGCGGGTTATGTGACGGTGTGATTACGATGCCGTCCGCGAGGCCGCCATTGCGACCCCGATTGTAGCTGAGAATTGCGTGCGAAATTACGGGCGTAGGAGTGTAGCCATTGTTAGCATCAACCATCACGTCGACGCCATTAGCTGTCAGCACCTCCAAAGCGCTGGCGAAAGCGGGCTCCGAAAGCGCATGCGTATCGATGCCGATGTAGAGCGGTCCATCGAAGCCCTGCTGCTTGCGATAGAGACAAATTGCCTGCGTGATCGCTAGGATGTGCGCTTCATTGAAAGCATTATCGAATGAGGAGCCGCGATGTCCGGAAGTTCCAAACACTACGCGTTGTGCGGGCTCCGATGGATCAGGCTGTCCGGTGTAATACGCAGTCACCAAGCGTGGCACGTTGATCAGCAGCGACGGGTCGGCAGGCTTGCCGGCAAGTGGAGAGATTGGCATGTGGTTATTTTCTAGCTAGTGTGCTGTCTCTAAAGTTCGTGGAAAAAATCCAGCCTGAGAAGCAGGCGCTAGCATAAAGCCTGGGGCGTGAGCCCCAGGAACAAGTGGAGAAAATCTTGGAGCCCGCGAAGCCGGGCGCCAGCGCGCACGCGACGATTGCAACCGTGAATTCATCATGCTGAGTACCGGAAAATGATTCGTCTGTCGCCCGCGTTGCGGGCTGCAGATTATTTGCTCGCTGCCACCGGTTCCGCTTCGCTCCACCGCAGGCTCTATGCTTCCGCCTGCTCCGCAGGCTGACGTATCTTTCAACGACTTCAAAGACATCACGAGTTTTCTTTGACCACTGAGTTACCACGCGCTTCGCATTTTCGCGCTCGTAAGTTTTCTCCGTAGCAACCCACCTTTGCGAGAGAACATCGCGGACGGAGCGAGCGATGGCCTCAAAACGTTCTCGAACGCCGATCGCCGTCTCTTCCATAACGTTGTCGAAAACGAGGTGCCGCTCGTAAAGCGCATCCTCGTCGCCGGTAAACTTAACTGGGCCGCCGTATTGCTCGAGGAGCTTCGATATGTCTGGTACCGTCGAGGCGGTACCCGACTTGATTCGTTTTTCTACTTTCATTGCCCCAGTCGTTTCGCCCTTGGACTTGAGATATCTCGCTGATTAAGCTGATACCGCTGGTATATACGTTGCTCCTGAAAACGACAGCGAAGGTTGGTTTTTCTCTGCGCAACCTCCGCGTTCTCCGCGTCTCGGTGGTTATTTTTTCCGGGCATACTTAGGTTACCGCAAAGACGCAAGAGAACGCAGCGCGGCTAAGGCCGCAACCAAACTTGGATGATCGCGCGTACTACGCCAATTACAGCGGGACCGGAAATACGCTGAACGCCAATCATCCCATCGTCCGCCGCATGATTCTGGACAGCCTCCGTTATTGGGTTGAGGACATGCACGTCGACGGATTCAGATTCGATCTTGCTGCAATTCTCGGCCGCGATGAGTCGGGTGCTGTGATGTCGAGTCCTCCTGTCCTGTGGGATATTGAATCGGATCCGGCGCTAGCCGGGACAAAACTTATAGCCGAAGCGTGGGATGCGAGCGGTCTGTATGAAGTAGGAGCTTCATCGGCGATAGTTGGAAGGAATGGAACGGAAGATTCCGTGACGATGTTAGGAGCTTTGTCCGAGGGGAAGAGGGTTTTATCGGACGCTTTGCTGACCGCTTGCTTGGTAGCCCCGAAATTTACGGTCATGAAGAACGCGAGGCTGAGCAGAGTGTTAACTTTGTGACGTGTCATGGACGGCTTCACCTTAAACGACCTCGTCTCTTATGAGCATAAACACACAAGGCAAACGGCGAAGACAACCGCGACGGCACAAACGACAACCGAAGCTGGAAGTGCGGCGTTGAAGGTCCCACTGATGATCCCAATGTGGAGAGGCTCAGAAACTGGCAAGTAAAGAACTTTCTGACCGTCACGATGCTTTCTGCAGGGATGCCGATGATTCTTATGGGCGACGAGGGTGCGGCGCACACAGTACGGCAACAACAATGCATATTGTCAGGATAACGAAACTACTTGGTTCGACTGGACGTTACTCGCAAAGCATTCAGATGTACATCGGTTCGTGACTCAGCTTAACGCGCGACGGGTCTTGCGAGACCTGGAGCCGGAGGGCCAGCGCGTAAGCCTCATCCAGCTCCTCCGCGGGGCGAACTTTGTCTGGCACGGCGTCAAACTGGGCCAGCCCGACTGGAGCGACTCTTCGCACAGTATTGCCTTCACCGTGGAAATCCGTAGGGAAAGGTTGCTCCTTCACGCGATGTTGAACGCCTATTGGGAGCCCCCTCGATTTCGAGCTGCCGCAGATGAAGAAGGCAGGAGAAAACTCATGGCGCCGTTGGATCGACACAGCTCTTGACTCACCGCACGACATCCTCCAGTGGGAGAAAGCGGAGTCGATTCCCGGCTATGCCTACCGAGCCGCGGCACGCTCCGTGGTCATACTTTTTCGGAAGTATGAATAACTAAGAAACATACGTTACGCGAGTTGGTTTGAGGTTTCTCTGGGCAACCTCTGCGATCTCTGCGCCTCTGCGGTGTAATCGCCGAAACAGCGGGTGGGTCGTCTGTTCACAATAAGGTCGTGCGTTTGCGAGTAGACCCGCTACCGCGAGGTGGTACTGACTTCATTGTTGGTGAGTACGGTCCATAATGTTCAATGTGCAATGCCAATTTAAGGTGTCGCCTTTTGTCAGTAGAAGTCAGATGAACCTTGGCAGAGACAGCTCAATCTCCCGCTTTAGTCAACACGCTTTCGGGCTTCTCTTGAGCAACCGATTCAGATGCGAAGAATACCCGGGTGATGTCAGGATGCTCCTTCTGCACAGTCTTCTGGACTCGCGCGACTGCGTCTCTGACACCCACAGCTGACAGTTCGTCGCGAAATTTGAGCTCGAGCGTGAGCATAACTTCATGAGGTCCGAAGTGCATCGTGAGTAGGCGACTGACATGCTCCACCGCCGGATCCGCTTCAACCAGGGTGCGAATATGGCGCAGTGTTTCCCGCTCAACTCCCTCGCCTATAAGGAGCCCCTTACTCTTGTACGCCAGAAAGAACGAAACAAGGCCGAGGACAATTCCGATCAGGATCGAAGCCAGGCCGTCCGCATACGGATTGTTCAATTGTTGACCAATGAATATTCCACTGGATGCGATGATTAACCCCAGTAGTGCTGCCGAATCTTCAAAGAGCACCATGAAAGTCGTTGGGTCCTTGCTCCTGCGAATGGCTTTCAGAATTCCCCGCTTGCCCTTTGCCGCTCGAAAAGCCTTCCACCCGAATACCCATGAGGCACCTTCAAAAACGAATGCGAAGCCTAATACCAAGTAGTTCCAATAAGGATCTCTCGGAGGCTCATGATCAATGAGATGCGTGACACCTTCATATACCGACATCCCGCAGCCAACGGCAAAAATTGCGATCGCGACGATCAAGGACCAGAAATAGAGTTCCTTGCCGTGGCCAAACGGATGTTCGAAGTCAGGAGCTTCTCGACTCTTATGTATCCCTAACAGCATGAGACCGCCGTTTCCGGTATCCACAATCGAATGAATCCCCTCCGAGATCATCGCCGAGCTGCCGGTAAAGGCAGCGGCGATGAATTTCGTCACGGCGATTGCGATGTTGCCAAGAATCGCTGCCGTGATAGCCGTTTTGGACTCCCGTGCTGCGCTTTTCACCATGCGGTCACCTCAGCTGTTTGTTCAACTACTCCTCTTGGACGCTCCAATATCCCGCTATGATAAGGTAAGGCAAACAAAATCAGCGTTGAGTCATAAACAAATGAAACCTGGAACAAAAGTAATTCCTGCGGGTCTTAATCGCACGCGACTACCAGCTTGCCTTTTGACACTGAGCACTGAGACAGCTCGCCGACAATGGCTGAGATCGGCGCAGGAAACTTTTCAACCGATTGAAAAAGCAAAAGCGGATAGGAGAAGCTATGGTTGCAACAATTTCGAGAAATGAGCTTAGGGAGAAGATCGATCGGCACGATCAGTTCACGTTGGTCGAAACGCTTCCTGAAACCGCTTATCATCACGCCCATCTGCCCGGTGCGATCAATCTGCCGCCTGATAAGGTGTCGGCCTTAGCTCCTTCGCTATTGCCCAACAAGAATGCAGAGATCGTTGTTTACTGCGCTAGTCCTACCTGACATGCTTCGGAGAACGCTGCCCGTGAATTGGCAGCGATGGGCTACACGAACGTGCGAGATTACGCTGAGGGCAAGTCTGACTGGATTGAGGCGCAGCTTCCGGTTGAAAGTGAACATGAACACTAACTCTTCCCCAGGAATCGGACCACGGGTTTGAGTTTTCCTTCAACGCTGCTACCTCATTGGGCTCCACGTTTGACCCTATCGGAGCTTGTGAGCACGAATGCTGTTTGCGTTCTCCGCCGTCCCCAGCAGCACAACTTGCTACTGCTTTGGATTTAAAAAGGTGCCTTCGCGAAGTTCCTCAAACGCTTGCTGAAGCTGCTCCTGTGTATTCATCACGATTGGCCCATACCACGCCACCGGCTCCTTAAGCGGTTTACCTGAAACGAGTAGAAACCGAATGCCGTCGTCGCCGGCTTGAACTACAACTTCATCACCAGTGTCGAAAAGAACGAGCGAATGGTTATCGGCTTCCGATGGAGGGGTCGTATCCAGCCATTTAACGCTTTCAGTCGGTACACTCAATGGACCAGAGGTGTTGCAGAACTTCCCTGTCCCGGCAAACACATAAGCGAAGGCGTTACGATTCGGCTCTATTGGAAGGGCCTTTCTCTTTCCTGGCGGAACTGACACATCGAGATAGATCGGTTCTGCGGCTATTCCGTCAACCGGACCTTTCGTGCCCCAAAAGCTTCCACAGATAATGCGCGCTTGAGTGCCGTCATCGTCAGTGACGAGGGGTATGTCTGACGCCTTCACTTCTTGATACCGCGGCGGAGTCATCTTTAGAGAAGCCGGGAGATTCGCCCAGAGCTGAAACCCGTGCATCCTTCCGGACGGATCGCCCTTTGGCATCTCCTGGTGAATGATTCCACTCCCGGCCGTCATCCACTGGACATCGCCGGCCGCAATTGAGCCACTGTTTCCCATGCTGTCGCCGTGCTCGACGGTCCCCGCAAGAACATAGGTGATCGTCTCGATGCCACGGTGTGGATGCCACGGAAACCCGGCGAGATAATCCTCAGGTATGTCATTCCGAAAATCGTCCAACAGTAAGAATGGGTCGAAGTCTGACGTCTTCCCGAAACCGAAAGCGCGGCGCAAGTGAACACCTGCGCCCTCAAGTGTTGGCTTGGACTCAGCCATTCGCCGAACTGGTCGTATCGACATTGGGCTCTCCTATTCTTATCAACTCATTCTTCCTGATCGCTTATCGTTCGGTCGTGATCGTGACGTGGCTGAAAGTGCCGAGTGCTATAGCTTCGTCGCCTCACCAATCAATTGATCAAGTCCTACCTCCAACGGTGCTGCGCGTATCGGTCATGTTCTGGCCTTTTCGTGCTGACGACCATGGGTGGTGAATTGGAAATTGCTGATCCGACTCGAGTGGAACTCAAACTCTTAACCTGCTAGTCGAGAAAGTTATTGATGATAGCGATCATACCGCCATCCTCTTCAAGCGCGAAGAGACCAGTGTCGAGCAATCACGCGTTCGAACTCTTTAGTAGACTTTCCATCTCGTACTACAACCCTTCGGCATTGCCAGCAAACTCCCGCCAGTCAAAGAAACCAGGTACTGGACCACGACCTTCTCGGATTTATTGACTTGATTCATTGCGATTCCTCCCAATGTTCAGTCATTCGCAGCTGTCTCGCGTGGAATTAAAATCAGGTTGCTTGTTGACAAGGCCTCGGTACAAACCTTGCTCAAATGCATTATACAAACGGAGCTCGAACGGCCTTTACGACTGACGGTGCTACTCGCTGTCAATTAAACCAGGGCAAGTTATGAAGCAACCCTTGACTCGGCACGGGCAAGTTATCTCACGTAAGGGCAAACTGTGTGCAGAAGATCCGTCGAGCTACGACGGGCCAAAGCGGCGCCAGGCAGCCACTTTCCAAACGAGTATCGACCCCTCCGAAATATTCGACGCCATCGAGTCATGATTGACTTCAACCCTTTGGCACACTCCACTGAACCATCTACAATTGAACGGCGACGATCGCTAGGGTTGCTCTGTGGTCAATACACAGCTATTGTTTTTTCCACTGAATATGAGCATTGCTGCTGGCACAGTCCTCGGACGTTACGAGATCCGAACCCAGATTGGTTCCGGTGGTATGGGCGAGGTATATCTCGCTAAGGATACGAAACTCGAACGAATTGTCGCACTGAAGATGTTGCGTGCTGAGGTGGCCTCTGATGAGGACCGAATGCGCCGTTTTGTTCAGGAAGCAAAAGCCGCGGCCGCCCTTAATCATCCGAACATCGCTCACATTTACGATATCGGTGAGGAAGAGGGCGCTAAATTCATGACGATGGAGTTCATCGAGGGTGTAACACTGCGTGCAAAGATCCATAAGGAGAACACCGAGCTGAGGAGGTTACTCGAATATTTAGCGCAGGTCGCTCGTGGTCTGGCAAAAGCGCACGAGGCAGGAATTGTGCACAGAGACCTTAAACCGGAAAACATTATGATTACCGTGGACGGGTTTGCGAAGGTTCTTGATTTCGGTTTGGCGAAACTGGTCGAGCCGCAACACCAATCAAGCATCGGGTCCGACGGCCCTGAGGTAGATACATTGCTGATTTCAGCGCCTCAACACTCAACTCCTGGGATGGTTCTAGGCACGCTGGGCTATATGTCTCCAGAGCAGGCGCAAGGAAAAGTTAAAAGTATAGATCATCGGTCAGATATCTTTTCTTTTGGTGGTCTCGTGTATGAAGCCGCGACCAGGCACAGACCATTCGAGGCTGACTCCGCCATTGATACATTGCATAAGATCGTGTACGAGCCTCCGCCCCTGATAAGGGATTTCAATCCACTGGCTCCAGCGGGTTTGCAAAGAATCGTTCGCAGATGCCTGGCGAAAGACCCGGAGGAACGGTTTCAAAATATAAGAGATGTGGTGCTGGAGCTGGAAGACCTGCTGCAGGAACGGAACAGTGGGTTGGATGCGAACCGATACTTACAGCGGCCGTCTGACAGTAGGACCGCATCTGGCACGGCGCCAACATCGGTTAGCACACCCCGTGGTCGCGACTCCCAGGCGAATCAAAGAGATACTATTCGCATTTCTGGACCTGGTACGGGAGTATTGGGATTAGAGGGATCGTCCCACACGCCTCGGATTCACGAAACGGAGGCGCAGGAAATCAAGCATACCAGCGGCGCCGTTCCTCTCGATTCCAACTTTTATATCGTCCGTGATACCGATGTGGATTTCCTGCAAGCAATAAAGCGGCGCGACAGCATCGTTCTGGTCAAGGGCGCGCGTCAAATGGGGAAGACATCACTGCTCGCTAGAGGACTGCAACAAGCCCGGATGGCGGGTGCCTCAGTCGTCCTCACTGATTTTCAAAAGCTGAACGCTGCCCATCTCGAATCCATCGAGAACTTCTTTCTCGCATTGTCCGAGATGATTTACGATCAGCTCGATCTTGACACAGAGCCAGAAGACGCATGGAGTCCGCGCCGCGGCGCCAGCATTAATTTCGAGCGCTACGTCAGGCGCGTGGTATTGAAACAGATCGGCTGTCCTCTCGTGTGGGCCATGGATGAGGTCGATCGGCTTCTCACTTGTCAGTTTGGCAGCGAGGTCTTCGGACTGTTCCGGTCGTGGCACAATGAGCGATCGCTCGATCCCGCTTCACCCTGGGAGCATTTAACGCTTGCCATTGTTTACGCTACCGAGCCACATCTTTTTATTACTGACCCGAACCAGTCGCCGTTCAATGTGGGAACCAAGCTCGAACTTAGGGATTTCACCATCGAGCAGGCGGCAGATCTTAATGAGCGTTACGGCTCACCCCTAAACGACGAAACTGAGGTGTCCCGCTATTACCGGCTTGTCGGCGGCCATCCCTATCTTGTACATAGCGGCATTTTCGAAATAAAGAGGCGGGGCTTGACCCTTGCGGCGTTTGAAGCCTTAGCGGACCAGGACGAAGGCCCGTTTGGCGACCATCTCCGGCGCATTCTTGTTCTTCTCGCACGCGACCCAGTCCTCACCGAAGCGATGCGCGAGGTATTGCGTGGCAAGCCTTGTCCCACAACAGATGGCTTTTACAGGCTACGCAGTACTGGTCTGGTCTCGGGCCATTCGGCGCGTGAAGCAGCGCTGCGCTGCCCGCTCTATGAACACTATCTCGAACGCCATCTCTTGTAGGTCAATAGCTATAGATATCGCACGTAGGTGAAGTCTCGATGACGCGCCTCGACGTGCCGTCATTGTTGGAAAACCGCAATGAGCGTCACTCACACGAGCTTCTACGTAACGGGCGGCACGCTCCGCCGCAATGCACCCTCTTATGTTTCGCGACGTGCCGATACAGACCTGTACGAAGCTTTATCCCGAGGTGAATTCTGCTATGTGTTGACCTCGCGCCAGAGGGGCAAGTCGTCCCTGATGGTGCGAACCGCTGTCCGCATGCGCGAAGACGGAGCGGCCGTGACGGTATTAGACCTGACCGCGATTGGACAGAATCTGACTGCGGAATACTGGTACTCGGGATTGCTTGGCCGCATCGGCGAACAGCTCGACATTGAAGATGAGCTGGATGATTTCTGGCTTGCTCACGAACGGTTAGGCCCATTGCAGCGGTGGATGCTAGCTATCAGGGAAGTTGTGCTAAAGAAGTTCAGCCGGTCCGTTGTAATTTTTATTGACGAGATAGATGCCGTTCGCAGTTTACCTTTCTCTACGGATGAGTTCTTTGCCGGCATTCGCGAGTTCTACAACCGCCGCACGGAAGATCCGCAGCTCGAACGCCTTGCTTTTTGTCTACTTGGGGTCGCCACACCTTCTGACTTAATAAGGGATACCCGCACTACACCGTTCAATATAGGGCAGCGCATCGAATTAACCGATTTTACTGAACAAGAAGCCGAACCACTGGCCGCCGGACTGGGTCGATCTGAAAAGGTGAGCGCCTCTTTGCTGAGACGAGTCATTTATTGGACAGGCGGACATCCCTATCTGACGCAGCGATTGTGTCAAGCCGTGGCCCATAATGCAGGTGTTGACAGCGCGCGCGCTGTCGATGACCTGTGCGAAAGCTTGTTTCTCTCTTCGCGCGCCCGTGAGAGTGATGACAATCTTTTGTTCGTCCAGGAGCGCCTGCTTCGCTCTGAGCTAGACCGAGCCACTCTGCTCGACCTCTATGCTCAGGTACGACGGCATAAGAAGGT
>JBKOYD010000169.1:0-16555 GCA_046725195.1 Acidobacteriota bacterium | reverse complement strand
GCCGAAGCGACGCCTGCTGAGCGGACAAGTTGAGAATGGTGCAGCCGGCAATATCAAGAAACCTCACAGCAATAGGACAAGTAGAAAAGGGGGCAAGCGGCGCATAAGGGGATCTCGCAAGAATAGTACAGTTGGGAAGGGCCCAACTATCCTATTCTTGTGAGATTCCTGACTTTGCCGCTTGCCCCTTCCCAACTGTCCTATTCTTGTGAGATTCCTGATATTGCCGCTTGTCCCGATCCCAACTTGTGCTATTACTGTTCAATCGAACAACTAACGCACTACAAAGTCAGCGATCTGAGTGGCGGTGGCTCCCGCAAGACTGTCGGTTATGGTGACTTGCAGATCGTACCTGCCGGGCGTCAGTGTCTTCAGCGCGAGCTGCTCACCAAAAGGAATTCTTGCCGGGTCTGGTCCACCAGCATCGAGGTTGCGTCGTGGCGATGTGAGAATTGCCCTGCCATCCCGAAGCACATTTGTTTGTACTGTCAATTGGGCTTTCCCGTTGGAATCGCGCTTTGCGTTGTAGACAAACACCCAATAGCCGAGTTGTGACGAGCGCGGAAAACTGTGATCCGCGCTCAACTGAACTTGTGGGTTGCCGTTCTTGTTTTTCGCGTCTTCCAGGACCTCTCCGCCGAGCAAAAGACTACTCAAGCTCAATTGACTCTTAGTGAGGTCTGGAATCACGATCCACTGCATAGCACTGCCGATTCGCCCTGATCTTTCATCTCGGACTGCCACGCGAAACTGATAGATGCCAGGCGTGAGTGGTGTGTGATGATTGTAAAAGACTCCGCCGTCGCGTTCTCCACTCTCTGTCGGATCAATATTCAATTGATTCCTGAAGCTGGAAGCGACTTTGCCCTTGTCATTAAGCACAACGCCAGCGAGTCTGATGGTTGCGGGCTGTTTACCATCGTTACCAAAAGTCAGACCACGATTGGCAATCTGGATCGATGAGGTCACTACGAGGCCATTCGCTGGGGTATTCAAATACGTTAGCGAGAGAAGCGTAGGCAAAGCGTCGGACGCGTAATAATCGCTAAGGGCGTCGCGGATTTCCGTGTCGGGTGTTTGGCCGGCTTTTTTGGCTGACTTGTTGTTTGTGACAGCTGTTGTTGTTGTAACTTGCGTCGGGCCTTCGACGTAGCCCCGCGGCGCACGCACGGTTAGCTCGGGATGGCCCACAACTCTTATCTTAACGTTGCGAAATCTTTCCTTCTTCTCGTAGTCTTTCTCCGGACGCCATGCAATAACATAGTAGTTAGAAGTCTCATCAAGAACCGTCGTGACCCAGCGCTCGAAAAAGTTCGTGTTGCGCAGCGCACGACCGCCTGTGTCTCCAGCGAGCGCATGCAGTGCGTCCTGCATCGTTTGAAGCTCACCTACCGACGCCATGTCCAGGCGACCACTACCGTCAACCGGCCGCTTGTTAGCGACATCAATAAAACTGCTGTTAACCAACCCTGCTGCGTGAATCGTATAAATCACAACACCAGCTCGTTGGGCCGCATCAATAACGCTATCGAGCTTGTCGCGGACGGTGGTGGCGTGGGGACCTGCATCGAGCAAGAAACCATCTGAGACGAAGAAGGCCAGCTTGCGCCCAGGCGCGCGTGCCGAGGAGCGCATAAGCGACTCCAATGAGTGATACGTGTTCTGAGTTATCTGGGCTGCCTGCATAAGAACAGCTCGCGCACTGTTTTTGACCTGTGTTTCGCAGGATGCACGTATGAGCGCCAATAGTGATCTGGTTTTTCTAAAAGTGCTCGACCCCTTCATGCATTCCTCGATGTAGAAGTTGAGCACCTTGTCGTCGCTCTTGCTTGTATCAATCGCCAGCGCCATGTACTCCGTCATCTTCGTAGCGTTCCCTGCGCTATAACCCTCGGCATCGTATTGCCGTACATTTAATCGAGCGACTGCAGCTTCGAGCACTGCCTTGTTGTTCGTGAACTGTTCGAGAAACCCGATTTGACCGCTCGCAGAGACGATCGCGACCCGATCCTTCGAGCTCATTTCGTGGTCTATGAAGTGATGCAGCATCTGTCGAGTACGATTGAGACTGTCAGGCGCAAGGTGTAGGTCGTCGATGAAGAAGACAATCGTGCGTCCGGGAATCCGGGGCAGAGCTGCCGTCGGTTTGGCGGTAGAGTCAGCTGCGCTGTTTACGGCCGCTTGATTTTCCGTTTCCTGGACGGTGCCTGCGGCGATGCGCTCAAAAAAACTTATTGGGCGCGGCTTGCCGTCGATTAGTAACTCAAACTCTTCCCGCTTGAGGCCGTCGACGAATTTTCCGTTTTTGTCGAGTACTGTTACAGCGGACTGCACAAGCTCCGCATTGATGCGTACCACATCCTTGTCCTGCGGGTTCGTGGTCTGCTGCGCGATCGCCGGTCGGATGATCACGACAGTTTGAGTCGCAAGAAATAGTGCGCTGAATAGAGCTCCGAATGAGGTAAGGAAAAAAGGCTTCATAGTTTCGAGCTTGATGGTCAGGGGATTCGTCGAAATTCTAGCATCCTTCAACGATGGCCACTAATTTGGGTTGATTTGCTTCACCACTCTGCCAGTCCTGCTGCGTATTTCTCAGCCTCCTTAATCGCGTACTGCACGAAATCGAGAGTGCGCTTAAAGTCGACCGGGTCCGCAGTCTGTCGAACAGAGGTGGCCGGGTCTGGACGCCCGCCCCATGAACGATCGATGAGATCAATCCAAACAGGATCGAGTGTGACTTTCGCCCACTCGGCTCCAGTGCGTTTGGAGCCAATCGTTCCTCTGAGGAGGTCGTGCAACATGCGGCAGTAACTCAAGACAATGAACCCCTGATAGAAGCGATTGTTGTAACGCTCGTCGTCAGCGAGGATCTCCTGACCCCAACCGGTGATGGTTTGCATGATCTCCTGCCGCAAAGCCTCAACTGGTATCGGGTCCACTAGGGCTGCGGGACTTGGGCCGGCCAGAACTACTCCGTGTTCGCGTACAACCCATCGGACCACGATCGTATTGCAGTGTTCAGACCGAATGAGTGATCGACTTCCGTGGTCCAGGTACCAGAGTTTAATGCCCGTTTTAGAATAGTCTTTCAGAATGTCCTTGGGAAAGTATGAACCCTCGAGGTGCTGCGCCCAGGGGCAATCGACGTTGTAGGTGCGCTCATGAATAACTTGCAAAGCACTTACTTGATCCGCTGATAACTCTTCTTCTGTAGCAACAATGAAATCCACATCGCTGTGCTCGTCAAAGTCCCCTACTGCAAACGAACCTTGCAGACATGCCGCAACGAAGCTCGGACCCAATGCCTGTTGCACATTTTCGACCAGTTCCTGCAAAACTGAGTTGAGCTCTGGATAGGAAGTTGGAATCATCGTAAATCGACGTGTTAACAATCTGAGTCGCGTTACGTCTAACACAAAAGGATACAAGCATATTTCCCAGCTTTATCTATGTAATCCCAGCAGGGCCAACAGCACGACATCATCCTTTCCGCTGAATATCGATGACGGTTCGCGCCAACTTAGATTCGAGCTGCGCTTTGACCACGGGCCATTCTGTTTCGATGATGCTATAGCAAACTGAATCACGATAGCGACCACTGGGCATGATCATGTGATTGCGCAATACACCTTCTTCCTTCGCTCCAAGACGCAAGATAGCGGCGCGCGATTGTTGATTCAAAACATCCGTAACAAATTCAACTCGAATACAGCGCCAGCGTTCAAAGGCGTGGGTGAGCAGTAGTAATTTGGATTCGGTATTCGCTGCGGTGCGCTGAGCGCTTGCTGCCAACCAGGTGTATCCGATTGCAACTCGCCGATAGTTGCAGTCGATCTCATAAAACCGTGTGCTGCCAACGATCTGTCCCGACGATTTTCTTACGATGACAAACGGGAGCTCGAGACCCTGCGCCAGCATGCTAAGCGCAGTGGAGATGTATTCCGCCATATTGTCGCGGGAGGGAACGACGGTTACGTTGGAGTTCCACAGTTCACCATCTTCAGCAGCAGCGACGAGCGACTCTTCGTGAGCCAATGACAGCGGCTCCAAACGTACGTATTGACCCTCGAGGACAATCGGAAAGATTTCCATTCAGGTTTTTGCTCTTTTCCACAGAAACAATTTTCGACCTTAGGCCCGCCAAATCATTTGGCTGAATTGCAATTTTCAGGTTGGGAAAGGTGGCCAGGGAACTTTTCAATGCTTTGCATTTTGCAAGGGAGGTCATTGAAGCGTAACAGCGGGGGCAAGCCCACCTTCCTGACCTGACAAGTGGGAACGGAGATCCTTGTAGCCTAACAGCGGGGCAAGCCACCCTTCCCAACCTGAAAATTCGCAATAAGATGACCTGAAGCGCAGCTCCTTGTTAACCCACTAGAGAGCCGCAGGTCAGGTTGGCGATTGCGCCAGTCATGGTGCCTGCGCGATCAGTGTCGGGTCTTTGTGGCCAAGGTTGCCAGGGCAGGCCTTGTCGGGGCTACTCCGCGAGCAGTTTCTGGATTTTTTTCACTACCTTACTTGGAGTTGGATACCAAAGGCGATTCGTGTCAATGACTTTTCGATCATCAACATACACACTGAACTCACCAAGGCCGCCCCTTACAACTTCTACCTGCGCGTCGTTTTCTTTTCTCAGTCGTGCCGCCACACGGGAGGCGATGGCTTGCTTGATCGGTCAAACCGCGCAGTGATGTATAGCGATTTTCCTCACGGGCTATGCTCCTTTTCGGAATGAGCCAATCAAATGAGCGGATGGAGTAACCAGGACGACGTGAGTCCCGCGCTCAAGAAGCCGTCATGCCGTCGGGAACATTTGAGCCTTGTTCTTGATCGCGCCGCGGGTCTTGGGTCCGACGACTCCGTCCGGCACGAGGCTGTTCTTAGCCTGAAAGTCCTTAACACGCGTGTTGGTCTTGGGTCCGAATTCGCCATCAACGGCGAGCGGTAGAGGCGCAAATCCGCTCCCAGGTTCGACGTTTTGGAGCCTGTTCATCGAGTCCTGCACAATCATAACCTCAGGCCCCTGAGAACCAATTTGAATCTGACTTACCAACTGCTGAAGCACATCCACAAGAGGCCACAACCGGCTGTGAATATGGTCATAAACCGGTCCCGATTTCTCGAACTCTCTGGCCTTGCGCAACGCGTCCTCAAAAGCAATCGGGTTGAAGGACGTAAGGCTACCGCCGAGTACGTTCCGCAGTTCGGTTTCACAGGCTCGCCAGCGACCTGGAATGGGTGCGTTTGCGGGCCGTTGTCTCACTCCAGCATAGCCGTCTAGAGCCGCTGGTTGTGATTTCCCCAGTTGGTCAAAAAGGCCTGCGAGGCAATGGCTAACCGCACTGATGCTTTTTTCTCGTGAAGCCAGGATTGCTGGTCCAGTAAAGGAGCCTTCGGAGAAGTCCGAGAGATTTTGAGTAGCATGCTGATTGGCGATGCGGCGCCCGTCTCTTTCGAGTTGACCATAACCTACTGCCGGTCCACCGAGCTGGGGAATGTTCTGGAAGAAGCTTTCCTCCCAGCATATGGCGAGAACTAACTCCTTCGAGAACGGCGGTTCCGTGTGGAATTGGTTGACCAGCGCCAACATCAAGAAGGCGGAATCGACGTTGTCGAGTCGGGTGATTCGCGATTTGTCAGCTTTAGAAATCACTGCGTCGGCCATGAGCTCTTACCTCCGTTCTTGCCTGAACAAGTCGATCCGCCGGACGCCAGCGGCCGTACTCGCGGGGTAAACCTTATCTTAATCCAATGATCCATCAAGGTCTCCCGCACGCTGCTATGCTCACCTGCCCCAAAGAATTGTATTTAAATTGAAAGTAAGCTGAGGCAGGATTCTATACTTTTTTCCGCTAATTTCTGAAACGCCTGTTATGCAGTACTGTTCAAAAAAGGCGACCCCCTCGAAATACAATAAGATGGCCATGAATAAGCATCGGTATTGAGCCAAGCAGAGCCGCCACAAATAATACTCTGGTGGTGACCCTTTCACTTTCCACAGCTTTCATAAACAACCACGAATAATACGGAATATATAGCAGGACAGCCGTAGCAAGACCCGGAACATATTGGTTATCAACTAACCCTCCAGCGACATGGAAGATGGCGTTCGCAAGCATCAGGAAACTAAGCCACGCCACCGCGACAGTGAGAGAGAAACCGGAGCGCGATACCCATTCAATTCCAACTATTATCAGGGTGATAACTAGAGCAAAGATATTTACTCTCCAAAAAAGTCCTGAAGTTATCCCGCGAGCGACACGAGAGTTGAACCATTCAACAAACCTTGGCGATTCTTCTAAGAAATGACAAACAAAAATGAATGGTGCCAAGAGAAGTGCGCAGGAAACATCGTCTATTATTCGAGCGCTCATTACTACATTTGACGCTAAATCGACCAGCTTCGATGTGGGAGGAACCCCAACCTTCTGCCTCTAACCCTACCTACTGCCTTTAACTCGACGGGTCGGCTCTAAGATCATCCGAAGGCGTGAGTAATCGATTATTACCTTACAGTTCTACAACACCCGGGCCCTCAACAGACACCGGGTAGCGGCGCTGGGCTGTTCTTGTCAAGGTGACTTTCATTTCAGCCAACGCTCCTGTTCCATCAGCATTCACTTAGTCTGTGACAATTGAGATTGCAAAACTCTTTGGGCCTCTTCAAGCACAGAGTCTCTTCCTTGACGTAGGTCTGTGAGGTCAATCAAAACGGTTTTGTCAGGGCTTACTCCTCTGCCTTCGATCTTGTTCCCTTTGATGGTACGTAGTAGTACCCGGCTCCATTGCAACTTGCCGCCGCCCTTTACAGATTCAGAATAAGAACTCGTCAAGCAGCCACAAGTCTGCCGGCCAATCACCAGCCCGCGACCGCTTTCCTGTATCAGGGCAGCAAAGTTTTCCGACGCGCTGCCAGACTCTGCGTCAACCAGAACTATCAGCCGTCCGTTGTAATTCAGGTCGCTCTTGCGACTGTACCCTTTATCAACCTTTCCGTTTCTCCACACTGCTGTTCCGGTGAATGTTCCGGGTTTAAGAAAGTAGTCTGCCGTCATGAAAGAGCCTCCGCGATTGCCACGCAGGTCAACGATCAATCCCGGGGTATCAATCAACTTTCTCAGTTCCTCAGCAAAACGTTTGTCATTAGGAGGAACCCAGGGCTTGAAGCGAATATACCCGAATCCCGAATCGAGGCGTCGTGCTGTCATCGTCGGCTTATCGTCACTCGGACTGCGCAGCATCAAGACTTCGAGTTTCCTCCCGTCGTCTGCCTCGAATCCTACCCAGACCGAGGTGTTCACATCGCCAACGAAGAATAAACTGCTCATCAAGACTGTCAGCATTCGCTCCGTGGCAATCCCCACAAACTGGAGGAGCGATTTTTTCAGCGCTAACATCCGTTCTTCTACAGGCTTGCCATCAAATGTAATCACAAACATTCCCACTCTGACCCCTGCTTTTGCCGCTTCAGAACTTTTGTCTACATCAATGATGGCAAGTTTGTCGCCAACCAGGAAAACTGAAATTCCGACATTTGAAGCTCTGACTTTTTTGCCTGAATAAACCTCTGGGCGACGAAATGATGTATGCGAATCTTTCAATTCTGCCAGCATTTCATCCAGCAGATCGTAAAATTCATCGTCGTCTTTCGTCCCTTCAATCCGAGGACGGTAACGTGAGTAGGCGCCTTTCCAATCTGCTCCGTTGAAAGTCGGATCGTAAAAATCTTCATTGATTATTTTCCAGACCTTCTCAAAAGCTTTAATGCGTTCATCAACTGATAATGAAGTGATTTTAGAGCTAGCATTGGCTTCCTGGGCTAGCACAGGCAACGAACCTTCCGCAGAAAAGACCGATAGCGCAAGAACAGATAAGACTCTGATAAGGAAGATTCGTGTGCGCAATAGCTGATCACTCCCTACGAATCTCTAACCCGGCTGGCTGCCCAACCTTTCGCTTCAGCGGCGGACACGCTGATCCGCGGCGCGTAAGGCGTCGGCCCACGTGTCGAGTTATTCGGTGACGCTACAAACGAACCGAGAGCGAAAATCTACGGCGCCAGCGGATGGCCGATCTCCCAGTGATGGCCGAATGGATCCACTACTCGGCCCAGGCGCCACCCGTAATCCTCCTTTACCGCGACGATCTCTCGCGCACCTGCAGCTACCGCCTTCGCGAACATCGCGTCGGGATCCGGTACCGTCAAGACCATCCGAGTAGTGCTACCGCCTAGCGACTCAGGACTGAAATTGCCATGCTCGGGCGATTCATCGCTAACCCAAAACTCAGCACCATCAACAGACAGTCGTGATACTACCGAGCCTCCAGGGTCTCCGATATGAAAGACCTCAACCGCACCGAATGCGGACTTGTAGAACTCAACCGCTCTTGCACCATTTCGAACCGAGAGAAATGGCGCGACCGAAACCACGAAAGTCCTGGCGACTGCGTCTGTACTCATATCTCCCCTCCCTGTCTTCGGACGTATAAAGCGATGTTTCAGGCAGCTACGCTACGTTCCAAGAACAATTTCTTTAGTAATAGGATTACGAGCAAAATCGGAGAAAAGATCATCAATTCCACGATGCTGATCCTCAAAATATCGACAGCCGCTGCCCACACCGATGTACTGCTCCACGAGTAATCGATCGCATTAGGCAACATGAGCTTATATCGATGATTCGTAAGGGGCCACCACAATGCCACACCGCGTGACTCAGTCATCAGAAAATCAAGCAAAGTGTGCGAGACGACAGCACCACTAAACATGATAACGCTTCGCACGTTCCACTCTTTTAATGCTGCTGCGGTTACCGGACCAAGCAGCAAGGCGAACAAGATAGAATGAGTAAAACCGTGATGCCATCCTCCGCCCGCAATACGCAACCAGTTCAGCGCATAATCAAAATCAGGGCAGATGCCGAGGAAGGCTCCTGTCAATAGAATTTTCCATTGGTGCGATTGAGATGGTTTACGAAGCGCCGCGGCAACGCTAGCGCCGAGCAAACCATGTGCGACTGGAAGTGGCATGATTTTTGGATCTCATTTCGGTGCGGTCGGCATATCGAATCTCGCATCATCGATGGGAAGGTTCTGCTTAACATCCGTCAGCTTCCGAGTTGTGCCATAGTGATTATCGTCCAGATACGACACCCGCACGAGGAATGGAAGCCATAGGCCATCCACTGCCCGATAATCTTCGTAGTCAGTCTGTTCAGGATCCAGGCCAAGCTTTGTCTGAGTAAAGACTGTGCGACGCCGGAGTAGTCCAGATCCAGTGTCAAAGAATAGTTTTTCAGTTTTGTTGTCCAATGAGATGGCTTCGATCACATATGCCTCATGATCCTCAATTCTCTCTCTACCGATGACAGTCGTTGTGGAATATTGCTCTTTGAGCTTGAGATCTTTGTACAGATCTGCCTGACGCTTGATGCGTAAGACCTCTGCGTTGCTCAACTCGCGTTGCCCACTTGCCGTTTTTGTCCAGCCGACAGTGCCATTGAAGCCCTGATAGATCACTCCGTCAGCAGTTTTGATAACAGCCAAATACTTGTCTGGAGCTTTCTGGAAGGTCTCAATTGTCCAGGTCTCTCCTCGGTTGAGGATTGACGCCCTGGGAGTGCCGGAGTTGATGAGCTTTGGCCTAAGCAGCACTGCTGTTGTCAATCTGGTTCGGATCTTTTCGATCGCGGCCTTGCCGCCCAACGCCTGTAAGTACTTATCAAACACATGTTCAGCGGTAGGTAGTGCGTCGAGCGGTTTTGCATCCGCATCTGCGATAGTTGTATTTGTGAAAGCGCCCTGGCCAATCACCGGTACCGCAACTGGTTTCGTTTGACCCCGGTGGCAGCTGTTGCATGTCACGACCGCTCTGCCGGCGAAGTTAGCTCTATTGATCTCGAAGACCATCTGAAGCATCTTGCGGGCTGTCTGTTTTGCAGGCTTGTCGTCCATCCAGTACTTCCCATTTTCCGCGACATGACAGTAATCACACCGTACTCCGAGCGACGTTCTCATGAAGTGCATGACGGGAAGGAGTTGTGATGAGGGCATTCCCTTTAGCACTTGAATGTTTTTTTGCACCTGCTCGACGGGCTTTTCTTCCTGCTGAGTTACGGTCATGGCTCCGTTTACGCGCCAATTCAGCGCTGCAAAGCCGAACGCAAACACAACGGCGGCAAAGCTGAGGGTTATAGTCTGCAGAGTCATGGAAAGGTTTCTCCACCTAATGGTTCAAGGGCCCTTCACCGAACTTAATATTTTCTAATTGAAATCATTTCTGCGGAGTGCCTAACGAAAAACGAGGACGTCAATCGGCTCGTTAACAGCCTTGTTCCCGAGCTCAGTGGCGTACGAACGCAACGCATTCAGCCCGGCCTGAAACTCACTTGGACTCAGCCGGGCAAGTACTGAGTCCGCTCCTGCTGCCAGTTTCTCAGCATACACTTCATAGTTCGGCGCGATTTCCTGATTGACCACCTCCACGCTAACTGAACGAAATCCCGCAGATTCGAAGACCGCGCGCATCGACGCGTTGGTCGCAAGACATTTTTCCAGAATGGGCCGGCTCGCCGGAAAAAAATCAACGTACGGATAGGAAGAGATACGTTCGCGAGTGCCGGCGCGAATTAACGCGATCCCGCCATCGCGAAGCACTCGACGACATTCGCGCGCCGCCTGCGTCGGATTCTCGAGATGATGAAAAATCATTGACATAAAAATCAGGTCAGCCAAGTGGTCCGGCAAAGGAATCACTTCCCCACGACCTTGCGCGTAGTGAACGCGGTCGACGCGCCGCTTTCTTTCCGCCTGTTCCAACATTTTCCGTGAGGGGTCAATGCCGACAACTCGTGCGTCGAAACGAATCGCAAGAGCTTCGGAAAAACGTCCGGTACCACAGCCCAAGTCAAGGATAGTATTGATGAGCTGATCTGTTAGGTAGGATTCGACGACGTCCATCCAAAGATTGAGTACTTCTGGACCATGGTCACGGCCAGAATCGTAGACTCCAGGTATGTCAGTCGCGTCGTAGTCCATACAACAGATTGTCATGTTGCCTTGTCACTTCGAACGGCCCTCAAGAGCAATCATTGCAGCAAGAGCGGCTTCTTTCTGATCTTTACCCCAGGGAGGACCCAGAGATTTCCCCATTGTCGCAATCTTCTTTTCCAGACTGCTTAATGAAGTTCGGAAAACCCTCTGTCCATGCTCCATCAGCAAATTCTTCGGGATTGCTACCGGCCTCACTGCGCACTCAGCGGTGGCGCTGACTAGTGCATCCGGAAACAGAACACCTTCGGCCTTGTGCATGCGGAAGTGCACAGCGAGGATCTCTTCAGTGCTCCAACTTGGCATGGGATCCGCGACGAGTACCGCGCACGCAGTAACTTTGTTTTTTCGCTCTTGCTCTCGGGCCACTGCTGCTCGCATCTCTCGAGCTGCCACGCGGTGAGCTTCCTTGATTCCACGGTCAACCAGCTCTCGCGCAGCCTCCGGCCTCAAGCCCTCTGCTGCGTGATACGGCTGCTTGGCCCAATTGTCGTCAACGAGTTCGATTCGGCGCCGGTCAATTACGACGAAGTTGCCATCATTCTTACCGACGACAACCAGGGCCGCCCAGCCTGAATGAGCTTTCAGCCCGAAAGCAACTCTCATCACTTAACCTCGCCTGCAGGAAGTACTGCTGATGTTGCGAAACAGGTACTGCGAAGCAAATGGAGACGGAGCGGGAAATCAGTCAGTCTCACCGCGAAGTTTGTGCTTCAACGGTAACCAAGTTCTCTTGAACAGAATGACCAGCACGATCAATTGAGCCGCCGCGAGCGTCCACCTCAGCCAGCCTGGTCTATCGATATTCAATTCCGCTACACCAATAAGAGCTGCGCTCACTAAGAGAGCCCCAGTGATCAATTCGGCAGAAGGGTTTTTTCGCTTGCGTTTTTCACTAATCGCCTTCCAGACGAGAAGAATCGTTGCTGATATCAAAAGAGGGAAAAACATCCAGTTCATGACAGTGATTGCTGTTTGATCCATAGCGTTTGCTCCCCCGAAATTACCACCACTTTGACTTACCACTTTCTTCGAGATTGGCTTGGAGGCTGTATTGGTAAGCGAGCAGCTTCCTGCCCGAAATCTCAATGCTTCCCTTTGTGCCGTCCAAAGCGTACCCAAAATAAAAGCTGGTTGAATCATGATTTCCGCTGTCGATAATCTTTGCGCCACTGATGCTAATTGCGTTTTGCACATCTTGGGCCAGGCCCGCAATTAGAGCTGCCTCATCAAAACGGTCCTCACCGTCGGACTTAAGGTTACACACATACCCCTCGCCTCTTTGCGAATGAAACTCCCTGGACCCAGAGCCCAAGAACGTAAAACTGCTGCCACCACCGCCACCACCGCCGCCGACTCCCCCGCAATCAAGGCCAATGTGAGCTCCGTTTCCGACTAATTTTTGAAGAGAAAAATTACGATAGAACGAGCTTTCATTGGAGCGACTACATGCTACACAACCAGCAGCGGCGAACAGCACTAAAGCCTTTAGCGCAATCCTCTTCATTTCATTGTCTCTACTAACAGGAACTATAAGTCATCGGTGAGACAAATTGAATATTGACCAGGAGCACGAACCGGACAGCTTAAACCTTCGAAACTACCAGAAATGAATTTGGTAGGACACGGGAATGCGGCAGAGTAATCGTAGTTGCGGCGAATCCAAGCGCACCATCAGTTAGGACAAGATGGGAAGGGTGACCACTATAAGAACCTCACATCGTTATTACTGAGAGTCTTAATTGCCCTAACAGTCTTCATTGCCTCTTCTCGACCAGATAGACAATTCTTGACAGCCGTCGTTCAGTGGTCAGCCGATGTACGGCACCAAAGAATTGTTGGAGTCCCTCAAAACGCTCTTCACCTTCAATCTGCAGCAGCGCATCTCGATAGCGTTGCCGAGCAGCGACCCATCGTCCTGATACCAAGGCGATATTTTCGGTGACATCTTCCTGCCTTATTAGCTGAAAGCCGGCGGTTGCAATAAGTTGTTCATTTTCACCTGGTGGTACGAATAAGAAGAGACCGATTGAACTACGCTGCGCCAACTCGTCGTTAGTAACTGGCCCAGTGATCACAACCGGATCGGTGAAGACGGCGCGCCGGCCAGGACGCAGAACGCGGCACCATTCTTGAAGCGTCTCCAGCCTATTGGGGAAATGGTTCATTGAATCAATGCAGAGAATTGCATCAAAAAAGTTACTGTCGAAGGGTAAGGGCGCATTCGCGTCGATCAGTTTGAAACTTGCGCGCCCAGCTTCATTTGATGAGGCAGCGCTCTGTGTAGCGGTCGCAATGCCGCTTTCATTAGCGTCAATGCCTGTCACGAGGCAGCGTGCACTTTTCGCCAAATAGAGGGCCGGACCGCCGGAGCCGCTTGCTACATCGAGGGCGTGATGCTCAGGTGCAAGATCAAGCCAGGAGATGAAGCGATTGTATTCTTCGACAGTCAGCCAACTGTTTTGGCCGATGTCCTGAATGAACGTCTCCTTGCGTACGTCTTCCAAAACCTGTTTCGAGAAGTTGGAGTACGTACTATCAAAAAGATCGACGCGTTTGGCCATGCTGGATTCCTCTGGCTCTGAATGAATGGTCGTTTCTCACCGGGCCCATACTAACGCTGATGCGCCTCACCGGCGAGCGTTCGAACATACACTCACCGACGGTGCAGTAGCCCCGACTGTCATGGAGGGCTTCTCGGTCTTCGCACATTTCGACGATCGATAGAGTGAGCCCTCCTTCACAGTCGGGCTACTGCACCGTTGGGCTTCGCGACTTGTCCTCTCTCTCTGATACACAGTCCCCGCGAGTGTCGTAGGTTGGATGATAACTCGTGGACCATGGAAGATAGATATCAATCCTTCGTCAGATTATTGCTGGCCGGCATATCTATTGACTTGTGCTATCAACAACCGTATTTTCACCGCACTTAAGTAACTGACTTCCGAACGAGTGTAAGTCTTTAGGGGGTGAAATGCCTGATTGTGCTGCCTCTCGCACCCTTCCTTACTCTCTATCCTCTAGCGATTTTGAAAGGAGAAATTAGGAGAAATGATGATTAAGTCAATGAAAGTGGCACTGGTCGTCGCAACCCTGTTCAGTTTTGCAGTCCTATTCTTTCTGACTTCTCGTCCCACAGCTGCGAATCCTCCGGCTAACTGTTCTGCCTTACCCAGCGAGAGCCAATTGAAGGGCTTTCTTGTAGCCGCACAAACTGCGGGCGGTGAGGCAGGGGGTCTTTTTCATGGAACCCGAATGTGGGTAGCGGTGGTGAATCGTGATGGTGAGATTTGCGCCTTTACCACTTCAACCGAAGATCCGAAACAGGTATGGCCGGGTAGTCAGGCGATCGCGAAAGCAAAAGCCTACACCGCTAATGCGTTTAGCCTCGACAGTCTTGCACTATCGACTGCTCGACTCTACACCTTTACTCAACCAGGACATTCGCTGTGGAGTTTGGGCCAATCGAATCCATTTGATCCCGACCTCGTCGCTCCTCCAACTGGCGGGGCAGGTGGAAAGAATCAAATTGCAGCCGGCCTGATCTTCTTTGGAGGCGGCGTACCACTTTACAATTCCCAAGGTAAGATAATCGGCGGCTTGGGAATTAGTGATGACACATCATGCACTGATCATGAAATAGCCAAGCGCGTGCGAAATCTGGCGGCGCTTAATCCACCAGGAGGCGCGTTTGTCGACGACATCACTTACTCCGCGGCGGACGGGGCCTCTTTCTTTACCCATCCACTCTGCCCGAACACATGGAGGAACGGAGTCTTTCTTGGCACCGAGCAGAACGCATCGGGCTACTGATAGTGTGGACCTTGCCACATCACTGCTCATCTAACATTTTGTACGCTGCAGTAAGATTTGTATGTGACTGTTCATAGTCCAACGAAAACTCTTGGGGACCACCACTTGGTGGTCCTTTTTTTAATGTGCTTTTCCAAGCCTTGCACAAAAATCCAAGTTCCATCTTTCTTGTTGCACTTCAACGAACAAAACCATTCAACGGCGGGCTCGGGCACGCGACAACCATCCCGATATCAAAGCAACGAGTGAGACGGCTATGACAGCGAGCAACAACGACAACGGGGGCACGACAATGAACACGAAAGCCGCCGTCGACTTAGGAGGCCTCAATATACGATACCCATAGATTCCCAAGGAGCCGAACGCCAGCAGCAGCATCACCCAGTAAAGCGTACTTCGGATAAGGACTGACCAGCACTTGGAAACCATGTTGGCTAATACGAGAATCATAAATGGTGAGAGCACCCATATCGTGAAAAGCAAAATCAGGATACGGGACTCGTTATGACGACTGGCATAGAGCAACGACCCGACCGAGCCCACCGCCCCCGTTGCCAGGGCGACCAGGGCCACAGTGCGCAGGGATGTTAGGAAGCGACTATCAAGGTTTCCGTCGCCGGCTTTGAAGATCATTAAGTCGAAGCCAAGCCTCGTGAGATTACTATTGCGCTATGCCGGTCCTATCGTGAGTCAGCGGGGCGTGCTCGGAGTCAGTGTGGCGAGATCCCTTTATTCAGCGGCTCGCGAGGGACATCCGGAACGCGGCCATCTCCTCGCTGTTGCGAACCAGCAGTGCATCGCCGACCAGCACAGGATGGTTCCAGGTCTTGCCCTCGATCGCCTTGAACCGGGCAATCTCTGTGAACTGGTCCGGAGTCGCTCTCACCAGCGCCAGCTCGCCCTTCTCAGACACCACAAGCAACAAGTCTTGATCGGATAACAGGACGAGTTGGCCGTGGCCGTAGCTTCCGCCCTTCCATTTAAGGGCGCCGTTCTGGACATCGATGCAGGCGACTTCACTGCCTTCGAAGCCGAAGGCATGGTCCTTGTGAACGACAAAATCGTTGAAGTACGGGTTCAGTTCATACGATGTCCAGCGCTGCCTGGTGGTCCAACCCCCGTTTTCGTGTGCCACAGAGAGGCGCAGCACGCCGACTTCTGATCCCATACCAGACCCGCTACCGAGAAGTATGTCGCCATCCGCAGTCACGGCTGGCTGCACGATGCCATCCCCTGCCCACGCGTGCTTCCAGAGGACCGTGCCGTCAGATGGCGCGACGCTAGTCGCGCCTTCTCCGTTCACGAGCAGGACCTGCGCAATGCCGTCAATCGTCAAAAGATGTGGCGAGCTGTAACCTCCGCCGCCGGTCGGTCCAAACCACCGTGGATTGCCGGTTATAACGTCATAGGCGGCCAACGCGCCTGCGGTGGCGACGATGACGACGTCGCCAACGACGAGGGGCGAGCTAGCAAAGCCCCAATGTGGCGTCTTCGTCTTGGTGTCGGACGCGGCATTGCGTGACCAAAAGACGGAACCATTGCGTGCGTCGAGCGCGTTCAGGAGTCCGGTCCCACCAAATGTGTATACGCGACCGTTGCTGAGCGTTGGCGTGCCGCGCGGACCGGCGCCGGCGTTCGACTCATAGAAGCGAACAGCGTCCTGGTGTCTCCACACCGGTTGGCCCGTAATCAG
>JBKOYD010000122.1:0-8893 GCA_046725195.1 Acidobacteriota bacterium | reverse complement strand
GCCCTACACTTTCCTAAGCTAATGGGCAGAAAGTCTTTTGGAAGAGGGATGAAAAGATTTAGGTGCAATGAGAGGTCATGATGAGCAGCATCCGCGGGGGCGCGCTCGGAATCTGTATTGTGAGGTGCTTGATCTTGCCCGCTTGCCCCCTTCCCAACTGTCCTATTCTGGTGAGGTGCCTGAGACTGCTGCTTGCCCCTTCTTCCTAACTATCCTATTCATCGGACAATGTGACACCACTTCTATTCAATTAATTTCATCAATCACAACGCTGTAATCAAGAGCCAATGCAAACATCCTCAGTCGATCGAGTATACTCGCGCGTGATCTCTTCATCACTCAGGAATTACACAATCCATTTGGGCAACTGCGAAGGAGCAGTGACCTGACATTATTTAAAGGCAAATCAGGACTAATACGACTTTGTGGTTATCAGAAGGCTACCACATCATGAAAATAGATCGACGCAATTTCCTATTTACCTCATCTGCTGCGTGTGTGTTGGCGAAAAGCGAACTGTCAGCGGCGACAAATATTCAACCGTTTAGTCCATCTCAACCACCTTCAATGGAGGGGAAGGATGTCACGGTCTACGCCACTGCCGACAAGACCGACCACCGCCTCTCGAAGACTGACACGATCTCATTCAAACGCATGGGCCAGCCGCTGGAAACTCAGATCTGCGTCTTCGTCGATCCCGCTCGTACGTTTCAAACAATCTTAGGGATTGGTGGAGCATTAACTGACGCTGCGGCCGAGACATTCGCGAAATTACCGGCGGCTAAACAGGAGGAAATCCTCACCGCTTATTTTGACACGCGCAAGGGTATTGGTTACACACTCGCCCGTACGAACATTCACAGTTGTGATTTCTCGAGTGGCAGTTATACCTATGTGACGGAAGGCGATAAGGACCTTAAGTCGTTCAGCGTCGATCATGACAAGCAATTTCGAATTCCGTTCATCAAGAAGGCGCAGGATGTCGCCGACGGGAAGCTTGCGATCTTCGCCAGTCCCTGGAGCCCACCGGCATTCATGAAAGACAATAACGACATGCTGCATGGCGGCAAACTTAAGCCGGAGTTTTATCAATCCTGGGCCAACTACTTTACGAAGTTCATTAAAGCCTACGAAGGCGAAGGGATACCCATTTGGGGTATTACTATTCAAAACGAGCCCATGGCCACGCAAAAGTGGGAATCGTGTATCTACTCGGCAGAGCAAGAAAGAGATTTTCTAAAAAACTTCCTTGGTCCAACCATGAAACGAGAGGGACTGAGCGATAAGAAGATAATCGCCTGGGACCACAATCGCGACCTTGTCTACCAAAGAGCCAGCACGATCTTAACCGATCCGGAAGCCGCCAAATTCGTGTGGGGAATTGGCTTTCATTGGTACGAACCGTGGAGCGGCGGTGACGCGATGTTCGACAACATTAGACTGGTCCATGAAGCGTTCCCGGAGAAACACCTGCTCTTCACCGAAGGCTGTGCAGATTCTTTCGATCGTCAGAGGCTTAATGACTGGAAGTTAGGCGAACTTTATGGGCGTTCAATGATCAACGACTTCAATGGTGGCGCAGTCGGCTGGACTGATTGGAATGTACTATTGGATGAAACTGGTGGGCCAAATCACGTTAGCAATTTCTGCTTCGCCCCTGTTCATGCCGATACGAAAACAGGTGAGTTGATCTATACAAATTCCTATTACTACATCGGCCATTTTTCGAAGTTCGTTCTCCCCGGAGCCAAACGAATCGCCAGCTCACCCAGTCGAAGCCAACTTCTATCCGCCGCGTTTACCAACCCTGATGGAAAAGTATCGGTGATCGTGATGAATAAAAGCGATCAGAAAGTCCCCTACTATTTATGGATCAACGGTGACGCTGCGGAACTCAATAGCCCACCTCACTCTATTCAGACACTCGTGATCTAGATCATATGAATCATCGATGGTACTCGGGGCTGCCGGCTCTCATGATCTTAATAGTCATAGTTGTGCCCACGTTCGTGGCGTTCAGGTCATATGAAACCAATGGCGAAGTGGATGGCTTCCAGCAACTCGACACTCCGGCGGGCGACGAACCGATTCCACGAAGAGACCAGAACTCTCAGGTTGCACACCTCGAGTTATTAGAGAAAGCCAGAAAAGGTGGGATCGACGTCTACTTTGAAGGTGACTCAATCACACGGCGATGGGGTACAAGCGATCAGCAGTACAAAGACTTTCTGGCCAACTGGCGGAAGAATTTCTATGGCTGGAATGCGGCTAACTTTGGCTGGGGTGGCGATACGGTGCAAAACATCCTTTGGCGTCTGAAAAATGGCGAACTGGATAACGTCCATCCAAAGATCATCGTTCTACTCGCTGGCACCAACAATATTGGCAACCGTTCACCTGATGGACCCGCAGATGCAAGAGTCGCGGAAATCACCCGCGGAACCAAAGCTATTTTGGATATCTGCCGGCAGAAGGCGCCCGACGCCACGATTGTGTTAATGGGCATTACTCCTCGTAACGACAACATGGCGGTGATGTCGATCATCAATCAGGTTAACGTGCGCGTTGCGAATTTGGCGGACGGACAAAAGATCCGTTACCTGAACATTAACGACAAGCTTGCGGACAAGGACGGCAAATTGTTTGAGGGCATGACGAATCGTGACGGACTGCATTTGGATGTCAGGGGATATCAAGTTTGGGCCGACGCGCTGAAGCCGATCTTCACTGAGGTGTTGGGACCGCCGGCGAAAGAAGATCACGCCCCACCTCCCACAGGAGATCCCAGTGCAAGAAAGCTCCCACTCTCTCCGGCTTAGCTTCAGTTAACCAATCGCAGAAGCAGTGAAAAAATCCTCACCAAACCGAAATGAGCCACAGATTAAGCGGATGACACAAATCAGAAGGGGATAACCACTTAAGAAGCCCATGAATCGGAGCATTTGTTTACTTGTCGGCTTTGATCTGTGTCATCGGTGTTTATCTGTGGCTTTTTTTTTGCACACCTTCCGCAGGTTGGTGGGATTTGTTGAGCTTCACACCGTTCGTTCTAGTTCCGTGATGCGATCATCTCCTTCTCGAACTTTTTTGATTTTACGATGCCTTGCTAACGCATCACTCCCCAGACTAGAAGCGTTCCACACTGTGAACGGAATGATAAGTATCAACGGAATCAGTAGCACAAAAAGCGAATACTCCCAGAACTCAGTTCCCTTCCAAAACGCGCCATTAGCCAGTGGTATCCCCAAAGTAGTTCCGTAATAGATCAGCAGCGGGAAAAGATAAAGTCGGAACAAGGCTGAAAAGTTCTTCGCTCGGGTCTTTTCTGTGAATGCGAAAAGCAACAGTAAGAATCCAAAGTAGATGACGATTCCCTCTAAGCGGTGAAGTTGATTTGCATCCAACCAGCCAATCTCTCGCGGCAACTCTCGCAGGCGCAGTGCAAGGCAGATTCGTACGGTGTTCGCAACGAGCGTCGTCAGATAGGCATACAGCACCGACACCGGGATGATTCTCCAGCTGATGATTTGACCTCGATTCGTCCACAGCGTCCTTAGCGACAGCATCAAGAAAGAGGTGATCAGGAAATTGACGCCCGCACAGGCGGCGGCAATCACGAAAGTGTGATCGCCGCTCATATAGCCTGCATAAGATTCAAACTTGAACGACACACCGCTCAATAGTTCGACTAAAACTGTGGTCGGAGCGAGAATCCAGCGTAATTGGTCCGGGCTCGCAGTTGAGTAATGGAACTTGAGTGCCAGGGCACACAGCGCCACTACAATCAACTGCGAGTTCCAGGTCACTCTTGTTGTCATACAAGACGACGCCGTCCGCGCAGTGTCATGAAAAGCGCCAACAAGAGTGATGCTGTAACCAACCAAATTAATTCTGGTTCACTGCCAACTTCAGCACCTTCACCTATCGCCAGATCGGTCACTCCCAGAGGAAGCGGCGCTGGTTGATTTACGTCCCTGGCTGGATCATTGGAATTTCTTACCTCTTCACGAACAGCGATGAAAGATGTGTACTTGGTTAGCAAGCTGTACTTCAAACCCAGCGCGGTGATTTCCGCAACCTTTTCGTCATCTATATTCCTCGAACCAAAATCTGAAAGTTCAGCTATGCGCGATCGGGCCCATAAGTAACGCAACGCCCGATTCGCCTCATCCGGCTGAACACCGGCAACTTCTAATCGAGTCGCGAAGTCACCACGTCCCGTTTTACCGGTTAACTCAAAAGTTCCAGTGGCTGGGCCACGCCACTTGCCGAAGAGAATCACTGGACGCTGGGCCAGAAGATCAGGAACCCGGACCGGGTGCACATCGTAGGTATCGAATCCGATAGAACGAACCTGTATGTCGGTCAAAACCGGACTCTGAATGTATTCGCGAAATTTGGCTGCGATCTCCGGAGCTTCCGTTTCCTGAGTAACAATAAACGGCTCACCCATTCCGGCCTTTGCTACACCTTCAATGAGATATCGATTTACTGAGGAACCGATGCCAAACGCAAACACGTTGGATTGATCGAGGTTGTCACGTATGTAATCGAAGACTCCCGCTTCACCCGAAATGTAGCCATCCGTTACCAGCACCACACTCCGTGAGATATCGGCCTTGCGCGGAATGCTCATCGCTTGTTTGATTGCCGGGAGTAACTCGGTTCCACCGCTACCGCGTTGTTGCTCTAGCAAATGAATTGCAATCGCGATGTTTTCCTGGTTCGCTTCAAGCGACTTCGGAGAAAGCACGGTGGAGTCTCCGGCAAACAGAACGACGTTGAACAAATCTGTCGAACGGAGTTGCCCTATTAGATCCCTCAAAAGTTTCTTGGAAGTATCGAGTGGAAAGCCTTCCATGGAACCCGAAACGTCGACAACAAAGATGTACTCGCGAGGCGGAATGTCTTCTGCTGCTACTCGCTGCGGCGGTTGGGCCATATAGAGAAAGAAGTTCTCCTCCTGACCCTGGTAGAGAATGAGGCCGGAAGCGATTTGATTACCCGCCAAACGATAATGCAAAACAAAGTCACGATTTCCTTGAAAAGGATCCGCATCATCCAGCGTTAGTTGAGCGACGGTTGGGCTTTGCCATTGTGGATAAATTTGATGCGAGGTGCAGTTCAGATCCTGTATTGGTAAACCGGCCGAAAGCCTGGCTGAAATGTGAAGTGTACTTGTTGGCTTGTTGCCTTGATGAAGATAAGGAATTTTTACCGAACTATCCGCTTTCGGCTCCGAAGACTCGTCCCCAGAGGAATACCGAGGCCCGACGACCGTAGGAAAGACCACTTCGTAGATCCCATCTGTGGGAACAAGCAGTTCCGTGTAACGTAGCTCCACCTCGATTTGATCGCCGGGCATGATGTTGGCGAGACTCATCGAAAACACATTGGGCCGTTGTTGCTCCAGTAAAGAAGCACTTTTGCCCTCCTGTTTCGCTTGATCGAACTCTTGCTTTGCCGCTTCACGTTCTTTGATTTTGGCAACAACAACCTGGTCGCCGATACGCATGCGCATTGCATACACGGCAGCACGCGTAGATGCAGGAAAAACATAAGACGCGTTGATCGGGCGCGAACCTTCATTTCCGTAAGTCTGCACGACTTTTACATCCGCGATGACTCCTGAGACTGCAATTTCGACGCGAGTATCCTTGAGAGGCAGATGATCAAATTTCGGGTCTCCCTTGACAACGAAATAAGGCGCCAGCGTTTTGTCTTCAATACTCTGCTCCTGGCCTTTTGCAGAACCCGATAGGGAAATGATTGCGATCGCAATCAGAAAAGCGCAGAAATTTCGCTTAAGGTTGGTGTTCATACGACTCAGCTCCATAAGAAATTGTCGGGACCCTTTGGCCCCTTTTTCATACAGGCGATCGTACGAAAACGTGAGGTTTTACCGAACGTTACAGACCACAGAAGAGCACCGTAATGACCACAGTCAATCGAGGGAATGGCCGCTATTGCCGGCAAGTAGCTGCACAAACATTCAGAAGGCCCATTTACAGTGGGAGATGGATGGTTCAAGTGCTGCGCTAACGAAGTCACCGATATCTACTCAAAAAATTCCACGCCTGAGCAGAGACAGTGAAAACTAAGCGTGTAAGAACTAGGACAGTCGGAAAGGACCAACCAGATATCAAGTACCTGGAATAGGACAGTCGGAATTGGGGCAAGCGGCAACATCAAGTACCTACGGGAACAGCACCGTTAGGAAAGGGTGCAAGCGGTAACATCAAGTACCTCACCAAAGGATCCCGAGCGCGCCCCGCCCGATCCAATTGAAGCTCCGCTACTTTCTTGAGCCAACATCTCAGCAAAACACACTCAAAAAAAGATGCTTCCTCACGTGGCTCGCAAGTGGTCAAACCTCAATCTCCCTAGCGCACTACATCTTGTCACACGACAGTTCGGGATGGGCACGTCCGGCGGGGGCGCGCTCGGGATCCTTTTGGTAAGGTACTTGATGTTACCGCTTGCCCCCTTCCCAACTGTCCTATTCTCGTAGGATCTTGATATTCAGATGTTCGGCAAGCTTAATACTCAGACCATCGGTCTCCCATTTACGCCAAAGACCAAGCGTATCCTTGAAGTGTTTCGTGCGAAGCCCGACAAAGTGTCTCAGCAGCCAGACGATGGCGTCAGACTTGTTCTCCTGGCTCTTTGCCCTGCTCAGCCGTTCGCCAAAACTTTCTATCCAAACATCGCAATCGTGAAGCTTTCCCAATGATGTTTGAAGTCCGGCTGCCCTCTTAGCAAAGGTTGTCAGATGCCTCCCCCAGCATGGCTCAAATATTTCGACTGAGTAGCGCAGTCCTTTAAAAGCAATACGCAGCGTGTGCAGACTTTCGACATCAAAAGGTTGATATAGACCTTTGCTTAGCTTCTCTATCTCCTTAACGTGTCCGACCAATATTGATCTGCCGAGCTTTTCGTAACTCATTTCTCCGGAGACGCGCTTCTTCCGCTGCGGTTCTGACGTCGCTGAATCTACGGCCGCCGCAAAATCGGACTCTATCTGCTTGAGCTGAGTTCTGCGCAGCACTTGCTTCAAATCCTTACGTTTCTTACGTCGACTTGTCTTTTGCTCTTCGACTATTTCACTCAAAAAGTTTCTTACATCGTCAGGCGTCTTACCGGCGAGGTTTTCAAGCGAACCGATCGCCACATCCAGATCGCGCACCTCTCCAAGCGCATCGCCAATGCCCTTCATGTCCTTTAATGAATGGTCCAGGAAGCGTTTGCGAACGTAGGGCATAAAGTCAGTCAGTGCGCTGCGCAACCGGCGCGAGGCAACTCGCATATCGTGCACTCCTGCTGGGTTGGTCCAATCGAGCGCCTCGCTGCGCAAATCACACATTTCTTTAAATCTCGAGTTCAGAACCTCACGGATTCCTTGCAAGGCAACTTCATCGCAATCGATTCCAGCAATGATCTTCGGCTTAGCCATCTTTTAATCGAGCGAACCAAGTTAAAGTGATTCGAATTTAACCTCCGATTGGACAACCGTTTTCGGCAATAACTATTCTGAACTCATATGACTAGCATTCAAACGGTCTCTGGTTGCCGAAGCATTGTCGTCTCAGTTCTGGTTGGTCTCATCTGCATCGCCTGCAGTTCGAATTCAAGCGAGGAACCACCTGGTGACGCTGCCCTGTCTGCAACACAATACGTCGCCCAGGCCCAGCAGCTCTATGGCCAACGAGAAGATTTGACACGACTTCGCCAGGGTATAGTTTCATTACGACAGGCAATTACGATCGATCCCGGTGATTACGACGCTGCATGGCAACTCGCAAAGTTTAATTATTATCTGGCAACTCACACGGATAATAGCGATGAGCGCGATAAGGCGTTTCGCGATGGCATCGAGGCGGGTAAAACTGCAGTGAAACTGCAAGATGGAAAACCTGATGGTCATTTTTGGCTCGGTGCTAATTACGGAGCGGCCGCACAAAGATCCACAATCGAGGGGCTGGCAACCGTAAATGACATACGCAACGAAATGGAAACAGTGCTGCGGCTAAACGAAGGTTATCAGGATGGGAGCGCATACATGGTCCTTGGACTAGTCTACCTCAACGCGCCGAAGATTGTCGGCGGCGATCCGCAAAAGGCCATTGACCTGATGGAGAAGGGTTTGCGCTTCGGCGAGCCTAATGCTTTCCTGCATTTGCATCTGGCCGAAGCTTACGCGAAGGTGGGACGCAATGCTGACGCCCGCCGGCAACTTGACTCCATTCAGTCGATGAAGCCAGATCCAAATTACTTGCCTGAATACAAAGAAGCTGTCAGTGAAGCTCACAAGCTGTTAGAGAAACTGGATCAGCCAGATCATTAAGTCGCGGAACAGATGTAATTTCTTTAAGGAGGAAATTCGATGAGTCCGGAATCAAGAAAAGTGGCAGGAGCTATCTTGGTTATTCTTCCCACTGTCATGATCGGTGGCGTTAGTATCCTCACCTTACTGATTGGCACTCGGGAGTACATGCAAAACGAGCTTCGTCAGGATCTCTGGCGCGCCGGTCACGCTCACGCTGGCGTGTTTCTTGTACTAACGCTCATAGCGCTTCGCTATGTTGATGAGGCTTCGCTTTCACCTGCTCTTAAGTGGTTTGTTCGGTTCTCAATTCCCTCAGCGGCAATATTGTTGCCCGTGGCGTTTTTTCTTTCCGTTCTTGGACCAGACGCCAAAGAGCCAAATGGAATAATCTATTTGGCCTATGTGGGTGCGGTGGTCCTGGCTTTGGGAGTTGTCGTACTCGGAGTAGGGCTTCTAAAGGCGCGTACCAATACATAGCATCGGAGCGACACGAAGCCAGTACCCGAAACGCTAGCGTCGAGTCGGAGTAGCACATCACGACTCAACCATAAGTCAGTACCATCTCGC
>JBKOYD010000058.1:0-11876 GCA_046725195.1 Acidobacteriota bacterium | reverse complement strand
GCAGCGTAGTGCGCAATGTCTTCCGCCAGCCGGCGTGTCGCAACTGTCCTTCGAAGCCAATTGGCTCTTCGGCGGGAAAGGAGAGATCTGTGCTTGACTTCTACTTTCATACCCGCTACCGCGAGGTGGTACTGACTTCATTGCTTCGAGCTGTGATGGCCGAATCGTCATCGTCTACCAAGTGCGGACGCCGGGCGAACTAAAAAACTTTGTCAAGAAAGAAAACAAGAACTTACGAGCTTGCTACACAGAGATATTCAGCGCCCGGTGAGCGAGTGTGCCAGAAGGCGATTGCCGGAAGCGAAGTACATTACCCCGAGCGCCTCGTCAGTTACAAAACGTTCATCGAGATCGCTTAGCCGGACTTCACGCTCCGTTCGTCCGTTGTTGACGTTAACTCCCGCCAACCCGTGACCGTCACGATTCTTTAAATCGGTGTAGAAGTACATCCAGTGTCCCCGTAGCGTGGCGAGTCTATCGCGATGCCAAAGGAATTGTGATAGGCGGTCCAACTGCCGCGCCGGATCTAGCCGGTCGAGTAAACGCTCTTCTACATCGCTGGTTCTTTTGCGTATGAAGCTTGTTCCAACGCTACCACTTGACGACGGCCCTTTCACTCTCGACGCAATGCCAAACTCTCTGAAGCGACTAAGGCCATAATTACGCCTTGACGCTGTCGCAAGCGCTTGCAAGTTGGAAATAGACGAGCGAGTAGCTAACACCGACCAAGTCAAACTCGCGGCCACGCGCGCGAGCTGAACGCCGCGAACCGCAGTCATTGCCGTTCCGCCATAACGAAAATACAGAGAGGCGGCACGCGCCGCGATCGCCGCAATAGTTCGAAAAACCCCGCGGCCTGGAGGATTGTGTCGTGCGCGCCACATTTCATGCCCGTCGTGCGGATCAAAGGCGGCTATCTCCGACTGACCGCCAATCACCACATCGCCGCGCTCATTCAACAGGCCAAAAGACGCCCGTTCTATCTTGTGTGAAGTACGAGACGATCGCTTGCCCGTTTTCGTGTCAACAAGGATCAAGTCGTCACGATCGGCAATGGCTATAGTATTTGAGTCAGGCAAAAGAAGATTTGTGATGCCTTTGTCTGCGCCTTTGTAACGCCACAGCACTTTCCCCGAACTAGCATCCACCGCACTGACGCCATAAGGACCACGCTCCACGGTTTCTCCATCTTTGAGTCGTGTGAACTGTCCGCCAGTGCGAATGTAGAGAACGTCTCCTACGAGGATCATCTCAGGAGTCATTCCGAGATCCTTTGCTTCCCACTCCGTATCGCCTGTCTCTCGGGAAATAGCTCGCGCTCGCCCATGTGCTGAAGTGTAAATGAAGCCCTCAGCGAATATTGGTTCGGCCTCCGTGAATGCTAAACCTTCCTCGTTGACTCGATATTTCTCTCGCAATCGCTCTCGGCCACTGCGTGCCTCGAAGGACGTGACGCCTTCGTAGAAAACGTAAAGGCGGCCGTCGACGAATGCGGGCGGGTAGTAGTTGTCCAACGTGTAGTCAACTTCCTTGTTCGATTCTTCCGGCCAGCGCGCCGGCATCATTTCAACTTCGCCGAGCTCATATTTCCAAAGTTCGTCGCCCGAAGCGAGATCAAGAACGTGCAACAGCGGGTGACGTTTAAAACCCTCGTGCGCTCGTCCCTTTGCCTCCTTTGCGAGTACGACTGCCAGCAGGTTCCCGGTCGGATCCACAGCTAACTGCAGGACGGCGCCTTTGATCTTTTCGCTGCGCCAGATTGCGTCGCCAGTGAGGAGATCCACAGCTTCAACTCGAGTCTTCTCGTCCTTCTCGAAACTCAACAACAGTAGGTCCGTACCGGGGACGGGTGCGACGTCGGTTTCATCAAGTGAGGTATCTTTTCGGCGCCATAAAGTTTCACCAGTCGATCCATCCACAGCGTAAAGCGACTTCTCAGTGCCGACGACAAGTACGCCCAATTCCGTCGGTTGATAGAAACGAACGTCTTTGTCGAGTTTCGTCGTCCACGATTGTGCTGATACAGCAGTGGGTGTTATGAGCGGGAGCAGGAGAAGAGTCAGTTTGAGTCGCAACGATTTCATGTAACTCAGGATACCACTCGCAAGCAAGGGTCCGTGGGTTTAATCTGCTCAATTGCTAATGACGGGAGAGTTGCCGTTTACTCACCGCTGGCATAGACTACGGGCCCCCCGACCTCCAACTCAATTCAAAATCCGGGAGGAAACGATGAAGATAATCTTCTGCTTTTTGCTGCTCTCCACGCCAATCTTCGCGCAAGTGGCGCCTGATGCTACCTTGCTAACAGGCGGTCCAATTACAGTTTCAGAATACAAGTTACCCGCCACAGTCGATTCAGTTGTTTCAAACTCACTAGCCGTAGAGCTATGGGCGCGCGTCTATCGATCGTCTGACCTCGGCAGCTCGCCGCACGCACTCCTCGTCTTACTGCATGGCAATCATGCCACCTGTGGGCGCCTATCTGGTCCAGGTGAACACTTTGACATCAACATTCAATATACATTTACGGGAACGTGTCCGGCCGGTTTCATTCCGGTACCCAGCCATGCCGGGTACGGTTATTTCGCTGAGCGTCTCGCAGGTCTCGGTTACATCGTTGTATCAATCAACGCTAACCGGGGTGTTAATGCCGCCCCCGGAATTGTTGGTGACCTCGGACTGAATCTGCGCCGTGGTCGCTTGGTACTGCGCCATCTTCAGCAACTCAGCAGATGGAATTCAGGCGCGGAAACGCCGCCAACTGCGCTGAGTGACCTGACTGGAAAGATTGATTTCAGTCACGTTGGCTTGCTCGGGCATTCACGAGGCGGCGAAGGGATGCGCGCTGCTTACAATTTGTATCAAAACGATCCTGGTGGCACTAACTGGAAGGCGCTGATTGGGCCGGTTACGTTCGAAGGCATTTTTGAGATCGGACCAGTTGACGGTCAAACGGCGTTGCAGTTGAATGCGCTTGGAACGGCTTGGAACGTGCTACTGCCGATGTGCGATGGTGATGTCTTCAATCTGCAGGGGGTGCGACCGTTTGATCGAATGCTTCGAGTGACATCGGAATCGCCGGCTCGGCAGAAATCGACCTTTGCCGTGTGGGGCGCAAATCACAACTTCTATAACACCGAATGGCAACTCAGCGATGCACCAGGTTGTTTCGCAAACCAACGATTGTTCGATCACTTAAACGGATCCGCCGATGAACGTACTACGGGCATCGCCAGCGTGGTTGCGTTCTTTGTTGCCAACGTGGGCGCGACCAAACTGCCCGACTATAACTGGAATTTCAACCCGCAATTCGAGTTACCCTCCTCGATAAGCAATGTTACGCGAGTGGACCGTGGCTATACGGATTCACCCGACTCTTCGCTGACGGCTGTTTTTGACGACTTCACCGGAGCGAATGGCTTTAACAGTCATGGTCCAGCAAATACGACCAGCGGTGTCCTCGCTTTTCACGGGCACGTTGCGAACCACGATCCTGCGCAACAATTTGCAGCTCTCATCTCCTGGAATGGACCTGGTCCCACTACGTTCTTCCAAAGTAATTGGACCAATCCGGGAAACGGCATCAACGTCAGCTCGTATGCCACACTCGACTTCCGACTTTCTCGCCAGTGCGCTGATCCGACTGATTTGCTTTGCAGTAAGCAGTCTAATTGGTTCAACTTCGAGACGAACTTCTCGATTCGATTAGTGGCCGCTGACGGCACACTGTCGAAGCCGGTGCAGCTCCGTGATTACTTGTCGCTCACTGGTCCAGTAGGCAGCCTTGTCTATGGGTTTGGAACCGCGGGACACCCGATTCTTCAGACGGTGCGCATTCCCCTCGCAGCGTTCGACAATGCGGGTATCGTGAGCAACCTTCGGGGTCTTCGTCTGACGTTTGACGACACTCGCCGCGATGAGATTTATCTTGCGAACATTCAGCTTTCCAAACTCAGCGGCGTACTGGCTCCAACTCAGGTTCTCGCCGCATTGCCTACCGCAGACACGGTAATCGACACTGGAAACGGAAACGGGAACGACGTGAACCAGGTAAAGTCGATTCGTTCCGTCCAATCAGCAAGTCTTGGGAACGCGGTTGAGATCGAGCTCTCAAGTAATCGAGAGTTCTTGCCTCAGGGTGAGTTACTTGTACTAGGGATCGGATCCCAGGACTTCAGTCTCAGTCGCTACCCGACCTCGGGTGAAACTAATACCGTGGTGTTCACCCTGACGGCTGACGAATTTGGACGACTGTCACAAGGTGATCCGATGCGTGTCCAGTATGGGAATGGTCCAAGTTACAATGGATGGAGTTTTGGGAAAGTTGATAAATCGATGCTTGCTCAGTAGTGATGATTGCCTTGCTTGAGAGTATCGGCCGTAACTACTCGCACCTCGAAAATGGTTTGAGGATTCGGCCAAACACCAGCTCACGGCAATGAAGTCAGTACCACGTGCCGGTACTGACCTCATTGCTGTGGGGTCTGGTTATTTACACAGTCTGGGTACGCGTAGACAAACTCAGACTAGAACTGTAACGAGAATGTGTTGAGTTCAGTTGAAGACTCCAAATCTGATATGCTTTGGCCGCAACGATGTTTGGTTCGAAAGCACCTTCGCGGGTGTAGTCCTCAGGTTTGCTAATGATTCATAGTCCGCAATCATACAAGAAGGTTTTGCTGATTCTTGTTCTTCTGATCGTTAGTTCCATTGCAGCCTTTGCACAGTCGGGTAATCCCACCGCTCCCACGCCGGTCCGGAATAACAATCTGCTCGGCACTATAGCCGCACGCGACCTAGGAGATGCGCGGTTAACTGACCATTACTATGCATTCACTGGAAAGCCAGGCGATCTTCTGATCACAGTTCGCAGCCACAATCTAAATGGAGATCTCGACGTTTTTACTGCGGGCTCACTCCGACCGCTGCTAAAACTGACCCTTTACGCCGAAAGCAACGCTCCGATCACTAAGGGAATTTACCTTCGTAAGCGGGAAGATCTGATTCTTCGTGTTGAGGCACGCAGTCCTAACGACGACGATGGAACATATGAGTTGGTCTTTGGCGGATCGTTTGAACCCATTATAGGTGGACCGGAAATCGCTGAGGCTGACACGTCTGCAAATCCCACATCAGCGCCGCCCAGGACTGGTAAGACGAGGCGAGTTTCGTCCGTCGGCGCAAGAATAAATGAGCCCGAGCCTGCGGTAACTGAGGTGGCCGCGGCCCCAACACCGGAGCCAACGCCTGAAGTAAAGCCAATCGAGTCGCCGTCGCCATCGCCGGAAGTTAAGGAAGTGCCCGCCGAGACTGGAGTAGTGAGACCGGCGCCGGCAAGGAGTGGGCGCTCTCGACCGCCCGCTGGGCGAAGGTCAACGGCGCCGACGCCAACAAAGCCGAAGGAAACTGCGTCAGCAAGTCGCGAAGAAACCAAGTCAAACGAGGAACCAAAACCAAAGGAAGAGGCCGGCGAAGTTACTGAGTCGGAGAATAAGCCCAAGCCTTCGAGTCGCAGCACGACCAGACGCGGTGTAGCAGCCGCGCGAACAACGCCGAAGCCGCCGCCAGAACCTGAGCCGGAATCTGGACCACGACTCGTTATTGAGACCAACGATGGAACATTGATCAATCGCCCAATGAGTGGTGTGAAACGGGTGACCGTCGAAAATGGTCAGGTGGTAGTCACGGGCAAGGATGGAAAGATCGATCGATTTCTCCTCGCTAACGTCGTCAGGATGTCAATCGCGCCCTAATGTCCAATATGCTTTAGCTTGTCGTCGTGTGCTAATAGGATCTTTGCCGGGTCCCAACGACAAGCTGAAGCATATCGGACATTTTTACTTTCCCGCCTTCAAACTGGCTAACTTGTCGCGGAATTGAGGCAGGTCTTGACTATTCGGATCAACCTTTTCAAGCTTGGCAATTGCATCTTCGGCTGCTTTCGCGTCCCCTCTTTGCAACGTAGCTGCTGCAAGTCCTGAAAGCACCATTACATCGTCAGACTTCATTTTCATTGCGGCCTGGTACCACTTCTCCGCCGTTTCATAGTGTCCGGCATCGAGATTTACCATTCCGAGTATCACGACTGTCCGATAATCGGTTGGCTTTAACTGATTCGCCTTCAGCAGAAACTCAATCGCCTGGTCATATCGTTGAATCTGGTAGTAGAGCTCGGCGGCCTTGATTTGTGCGTCGAAGTTCTTGGGCTCGTTGCGAGCCTTCTCGAGAGAAGCGGCCACTTCCGCCTGCATTCCCTGCGGGTTGCCGGCATTTTGAGCACCGATCGGCGGATGATCAGCCGGCATTTGAGCACCGGCGGTTGCTGTTGCTGGTGAGTTGGCCTTCTGGCTCATCGAACTGGCAAACATAAAGCCCACGATGAACCCGAATAACACTCCTATTATTGCAAACAGAAGATTTTCTCTCGTCATAATCGATTATTTACTAACTGCCAGCGACTTGGCTTCATTTATTCGCGCCGTAATTGTTTGCCCCACTTCTGAGTCGGGCGGAACCTTACTCAGCACGCGCTGCCAGTAGTCAACAGCCTTTTTGTAGTCCCTGGCCTCAAAAGCTGCAGAGCCCGCCAGTTGAAGCGCTTTGGCATTTTCGGGATCAACTTTCAATGCCTGATTAATGAGTTCGGTCGGCTTACCTTCAAGTTTACGCCCGCTCGCCATTGCCGTCGAAAAAGCATACTCGGCCCATAGATCAGCATCCTTCGGCGACAACTCCGTCGCCTTTGCGTAGGCTCCAGCGGCTTCTCCAAACCTTTCCATCGAACTGTAAGAGCGCGCGAGCATCGTCCAACCTTGAACATCAGAAGGGTTCGTTTGGAGACGCTTCGCCAAGGCAGTTACGTTCGCTTCGATTTGCTCTTGTGTTCGCTGGCCGCTCCCCATTTCCGTTGATTGGGAACCCGGAGTAATAGTCGCTACCTCGGCGACACTTTTAGGATTGCCAATCTGCAAGTAAAAAATAATCGCTACTAAAGGCAGTCCAAGAGCAAGAACATACACAGTGTTGCGCGCTCCCGCGAGCGCAGGCAACGTCTTCAGATGTGCGCTTGCCGTTGTGTCTTCGAGTAAGCGCCTTTCGATCTCTTCTCGGTCTTGATCATATTGCTGTTGACTGACGATACCGTTTGCCAAGTCAGACTTGAGCTCGGAAAGTTGGTCGCGATAAACCGCGATATTTGCCTCTTTGCGTTCATCGTCAGTCTCGCGCGTGTTTTGGGCATCCCGTTGCAGTACTGGAGGCAAGACAAACGCAAGTGCTATCACAACGAAGACGGCACAAATCAGCCAGAACAAAATCATGCCGTCTCCTTTCCCGAATCCGATCGCAGCAATTCCTCCGCACGACGGCGCTCGGCGCTCGTCAATGGTTGGTCTGGAATTGAATCGCGTCGCTGTTTAATGTAACGAAAAAGAATTGCGAGCCCTCCGAGGAGTAATACGAACGGACCGAACCACAACAAATATGTTGTTGGTGTGACGCGTGGTCTGTACAGGATGAACTGGCCATATCGCTCAGTAAGGAAAGCAATGATCTCTTTATCACTTTTCCCGGCCTTCATCTGTTCGCGAATTTCACGGCGTAAATCTTCAGCCAGTCCAGCTCGAGAATCTGCGAGCGTTTCGTTCTGGCAGACCAGGCAACGAAGCTCCTGAGAAAGTTTTGTGAGTCGTTGCTCAATGGCTGGATCTTCACCGGCCGGCTGCGCGTCCTTCGCAAGCGAGCAGGGAACAATCAAAAATAAGAGAAGTGGTAGAAGCAAACGCGCGCGGATCATTTTGATGTTACCTGACGATTCAGTTCCTGGGCCATGGGCAAGATCTTTTGCGACCAAATATCAGGAGTAACCGGGCCGATTTGCTTGAACCGAATCGTGCCGTTTTGATCGATCAGATATGTTTCCGGTGCGCCATAGACTCCGTAATCGATAGCTACTCGCCCCTCAAGGTCAGCCGCGCTCAGAACATACGGATCGCCTAACTCTCCCAACCACGCAAGTGCATCCTCACGGTTGTCTTTGTAATTGAGACCATAGATCGGTAGCGCTCCTGATTTAGCGTACTCGAGCAATAATGGGTGTTCATCGCGACAGGTAATACACCACGACGCCCAAACATTCAGAATCCATACCTTGCCGCGCATGTCTTCCGTCGAAAAGGTTTTCGTCGGTTCCTTCAACTGTGGGAGCCGGAACGTTGGAGCTGCCTTGTTTATTAAGGGAGACGGAACCTCGTGCGGATCGCGTCCAAGGCCGATTGCAAGAAAGACAACCAGAACAATGAACAAACCAAGCGGAATTAGGTAACGCGTCATACTTTGTAAACCAAGCGGCCGATGAGTTTAGATCTTACGGAGCCACGTGTTCTGCTTCAGTCTGTACAGATGCGGCTACAGAAGCCGGCAAATTATGACTGACTGGCCGGGCAGCGTCTCGTTGCTTTCGTGCTGCCAACGCATAGCGACGATCACTGAGTGCCAAGCCGCCGCCAATGGCCATTAGTAGCGCGCCGCCCCAAATCCACCCAACCAATGGCTTGTAATAGACACGAACGCTCCATGCGCCTGCGCTCACAGGTTCTCCCAACGACACATAAAGATCGCGAAAGAGTCCACTGTCGATGGCAGTCTCAGTCATGACGTTGCCGCTGGCAGTGTAATTCCGCTTCTCGGGATGCATTCTCTCTATCTCGGCGCCGTTGCGGCTAACGATGATCTCCGCCCGTGCCGCCTGATAGTTCGGGCCGACAGCATTCGTTACTCCGTTGAACTTAAACTCATAGCCACCGGCCTGAACTGTGTCGCCCACTTCCATCCGGACGTCGTGTTCTGATTGATAACCTGTAACTATTGTGACGCCCGCGATGAACACAGCTACGCCAAGATGTGCCACCTGCATCCCGTAATAACTTCGACTTTGTGTGCGCAGTTTCTGGAATGTACTCAGCTGACCAGACGTCACTCGGACTCGCTCCCATAAGTTCACGAGCACCGTTGCTACGATCCAGATTGCGAGCAACAATCCCACACTAACTAGTGGTTTCCATTGACCGATGACGAACGGAAGCGTCGAGGCGCTGACAAGACTGACTACAAAAGCCCATCGCAATCTGACCGCAAGTTCGGGGAGACTCGCTTTCTTCCAGCGCGCCATTGGTCCGATCCCCATCAAAAACATCGCGGGTGCCATCAACAGCACGAATACGAGATTAAAGTATGGAGGACCTACGGAAAGTTTCCCCATGCCCAGCGCGTCAACGATTAACGGATAAAGCGTTCCTAGCAGCACCGAACCCGCAGCCACTGTTAGCAGTACGTTGTTCGACAGAAGCATCGACTCGCGAGACACGACTTCAAACTTGCCTCCCAGTCCAACTTGTTTCGCTCGCCAGGCATAAAGTAGAAGGGAGCCCCCGATCACAAACACAAGAAATGCGAGAATGAAAATGCCTCGCTTCGGATCGGTTGCAAACGCGTGCACGGAAGTCAGCACCCCTGAACGGACAAGGAAGGTTCCCAATAAACTCAACGAGAAAGCGGCAATTGCCAACAGCACCGTCCAGCTTTTAAAGCCACCGCGTTTTTCTGTCACTGCCAATGAATGAATTAAGGCAGTGCCGACTAGCCATGGCATGAAAGAAGCATTTTCAACAGGATCCCAAAACCACCAGCCGCCCCAACCAAGTTCGTAGTAAGCCCAGAAACTTCCAAGAGCGATCCCGCATGTCAGAAACATCCATGCGACCGTTGTCCACGGTCTTGACCATCGCGCCCAGGTGGCGTCGAGTCGTCCACTGATGAGCGCGGCAATCGCAAAAGCAAAAGCAACTGAGAAACCCACGTAGCCCATGTAAAGCATGGGTGGATGAACCACCATCGCGGGATCCTGTAGGAGGGGATTGAGGTCTCGCCCGTCAGCCGGTGCGGGCAACAAACGAGCAAAAGGATTAGAAGTCAGCAACATGAACAACAAAAATCCGACGCTGACGATTCCCATCACGCTGAGCACTCGTGCCACCATCTCTTCGGGCAGATGGCGACTAAAAAGTGAAACAGCAACCGTCCACAACGCGAGCATCAAGGTCCACAACAGCAACGAGCCTTCGTGCGATCCCCACGTTGCAGCAAGACGGTAATGTAGTGGTAATTGCGAGTTAGAGTTGGTGGCGACGTTGAGGACGGAAAAATCGTTAGTGATAAACGAATAACCAAGACAGCAGAAGGCAATGGCAACAAAAATGAACTGCGCCTGACCCGCTGGCGCGGCGAGAGCAATCCAACTCCGGTTGCCTCGGGAAGCGCCGAGAAGGGGCAACGTCGACTGAGTTAGCGCGAGGAGCAGAGCGATGATAAGTGCAAACTGACCGAGTTCAGGAATCATTACTTTCGACATGCGCTGCTTTAGGCGCTTTGTTCTGGGACGGAGTTGCTGACGTGTAGCTAGTACAGGGCCAACTTCTGCAACGTCAGTTGTCTACGACGGTCTTGGCAGCTTCCCTTGCGTGCTTGGCCTTGTCGATAGCCTGGCCTGCTTCCGGAGGCATGTAGTTCTCGTCGTGTTTCGCCAAAACCTGATCGGCCCGAAAAACGCCATCGGAACCAATCCGACCTTGCGCTACGCAGCCGCGACCTTCTTTAAATAAGTCAGGGAGTATGCCTTTATACACCACTGGAATGCTGGCGGCGGTATCCGTCACGGTGAATCGAACAGTCAGTCCGTCGTTATCGCGTTTCAGAGTGCCTTTTTCAACTAGACCGCCGACGCGAAATGTACGGTTTACCGGAGCCTCCTTAGCCGCCACTTGAGTGGGACTAAAAAAGAAGACCAGGTTGTTTCTAAATGCGCTTGCAACCAGATAGGTCGCAATTGCAAGACCAGCTAGACCGACGAGAATAAAAGCTATCCGTCTATGACGCCGTTTCATTAGTACTCCCTCTTAATACGGAAGCCGGTGGGGAAGTAGGCTTCTTTTCCTGAACGAGCGCTTTTTTTCGGTGGTTCAGACTCACAACTTCCCAAACAATGGCTACGAGTGCAAATAGATATGATCCCCAAACATAGAAGCCGTAGCCGCCCATAGATAGATCTGGCCAATTCATAATTAGACGGTGACCTCCGCGAAACGGGAAGCACTTTGTTCCCTTTCTAAGATAATGCAGCGCAAGCGAACTAGCACGACCGCAACAGAGTAAAGCCAACATGCGGCAAGCATAATTAGCATAGCTGCAAGCATAGGTGCGGCGATCGTTGGTTTACCTAATATCCTGATGGTGGCGCCCTGGTGAAGTGTATTCCACCACTGGACGGAAAAGTAAATGATCGGAACGTTGATGACGCCCACAAGCGCCAGCACCGCACCCGCCCGATCGGCTCTGCGTCGATCTTCAATTGCTGCCTGGAGAGAAATAAATCCTATATAGAGGAACAACAGAATTAGGGTTGAAGTCATGCGAGCGTCCCAAACCCACCATGTGCCCCAGGTTGGTTTTCCCCAAAATGCGCCGGTCACGAGTGAGAGGAAAGTGAACATCGCACCCGTCACAGCAATTGACGACGCCATCATTGACGCTAGACGCGCGTTGAATGCCCAACCTACGCCTGCATAGACAGCCATAAGTACATAGAGAAACATTCCCATCCACGCTGCCGGAACGTGGATGAACATGATTCGATAAGCGTCGCCTTGTTGAAAATCGGTTGGCGCGACGAAAAAGCCGACGTATAAACCCACGGCGAAGAGGATTGCCGCTGGAATCGCAAACCACGGAATCATCTTTCCAGCCAAAGGGTAGAAATTTACGGGCGAAGAGTATTTGTATAAATTCATGGTTCTTAAAGGTGGTCTTTGGTCTTTGGTTTT
>JBKOYD010000170.1:0-6162 GCA_046725195.1 Acidobacteriota bacterium | reverse complement strand
ATGAACCAAATCATGCTCGACCCGACTGTCCAAACGTGTAGATCGTGCACTGCCAGGACGCCATGTACCTTGTTAATCGTTTGCTCTACGGACCACATATCCATTCCTTCAGGAATGCCTTCAAGCAAGACCTTGACAGACTCTTTAAGGATGCCCCACGAACTCCAAAGGATAAGCAGTCCAATCAAAATAGAGACTATGGGGTCCGCGATCGACGCTCCCGTGAAAGCGACGACCACGCCTGCGATTACCACGCCCACAGCCGACACAGCATCACCTACCATATGCATGTAAGCGCTCCGCACGTTCAGATCGTCTTTTGCTGCTTTGCGGAGCCAGAGACTAATTACTATGTTCAGGAGAATCGCGATAAGGGCAACTATGATCATCGGCTTGCTCTGTACTGGCTCGGGTTGGCGCAGCCGAGTAATCGCTTCCCAAAAAACCAGCAAGGCGATGACTACAAGAGCCACGGCATTTACCAACGCAGTGAGGATGCCAACTCTGTGATAGCCATATGAGTGCTTTTCTGAAGATGGACGACGCGCGATCCACAGGCCATACCAGGAGAGGATCAATGCCAGAGCATCAGCGAAGTTATGTCCCGCGTCTGACATTAGCGCGAGGGAATTTGAGAAGTAGCCGGCAGCGGCCTCACCGATCACAAATGCAACCGTGATTACGACCGATAAGAGCAAACGTCGCCCCGTCAGCGAAGTACCATGATCGTGGCCGTGGCCCATTCGCGTCGTTAGCTGCTCAGAAACAAACGTTTCACCTATGATTCTGCCGTCCTTCTTAGTGATCATTCGCCAGTCACGCCAGGTATCACTGCGGCATCAACGTTCCATTCACGCCAGTTAGTCCACGACCGATTGATACGCATATGGACTCCTTCAGTAAGTTCGTAAAGCGCAGGCAGGGCTATTAGGGTCAGAATCGTAGAGGTGATGAGTCCGCCGATGAGAGCGATGGCCATGGGCTGTTGCAATTCCGCACCAGCACCCCATCCGATAGCAATGGGCAACACGCCTAAACCTGCGGATGCAGCCGTCATGAGCACCGGGCGCATGCGCGTATGAGCGCCGAGGTATAGCGCGTCGCGAAGACTGTGACCCTCTGACCGCAGCTGGTTTACATATTCCACAAGGATTAGACCCTTTTGTACCGAGAGGCCAAAATGCGCCAAGAGTCCAATCATTGACGAGACGTTGAGCGTCGTGCCTGTGATCCACAACGCGATGATTTTGCGGCTTTCCGAAGACCTGCCGATGGTCGTTGAGGTAGTCGATAGCTTAGATAAAATTGAGCAATTCCTACCTTTGTTGGACCAAATGATCACGGATGGATTGGTGACGCTCGAAAGGGTGCGAGTCATTCAATACAAAGCACCGCAGAATGAGAAGTTCAATGTTACCTGACTAAAGGAATTCAGCATGAAGATAGTGGGAATCATCGGGGGAATCGGGCCGGAATCAACTATTGAGTATTACCGTTTGATAATTGCATCCTATCGCGAGCAAAAACAGGATGGTAGTTACCCAGCAATTCTGATCAACAGTATCGACTTGAAGAAGATGCTTGATTTGATCGAGGCGGATGCACTGCGCGAGGTCACCACGTATCTAGTTGGTAACGTGCTGAAGCTAGCAAGTGACGGACTGAGTTTTTGTGCGGGACGGAATTGCCTTAATCCTGCGCGATGTCAGTGTGTGCGGCATTTCTGGATACGACCTGAAGGCTCCAACCTACCGTCGTCAGTGGTAGCCGCGCTTGAGCAGGAACTTCGCGCCAGTCTCGAAGGCCTTGGGCCCCGGCACGAACCACCCGAAGGTGCGGGACAGCCGATCGACCGTGTTGAAGGTGAAGCAGACCGCGAGCGCGTCCTCGATCTGCTCGCGAGAGACGCCGGCGGCCAGCACCGCGCGCATGTCGTCCGCGGCTACTGCGTGCTCACCCGTCAGCTTGCGCAGCATGCGCAACGTGGCCCGAAGCGGCTCTTCGATGACCGCGGTCTCGAGGTCGGAAAGCACCGCGGAGACCTTCGATTCATCCCGATACGCCATCGCCGCGACTGTGCCGTGCGTCTTCATGCACACCTCGCACTTGTTCGTCTGCGACACGACGGCGCCCATCAGCTCGCGGTCAGCAACCGACCATGCAGATGGCCCGCGCATCGCCTCCTGAGTCAGCACCCTCATCGGCATGCCATAGAAATCCGGGCGGTAGCGGTTAGTCTTGACGGCATCGGGTACCTGAAGGCCCGAGACCGTTCGCATGACGGTGAACAGGCCCTTCGTCCGGAAATCGTGGCCGCTATCGAGTATCGCGAGGCGCATAGTCACTCCTTTGCTTTCTGAAAAGAAACAAGAGAACTGTCAAGATGAAATTGACGATCAGGGGCGGTCCAGCTTGAGGAAAGTTTTGCATCCCGGTCATGAGTAAATATCCGAAAACAACTACATGCCCAGCCGTGACGATCAGAATCGTAAGCGAAAGTTTGCTGGCGCCCTCCTTCTCTCTGGCTGCCATGAACGCCACAAAAGCAAAAGTCAGCGTCTTCTGACCGTACAGAAGATTGAGCTTGGCATCCGGCCGTGTGATCTGTGTGATTTGCTCGGCGACACCCGGCGCAAACAGGAACAAAATGCCGAAAGACGCCAGGTATGCTGCAGTCACGTACAACGTGATACGCAATTTTCTAGTCATAGATCATTCCTTGTCAGGCATGGCCTCGACCAGGGCCGCAAGGGCCGTGTCGTACTGCCGGGTGGCCTGACCGACCGCGGCACAGACCACTAGCTCGAAGATCTGATCCTCGCTGAGGCCCGAGACCTTCGCGGCGGCGATGTCCTCGTCGGTGATCTTGTAGGCATGCTTGGCGACCTTGTCGATCAGCATGGTCAGCGGCGCGTCAAGTCCAGCGTTATCGAACGCGGCGCGCCGCTGGGTCTGCGACGCTTTCCCGTCCCTTTCGAGAATCCGCGCGATCAACGCTTTGCGCGATTCCGTGATATCAGACATGCGATTTCCCCTCTCTAAGCCTCAGCAGCGCGTGCAAACGACGCGAGTATGCCACTCCAGCCGTGTTCGCTGTCGAAGATGCCGAGCATCTCGTCGCGACGCGCCCCGTAGCGGTCAAGATGGCGGTGCTCCAGCTCGACGCGCGTGCCATCTTTACCCTCGGCGATGAAACGTACTTCCACTTCTGTCTTGAGATTCGGGTCGTGCTGCCAGTCGGCGGTGATCTCCCATGAAAGCACGATCCGGGAGTGCGGCTCCCACGAGAGGACGCGGCCCCAGTCCCACGTGCTGCCATCGTCACCGCGCTCGTACCAGCGCCCGCCTACGTGCGGCTCGATCACCGCGTCCACCGCCTTCGCCTTGCCAATCTTGTGAGTGGCGAGCGGCCACCAAGTGCTCATTTGCTCGGTGAACACGCGCCACGCCACGTCCGGGGGCGCCTTCACGCTCACGACCTTGCGCAGGCTGTTCGCCTGGTCACTTTCACGTACCGTCTGCTCTTTCATGATTACCTTCTTTCGTGTTTCTTGGTTTCTCGTTCAGCCGCTTCCTTGTAGGCGGCGAGCGTTTCATCCCAGAATCCGTCGAGCCAGCTGCGAAGCGCTTCGAGGCCCTGCGCGTCCACCGCATAGAGCCGGCGTGTACCCTCGGCGCGATCCACCACCAGTCGTGCCGCCTTAAGAATCTTCAGGTGCTGCGAAACCGCGGGACGGCTCACGTCCATCCCTTCGGCGATCTCTCCCACCGAGTGGGCGCCGCTGCGCAGGCGCTTGAACACCAGCCGACGGGTTGGATCTCCCAAAGCGTCCAGGACTCGATCTGCGTAAGTCATAACTTACCGTAAGTTATCACTTACGAACGGGTGTGTCAAGACCGCAGCCTCGATATTTCGCTGATTGTCGAAGGCAAGTTTTCTTTCCAGCCGCACTGGTGGGCGCGATCCTTACTTGAATCGTATCAGACAAGCGCCCGAATTCATCCAGTTCATGGCGGAGATGAAAGCGCAAGTTGAAAAGTACAAGCGCGAATTTGGATACGCAGCGAATCGAAGTGTGCAAGTGGTTGAGCTTCGCGTCGTTGACCGAGTTCAGTCGAAGACAAGCACAGGCTTGATTCAAAAATGCGGAGCGCTCCGCCGGCTTTCCGGCCTGTTGTACGTTCTGTCTCGCCGCAACCCATTGACTAAAGAAGCGCCAACGGTAAAAGCGACCTTCACCCAGGTCTCGGATCAGTCCGGGCCAGAATTATTCCCTTCACTGTCGCCGGATGGAAAGTCATTCGTCTATTTTTATTGGTAGCGGGGGCGGGATCGAACCGCCGACACTTTACAAACAACTTTCAGAGCGCGGAGGTCAGCGGTCCTTCATCGCGTTTATTTGATCGAAGACCATTTGAAGCTGCCACATTCGCCGGCTGGCGGCGTTGTTTTTTACGGCGGCAGCTTGGCCCAATCTCGTTTTATCTAAGGTATGGTCGCTGACCTCCTAAGCATTCGGATTAGCTCATAGCCGAGCCATATCTGACCGGTTCCAGCAATGACGGCTCCCACTCTTATAGCGTTCATTAAAGATCCCGCCAGATAAGCGATGGGAATGATCAGAGTTCCAATGGCAAGCATAATACCCGGCCAACGCGAAAAAACTTTGACACGGATGATTGAAGCTCCAAACAAGACATTGCCCAGAACCCAAGTCAAGACGCTCACAAGACCAATCGCGATATGAGTGTTGGTAAAGATTTTTTGAAAGAGCCCAGGAGATTCTTTTGCTATAACAGGAACGAAGGTGACGTCGCTGCTAAAGATAAATGACACCAGACTGGTTCCGACTATGACGATGATAAACGCGGCAACACCGAGCCTCCCGGCTTTAGATGCCTGAAGGACATACAAACCGATCCATCCCAGCAAAGCAATCGTGAATGCCAGCCACAGTAAACCGTGCGCAGGTATCCAATACGGGTCCGTGCCGAATGTCGCATCTTCGCCAGCGGGATGAAGAATGAAGCCGGCGATCATCAGCAGGCCGGCTAAGATGCTAGCACCGCCGGCAATCCTCAAGATACTTTTCGGAATATTATATGCGCCCATTGAATTCTCCGGTTAGTGACGAACAAATTTAAAACCGGGGGATGGGTTTGTCTGCTTTCATTTTATGTATTAGATCCTGATGGTGCTTGCATTGTTCTCTTCAAATCAATCCTCTTCAGAAACGCTTTCAGGTGGTTTTGATTAAACGTGTTGCTTCGATAGGCAACATACATGTCTGGTCTAACAAGATAGTAACCTCCGTTTTGGACGCCGAAGATCTCGAATAAATCGTTACTCCCAAGCGCAAAAGATATTCTTTGAATCTGAATCATGTCGTTGTATTGATCTACAAGATCGGGAATGGCCTTGCTCTTCTCGTCGCTACTGTTTCTTAGAAAAAGAAGAAGCTGAAATGCCGGGGCTTTCACTTTATCTTGAATGTTGATCAGCTCATTGTTTTCATGAAATGTCGCGAAGGGAAGCCGATCTCCTGGGCGCGGAGCTGTTCTCGGAAACGAACCCAGAGAACCGTCTCGAGAAAGAGAACTATCTCCATAAGCTATCGCGATTTGCGAGATCAAACGAAAAGCGAAGCGAAGTAGATGCTTTTCTTTTGGGATAAGAGCCACGAAGCGAGGTATTACGTGGACTCGCCAAAATACTACAAACGGGTTTTCGCTCACCGTTATGCCGAATACTCGGTCAGTCGTTTGCACAAGCTTACGAGCTATCGGTAAACGTTCCTCTTGGTACGTATCGAGTATCTTCTGTTCCGCCTGACCTCTGATAACCAAAGCCAGTTTCCACGCCAAGTTATATGCATCTTGCAATCCCGTGTTCATCCCTTGAGCTCCGGCGGGCGAGTGCACATGAGCGGCATCGCCAGCAAGAAAGCATCTGCCCTTACGAAACTGAGCAACGTAACGATGGTGCGCATGGTACAAAGAAATCCATTGAGGGTCTGAAAGTGTGACGTCCATTTTCAGATTCTTAGCGAAATCACGATTGACCTCGTCGAATGAAATTGTGTCTTTGTCGACATATTCTTCGGAAACGATGCCAGACACTCGGCAGCGTCCATCAGTCATCGGAAAAAACATACCGAACGC
>JBKOYD010000172.1:0-22907 GCA_046725195.1 Acidobacteriota bacterium | reverse complement strand
GCACTTCTGATGCTGCAACACCTGACTGGGGGCGGTTGGGGTCTTGTTATTCGCCGCGTACTGGAGGCTGCAACGAGAACATTGCCGGTGATGGCAGTGCTATTTGTGCCCATCATTCTTGGCGCGCATTCGCTCTACCCCTGGACTGACCACGAGGAACTTGCCAAACACCCGGTTGTTCAGTTTAAGACACCATATTTGAATCTTCCGTTTTTCACCGTACGCGCGGTTGTTTATCTCGGTGTGTGGTTGGCGCTTGCGTACTTCTTGAACACGTGGTCGCTCGCACAAGATCACACCGCAGACAACCGTTACACCAGGAATATGCGAGTGCTAAGCGGACCCGGAATGGTGGCGCTGATTTTCACAGTGACATTCGCGTCAATCGATTGGTACATGTCGCTCGAGCCAGAATGGTTTTCGACTATCTACGGTTTTATCTTCGTGGCGTCATGGAGTCTAAGCGCATTAGCCTTTGTCATCGCCGCCATGGCAGCGCTCTCAAAAGAGCAGCCACTAAAGCGAATCGTAGCGCCACTGCACTTTCATGATCTGGGCAAGCTCCTTCTGGCATTGGTGATGCTGTGGGCTTACTTCGTATTCTCCCAGTTCCTGATTATCTGGTCCGCGAATCTTCCGGAAGAAATTGTCTGGTATCTCGCTCGCACTCATGGAGTGTGGGGCGCGATTGCGCTGGCACTGGTGATACTTCATTTTGCGGCACCGTTTCTCTTCCTGCTGTCGCGAAATTTGAAGCGCGATCCGCGGAAGCTGGTGATCATTGCTCTGTTAATTCTGGCAATGCGATTTGTAGATTTGCTGTGGATGCTGATTCCAGCATTTGCCAGAGGTCACTGGTCCCTCAGCTGGCTGATGGACTTGGTAGCCTGGATTGGCTTCGGGGGGTTGTGGCTATCCCTGTTCACGTCACAGCTAAACAAGCGCTCTCTGATACCTATTAACGACCCGCAGTATGAGTCTGTTTTAGAGCAGGCACACGTTGGCCATTGAGTGTCCGATAGACTTCAGTTTGTCGTTGAGGTGCCAAACGGACGAGTAACGAATAGTAGCGACAAGCTAAAGCATATCGGACATTGAGTTCAAACGTTTGGGATGTAATGAGTAAACATAAAGGCAACGGACATCAAACTGAGACGCCTGACGTTTCCCACATTCGAAATGTCGAAGTCACGCACGAGACTAGCGACATTAACGTCGGTGGTGTACTCACTTTCGTAGTCGCCCTGGTTGTAATGACGGCCGCGGTCTATGTCTGCATTTGGCTTTTGTTCGGGTATTTCAATACGCAGGCCGAAAAGGAGCCACAACCGGGTCCGATGGCTTTGAGCAAGAGTGAGCGCCTGCCTCCGGAACCGCGACTTCAGGGAGCACCCGGTTTCGCAATAACGTTGGAAGACGGTCGTTCAGTGAAACTCGAATTGGGGCCGCCGCAAGCCGAATACCGAGCCTTACGTGAGCAATGGAATCGAGTACTTGAAAGTGGATTGGAAGATCAGTCTGGCAGGAAAGTTGGCATCCCGATCGAAGAAGCAATAGAAAAGGTAGTTTCGGGCCAGGGGTTACCGGCAAGAACGAAAGACGCGTCTGGAAAGTTGGAGGACTACGCAGTCGCTCTTCCTAGTGCCGCGAGCTCGGGTCGCGAAACGGAGAAGAGACTACCGTGAGTGGTTCGAGTTCACTTAGTTCTGAACCGATATCTTCAACGGGTATCGTCGCCGTGAATTTAGCAAATGGTCGGCAATCAGTAGTCAGGTAGTCAAAAAATGCAAAGCGTAATGAGCTTCGTTCGCAATTCATTCAGTAATACAACGCCATTCGCGTTCTGTCTTCTGATTACTATGATCACCTGTTTCAGTACGGCGTTCGACACCTTTGCTCAGGCGGGACCTCCAGGGCCCAGCTCACCCCTGTACGGCGCACGTCCGGCAGCCGGAAATGTTTCAACGGGTCTTCCGACAGCGTTACGCGACGTCCGTATCGAGCAAAAACTCGAGCAGCAATTGCCGCTCGATCTCGCATTTCGCGACGAAGATGGTCAAACAGTCAAGCTGGGACACTATTTCGGCCAAAAACCTGTCGTCCTCGCGCTGGTCTATTACGACTGTCCCATGCTCTGCACACAAGTGCTTAATGGAATGGTCACCTCGTTTCGTGTCCTGCCATTTCAAATAGGCAATGAGTTTGAAGTCGTAACCATCAGTTTCGATCCGCGCGAGACGCCTGCACTCGCGTCGTCCAAGAAAAAGATATATGTCGACTATCTGCCGGAAAAAATGCGATCAGGCGCAAACAATGGCTGGCATTTTCTGACTGGCGATGAAGTGAGCATAAAACAGATAACTGACGCAGTTGGCTTCCGCTATCACTACGACGAAGCCACCAAACAGTTTGCGCATGCAAGTGCGATAATGGTGACAACACCTCAGGGAAAACTTTCACGCTACTTCTACGGCATCGATTATCCGGCCCGCGATCTGCGACTAGGCCTGATCGAGTCGTCCCAAAACAAAATCGGTTCACCGGTCGACCAACTGCTGCTCTACTGCTACCACTATGATCCAGCCACTGGTAAGTATGGCGCCGCAGTGATGAACGTCATGCGAATCGGCGGTGTTATCACAGTACTCGCTATTCTGGCTATGTTGTTATTGCTCAAAGGCCGCAACCCCACCGAGATTGGTGTGAAGACTGGAGGCGCGGCTTAGGAAATGCAGTCTTGGATTCCCTTAATTCCTGAAAGCGCGTCCACTCTTTCGTGGAAGGTCGACGCTCTATACTTTTATCTTTCAGGCGTAACACTTTTCTTTACCCTGCTGATCTCCGCTGTCCTGATTTTTTTCGTAATTCGTTATCGTCGCCGAACCCCGTACGAAATTCCGCGTCCCATTGCCGGCTCGCATAAACTCGAGACGCTCTGGACGATCATTCCCTTTATCATCGCTATGACTATGTTCGGTTGGGGTGCACGCGTCTACTTCGAGCAGTACAAGCCACCGCAGAACGCCATCGAGGTTTATGTCGTTGCGAAGCAATGGATGTGGAAGATTCAGCACGCAACCGGGCAGCGAGAGATAAACCAGTTACATGTGCCCGTCGGTCGTAAGATCAAATTGATTATGACCACGGAAGATGTCATTCACGATTTCTTCGTACCTGCCTTCCGCACAAAGGCAGACGTCGTCCCAGGTAAGTACACGACATTATGGTTTGAGGCAACCAAGCCAGGAACGTATCACCTGTTTTGTGCCGAGTATTGCGGCATGAACCACTCAGGCATGATTGGGTCGGTGATCGTTTTAGAACCGAGGGAGTTTGATAACTGGCTTAGCGGAAATACGGGAAACACCACTCCAGCAGCCGCCGGACAGCAGTTGTTTCAAACGTTGGGCTGCGTGTCCTGTCACGGAGCAAGTGGCGAAGGCGGACGGGGTCCGGCACTCGCCGGTTTGTTTGGGCGTCAAGTTCAACTAACAACCGGAGAGTCTGTGCGTGCTGACGAGGCATACATTCGCGAATCGATAATTAATCCGCAGGCAAAGTTAGTAGCGGGGTTTGGTCCGATCATGCCAACCTTTCAGGGACAGGTTAGTGAGGATCAGTTGGTCCAGTTGCTTGCCTTTATTAAATCCTTGCAGGCTTCTAACACGCAATCTGCCGTGCCGGCGTCGAGCCCAGCGCAAATACGAGCCGTACCGGCAAGAACATCAACATCACCGGCGGCGAACCCAAGATAAGCCCGGGGTCCACGGCAAGTAGCCGCGCGGGTCAAAGTAGAGTCATGAAAGCAATAGAGTCATTCGAATTACCGGCACCGTCGAAGGTCAACTACATCAATGCTCAGTACGGGCTGAAGTCGTGGTTGTTGACCAAAGATCATAAACGCATCGCCTTACTTTATCTGGGCTCTGTCACCTTCTTCTTCTTCATTGGTGGCCTGTACGCCCTGATGATCCGCCTGGAATTGCTGACTCCACAGGGCGATCTCCTCCAGTCGACGACTTACAACAAGGTCTTCACCCAACATGGAATCCTGATGATCTTTTTCTTCCTGATTCCTTCGATTCCGGCAACGCTGGGTAATTTCCTGGTGCCGATGATGATTGGAGCCAAAGATCTTGCGTTCCCCAGAATCAATCTGTTGAGCTGGTATATCTATCTTCTTGGCGGCCTAATAACGATTTACGCTTTGCTTGCCGGCGGAGTGGACACTGGTTGGACTTTCTATACGCCTTTCAGCACGACGTTCTCAAATTCATACGTTGTTGCCGCTGGTCTGGGAATCTTCATCAACGGGTTCTCCTCAATTCTGACTGGATTAAACTTCATCGTCACAATTCACACGATGCGTGCTCCCGGAATGACCTGGTTCCGGTTGCCACTATTTATCTGGTCTCATTACGCAACAAGTCTCGTGATGATTCTCGGTACTCCAGTTATCGCAATTACAGTGTTACTGCTCGCATTCGAGCGCGTTTCGCGCGTTGGTATTTTTGATCCCGGGCTCGGTGGCGATCCTATTCTTTTCCAGCACCTGTTTTGGTTCTACTCCCATCCGGCTGTCTACATCATGATCTTGCCGTCGATGGGCGTCATCAGCGAGCTGATCGCAAATTTCTCCCGCAAGAATATCTTCGGGTACAAGTTCGTGGCATTCTCAAGTCTCGCGATTGCGGTTTTTGGGTTCCTTGTCTGGGGCCACCACCTGTTCGTTACGAGCCAATCCGTGTATGCCGGAATGATCTTCTCGTTTCTGAGCTTCGCGGTTGCGATTCCGTCAGCTATCAAGGTCTTCAACTGGACCGCGACACTCTACAAGTCCTCGATTTCGTACGACACGCCGATGCTTTATGCATTGGGATTCATCGGCCTTTTCACAATCGGTGGCATGACAGGCCTCTTTCTGGCGGCGCTCGCCGTCGACGTGCATTTGAGTGATACCTATTTCGTCGTCGCTCACTTTCATTACATCATGGTTGGAGGAGCGCTAATGGGATACCTGGGCGGACTCCACTACTGGTGGCCGAAGATTAGCGGACGCATGTATCCGGAAGGTTGGGGTCGATTCAGCGCTCTGGTGATCTTTGTGGGCTTCAACTTGACGTTCCTACCGCAGTTTGTTGCCGGCTATCTTGGAATGCCACGAAGGTATCACGCATATCCACCGGAGTTTCAGGTCTTCAATGTGCTGTCGACAGCTGGCGCATCGATCCTGGGATTCGGAATGTTGATTCCGGCAATCTACTTTGTGTGGTCCATGCGCTACGGCAAACACGCCGAGGCTAATCCCTGGCACCTGCCGGGACTGGAATGGCGCACCCAGTCGCCGCCGCCTACTGAAAACTTTGAAACAACTCCGATTGTTACGTGGGAGGCTTATGAATTTGCTCCACCCGAAGAGACTGAAATCGTCGGGAAGTTCGGTAGTGAATTGGAGACTGCTTAATTAGGACATAGGGAGAACGATTCTTGATCGAGAGTCAGGCAACAACACAGGTTCACGGTCACCCGGCGCTCCAGCACCATTTCGAGAATATGGAGCAACAGCGTGAAGCGGGAACACTAGGCATGTGGGTGTTTCTTGTGACCGAGATCATGTTCTTCGGAGGGATGTTTCTCGCGTACACGCTTTACAGGTCAACTTTCCCTGCCGCGTTTGCCAGTGCCAGCAATCACCTCGATATCAAGCTTGGTGCATTCAACACGGGCGTGCTGATTCTCAGCAGTTTCACAATGGCAATGGCCGTGTACTTTACGCAGGTGGGCAACCGACGGCCACAGATTCTTTGTCTAGTTGCTACGCTCCTCCTGGGCTTAACGTTTCTGGGCGTAAAGGCCGTGGAGTACCACGACAAGTACACGGACCACCTTATTCCCGGCAGTTTGATTCCCGGAAATCCGTTCAACCCAGCGGTAGGACATGAAGGCGAGCCGTTTGATGAACATAAGCTCCACCTACTGCCAGGAGCTACTGTGAAACACGTGGAGATGTTCTATTGGATTTACTTCGCAATGACGGGAATGCATGCGCTGCACATGGTTATCGGCGCCGGCTTACTGTCGTTTCTTCTCTATTTCTCAATTAAGGGTCGTTATGATCCCGAGTACCACAGTCCCGTCGAAGTGATCGGGCTCTACTGGCACTTTGTAGACATCGTGTGGATTTTTCTGTTTCCGCTACTTTACCTGCTGGGAAGGCATCTGGAGCATGGATAGTGCTCGGCCAGGTCGCACGGGTTAGCCACATTTACAATGAGCGAACATATTGTTCCAGTTAGAATTTACGTTACGATCTTTCTCGTTCTGCTGGCCGGCACTGCGCTGACAGTAATGGCCGCATTCTATGATTTTCCGTGGCAACTCAATACCGTCATCGCGCTAACGATCGCGACGATCAAGGCAACTTTAGTGGTGCTCTATTTCATGCACGTCCGCTACAGCTCACGGCTGATTTGGGTGATAGTTGCGTCTGCGCTATTCTGGATGGGAATTTTGTTCGCGTTGACCTTCAGTGATTATTGGACCCGCGATTGGTTTTCGATCGGCTATTGAGTTTTATTACTCGCCGCGCTTCAACGTCAGTCCCTGAATCTCGATCACCCGCTTACACGAAGGACAGTTCAACCGGATTGTCGCGTCAGATGTCTTGATTGGCGCGCCACAGAAAGGACAGTCGCCAGTCACTTCGTTGTGATGGAAGAGGTCTCGCATCATTATTAAGGGTAGGACTAAACCGGCAATTAGTAAGGGAATGCCGAAGATAAGACCGATCGTGGCTCCCTGTCCCAGGGTTAGACTGATGATGAGGCCAGCAAGGAAAAGTACCAACCCAATAGCAATACTGAAAGAGAAGCTATATGCACTGTCAAAAGTGCGTCCTGACTTCGCAACTTCCGGTCTGTTGGTGTCCATTCAAGAACCTCCTGGGAAAGCTGGGTTTTATTTGGGAAGATCGCTCGGGCCCGGTAGATCTGACTTTTACTCCGGCTCCTCGAAGATTGTCAATGTTGATGCTCGATTGTTTTGGCAATTCGAATCCCGACCGACAGCGCAGACTGAGTCCGAAACTCAAATCGCAGCGAGATGAAGTCGTCTATACAGCGATTTGGGGTCTGTACGTACTCTCGCAGTCGGCGGCCAACTCCGCGTAATCGGCGTCTTTATGTTTTAATGCAAGCCAATAATTCAAGGCATATTAAAAGAAGGAAATTTTAGATATGGCTACACCAATCGGAGCACCCATCCAGACCCCATTTGAAAACTTTCTTAACCAGCATGACGAAGAAGCTTGGTCCGCTACTCTGACCACGCTGCTACGCGAGATTCACGATGTTGACAAAAATGCGACCCAAATCTGGTTTGCGTTTTACCCGCTCTCGCTGTTTCAAGCTTTAAAGCAATCTGAGGATCCGGAAAAGCTTGCGCAGCAATTATTGATTCAGGGAAAGTTCTATCTGAAAGACCAGATCGACTCTTCGCACACATTTCTTTACGGACATCGATTCTGGCCCCAGGTAAAAACAGCGCTGCAAAAATACGCCGGCGAATTCTTAGTAGCAGATGGCTCATCTCTCGCGGATCAAGTTTTGGGCGTAGCAGAGAAAGCTGCGCGGCAATCTAAAGTAGATCGGTCGTTGGTTGTTGGAATTACAGCTGTTGCATTCATGACTATTCAGCAAACCGGGCTTGCCTCATTTCAACAAGCGCCCGGCAATATGCTCATCGATAAGAAACACGCAAAGAAGTCGGCTGAACAGGTATTGCGGGAACGCGCCAAAAACGATAGCCAGGGTGTTTTTGCTTTTCTAAAGACTGTCGACAAAAAATGGACGATTACTTACGACGAAAACGACGATCGAGCACACTACCGAATGAACCACATTCAGGATCTTGCCTGGGGCGCGGCCGACGATCGTTCACGCAACTGGCGCGAGATCGATCAAAGAAGACCCGAAGGACCAATTCCGGTGGAGTGTCGTTCAGCGTCTTGCGGAACTTGTTGGGTAGGAATTCTAGGCGGTGGTGAAAAGCTTTCCGACGTAGCAACACGCGAAGGAAAGAAGATTAAGGAGTTTGGCTACATCGATACAACCGAACCAAAGCCGTTGATTCGACTCGCTTGTCAGGCGCAGGCTCTCGGCGCGGTGTCGATCGTTATTCCGCCGTGGAATGGAGTTTTTGGGAAATATCTAAAAGCATTGAAAGAATCGTAGACTTTCTTACTCAATGCCTGAATCCAATCGCAGAGCAAGCGGCGTATCACCTCTTATCTTTGTACTCGCCGCCGCCTTGCTTTGGAGCACTGGTGGTCTCTTCATAAAGTGGACTAAGCTGACCGGGCTCGAACTTTCCTTCTATCGTTCCTTCTTTGCGTTCTTTACAGTTGCGCTCTTCACCAAACACGAGGGCTTTGGTCTGAACGGCGTTACGGCAGCCGCCTCGACGCTCTACGCTGTACTGCTAATACTGTTTGTTCTGGCGACCAAGGAAACCACCGCAGCCAACGCGATCTTTCTGCAGTACACCGCTCCGGTATACCTGCTGATTCTTGAACCCCTGATCTACAAAGAGAAGTTTCGTTTGCGCGATCTGATGACTGTTCTTATATGCATCAGTGGCATGGCACTTTTCTTTGTCGGCCAGCTTCGCCCACAGGACATTACGGGCAATTTCCTCGCATTAGGCTCCGGGTTTTGTTTTGCACTGTATTTTCTGCTGCTCCGTCACCCAAAAGCGCGAGAAGTTAATCGGGCGTCATCAGTTATCTACGGCAATCTGTTGGCGGTTATCCTTACTGCTCCGTGGGGACTGACAGCACTAACCAAGATCGATCTTCACGATGCAATCACTGTTGTTTACCTTGGCGTTGTTCAGATCGGCATCGCCTACACGCTGTTCACAGTGGCGATGGCGCGGGGTGTAAGGTCGTTGGACGCGGGGATCATGGGCTACATCGAGCCAGTGCTAAATCCCGTATGGGTCTTTCTCGTTTTGGGCGAGAAGCCTTCTCGTTGGGCGCTGTTGGGTGGGGCCATTATTATCCTTGCCGTTATCAGTCACATGCTGCTTGATGCTCGAGTAAGAAGTCACAAAACCTCGCCGCCTCTGGAAGCCGCGCACCTCTAATCAGCAAAGATGCTTCGAACCTCGAAATCCAATTCCGGTAAAACAGCCGAACGAACGTGATCGTCCTGGTCTAGAACGCTACCTGCGAAGTAACGATCTCCTTGCAGAAGACGAACCTCCAAAGACTGGGCCACCTCATCAACAAGCCACAACTCCTTGATACCGAGTGCTGCATAGGTATCCGCCTTGGTGTTGCGGTCATAGATCGCCGAACCAGGTGAGATCACTTCCACTACCAGATCCGCAGTTGTTCTGTGGTTACGCTCAAGCCTCGACTCGGTCGCCGCGGAAACATAAAACAAGTCGGGTTCGAGATATGTGTTTTGGCTCGTCCAGATCGAGGCGCGTGGAACATAAAGCGTTCCCTTGTCGCCGCTATTTATTAGATACTCAGAAAGCAAGCGATTTATGCGGCTCACCGCGTTGTCGTGAGTATACCCAGGAGGGGGTGTCATATAGAGGACTCCTGCGATTAATTCGAGCTTTGAATGGTCTGGAGGTTCCGGTAGTTCCCAGAACTCTTCGAGTGTATAGGTCTTGACTAGTGGTGATGTGTTGACCCAGACCATGCGCTAACTCCATGAGGTTTGATTGGAGGAATTATATCAGCGTTTAAGTCGCCTTGATACCTGGTAGGACCAAACTTCAAATCATCCATTGCGGCCGGCTGTCGTAATAGCTCGGCGACCTGTCCGGGTATCTTTTTTTATACTGGTGATAACGTGCTAATAACTTCTCATAGCGCTTGTCGGAAGACCGGAGGCTCTTGTGCGATATGGCCCGAAGGTGGTCCTCGATCTTGGCCATCTTTCGCGGAGAAAATCTCCAGTCGTAGTTTCCCAGTTCGTAAAGACTTGTTAAGCCGTAGCCTTTAATTCTTCCTGAGAAATCAACATAGGGATCGAAGTAGCTCCAAACCAAGTCGCGTAATGATCGAAACACGGGCTGCCTCCCGTGCAGCCCAATGTCTCGAGACCGGGCGATCGACCCCCAGCGACCCTTCTCGCGGAAAACCATGACAACGTGGTCCAGAAGATCCTGGGATTCGAGGTCGAGTAGTAATGGCGGATAGCCATGCTGTTCGAGGATGACAGCGGCGGCAACTGCGGCCTCTAGACAGTGCACTTCGTTTCGTTTAGTCATTTCCCGGAATGAGCGTAGAGTCGCACCGTCTTTTTCCCAGTTGTAAGGCATCAAGCTGAGATATCGTTGGACCTTTGCGGGTGTGCGGAGTTGCTGCACGAGTTTCCACTCCGCGCCAGTGAAGAGCTCTTTTCCGGGTTTTTGGTGTTTCAACTTAAACCGAACCGCAAATTGAACCAATTTATTCGCTCGGGCAACAAAACGGTGATGGCCGACTTGCCTGAATCGACCGCTGATGTCAGACTTAGGCCCTCGCTTCACAATTTGAAGCCAAAAATGCAATCAAATAAACTTCAGTAGAAGAATCATTACTTCTTTTTACGTTCGAAATAATTCCAGCATGAACCAACAGGCAACAGCTTCTCAGAAAACCCGCGCCGAACAAGAAACCGAAAATGAGGCCAACCGTCTGATCGAGCAAGTGGAAGCAGCACTCGTCGCCGTCGCAATGCGCCAACCGGACGAAGATGGATCTTTGCGAACAGCGGCTGACAGAATTGAGCGAGCGGCACGCGATCTCGCCGACGCACTGCGCGAACTGGCTAAACAGCGCCGGGCCACGGATGAGTCATAGACACTAGTCTTCTAAGTCGACGTCTCATCAGTCTCTTCTCAACTGGAGATCAGTTATGGCTTCCATACGCACTGAAAGAGTTACGGAACATCTGGGCCGCAAGAACAGCACATACGAACTGGACAACTACGGCATCCGAGAGCCTGCTCGCGTTTATTGGAACCTGAACACACCTGAACTCTACGAAGAGATTGCTCGCCGCAACGAAGGCGTCATCTCCGATCATGGTGCCTTAATCGTCGATACTGGTGAACATACCGGCCGCGCTGCGAAAGACAAAGCCATTGTGCGCGAACCAGACAGTGAGAATAAGGTTTTCTGGGGAGACGTCAACAAAGACTTTCCTCAGGACAGATTCAATGCTCTGAAAGAACGAATGATGGCCCATGCGAAGGGACGCGACCTGTTTGTGCAGGATACGTTTGTTGGAGCCGATCCCAAATATCGTCTGCCTATTCGGGTCATCAACGAACTGGCTTGGCATTCGCTATTCGCCCGCACGATGTTCATCGGCAATACGCATGAATCCACCCCCCATCAACCAGAGTTCACAATAATCAACTTCCCGAGTTTTCAGGCAGACCCACGGAAAGACGGAACCCGCTCGCCAACTTTCATTTTGATGGACTTTAGCCAAAAGCTTGTACTCATTGGGGGCACATCGTATGCGGGCGAGACCAAGAAAAGTGCTTTTACGCTGATGAACTATCTCCTACCACAGAAGGGCGTGATGAGCATGCACTGCTCCGCCAATGTCGGCGCGAAGGGCGACGTCGCCATCTTCTTCGGCTTGTCGGGCACGGGGAAGACTACGCTATCCGCCGATCCCGAACGACGCCTGATTGGGGACGATGAGCACGGTTGGTCCAACGACGGAGTTTTTAATTATGAGGGCGGTTGTTATGCGAAAGTGATCAAGTTGTCGGCAGAGGCCGAACCCGACATTTATCGCACGACGAGGATGTTTGGCACGATCCTCGAGAATGTTGTTTACAACCCTACCACGCGCCAGATCGATCTGGACGATGCCAGCAAGACCGAAAATACTCGCGCTTCCTATCCGCTCACGAGCATCAACAACATCGTGCCTGAGGGACGCGCCGGCAATCCACGAAACATCATTATGTTGACCGCGGATGCTTTCGGAGTACTGCCACCGGTAGCGCGTCTGTCCCCTGAACAGGCAATGTATCATTTCCTGTCCGGATATACGGCGAAGGTGGCTGGTACGGAGAAAGGCATCAAGGAGCCTGAAGCTACTTTCTCAACCTGCTTTGGCGCACCGTTCATGGTCCTGCATCCAGGTGTGTATGCGGATCTGCTTGGGAAAAAGATGGCACAGCACGACGCGGCTTGCTGGCTAATCAACACTGGCTGGAGCGGTGGTCCTTACGGCGTTGGACAACGGATGAAGATTGGCTATACGCGAGCTATGATTCGCGCGATTCTCGATGGCGAACTGGCAAGCGTGCCAACCAGGCCAGATCCGATCTTCGGAGTCAACGTACCGCAGTCGTGCCCCGGCGTTCCCGCTGAAGTTCTCCAACCGCGTAATACCTGGACTGACAAAGAGGCCTACGATCGCCAGGCACGAGATCTTGCTCGCCGCTTCAATGACAACTTTAAGAAGTATGAAGCGGGGGTGTCGGAAGCGGTGCGAGGCGTCGCACCAAAGGTATAACTCTTCTCTAAAATCTCCAGCCCACCCCGAGACTCACCTGAAAGTTATTCTTGAATTCTGAGCTCAGTACAATTGGAGTATTTAACGAACCAAAGACTCGCATCGGATAGTGAATGACGGTGTCGCCGAGGTCGGCGCGGATGACAACGCGCTCAGACGGATAGAACTCGACTATTCCACCGAGGTCCAGGGCAAAGTCCTTCTCGTGCGACACGCCGCAGGAAGATCCAAAACTGGTCCGAGTGCAGCTGCCAATCGAGGAAAACTCCCCAAACCACATAACCCCTGGACGGGCCTTTGCAAAGGCGCCTGCCCACTTGTTTCTGACGCCCGCCTTTACCCCGATGAAACCTTGCAACTTTTGAGCAAACTCGTCGTTACCGAAGTGAGCCTCGGGAAAGAAGCTCGCCTCACCATCGATGGCAAAGTTCTCGTTGAAGTTGTAGGTCAAACGACCGCCAAGCCCTTTTACCGTGGCGTCACCCGTGGCAATACCGGGCAGTGTGCGGGCGCGGAAGTCCGTTAGCGTGATTGAAGTAAAAACGCCGCTAACTTCGAACTTCTGATCCTCTATTTGTGCATTCGTTCTTGCTGACAGCGATAACACACAGATTAAGAAAAGACACAGCTCGTATAAATGCTTCGGCATGGAGCCTCCAGTGACAGTACTGTTCCGCTGGACCAGTCAGAGAACATAGGTATAAACCTGCGTGCAGCAACGTCCATGCCTGATAGATATCGCGGTTAGTCAAGCTGTTGTGAGAAGACCTGCAGAAAATCTTGCTTCCAACTGAAAGATAAAACGGGCACCACCGGGTGCGGACAAGAGGACGGATTATTTCAGCGCCGACACGAGCTTTTGAAAACGGGCTTCACCAGCAATTGCGGAAAAGGCGCCCTCCGACTCCAATCTTTCGACATCTTTGAAGCCCAGGCCCACCGCTTCCTCGAGTGCCTGTAGAGCTGATCGCTTGTCTTTGTCCAGGGCATACGCGCGTGCGAGTTCGTAGGCGAGGTTGGCATCCCTGGGTCTAATAGCGCGAGCCAGGGCAAGATTGGCAATGGCCACTGAATAATTCTTCTCATGCGAACTATTAAAATTCGCAGCTTCAATAGACTCGATGAAGAGGTGCGACAAGATACGACGGGCCAGCCTTCGATCGCGCGTGTCCGACGCCGCTTCACCTTTCTTCATCCATTCGTTGAGCTTCTCGATGGCCAACTGGCGAGGAACTGGTGTTTCATCCGGCACCGGAGTTCTAAGCCACAACATCTTTATCTCGACCGCTTCCTGCAACTGACGACGAACGGTTTCGTTATCCGACTGCTCTTCCTTTCGAAAGTCGGAAGTTTTTTGCAACTGTGCTGCCTTTGCTTCAAGAGACTTGACGTCTCGCAGATCTTGAAAATCTCTGGAGATCGAGAGAAAAAATTTATGGGCCTCAAAGAACCGGCTACTTGCAAGCAGGCTTTCGGCGTCAGCGACACGCGCTGTCAATTGTTGATCTATGAACCTCTCGTCCTTTGCAACAACTGAGGCTTTCATTGCCTGCAGCGTGAACCAGGCTAAAGCGTGTTCCAGACTTTCCGCAGTCGCCCATTCATGACCACCAAGGAAAGTTTCGAAATGATAGGCGACTGGTGCTTCGCTAAACTTCTTCTCGAGCACGCGCATCTCACCAAAGTTGAAGTCGTCGACGCCTACAAGACCGAAGTACATAAAGTTGGTTTGGGGACCTGGTTGCTGGTTCGCGGGAAAACCGGCGCCAGTAGCAATTACACCTGTCAAACAACCGTGACAACGGCCAGCTAAAGAAGATGCTAGCCGGGCGCCCCCCGAAAATCCTGCTCCATAAGTTCTCTTAGGGTCGACGTTGAATTTCTGGTGCACATCCTGCCAGAAGGCGGTGATTATTTTCGTGAGCGCGTCGTCGTCCAGACTGTTGCGTGAGTTATTAGAACAGACAACTACATAGCTAAACTTTTCGGCGGCGGATTTGAACCGTTCCACTGCCACTTTCCCACGCGCACGTGGATCGAAACAAAATACGATGGGCCAAGCTTTGTCAGCAGCATAGTTAGTGGGAAGGTACGCGGCGTAGGAAAGGTCTGGACTGGATTGAATAACAATCTTGTCAATCACTACTCCGGTCGAGACTTGGGATTTAGATGTTTGAGCAAAAGGCGCCTGTAGACAGAGGATTATCGTGGCAACAAGCGAAAATGGTTTCACAACAACACAAACCATATTCCTGCATTACGAATGAGGGAGGAATTATCCTGGCGGCCAGTTCATCGACCGACCGGCCAGAACATGTACATGCAGATGAAATACTGACTGTCCTGCGCCTGAGCCGTTATTGATTACTACGCGATAGCCACTTTCTCCATGCCCCTCACTATCGGCGACCCGCGCCGCAATACGAAGCAGGTGGCCCAGCATGCCTTCGTCTTTTTGTGATGCGTCGTCGAGCGACTCGATATGCTCGCGTGGGATCACCAGGACGTGCGTCGGTGCCTGTGGATTGAGATCCCGAATTCCAACACAGCGCTCGTCCTGGTGAACCAGATTGCTTTGAATGTCCCCCGCGACGATGCGACAAAATAAACAGCTATCTTCTGACATCCCTCTCAGCTCCTTAAGTTTCAACTCTCCAGTGTCTCAGTCATCGGCTGCGGTTCCTGGACAAGCGGAGCCGTGACGGAAACTCTAATTCTTTCAATATCGGCGCCCACCGTGCGTAACTTTGCCTCGATCTTCTCGTATCCACGGTCAATGTGGTACACACGATCGATCAATGTCTCATCATCGGCAATCAATCCGGCAAGTACGAGCGAGGCCGATGCACGAAGATCAGATGCGATCACTCGAGCGCCAGTTAGAGGCGTTGGACCATCGACGATGGCAGTCGGCCCGTCGATTTGAATTTGTGCGCCCATCCGTTGCAATTCGGAAGCGTGCATGAAGCGATTTTCAAAAACAGTCTCAACAATCTGCGAACGCCCACTTGCCTGCGTCATTAGAACCATATATTGAGCTTGCATGTCTGTAGGAAACTCCGGATAAGGAGCGGTCGAAACATCGCCAAACTTCAGTCCGTTAGGACAAGTGACCTCCAACGTCGTTGGATTGACCTGCTGAATAACCACTCCAACTGCTCTTAGTTTTGCGATGATGCTGGTCAAGTGATCAGGCCGGCAATCTTTAATCTCGAGTTGTCCTTTTGTAATCGCAGCGGCCACGATGAAAGTACCAGTCTCAATCCGATCCGGAATAATCGTGTGCTCTGCGGCACCAAGCGCTTCCACACCTTCAATATGAATTGTTTCTGATCCAGCCCCGTTAACCCGTGCTCCCATCTTATTAAGCAAGTTCGCCAGATCGACAATTTCCGGTTCGCGAGCGGCGTTGTGTAAGGTTGTCGTTCCCCGCGCGAGTGTCGCTGCCATCATCAAGTTCTCAGTCCCTGTTACAGTCACTTTCCCGAAGTGAATATCGGCGGCGCGCAAACGTCCATCACTTGGCGCCCGCGCTACGACGTTACCTGCCTCAAGCCGTACTTCCGCACCGAACTTCTCAAAACCCGCCAAATGAAGATCGATCGGACGAGTACCGATCGCGCAACCACCCGGCAACGAGACTTTCGCCTTCCCAAAACGTGCGAGCAGAGGGCCCAACGCCAGGACGGAAGCGCGCATTGTCTTCACAAGTTCGTAGGGCGCTTCAAAAAGTTCAACATGCGAGGCGGTGATCTTATGGGTTCTGAGTTCGGGAGTGAGAACGGTTGCTCCGATGTCTTCCAGCAAACGACGCTGAGTGATTATGTCGCGAACGTAGGGAATATTGTGCAGCGTGACAGTCTCGGGAGTGAGCAAAGCCGCCGCCATGCAGGGCAGTGCAGAATTCTTTGCGCCGCTGATGGAAACTCTTCCTTCAAGTGCGCGTCCGCCACAAATGCGAAACTTGTCCACGATTGTCCGACAGATTAATTGAAAACGGCCAAAGGTCAAAGCGAAAGGCAGTTTTGCAATGGATCATGGACCTTAAGTCTCAGGAAACGCGAGGAATTCGTTTAAGGAGGCTTAGTGGACTTTTTGTGCAAATGCGAGGCTCAGTGTACTGCGCCCCCACAACCAAAGGCGCGACTGGGATGATCCCGGCCGCGCCTGCACCGCCCTCTGCTCGCAATCTTAATCGTTCGACGTGGTGCGTCTGATCTTTACGCCACCATTAGTTGTCACCGCTTTCACTGTCGCGCCGCCCGAGCCTAGATTGACGGCAAGTTCTTTGTTAATTCGACCCTGCACCGTTACGGGGAAATCCACGCTGATACTTCCATTAACCGTGCCAGTCTCGAGATGCGCCGAATAATTCTCGGGCACTGACATTATTACGCCGCCATTGGTGGTACTGACATCGAGCGTTTCACCATCCCAATGATCGCCACCAAGTTCAACGACCAGCCCACCATTCGTTGTTGAGCCCCGCACATTTCCGCCTACCTTTTTAAGGACGACTCCCCCGTTCATAGCGCTGAACTCAATGCGACCGTTCACCTCGGCGATAGCTATGCCGCCATTGTGCGTTTCCAGCGAAAGGTCGGCGCGTCGAGGAACAAACAGTTCGTAGCTCACGTCCCAGTGATAGTTTTGTCGACTTTCAGGACCACTTGCAAAAATCTTGGTCCCGCCGGTTTCGATCCTGACTTGTTTCGCCAGTTCGGCTGCTTCGGCAGCCGTGGGAGCGCCGGTTTGCACGCGCGCGCGTAGCAAAATCTGATTCTGGTCCCAACCCTTAACGCTAACGCCTCCATTTTGACGTCCATCAACCATTATCGTGCTACCGCTCGGCGCAAGGGTTTGCTCTCTAATCTCACAATTTCCAAAACGCCTGTCGTTGTACCAGTTGTTCTCGCGACAACTCAGTGAGCCTCCCCTGCTTTGCGCCAACACGGCTACGCCCGTGCTAGCTACAAGTGCAGCAAGAAGCACACTGCGTCCTAAAAACCTATACATAACTCGGTCTCCTTCATGTCTGGGGTTGTGGTTTATTTCTCCGTTAATTTTTCGGCTCTGAACGGTAAACACCGCTACCGGAAGGCTTGTGACAGGAATTGCGGAATTGCGAAATTGCGAAAATGCGGAATTGAGCTACCTCCATTTCCCGATTCCCTAATTCGTCCAAATTTCGCAATATCGCAATCTCGCAATCTCGCAATTTCGCAATTCTTACTTCTTTTCAAGCACCACGATGCGAGGAATACCCTGTAAATCAGGTCGAATGTCAATCAACTTCCAAGGCTCGTCGCCAACAAGGCGTTGAACAGCCTCACCCTGATCAAAACCGATTTCCATTATGAGGTGCCCGTTTCCCCTGACGAATGCGGGCGCCTCCCGAATCAACCTACGAATGACGATCAACCCGTCCTGGCCTGGAGACAGAGCAAGCAACGGCTCATGATCCTTAACTTCCCGTTGTAGCCCGCTTACAACACCAGCCGAAACGTACGGTGGGTTGGAAACAACCAAGTCAAACTGATCGACGCCTGGATCCAACTCCGCGAAACAGTCAGAAACTGCAAACGTTATTCTGTCGGAGACCGAGTGAGCATTTGCGTTCTGCTTTGCTATTTCAAGCGCCTCCACCGAAATATCTACTGCTACCGCTTGAACGTGAGCTCTCTCGCACAGCAGCGTGACTGCTATACATCCCGAGCCCGTCCCGATATCACAAATAAGTGAAGTTTGTTCGTTAATGACCTCCAGCGCTGCCTCTACCAACAATTCAGTTTCTGGGCGTGGGATCAGTACGTCAGGCGATACTCTAAACTCACGACCAAAGAAGTCTTGAATACCGGTGATGTATTGAAGTGGCTCGCCCATGGCTCTCCGAACGACTGTAGCGCGAAAAAGATTTATTTCCTCCTTCAGCAGTAAGTCGTCAGGGTGACTTATTAGGAAGGTTCGATCTTTTCTGATTACGAAAGAGAGAAGTGAACCGGCGTCACGCCTCGGCTCCGGCACTCCCGCCTCGCGAAGCGTCTGGGTAGCTTGCGACATTGCCTCGGCGATTGGAATCGCCATTGGATCGAGGTTAGAGGAATTCGACCGCATGCAATTTTGTTTAATCGCTCATCTTTCGCCTGCTCTTAAATTCAACCTATAATCCGCAACCAATGCGATAACTTTCAAGCTTGAATCGGAGATAGATGAGCTGTTTTGGGAAGGATTTACCGATTCCGCCTTTCTAACAAGCATAGGACGAGTCTCGTTCCTCCCGTGTACGTCATGGACCCCCGTGCTTCCCAGCATCGGGGGTTCAGACGTAAAAGGCAGCAGTTTAACAACGTTGGCGGGGAGTGCTTCCGTGGGTTCACTATCCAAAAGCCTATTGTTATTTGCAATGAACTGGCTTGATGCGCAATTGACGCTACTCTGGATCCGGATGAATATCGCCTCTGAAGGGAACGGGCTAATGGCTCGGCTTCTCGCTCATGGTGAAGGGATGTTTCTGAGCACGAAACTTCTTGTCGGCGCTTTCGCTGCCTATACTCTCTATCGCTGTGCTCATCTTCCCCTTGCCAAACACGGGATGACTGTCGTGCTGGGAATCTACCTTGGACTTATGGTCGTGCACGCCATTACCGGCTGTTTCGCGCTGGGGTGGCAAGCGCCGGTTGTTGTCTTTTCCTATTTAGTCAGTTTGCCTGGCGCGTTCGTCAGCTTGTTCTTCTAGACGTCGTTACAAAACGAAACTCACCGCTCAGTTCCCGCGTTCTATACGAAAAAAGCCTTTTCAAAACCAAGATTTCCTGCCTTGCGAAAGAGGGCAAACTGGTTCTACATTTAGAGCGGCAGTGGCCCAGCCCGCGAGGGAAAAGGGCGCAACGGCGCCTGTCTTGAAGGCATCTTAGAATCGAAACTGGCTCTTTGCCAGCTTACCTTTTATTTGAGAAGGGAAAAGTTTTATGTACAGACTTTCCGCACGCCAAATCTTATTGATAGCTCTTATCTCGGGACTATTCGCCGCCGGCGTAGTCACCGTATTCGATCGCATCACGAACCGCCTCCAACCCTCAGAGGCAGCGCTGTCTGAAACGCCCCCAGCGGGGATTACTGACCCTTCAGTTTCTACCGACGAACAAAACAATATCGAAGTTTACCGAACGCTCAGCCCAGGTGTGGTGTTCATCCATTCAACTTCCTACGCTCGAGACTTCTTCGGATTTGTCGAGCCACAGGAGGGTTCCGGTTCGGGCTCGATACTTGACCAGCAGGGAAACATTCTAACGAACTACCACGTGATTGCGGGTGCGCAAAAACTTTCCGTTAGCATGGGTGGCCAGAAAGACTATGCCGCCACAGTAGTCGGCGGTGACCCTGATACTGACCTTGCAGTAATCCGCTTAATTCAAAAACCTACCGGTCCGCTTACTGTTGTTCCGATGGGTGATTCGGACAAGCTGGTAGTGGGACAAAAAGTACTGGCAATCGGCAACCCGTTCGGTTTGGATCGAACATTGACCACCGGAGTTATTAGTGGACTGCAGCGGCCAATACGTGCTCGTAATAACCGCTTGATTGAAGGTGCCATTCAGACTGACGCGTCGATCAATCCCGGGAACTCTGGTGGGCCACTGCTTGACTCGCGCGGACGAATGATCGGAATCAACTCGCAAATCCTGTCTCCCTCGGGTAGTTCTGCCGGTGTCGGGTTTGCGGTGCCCGTGAGTATTGCAAAGCGCGTCGTGCCGCAACTCTTGCAATCAGGTCAGGTTCGCCGTCCAAAACTCGGAATCAGTACTCGTGATGTTGAAGCCTTCCGTAACCAGGTCGACCTGCCAGTATCAGAAGGTGTATTGATTATTCAAGTAGCGCGAGGAACCGGTGCCGCCAACGCAGGACTGCGTGGCATGCAGCAAACGGAAACGGGGGACATTGAACTTGGCGACATCATTGTTGGGATCAACAACGACAAAGTCACAAACTCCGATGATCTTTTCAGAGTCCTCGACAAGCATCAGATCGGCGAGACCGTTCAAGTTCAAATCTGGCGCGACGGTAGACGAATGTCTGTACCGGTCCGCTTAGCAGAATCTCCAGACACACGGCGCTGAGTTTTGATCCACGATCTGAGACTTCCGAAGGAGGTCTCAGATCTTCTCCAGATGCATCAGACCACACACTTCTTCAATCTGGGCTATGGTTGGCTCTGCAAACACTGCAGCGCCGAAGATTCTGAACGAAAACAGCGCAACCATCATCACCACGGCGCACAAAAAGTACAGGGTCTGGCGCTCGCGAAGTGGATCGACAAAGACCATCACGGATTGAGTTGTCCTCGTTGTGGCATCGAAGAGCAATTCACCCGAACCTTACCACTCTAACGGCCTGCCGACGTAGGCGGCAACAAAGCACAAAAGGCACATAACTATCATTCTTCCGATCCATTTTGGGCCTGTGTGCCCTGCGCAGACAAGACATCAAACTCCAAACTCATTCTGATAGTCCGTCAGACTTCTGGTAATTACTTCGAGAGCTTCGGCTCGATCATAAACGTCCGTGATCTCCACTCTCCTCTGCGTATCACTTGGAAGTTGTTTATAACTCAGAAAGTAGTGCTTGAGACGATCAACCAGTCCCTGAGGCACATCGCCGATATTCTCAATACCACCGTACGCGAGATCCGCTTCCAGGACAGCGATGATCTTGTCGTCAGCCTGTTGACCATCAATCATTCTCAGTCCGCCAATGGGTCTGGCGTGCAGGAAAAAGCTCCCGTGGGCAAACGTCTTTTCTGACAAGACGCAGATATCCATCGGATCTTTATCGCCTTCAATACCACTACGACCAGTTCGCTGGGCACAGAGTTCTGCCACTTCGGCTCCGGCAAAAGTTTGCGGAATGAAGCCGTAGAGAGTCGGACACATTGACGAGAAACGTTGCGGCCGGTCAACCCGCAGGTGGCCCGAGGCTTTGTCCAACTCGTATTTGACTGCGTCCGTAGGCACAATTTCTATGTAAGCATTCACAAACTCGGGCGACCTTTTTCCCGGAGCGACACCGTGCCAGGGATGGGCTTGAAAAAGTTGTTTGTTCATCAGTGACATACTCCGTCGATACCTCGAACGCGAACCAGACATGAGAACTCACATTTTGCTGACCTTCGGATCCCCCTGCTTTATTGTCACACTCAACAGGATGATAAAATGCGACTAACCTGAAACCAAACTCTGCCATGGCTGCGAGTGCCGAGATCATCACTAAACCGATAGCTAACGCAATTTCAGTGCGTTGGATAATTAGCGCGCGCGACGATCTGATTTGGTTTATTGGTTCTGTCGTCTCCAGCTATGTACTGTTGTTTCTGTACGTAAAGGGGATCCTGCCATTGATACTGATGGCTGCATTGTGGGCCATCCTTATCGACGCCCCACACGTCTTCGGTACCTTCTCTCGAACGTATTTCGATCGCACAGAAAGAAAGCATCGTGCTCGGCTTCTTTGGGGCTCGCTGCTTTTCTTCGCCATTGGGCCTATCATGGTGCTCGCCGGGGCAGGCTTTGTATTTCTTTTTGTAGCAGCGCTGTGGGCTTACTACCATCTGGTGAAACAGCACTACGGCTTCATGGTGCTCTACAAGAAGAAGAACGGCGATCTTTCCGCTATCGACAATGCGCTCGATCGTCTTCTATTGCTCTTTGCCTTCAACTACCCGTTTGTTGAGTTTATCGCTCGCGATCCCACGGCCATGACCCGGGTACCCTCGTTGTTGCGAGGTGGAGTGAATGGGCTGGCCAAAATTCTATTAGCCGGAACCATTGTTTTGTTGATCGCCTGGCTAGGTCGTCAGGTTCAACGAGCAATCACAGGCGAGTCGTTAAATGTACCAAAATATTTGCTTCTCGCGGCCGCTATTCCAATGCATTGGATCGTCTTGCTGACGCCAATGCCGCACAAGCCGATTGCTATAGTCGCCATACTTACCATCTACCACAACCTGCAATATCACCGGCTCATCTGGTTTCATAATAAGAAATACACGAACGGTCCTACGACCAGCTCACCCGCATCCGTTGAAGGCTCGGCAACACCTGCAACAGCAGACCTGCGGTCGAAGTACGGTGCAGCTGAACTAATTAGTCGTCGCTTGTCTTACTACGTCGGCTTCGGAATTCTCTTCGGCTTGCTCTATCAGGGACCAAGACAAATTCTCGGTTACATTGGTCTCCAAAACGCGGCTGCGGGAATAACTGAACAACCTATCGCCATCCAGCTCGCTATCTCGTTTCTCTGGGGCTACGCCTTCATACATTACTATCTCGATTCCAAAATCTGGCGCGTTCGTCGCGATCCAGCTGTCGG
>JBKOYD010000159.1:0-9187 GCA_046725195.1 Acidobacteriota bacterium | reverse complement strand
GGCTTCCGTGCAGCGACGCCCGACAAACTTCCATTGATTGGTCGGCACTCGGAGCACGGGCGACTCTATCTTGCGACTGGACATGAAGGCCTGGGTATCACTACTGCCCTTGGCACAGCTAAATTGCTGGTGGATCAGATTATGTTTCGTAAGTCAGCCATCCCCGTTTCGCCATATCTGCCGACTCGAGTTAGTCAGGAGTTAGCGCATGCCTGAAACTGTAGTGCTCGTTGTCAACGGAGTTGCGGTAACAATGCCGGCAGGAAGTATGGTTTCAGCAGCTGTGCTGAAAACTGGTGCCAGCTCGTTTCGTCGTTCCGTCACCGGTGAAGCACGCGGTCCATTGTGCGGTATGGGCATTTGTTTCGAATGTCGCGTGATCATCGATGGCGAAGCGCACTGCCGGAGTTGTCAGACTGTCTGTCAAAACGGAATGGATGTACGGACAGATGGGTAGATCGCGTCACTCTTGCGACGTCTTGGTTGTTGGCGGTGGCCCAGCGGGCCTCGCGGCTGCTTACCGCGCGGCGCGAGGAGGGCGCGCAATTGTCGTTGATGACAATCCTGATGCGGGTGGTCAGATCTGGCGTGGCGAAAAGCGCGAACCAACTTCTCCAGAAGCGGAAGCGTGGTTCGAAAAGATCCGGACTTCGGAGATCCAGTTTCTCAATGGAGCGAAAGTTTTTCAGAGGACAGAAGATGGAATGCTGCTCGCTGAAACATCAGCTGATGTTTGCGAGATGTCGTACTCAAGTTTGATCATCGCGACCGGGGCCCGCGAACGATTTCTTCCATTTCCAGGTTGGACGTTGCCGAATGTGATGGGAGCTGGTGGTCTCCAGTCGCTAGTCAAAACTGGTTTACCTATTGAAGGCAAGAGAGCAGTTGTCGCTGGGACGGGTCCCCTGCTAATGGCCGTGGCTGCTTACCTTCGCAATCACGGTGCAGACGTTCTATTGATCGCTGAGCAAGCGTCCGCGACGACCCTTGCGAGATTTGGTCTCGCGTTATTGAGACAGTCAGGCAAGGCCAGTCAAGCGATCAGGTTAAGACGGGAGCTGAGTGGTGTACGTTACCTGACTGGTTGTTGGCCCGTTGCTGCAAACGGAGAAGAGCGGCTTTCGAGTGTCACACTGCGCCAGGGTGCACGTGTTTGGGACGTGGCATGCGATTACCTGGCTTGCGGTTTTCACTTGGTGCCGAATCTTGAGTTGGCAGAGTTGATGGACCTAAAAATTGAAAATCATGCGGTCATGGTGGACGAGTTTCAGCAAACAACTGTCTCGCGAATTTACAGTGCCGGAGAATCGACAGGAATCGGCGGACTCGAGTTGTCTTTGGTCGAGGGTGAGATTGCAGGACTTGCTGTTGCTGGTAACCTTTCCGAAGCGCGCAAACTCTTTCCGTTTCGAGAAAAGCAGCGACGGTTCGCTAACATGCTAAATCGCACCTTCGAACTGCGCGACGAATTGAAGGCACTAGTAGCGGGCGACACAATTGTATGTCGCTGTGAAGATGTCACTTTTGACCGACTTTGCAAACACGACTCTTGGCGATCGGCGAAACTGCAGACGCGTTGCGGCATGGGGCCATGCCAGGGACGAATCTGCGGAGCGGCAGTTGAGTTTCTATTGGGTTGGCAACCTCAGTCTGTGCGACCACCAGTGTTTCCTGTGCGAGTCGAGAGTCTGATGGGTGGAAAATGAATCTCCCTGGAGTGCGGGGAACTTGTCACCGCTTTGTTATAGCGGCCTTGCACTATGAGGGACTTGTATTCGGACGTTGGAGTACTTGATGGTCGAGCGCCACTTTAACAAAGCGGTGACAAGTCCCAGCACTCCAAGGAGGTGGAGAAAACACGATGACGATTAAGTGGGCGGGCGTGATGCCTGCGACGACGACAGCCTTTGATCAGGATCTGAAAGTCGATCACGCATTTGTTGCGAAGCACGCCAACTGGCTCGTCGACAACGGCTGTACGGGAATCGTTACGCCTGGTTCACTAGGCGAAAGCGCGACGTTGAGTTTCGACGAGAAGCTGGTGCTCTGGTCGACAGTCGTTAATGCGGTAGGGGATCGCGTACCAGTAGTTGGAGCAATTGCGTCTTTGAGTACTGCTGAGGCTGTCGAGTTGGCGAGGCGCGCTGCGGATAAGGGTTGCAAGGGTCTGATGGTTCTGCCGCCATATGTGTATCGAAGTGACTGGAGAGAAATAAAGTCCCACGTTGACGCTGTCTTTCGCGCAACAAATCTTTCGTGCATGCTCTACAACAATCCTGTGGCGTATGGCACAGACTTCCTACCGGAACAAATCCGCGAGCTAAGCCTCGAGCACGAAAATTTCGCAGCCGTGAAAGAGTCCAGCACTGATGTGCGAAGAGTCACCTGGATACGGGAGTTGGTTGGCGACAGGTTGGCAATCTTTGTTGGAGTCGATGACGCAATCGTCGAGGCAATCGCGGTCGGTGCTGTGGGTTGGGTCGCTGGTCTTGTGAATGCCTTGCCGAAAGAGTCGGTCGACCTTTTCAACTACGCAATGAATGGTGAACAAGAGAAAGCGCTGGCACTCTACAACTGGTTTTTGCCTTTGCTGCGCATGGACACAGTGCCGAAATTCGTGCAACTGATAAAGCTGGTGCAGCAAGAAGTTGGAATGGGTAGCGCGCGTGTGCGCCCACCGCGTTTGGAGTTAGTTGGTGCGGAGTTGGACGAAGCAAGAAGAGTGATTCGTCACGCCCTTGAAAACCGGCCTGGCTTTGTGACTGGAGTACAGGCTGCGCCGGTCATATAGGAAGCCACTCGTGTTTCGTGGCGTCCAGCATACTGGGACCGCAGGCGTCTCGCCTGCCACGTTTACGCCACATTCCGGTTTAATTTTGTCAGGCCACAACCGCAAGGTGGCAGGCGAGACGCCTGCGGTCCCAGTAATCGGTACCTTCACCGGGCTTTAAAAGCCCGGTTAAATTCAGCGGGACGCTAACGCGTCGAGAACCATTGCCGAAGGGTTTGACTGAGTTTTACACAGTAAGTCTCTGCCGTTGGTGGCATTATCAAGTCCAAGGTATTTAATTCTTTGCAGAGGTTAATCCAATGACAGAACTAATAGGGACTTCAATCATCGGTTTTCATCGGGGCGCTCTCAATGGTGGAACATTGTATGGGGTGAATCCGGCAACCGGTGAGAAGCTCTCGCCCCTATATCATGCCGCGAGCCCGTCGGAAGTTGATGCTGCTGCAATTCTAGCCCACAAGGCATTCGAATCTTACTCGCAAACCACCGGAGCGGAGCGAGCACATTTCCTTCGCGTTATTGCGGAGAACATCGAAGCGCTTGGCGACACTCTCATTACACGCGCTGTACAGGAGACTGGTTTGCCCGAAGGTCGAATCCGAACCGAGACGGGTCGAACGTGTAATCAACTACGACTCTTCGCTGAACTGGTTGAAGAAGGTTCATGGGTCGACGCGCGAATCGATCATGGTAATCCCGACCGCAAGCCTTTGCCGAAGCCTGACGTCAGATCGATGTTGCGTCCTCTGGGACCCGTGGTGGTTTTTGGAGCCAGCAACTTTCCACTCGCATTCTCAGTGGCCGGTGGGGACACCGCTTCAGCCCTGGCAGGCGGCAATACAGTTATCGTCAAGGCACATCACGCCCATCCCGGCACGTCCGAACTGGTTGGTCTGGCCTTATCCGCTGCTGTTCGCAGTTGCGAGCTTGAAGAAGGAGTTTTCTCTTTGATTTACGGATCAGGCAGTGAAGTGGGAACGGCATTGGTAAGGCACCCCCTTATCAGAGCCGGGGGATTCACCGGGTCTCGTGCGGCTGGACGAGCGCTATTCGATGCTGCTTCATCTCGACCCGAGCCGATCCCTTTCTATGCGGAGATGAGCAGCGTTAACCCCATTGTGATTTTGCCTGGGGCGTTGGAAAGGAGAAGTGATCAAATCGCTGCGGGACTTCAAGGTTCAGTAACACTCGGGGCCGGTCAGTTTTGCACTAACCCTGGATTGATCTTCCTTGCAGCTAATAAACAGTCTGAAGCGTTTGTGGGAAAGCTTGGCGAGTTAATGGCTGCGACGCCGGGGCAAATGATGCTGACTCCGGGAATCAGTTCCAATTATTACGAAGGTGTCCAGTCGCGGCTGACTCACGTTGGCGTGGAGACTGTGGCTCGAAATGAAGGAAAGCGCGGTAGTTGCGAAGCTGGTGCGGTTCTCTTCAGGACCGAGGCCAGTGCGTTTCTGGCTCATCCCGAATTGAGCGAAGAGGTGTTTGGTCCATCGACACTCGTTATTACCTATTCCGATCGCGAACAACTCCTGGAGGTTCTGAAAAAGTTAGAGGGGCAATTGACGGCCACCATCCATGGTAACGAAGAGGATTTGGCTGCGAACCAGGACATCGTGCGTATCCTGGAAAGAAAAGCAGGTCGATTACTTTTCAATTCATTTCCAACTGGTGTTGAAGTGTGCCATGCGATGGTTCATGGTGGACCTTATCCGGCCACGTCTGATGGGCGGTCGACCTCGGTGGGTACACACGCAATCTTTCGCTTCACAAGGCAAGTATGCTTTCAGAGTTTTCCAAATGCTGCGCTTCCCGATGAATTGAAAGAAGAAAATCCGTTGGGGATTTGGCGATTAGTGGATGGAAGATTGACGCAGTAAAAGGGGGCAAGCATTACAAGCACCTCACAGCAATAAGACAGTAGGGAAGGGGTCGATACAACCTCACAGAAATAGGACAGTCGGGAAGGGGGCAAGCGGCAACTTCAAGTACCTCACAAGAATAGGACAGTTGGGAAGGGGGCAAGCGGGCAATTTTCAATTACCTCACAATACAGATCCCCAGCGCGCCCCCGCTTTCTACGCCTCCACAACCCTTCAGATTCAAAACTAACTTGAATAGCAAATGGGCCACAGCCTTCAGGCCTTTGACATTGAAAAGACAATTTGGAAGAAGACAAGCGCCAATCTCAAGTACCTCACTAGAATAGAACAGTAGGGAAGGGGGCAAGCGGCAGTTTCAAGTGCCTTGCAGTACAGATCCCGAGCGCGCCCCCGCCTCGCTCCAATTGAAGCCCCATACTTTCTTGAGTTAACATCTTCAGCGATTACACACCTCACAAAAGGAGCTTCCCTCACATGGCTCGCAAGTGGTCAAACCTCAACCTGCCTGGTGCACTCCACTTTGTCACCGGCAACTGCATTAACCGCCTCTCAGTCTTCACCGAACCAGCTTGTTGCTTGGCCTTTCTTGGTGAACTCGAAACACTGAATCGGAAATGGCCCGCCAAACTGATCGCTCATGTGTTGATGCCGGATCACTTTCACCTGATCTCCAATCCGCAAGATGGGCGCATAATCGAATTCTGCAGAGATCTGAAGAGCAAGACAGCGAAAGCGATTGTCCAGACAACTGGCCGCTTTCGTTTTCCGGAAAGCGAAGAAGGTCATCAAGTGTGGCAGGAAAGCTTCAAAGCAATGCCGCTCTGGAGTGGGTGGATGATCTCGCAGAAAATCGACTACATACATGCGAATCCGGTAAAGGCCAAGCTCGTGAAGACTGCAGCAGATTACTACTGGTCAAGCTTTCGTTCGTTCTATTGTCAAGGAGATGGACCATTAGCTGTGGATCATGACTGGTGGTGGCCGGATGATGGGGAGAAGTTGTCAAAGGCGATGAAGGAATTAGGCTGGCATTCTTTTTGGAAGAGGAATGAAAAGATTTAGGTGCAATGAGAGGTCGTGGTGGGTAGCGTCGGCGGGGGCGCGCTCGGGATCTGTATTGTGAGGTAATTGATATTGCCGCTTGCCCCCTTCCTAACTGTCCTATTCTGGTGAGGTACTTGATTTTTGCCGCTTGCCCCCTTCCCAACTGTCCTTTAAATGTCAAAGGCTTGAAGCTATGGGCCATTTGCTATTCAAGTTCATTTTGAATCTGAGGGGTTGTGGAGGCGGAGCGAGCGGGGGCGCGCTCGGTGACTCTTTGGTGAGATCCTTTTGATTGCCGCTTGCCCCCTTCCCAACTGTCCTATTCTTGTGAGGTACTTGAAGTTGCCACTTGCCCCTTCCTTACTGTCCTATTCTTGTGAGGTCCTTGATATTGCAGGTTGCCAGCTCAATTTACATGATGGGTAACGGGATCCGAAGCTTTTCGAGAGATCACAAACGTTCTGGTCCGAGTTTGTGAATCCATTGGTATCTCGACCATGGTCTCCTCACCGTCTTTAATTGCTATCCCCGCCAGCGTTTTACTTCCAGCGCGGAATACATAAGAGCCTGCTGCCAGCCCGGAGACTCTCAGCTTAGCGACGTGCTTTGCGGGGTTATCACTCTCAAGTCGAAAACGTATCTCCGACAAGTCTTCGTTCAGCACAATCGGTTGCGCTGCGGTGAAGCGATCCGTGTCGAAAACCATATGAACTCTGTTCTTTCCCAAAAACGCGTGGAAACGTCGTCGCACTCCATCTTTCACTCTGACTTCGACTCGACCACTGGTCTTTCGCCAGTCGCCGCCAAAACAGAACCTGCCGAAGATTGGATCATCAGCAAGAATAGTAGCGGCGGTACGCAGAGCGCCGTTGTACCCGAGATCAACCTCGCTCGAGTAGTACCAGGCGCCTCTGTGGTGTGGTTGGTTCAGCCACGTTTGACCGTACGGTGCGGGCTCGAACCCTCCTCCAGCTCCCCCATCGTTTTCCTTCCCTGGATACCAGTAGCCATAGTTCGATTCAGGCGTCCCAGTGTTCATTAAGGCCCACGCGCTCAAGTAAGACGCGTATCCGAGGCGGAGATACCAATCGGGTTGTGCAGCTGAATAGAGTGCGTAATCCAACACTGACCATCCGCCCATCTGCGACATGTAGCTCAGCGTGAAAGAGTTTCCACCACCACTTCTGTAGTCGCTGCCTAATAGGTAGTACGCAGGCTCCGGCCAGCCGCGACAGAAGATGTTTGAAGCAAGCTGGGTTTGCATGAAGCGGGCTGCGCTTTCCGGAGTGATACCTGTCTTGTTCTCGCCGGGAGCATCCGCGTGGCTTATGGCGTATTTAGCAAGAGCGTGAGTGGCTTCAAAGCCGGTTGAATCAAACGCGTACTCCGACTGAAAGAGGTTTAGCTGACCGTTGACGAACGTTTTTACTTTCTGTTCCCAATGACCTCGCAAAGTCTCAGCTTCCGCCATCAAGCCAGATGCCTGTAAGTCCGCAATCAGATTCACAATCACCAACTCGTTATAAAGTCCCGTTCGGTAAGCGGACCATCGTTCGATTTGCATCGGCACTGTGAACATTGCGACAGCAGTGCCATAAGCACGTCGGAGATACTCAGCGGCAGGCAGTGCTGTTTTGATCTGCGGATAGTTTTTTGCAATGCGATACATCGAGTGGTACAGCAGCACGATGTGGGGATAGTCGTAGATCCGCCACAAATGCCGCTGACCATTTCTCCCCGGATCCACGCTTTCACGGTTAGTCTTCCAATCCGGAATGCCGTAGATACCGTAGGGATAAGTTTCACTAGTTGTTTGCTGGAGTCCGCCCCAAACGAAATTCTTGATGTAATAGTCGAGTGCCTCGACTTCGCTTTGCACAGGAAACTCTGCGTTCTTGCTGGCGAGGTAAGCGGGCTTCCCTAGACCCGGATCGTCGCAAGTCACCGCATAGATGCGCCAACTCTGAATTCGATCGTAATTATCGGGACTCAAAAGCAACCGAGACTCCATGTTCCAATCCGTGATCAGTCCGTTGTACCACTTGCTCGGATCGCGATGTTGGCTATGAGCTAGGAAAGCCGCGCGTTTCTTGATTAAAGTTTCAAGCGGTTCCGTGGAAAAGAACTCCAGGAACATGTGTTGTTTATTCCCATATCGAACCGTCAATCGATTCTCGCCCAGCCGATGAAACTGAACCTGATAAATATGAAACTCACCTTTCAATCCGAGTGATTCGATCTTCGTGTCTCGTGGATACTCTGCTTCCACAGCGCGAATGGGTTGGTTGGTGCGAAGGGCGAATCGTGCAAACAGATCCGATGGTAAAGTCATCCCAGGTACGACATGAACGTCGATTAGTCCCTGGTCCACGAGCCTTTGACGCACGTCGTCATAGTTGTCTGCCCATTGGAGTGTGAAGCCGTAAGATTGCGTATCGCCGGGCGCGAGGGTGAGGTGGGTGTTTGGCTGACGCCACTTGGTTCCTTGCGCTTTGGCTTCAGTACCGGCAGCTGCCGAGTGAATATAGACTCGATAACCGACACCTTGTGTAGTACCAGCGCCTTGGCCGCTACCCTGAGAGCTCACGCCGCGCTGCGCGTCCCAGTATTCAAACTTTGTATCTTCACGAGGAGTCAGCATCAGATACGGGCCAATGTTGTTACTGCGCATCCAGAACACATAGGAGGTGTATCCGGATATAAAACTATGTTTGAGGACATTAATTCGTCTTTGATTGTCGCCACTGGCGACTGTGGTGGTGATGGGAAGGGGAATCGCGAGGTCGTCAATTTCGCGCCGCTGTACTCCAACATTCTTAATATTCAATGACCAAAGGATGGCTCGGTCTTCGATAGCAAACTGGATTTCCAGAGCGAGAACTGGAACTGGGGTCGTTTGCGTTCCGGTTGGCCCAGTGTTGGAGTTGGCCGGAGCATAAATAATTTGATACGAAGCTTTGTACGAACGTCCGTCTGGGCTTGTTGTAAAGACTCCCTTGCCGTCACGGGCCAGCTGTGCCGTATCGGCCGATTGCCAGGCACCATCCTTTCCGCGATAACGAATCGAAACATCGCCCACGCGTCTTCCAGTCTGCACGTAATCGGTGTTCACTCGATCGTTAGATCGACGAAGGCTGGTGATAGCGCCGGCGTCAAGTTTGACTTCAAATTGGCCACCTGAATTTGGCGTTTGAGTCAAACCAATTGGGGTGCAGGCAAGAAACAAAAAGATAAGCAGCGGGATGAAGTCAGTACCACCTCGCGGTAGCGGGTGGGTCACCGTACCCGACACGACTGGTAACACCACTGCGAGTTGTAAAGCATCGTCGACCCACCCGCTACCGCGAGGTGTCGCGCCAAGCAAAGCCCGTGACGAGGGGAAGGCGCAAGCAGAAACTCGTCGTAGTAACCCAGTGGGTGAGGTTAGCACCGAGACCCACCTGAGCAAAGCCTAGCCAGCAGCTCAGAA
>JBKOYD010000135.1:0-12608 GCA_046725195.1 Acidobacteriota bacterium | reverse complement strand
CTCAACTTCAGACAGCGTGAACCGGCCGTCGGCTGTCGTTTCGCCCACCTTGATTCCCAGCTTCTTCGAACAATGCTCAGTAACTTTTGCTGCACCTCTGATTTTGCACGACAGAGTGCGGCAAACTTGAATGTGATATTTTCCGATCGGCTCTGTGTAGATCATCGAGTAGAAAGTCGCGACTTCCCAGATATCAGTGACGCGCAAACCCAATCGATTAGCGAGATAAAGTACGCCGGGCGGATCCAGATAGCCTCGCTCTCGCTGCACAATAAACATGAGCGGGAGGATCGCAGAGCGTCTGATCGGATACTTCGCGAGGTTCCGATCAATCTCAGCCTCCACGTCAGCCGAGAAACGGGCCGGCTCTACGCCCAGATCAACGGGTTGCGAAAGAGGTTGAATTTGCGTCAAAGGTAGAGTCATTGTGCAGAAGAGGGTCTTTGGGTTTGGCCTTTGGTCTTAGGTCTTGGGTCTTAGGGGCCTTGGGTTCTAGTCGATAATCATTTCAAACGCCAAAGACCAAAGACCCAAATTCTTTCATCGATCAATTTCCCCCAGCACGATGTCCAGCGAGCCGATTACGGCAACGATGTCCGCCACCATCTCGCCTTCAGCCATGTCAGGCAATGCCGAAAGGTTGACGAAACTTGGACCTCGGAAATGTACGCGACTCGGTTTAGGTCCACCATCGGACTTGATGTACACCCCTAATTCGCCTTTTGAAGCCTCGATTGGCTGATAGACCTCACCTGCTGGAACGTCGAATCCTTCAGCCACAATCAGGAAGTGATGAATCAAGGCGTCCATGTGCGTCTTCATCGCTTCACGATCGGGCAGCACCACTTTTGGCGCGTCAGCTTTAACTGGACCTGGCTTCAAACGCGCGAGTGCTTGTGAAGCAATGCGGTGCGACTCCTTCATCTCGCGCATGCGCACCATGTAGCGCGCCCAGACATCGCCATCCGACTCCGTTGGAATCTCGAAGTCATACTTTTCGTATCCGGTGTATGGATTGGCGCGCCTGATGTCGAGATTGACGCCGCTTCCTCGAAGGCACGGTCCGGAAAGTCCCCAATCAATAGCATTCTCAGACGAAATTTGTCCGATGCCCTGAGTTCGCTTCTGAAAAATCTTGTTACCCGTAAGTAACTTATGAAACTCATCCAACGCCTGCGGAAAATCTTCCAGGAACTGCCTGCAGCGATTCTCGAATCCCGCCGGCAGGTCCATCATTAGTCCGCCGATTCGAAAATACGATGGGGTCAGCCGGCCACCTGACGCGGCCTCGATCATGTTCATAATCTTCTCTCGCTCTCTAAAGCAATAGAAGAAGACGGTCATGGCGCCGATGTCGAGTGCGTGAGTGCCGAGCCATACGAGGTGTGACCCAATACGTTGTAATTCGCAGGTAAGAACACGAATGGTTTGTGCGCGTTCAGGAATCTCGATGCTGAGAAGCTTCTCAGCAGCCATCACGTAGGCGAGGTTGTTGCCGAGAGGATTGAGGTAGTCCATCCGGTCGGTAATGACAATGCCCTGCTGGTACTTTTTGTATTCAAAGAGCTTCTCCATTCCAGTGTGGAGATAGCCGATATCCGGAGTAGCCTTAACCACCATTTCGCCATCCAAAACCAATTCCAAACGCAGTACTCCGTGTGTTGATGGGTGCTGTGGTCCCATCGAGATCGTCATCTGCGTATCGAGTGGGCGGTCGACAACTTCGAATTGTGGCGGAATGTTAGCGGCGGAACTCATAGTATTTCCGATTGCCAATTGCCAATTGGCAATTGGCAATCGTCACTTACTTCAGGCTATACGGCTCGTATCCTCGTAAAGGGAAATCCTTGCGCAACGCGTATCCTTGCCAGTCTTCTGGCAGCAGGATGCGACGCAGATCAGGATGGCCGTCAAAAATTATTCCAAACAGATCGTAGGTCTCACGCTCATGCCAGTTGGCGGTGCGCCACACCCCAGTAACACTCTCTACGTGAGTGTCTTCGTCATTCAACAACACCTTCAGCCGAATACGATGGTATTTACTGGTCGAGAAGAGGTGATAGTTGACCTCAAAACGTGGCTCTTCTTCCGGACCGCGATCACAACCACAAATGTCGGAGAGGAAGTCGAAGCGTCCTTCTGGCCAAGTCTTCAAGAACGAACACGCTGCGACGATGTGTTCGCGGGGAATGACGAACGTAGTTTCGCCCAACGCTGCGATCACTTCGCTGCTCCATTCCGGGTGCTCACGCTGTAACGCCGTCACTAGCTGTGACGGCGCTTGCTCTGAACTTGGGGCTGGCTCTGGCGAACGCTCTGTGTGATCGGGCCCGGATTGCATCCTCTCTGTTGCTCTACTCTCTACGAAGAACGACGACGCTCATGTCTTGAAGCAATCGTATAAGGTCGAGATTCTGGAAGGGTGTTCTGTCTAGCGGTTGATCCGTCTGTCACCGGCAAAGTGCCTGGCACCACTGCTTCACGAGCTTCCGCTTCCGGAATATCTCTGCGGTCACGAACGCTCTCCTTCATCACCTTATCCTGCAACATCATCACGGCATGGATCAGCATTTCTGGCCGCGGAGGACAACCTGGTATGTAGACATCGACCGGAACGATCTTGTCCACGCCTTGAACAATCGCATAGTTATCAAAGACTCCACCTGAAGTGGCACATGCTCCCATGGAAATTACCCATTTAGGCTCGGGCATCTGATCGTAGATGCGTCGCAGTACGGGCGCCATTTTCCGTGACACTCTACCGGAAACAATCATGACGTCGGCCTGACGTGGGCTGGCGCGAAACACTTCTGAACCAAATCGTGCCAGGTCATTTCTTGAGGAAGTTGCGTTCATCATCTCTATGGCGCAACAAGCCAAGCCGAATGTTGCCGGCCAAAGTGACGATTTGCGGGCCCAGTTGATCAAAGAATCAAGCCGGGTAGTAAGAACTTCCGGCAAGGCTTCAGCAATGATGTTTTCCAGTCCCATCGAAAACTACCTTAAGCTGCTGTGCGCCTCTTTAATTGGCGCGCTTCTAAATCAGCCAAAGCTCTAGCTTCAGCTTCTGCTTCACGACGAGCCTTCTCGCCCCAATCGAATGCGCCTTTTTTTACGATGTAGATATAGCCGACAAATAGCAACCCTATAAAGACCATCATCTCCAAATAGACGAACCAGCGCATTGCTGTTCCTTGCGCAGCAAGTCCCTTAAATACGACTGCCCACGGTATGAGGAAGATTACTTCTATATCGAACAGTATGAAGATCATCGCAATCATGTAGAACTTCACGGAAAAGCGTTCACGCGCCGATCCTACCGGGTCTTTGCCGCACTCGTACGGCATCAACTTTGTTTTCGTTCTTTTGCGCTGACCAACAAACTGTGAAAGGAGGATGTTCCCGACGGCGAAGCCCGCGGCGACTATGAACATCAAAAGGACAGGCAAGTAGTCGTAAAGACGAAATGGCATCTCAAGCACAATCCTCAGCGGCCGAAAAATGACCTTGATGAAACAGATCAATTCGCGGCGAGTGCAACTCGATAACGAGATTGAGAATCATTGTACAAGCTGATGCTAGTCGAAGTGATCAAGGGTGTCAAGCAACCTCACTCAAACGATTACGCAGGAAAAAATGCTGATTGACCGTGAAAAAATGCTTGTGTTACCGTTTCGTTTAAACCTCTCGTCTACGTGAGGTTAACCGGTTTTTATGTAATCCTAAAACGAGCGCACGCCCTAGTGATTACTGGATTCAACACCGATATTGAACATGATGGCGTTGTCTATCATGTTCAGACAGAAGACAAAGGACTCGACACACCGATAATTCTTTCGCTGGTCTATTCCGGCGGCGCTATTCTCGCCAGCAAGCGTTCTCCCTACGAAGATTTGATTGCCGAAGGGTTCAGCGATGAAGTCCTATCGGAACGCTTGAAGCGTCAACATCGTCTCATTTGCGCAGCGATCCATTCGGGACGAATTGACGACCTCAAAAAAATGGGGGCACGTCCTCCGGTTGATTCGGTACACGATGATTCGATCGAACTGGAAGACGAACTTCGAACGACTCCTCCTGTTCAAGAAGTTCAAGATCAACCAGCCGATCAAACGATCGACGACTCATTTGAGATCGAGTATTTGCCCGCGTCCCAGGAGTGGACACCACCGCCACCCTCGCCACCAGTCGAAGTTCACTCCGCTCCAGAATTTGAACCTGAACCTTCCAGCACGGAATACGCACCGCAAAATGAGGCGTACTCCATCCACGATTTGCGGAGGCAACAGGCTCTTGACGACGTAGAAGAGGACGCGCCGATCATAATTACTTTGTTGGAGGACGAGGAGCTTTACTCTGGTGATCCTCTCAACCTGCGAGTCCTCATCACCACACGAATAGGGGAAGTTGAGAAGCCTCTTGCGAACGCGGCAGTATCTGTCAAGATTCTCGGCACTACGTTTAGACCGCTGATCTACTCATTGAAGACGCAGCGAGATGGGCTTGCTTCAGTGTCGACCCAGATACCTCAATTCACCTCTGGCAGGGCAGCGGTCTTAGTGCGTGTAGTCGCGAAAGATCAGGCTGCTGAACTTCGCCGCATCATCCATCCCAGCAGATGAGGTTTTAGTTATTGCGGGTCTACATAAACGGCGAAACCAAGGAACTCTCCGAAACTCTTACCCTGGCAGAGTTAATTAATCAGTTGAATCTACCAGCCGCGCGAATCGCTGTTGAAGTGAACCTCGCTGTCGTACGCCGAAACGACTGGAGCACAACTACAGTTCAAGACGAAGATCGAATTGAAATTGTTCATTTCGTTGGCGGCGGACTGGAGGATGTGCGATATGCTTTAGCTTGTCGTTGATTAACCAATTAGGCTTTCTTCGCGAGACAACGACAAGACAGACGCATATCGGACATCGAGGCATTCGCATCAAATCAGAATAAGGTGTAGAGTCGAAAGAAAATCGGTGCAGAGGTTTAGTAACTTATGTCAACGGCGATTACGGCAACGTCAGCGGACGAAGGTTTTAGTATTGGCGGCAGGACGTTCACGTCGCGCTTAATTATAGGAACGGGAAAATACCGAAGCTACGAGCAAATGCGAAGTGCTCATCACGCTTCGGGCTCGGAGATGGTCACAGTAGCTGTGAGACGTGTCCCACTTGATCGCAGTAGCGAGTCGTTTCTTGATCATCTTGATCCGGCGCTGCAGATTCTTCCAAACACGGCCGGCTGTTACTCGGCGGAAGATGCAGTTCGAACCGCACGTCTCGCACGTGAGGCATTGCAAACCGATCTGGTCAAGCTGGAAGTAATCGGTGATCAGACGACATTGTTTCCAGACAACGAGCAGACTCTCGAAGCGGCACGCACTCTCGTCAAAGAGGGATTTATTGTACTGCCTTACTTTAACGATGACTTGATAATGGCCAAGAAGCTACTTGATGCCGGTTGTGTTGCAATCATGCCTTTGGCCGCTCCTATAGGTTCAGGCTTAGGCGTTCAAAACCCCGCAAATCTTCGTATCATGCGCGAACAACTTCCCGACGCAACAATCATTGTTGACGCAGGGGTAGGGACGGCTAGTGACGCTGCGATTGCGATGGAGCTTGGCGCTGATGCCGTACTCATGAACACCGCGATTGCGGAAGCGGCGGATCCGGCAAAGATGGCCGAAGCCATGAAGCTTGCGATTCAGGCTGGACGATTGGCCTATCTTGCTGGACGTATGTCGAAGCGACTGTATGCCAGTGCATCGAGTCCGCTAGAGGGCGTAGTAAAGTAATCGGGATTCTTCCTGACGAGGCATTAGAAGCGTCAGGAAAGTCCGAGCACGCTAGCCTGCCCTGAATTGCGTTTAGAAGGTGTGATAACGTCCCGCGTTGTTTCCTCCTCCGGCTCTTTCTCACTCACGAGCGTTTCTGTACGTGTCTGCGGCTCAAGGCCACGGAAATGTACCGTGTTGTTGATGGAAACTATTTGTGAGTGAATGCCGAAAAGGACGATCCATAACTCGCACAGAACGCGCCAAACAAGGTTGCCGATAATGATCGCTGCAGCGCCGACAGCGACATACCTCCATCCCAAGGATCTGGCAATACGTGCGTCATGAAGTTGCAGCCCCGCCCAAACAGTCAGTGCAATGCCCCCGGCTGTTAGAACAAGGAAGCCGAACAAATAGATCGCTTTCACAAACGCAGTAGTAATCATTCTGTCAAAAGAGAAATAGCCTGCCATCGATTTGATCTCCAGGTTTTATTGTCGCTTCAATCCACTCGCCTCATCATGAAGCGTGTGTTTGCCATTAGATTAGACCAGACCTGGGGTGCTGTTGTTGTAGAGCTTTGGAGACATTTTTGTTCTAAATCGAGAATGGAGAGAATCTACTTTGAGAAGGGAAATAAAGCTCGCTACGCTAACTGTTACGAAGTGAGGCGGTGCTGGAGCACCACTAGTCTAATCATGAAATAGCTGATGTTTTCGGGCAAAGCATCATGAAGCGGTCTAAGCTTCGCAGTGCCATGATCCCTGATGGCTGCTTCGATTAGTGAGCGATCGGAATCCGAGACAAATCGCTTGAGATCTATTTCCAAGCCTGCTTTAACGCAATCAGTCAGGTGATCCTCAACAGTTCTCACCACACAATGCTTCGTTTCGGCGATCTGCTCATTCGAAAGCCCACGCTCATATAGACCATAGGTTTCGAGCATCGTTGCCGTAGGTGCCTTAGGACCTTCAGCATCATGATCGAGAATGTACGATTCTGTTTGTTCGGCGCGCTGTGGAAGTGCCAACTCAATTCGTTCCTTCTCCAGCATGACGCGACTACCCAACTCCGTTATGGAAACGGTTGGATACTCGCCCACGCTTACCTGGAGGCACCGCGCTCCCACCAACAAGTCTATGTATAGCTGGATGTCGTCGTGCAGCATATCTTTCAGCAGCCCGTAGGTAGAAAGCTCATTGAGATGCGCGTTCAAAACATTCTTTGCGGCGGAGCCGCGTAGTGTCGCAGCCAGCAACTTCTTGCCAAATCTCCCATTCATACGTTTGGCGCAGGCAAGTATCTTTCGCACGCGCAGTAACTCGTCTGCGGTGAGATCTCGTGGTGATAGGTCACGCGTGGCCCCAACGTTTCTGTGATCATTGAGGTCCACGTAATGGGTTCGTGAGGAAGACTGTGGCTTACAGTTGCCACAGGTGCCGCATTGGTGTTTGTGATATCGATCGCCAAAGTAGTCGAGTATGTGAGCTCGGTAGCAATAGTTCGTGTAACAAAAGTCGATCATCTCGCGCAGTTTGCGTCGTTCAAGATCTGCACGGCGCGATACGTCCCTTTGATTGACACGCAGCGGCGTCGCGGGAGAACTGTCCAGCATTAGGATGCTACGGATCTGCCGGGCTCCTGCCGATGAACGATTGGCTGCCGCGGTGCGCTCGATATGGCCGCCGCGCTCGAGAAGGTAAAGCGCTGACTGGACTGCCATTTCATTTCGAATACCCGCGGTGCGGGCGATTTCCGCCGTCGAAAGTTCGATTCTCTTCAGACCTGTAAACGCGAGTGCATCGTACACATCTTTAATCAATGCCATGTCGGGATAGGAACCTTCGATGAAGAAATCATGAGTGTTCTTATCAGCGTAGTTGAATAACAGTAGACAGGTTGAGGGCAACCCGTCCCGTCCGGCGCGCCCGATCTCCTGGTAATAAGCCTCGATTGATCCGGGCATCTGATAGTGCGCCACAAATCGAATGTCCGGTTTATCGATTCCCATGCCGAAGGCATTGGTTGCAACGATCATTTGCTTGCGGCCAGCCATGAACTCTTCTTGCGCAGCCACGCGAACCGCATCAGGCATTCCCGCATGATAGGTGGCGACCGAAAGTCCGTGACCCTTTAGATCTCTTCCTACTTGTTCTACAGCTTTGCGAGTTGTGGCATAAACGATACCCGAACCATCGCACGTTTGGGCCAGTCGTTTGATGCGCATCACTTTCTCTTGTTCGGTTTGCGTATGTACGACGTCGATTGAAAGATTGGGCCGGTCAAAACCTCTAACGAACGTCTGCGGATTTATGAGTCCCAGTTGTTGGATGATGTCGGAGCGTACATAAGGCGTGGCCGTCGCCGTTAGTGCGAGCGTTTGAACCCGACCGAGTGATTGAATGACGCTCTTCAAACGGAGGTAGTCGGGACGAAAGTCGTGACCCCACGTTGAAATGCAGTGAGCCTCATCAACTGCAAACAGTGAAATCGAGATCGATTGAAGTGCTGCTGTGAACCTGGCGCTGCGAAAGCGTTCAGGGGCAACGTACACGAGTTTATGTTCTCGACGCCGGAGCGACTCGATCCGCGCTCGCTGCTCGTGCTCGGGAATCGAACTATTGATGAAGGTGGCTGGCAAGCCTCGAGCTGTAAGCGCGTCAACCTGATCTTTCATTAGGGCGATGAGGGGAGAAACAACAAGTGTCGCTCCTTCAAGGATCATGGCAGGAAGTTGGTAACAGAGAGACTTGCCGCTGCCGGTGGGCATAACCACGACCGCATCTTTCCCATCAAGAATTGACCCGATCACTTCCTGTTGGCCATCGCGGAAGTCGGCGAAGCCGAAGTGCCTGCGGAGCGATGAAATCGCGTCTGTAAGAGAGTGCATCGGAAAGTCTAGAGATTTCTGCTATGAACGAGTAAGCGCAACAGTTCAGCTTATCATCGGTTTAAATGAGAATATTCCAGCAGTGGAGCGTCTGTGTCAAAACTTGTGGACAGCAAGCCTCTTAATTCACATCAGTGAGGATCTCCAATCGAAGCCATGACGATCGTGGCAATAGCGCATGCGGCGAATGGTGACTGGGTATTTCTTGGATTTGGCGTGCCAGTCCCAAAGTCAGCAGCGTTGTTCTGAGTATCGCTACAGCCATTGGCGATTCTGCGGATTGAATTCGTATTGCTTGGAGTTGCTGCTGGGCCCATACCTTCAAAGCAATTCACGGTACTTCCATATCCAACCAAGTCGACTATGTTGGCGTCATTCGGACACGCGCCAACTAACGCTGTCGTATTTTTCACCAACGCCACCTTCCCGGAGGGTGCCGCCATGGCGATTGTTCCTGTTGCATCAGCTAAAAGAGCTGTTCCATTACTGCCGCCCGATGCTTCTTGAATCAAATAGTATTGTCCCGGTGCCAATACGACCGACGTCAAGTTGGTTACAGACCATGCCGTCGCAGTAGCGCTTGCATATTGAACAGACCAACCCTCAAGACTAACCTCCGTCTGGCCGCTGTTGAAAATCTCGATGAAGTCGTTTCGATAAAGCGCTCCAGAGTTACCTCCGCCACCGAAGATCTGGCTGATCACAACCTTCGAAGGAGATGGAGTAGGACTTGGGATGGGTGATGGCAACGGCGATGGACTCGGCGATGGCTGTGGGGACGGACCTGGCGTTGGGGGGCTTTGCGAGTTTTGCGGATCGCTCGGGGTCAACAGTTGAAAGTCTGAAAAATTGTCTTGAGTATCTTTTGTGCTGCCAATACCGCCACCAGGCTTACGTTCATAGCTTTGATTCGCATCGCTTGGAAGCGGAGCGAGATGCATTCCTTCGCGAAATGCTGATCCCGAACTAAATCCAACCTGGTCTACAATCGTGTCGTCGGGAAGAGTTAGGGCCAACCCACCGTCGTTTGCCATTCCACTTGTGTAAGATTGATCTCCCGAAACCGCACCGCTGTAACCGGTCGAATTTATAGCCAGGAAGTGGCTGTGACCGCCAATGACTGTACCTGAGTTGATAGACAGTCGCGACGTGACCACTCCTGTGTTACTCGAGCTCCGAATCTTCCAGCCGCTGATATCCAACGGCTCGGTGCTCATGTTGTAGATCTCGACAAACTCGTCACTCGCGCCGCTTGGTCCACGAGTACGAAACTCGCTGATTACAACCGGCGGGTTTGGTGTTGGAGTTGGTGTCGCCGTTGGAATGGGACTAGGGGATGGCGACGGAGCCGGTGATGGGGTTGGCGTTGCCGTAGGCGAAGGCGTAGGTGTTGGAAATGGATCTGGTCGTGGATTGCTGGATCGATTTTGAGGATCACTCGGCGTAATTAACTGGAAGTCCACGAAATTATCTGCTGTGTCCTGCGTACTTCCGAGAGCGCCTCCTGGCTTTCGTTCATAACTCTGATTCGCATCGTTTGGCAGAGGCGCCAGATGCATCCCTTCGCGAAAAGCCGACCCTGAACTTAAGCCTACCTGATCGACAATAGCGTCGTTTGCCAGTGTTACTGCGAGGCCCCCATCGTTGACCAATCCACTGGTGAACGTTTGATCGGGAGGTACTGCACCGCTATACCCGCTCAAATTTGCCATGAGAAAATACTTACGACCTGGAATAATCGTGCCCGCGCCAATGGTGAGGCGGTTACTGATCGTTCCGGCATTGCTTGACGCTTTTATCTTCCAACCTGAGATATCCACATCAGTGTCGCCTTTGTTGTAGAGCTCGACGAACTCATCGCTGGCGCCACTGGGACCGCGAGTGCGGAACTCGCTAATCACGACAAGAGGAGCAGGTGTCGGACTAGACGAAGGAGAGGGAATTGGTGTTGGCGATACACTGGGACCGGGCGAAGGTGACGGACTCGGCGAGGAAGCTGCTTGCGTGACGGTGACAAGCGATGCGGCTGAAGACACTCCTCGCGCAGTTGCTGTAACGCTGGCAGTTCCGGGAGCAAGTGCCTTGGCTTGACCGTTTGCAGCGATTTGCAAGACAGATGTCGCAGTTGAGGTCCAGCTGAAGATCACATCTTTAAGTTCAGTATTGTTTCGATCAAAAGCTCGGGCGACAAATTGGGTGGTGTTACCCGTGAACAGCTCCTGAAATGTCGGCGAAATCGTCACAGCCGAAGCCGCCGGAGTTGCGAAGAAGCGATCTCCACCCACACGCGTTCCAGGGCTGTAACTTCTACCGTCGCTACCAGGTGCAACTGCGTGAAGCGAAAAACTTCCACTGATATCGGGAGAGCGGGTAAGCGACTGATTTGTCGCTGAGCCGTATGTGACAGAAGTAACTTTCGCTCCCGATCCATTCCGGATGGTTACTACTCCACCTGAGTTCGCCAGCGACAACCCACCGGTCGAGGCCTTTACTACTTGAGAACCACCAAACACAGGACTGGCTGCATCTGGCGAACCTCCACCAAAGACCACTATTGATGTACCGGCAGACAGGACAGTGCCAGAGGCAAATCGGTGGCGCACTACGTCAGCCGTTCCATTAATGCTGCGACTCTGTAGTTGATAACCACTGAGATCCAGATCTCGTTCCGTTGAGTTGACCAGTTCTATAAACTCGTCTGCCGAACTCTCGCGTACCCCGTCGTGATTCGTATCGCCTGCAGGCCCATCGGGAGGGTCAGACAAGATCTCGTTAATCATCAAGTCGCGTAACGAGCTTCCTGCGAGAACGACGGAAACTGGATTACTTTGTACTCCACCCGCGCTGACGATGACGGTGCATTTGCCGGCTCCTCGCAGCTCGGCCGGCAGTAGGACATGAATTTCGTCGAGACCTAATAAGCCGGCGGGCATCACTGCTTCTACCGTTGCGCCCTGTCCGTCAACAGTGAGCGACACGTCGGATACGTTTGCTACGCCTGTCGCAAAGATTGTAAGTCGGAGTTGACCATCTGAAGGGTCAAGCGGTGCGGGCATTAACGTATCTGAGTTCAGAATAATTGCGTCGCCTCGTCCGTCACCGGCGACTGTAAAGATTCCAGGGGCAGCGGGCGAGATAGTAGCTACGCCCTTTGAGGAAAATCCATCGGCGTTCGTCGTCACAAAATCTGCGGAACCCGCTGACAATCCCTTCGGCACAACGATTACAACTTCCGCAGGAGAAACATAGAGGATTCGTGCCGGTTGGCCATTGACGCGGACAGTGGTCCCTGCAAGCATAAATGGCGGATCCCCGCCTGACAATTTCGTAGCTTCTGTGCGAAGGGCGAGTGCAGAGCCTTTTATGCTTGCGATACTGCCCGGAGCAACCTGTACTAAAGCGCCTGCTGCATTTTCCTTTGCGGCAGCGTTAAAGACAGTTGCGGCACCAAACTGTGGTCGTGGAGTCAGTGAAGCGAGATAGATTTCACTATTGTTTCCCAGCTCCGGATCGCTAACTGGACCAGAAAGCAGTCGAGGAAAATTAAAGGCCACGAGACTGCCGTCGAAATTTAGCGACGATACAACCTCCGAGGTCGCACTCGCAGGCGCGTTCGTAATCTCCTCTACAGCGCCCGACGGCAGGTCGAGAAGGTAGAGTTCAACGCTTCCGTCACTCGCAACAACCACCCGGCGTCTCGTGGCAAAGGCGACTCGTTTTCCGTCACCGCTGATAGTTGGCTGAAGGTTTACATCTGTCGCACGAGTACCCAACCGCGTCAACTGGTGCGTGATGTTGTCACGAATATCGTAAAGGAAGACCTGAGTTTGGTTCTCGGCTGTCATTGCGGAGTAGGTGAGTTGCATGCCGTCGTTACTGACTGCTCGGCCGGTCGTGAATGACAATTCAGGAATGTTTTCAGATATGAGTCGAGTAGTTACCGCCGCT
>JBKOYD010000160.1:0-24251 GCA_046725195.1 Acidobacteriota bacterium | reverse complement strand
GCACTTTGGAAGGGCAAACTTTCAGCGGCTGGTTTCTCGTTGTTATTGGCGATGACTTTTGCCGGAGTCGTTCTCGCGTTGCTGGAAAGACGCCCCGAGCATCCCGGAGCCATAAGGCGACTAATCGATGAAAAAGTAGTTAACGCCGGTGAGTCTGTCTTGCTTACCGGTATTCTCGATGGTCCGCCTGAGTTTGCTCGCGACAGGGTGTATCTGACAGTGCGAGTTGAAAAAATTTCTTCCAAGGATACGGAGCTGTCTGCAAAGGGATTAGTCGCACTTCTGGGCTCTTTCAGAAGAACGACAAGCCAACAGGAGTATCGAGATCTGGACTTGAAGTACGGGGCCCGTATTCGCGTCAAGACTTCCCTCAATCGCACGAACCAATATCGAAACCCTGGAGTTTCCTCACTCGCTGAGTATCTTGACCGAAAAGGATATGACGCGACCGGCGTCGTGAAAGATTCAAGTTCTATTGTTCGGCTAGGTGACGCAAGGGTGTTTACGCCGTTAGCCTGGATTTACAACTGGCGTGAACGATTACAGCGCGAGATCGACACCCGGTTCTCATTCGAAACGGCTGGCGTCCTTGATGCTGCCTTGATTGGTAACCGTTACAACCTGCCAAGAGCCGCGTCAGAACGCTTTCGCGAGGGCGGCACTTTCCACGTTCTGGTGATCAGTGGCCTGCATATCAGTTTTATTGGAGGACTCGTATTTCTAATCGCGCGGCGTCTGACAAAAAGCAGGTTGCTGCAATTTGTTCTCTCGACCACCGTGGTCTGGAGTTACTCACTTGCAGTCGGTGCAGAGGCCTCCGTGGTTCGCGCGGCGTTGATGTTTACTTTCATAACATTAGCTGCGGTTGTCTTCCGACAAGCGTCTTCCTTCAACGCGCTGGGCGGAGCTGCGTTGGTGCTACTCGTCAGAAACCCTAAAGAGATCTTCGATCCATCGTTGCAACTGACCTTCTTGTCGGTGTTGGCGATTGTATTAGTCGCGTGGCCAATCCTACAGACATGCTCAGCAATTGGCACATGGCATCCAACGAGAGAGTCGCCATACCCGCCGCTCTGTTCGCGGGGCCTCAAGTTGTTCTCCGAAGTCCTGTTCTGGAGCGAGCAGAAGTGGCAGCGGGAAATTGCTCGCTGCGCTCATCACTGCCGACTCTTTAAGGTACCGCATGGCGCGTGGCTGGAGCGTCATCATCTACAAAGTCTGTTGCGATACATCTTTGGAGCTGTCGTTGTTTCTACCGCCGTTCAGCTGGTGCTGTTGCCGTTACAGATAATTTACTTCCATCGACTGTCGCTCGTGTCGTTGGTACTAAACGTTGGAGTGAGTTTATTGCTCGCAGTCTTAGCGGCCGTTGCTCTGGTGGCCTTACTCGTGTCACAGCTGAATGTGATTTTGGCGAGGCCGCTCTTCGAGCTCGCGGACGCGATTGAGTGGCTAATGGTCCACAGTGTCGATCCGTTTACAAAGCTTGGTCTTGCCTCTTTCCGTTTGCCTGAATACTCCGGCAGGGGTTTCTTGGTTTACATCGTTTACTATGTCCCGCTAATCCTGCTCGTAGTTTTGCTCTTCCGTTGGCGTCCTCTAATTCCGCCCGTTAACAAGAAGAATAGACAAAGGTTTGTGCCGGCACTGGTGTTCGCGCAACTGACAATGCTTGCCGTTGTCGTTCTGCACCCACTGAGCTCTGCTCGCGGGGACGGCCGCCTGCACATCGACTTTCTGGACGTTGGGCAAGGCGATGCTGCGCTCATGACCATGCCTGACGGAACGACTCTGCTTGTTGATGGAGGCGGACGTCCGGGATTCCTCAACTCTCGAACTCAAGCTCCCACCGCAGAAGTGACGGAACCGCTCGAGCGTGAGACTCGCAGCATTGGTGAAACCGTTGTGTCCGAGTACTTGTGGTGGCGAGGATTGGACCGCATCGATTACATATTAGCCACACACGCTGACGCAGATCATATCGACGGACTGAACGACGTCGTCCGCAATTTCTCGGTAAACAGTGCTTTGGTTGCACGGACGCCCGCGGAGGATCTCGAGTTCGTAAAGTTTTCCCAAACGCTGGCCACAACCAAGACTCACGTGGTGACAATTCAAGCGGGGGATGTGTTCCACTTCGGCGATGTTGAACTAAGAGTCTTGTGGCCGCTATTTAATAGTGACAAGAATGCGGCTTCGAGAAACAACGACTCAATCGTGCTGCGCGTGAAATTTGGGAATCGAGCTGTCTTGCTCACTGGCGATATCGAAAGTAATGCTGAGGCTGCCTTGGTCCAATCTCAGCAAGATCTGCAGGTGGATGTGGTGAAGGTACCGCACCATGGAAGCAAGACTTCTTCAACGGCGCCTTTCGTGCTTGCGACGAAACCTGGATTGGCAATTATCTCCGTTGGCCAAAATTCGATGTTTGGTCATCCGCACAAAGAAGTTGTCGAGCGTTGGCAGGCGAATGGAGCAATGGTATTCACGACTGGCAAATGTGGAACAATTACGTTATCGACGGACGGACGGGAATTGACCGTGAGGAAGTTTGTGCAGGAGTGAAAACAGCCTTGTGCTTACCGGCAGGCCAGGCCGTTATGTCCTATTTGCCTGGAAATTCAAATCCATACTTCGCCAATATTGTTCGACCTTCAGTTCCGTTGACGAACGCTCCAAAAGCGCGCGCCTCTTGCTCGTTCTTAGTTCCTTTAATGACCGCCATCGCCTGATTGAGTGGCTTGTGCGACTCCTCCGGAATGATTGCCCAACGCCCGTTACTCTGCTGACTTAACGAAAGAGCGACAATGGCAACTTCCACATTCCCAGTTTCGGCATATTGAAGCGTCTGACGAATGTTGTCAGCGTAAACCAGCTTCGGCTTTACCGTGTCCCAAATACCAGCGCTCTGGAGCGCCTCTCGTGCCGCCATTCCATATGGTGCGTGATCTGGATTGGCGATCGCGATCCGCTTCACCTCCGGTCGCGTTAGATCAGAAACCTTCTCGATCGTCAATGGACTATCCTTTGACGTCCACAATGTAATACGGCCACGAGCGTAAATTGCCTTCGTGTCAGGAATGATAAGGCCCTTCTGATCCAGTTGATCGATGTAGTCGACGTTCGCCGCGGCGAAGAGATCCATCGGCGCGCCATTTTCAATCTGTTTGGTGAGTAATCCAGTCGAACCAAAACTGAAAACGACTTTGACATTGTGAGTCGCTTCGAACTGGCGGCCGATCTCTTCAAAAGCTGGCGTCAGATCAGATGCCGCCGCCACAGTTATCTGCGCGCTGGTTGTTGCGGGAGGTTTGTGACTGCAAGCGAACGAAAGGGTGAAAGCTACTACCAGCGCACACAGAATGACCAACTGCCTGAAACGAGAAACGCTGAGTGGTTGATCGAGCCGCCGTTCGTTTGGTGCCTTTGAGGAAAGCATGAACAGCGCGTCAGGTTGGGAAGTCGTTAGGGGTGTAAAGGTCTACTTGCGAACTACCGATTTTGTAAGTTTTGAGAACGCCGAGCGGAGGTGCATAAATGTGCACCGTTATTAGGTCTTGCCCGCTGACCTCGGGATTTCCAAGTTGATGAATATCGGGTACTCCAGCACCAGTAACTTCACCTAATGGACATTCGCGGGCGCTTTTGTAGCGGAGCCCCTTAGATTCATCGTAAGTAAAAACCGTCTCCCACATTAGGCCTTGTTGAACTCGTACTGCGCCGTGAGATCCATTGTGATCGTGAATCGGTGTCTTTTGCCCGGGCCGCCAACAGATAACCAAGATCTCCACAACTTCATTGCGAAAAACCCGATGACGCCAATAATTGCCTTCCTTAAAACCAATGTAGGGCTGTAAGTCGAGCTGAGATATCTCGATGTTTGAAAGCCAGGAATTCAACTGCTCGAGCGTTGGAGGAACGGTTTGCTCGCTCAAGCGCTCGATCAGCTCTGAAAAGGTGAGTGAACGTGCTTCAAGTGGCTTGTGAAGAACGGTGTCTTCGGTTTTTAGATGTGTTGACAAGATCAGGGCTCCGAGTGGGAGTTAGCTAGAGTGAAGTTACTCGGCAATCGATGTAGCCGAAAAGTCTTATAGCCTTTAGGTGTGTGAGAGTCAAGACTGGCCGCTGCCTCTTTTGCTAGGACCGCTTTTGCTGGGACCGCAGGCGTTTCGCCTGCTGCACGTCGCGGTACAGGGTTGACACGATAAAACAAGCCTGTGTCGTAACGTTAGCAGGCGAGACGCCCGCGGTCCCAGTGAAGACGGCGCCTTAAACGGAGCGGCCCCTCAGCAGAATCCTAACGTCTCGGACATTTGTTCCGGTGGGTCCTGTGATCACCAGGTCGTTGAGTCTTTCAAAGAAGCCATATGAGTCACTTCGTGCCAGAAACTCATTTGGATCAAGTCCGAGTTCTCGAGCGCGGTCGATCATAGTTTCATCCGCTATTGCACCAGCTGCAGGAGTATTACCGTCAATCCCGTCGGTGCCTGCGCTCAAAACGACCATATGATGTCGACTTCTATTCTTGTTTTGATCGAAGCCGATAGCACAGCGCAAAACCGTCTCAAGGTTCCTGCCGCCGCGACCATCACCTCTCACGGGACAAGAAAACTCGCCACCTGAAATCAAACAGAAGCCTGACTCTTCATTTGTGCGACTGGATTCGAGAAACCGTGAAAGTAGAAGGTCGCAACCATCCTGTATCGGCTGCTCACAAATGCCGTTCGGAATTGCATAGGCAAAGGCGAAGTCCAACGCCTTTGCGCCAGCAGCTTCCAGTGCCGTGAAATTGTCCAGGAGCACGTGAGCGGAACATTCGGCTGGCTGTTCAGCGGGGAGAACCATTCCTGTTTGTTTCACTGCACTCATGATCGAGGCGGGCAAAAGTGAATCAAGGTGATACCGCTTGATTACCTCAATTGCTGACGGTCCTTCCTTTGGTGGCGGAAGAGTTGGTCCTGAAGCGACGCTGGCTTCATCGCCTCGATTGGTGTCGGAAACGATCAGCGTGATGACCTTTGCCTGGGGAGCACGTTTGGCAAGTCCACCACCTTTAACAGCCGAGAACGCGCGACGCACGGAATTTATTTCGCCGATTTGCGCCCCACACGCAACCAATTCTCGATTTGCCTGGCGAAGATCCTCCAAAGTGATCTCCTCAGTTACCGGCCACTCAATCATTGCTGACCCACCACCAGAGACCAGAAAGATCACGATGGCGCGTTCAGCGTTTGCTTGCTCCAACAGAGAAAAGGCACAGCGTGCTGCATCGAGGCTCGCTTGATTTGGTAGCGGATGCCCACCCATGAAGATTCGCCAGCGTTTTGAAAAAGACTGACCCGACATTGAGGGGCCACTGATGACGCCAGCGGTGATCTTCTCGCCGATGACAGTATCCAACCCCAAAGCCATCGACGTTGCGGCCTTGCCGAGAGCTATTACGTAAACATTCCGAGATGAAATGCTCAGCTGCCTTCCGCAAAGATGAAGAATTGGACCTTCTAGATTGACTGATCGCTGGACTGCTTTGTGGGGATCGACGGCCGCGAGCGCGTGGTCAAAAATCTCACGGGCGCTACGATGAAGCTGTAATCGAGACGTCATCGCGGATGTTGCACATGCAGCGTTAGAGACCTTGTTTCATCAATGCAAATGAAAGTTTGTACACAACTTATCCGCACGCCGCTCACGTGTGCATTCTGCTAGAAACTTAGTCGCTTCAAAAACTTAACTTGTTCACACCGATTTTCTCCACAGACTTTTCCACAGTCGCAGTGGAAGTTCAGCAATGCACGCGCTTGCTAATCCGAAAGCCGCGATTCGGTTCTGCGCAGCAGACAGTAATGGCGGAGATTTAAAGAAGAACAGAGTCAATCCACTGCGGAGCCCATTTCATCCCAATCAGCCACCATTTCATAGGCGCGACCGAGAACTGGTCGAGGGCGTGAACCATCAGCCTGTCCGATCAATCCTTCGCGTTCCATGATGTCGAGGATAGCAGCGGCGCGGCCATAGCCAATGCGCAGACGACGTTGTAGAACGGAAGTCGAGGCGCGCTTCATCTCCACGCAGATGCGTAAAGCTTCCTCGAAGAGCTCATCGTGTTCGCCCTCCGTCGTTTCAAGGCCGAGCGCTTCCTCTTCAGATTGAGTGATGTTTTCGTCATAGGCAGGCGGACCCTGCGACTTGATCTGCGCCACGATTCGGCTGATCTCAGTCTCATCGATGTACGCGCCATGAACGCGAATTAGGCGCGAGGTGCCTGGCGGCAGAAACAGCATATCGCCGCGTCCGAGTAGTTGCTCCGCTCCGTTGGTGTCGATAATCGTTCGTGAGTCTATCTTTGAAGAGACTCGGAAGGAGATGCGGGAAGGGAAGTTGGCTTTAATTAAGCCAGTGATGACATCTACCGACGGTCGTTGGGTGGCGAGCACCAAGTGAATCCCAACCGCGCGAGCCATCTGAGCAAGACGAGTAATCGATTCCTCAACTTCTCGACCTGACGTCATCATTAGATCAGCGAGCTCATCAATGATGATCACAATGTACGGCAAAGGCTTCCACGGATCGCCGTTCTCGTCGTACTCCTTTATGAGATTGCGACGCATTATCTCCGTGTTGTATCCGTCGATGTTGCGTACACCCCATCCGGCCAGATCTCGGTAACGACGCTCCATCTCAGCCACTGCCCATTTCAGGGAGCGCGAAGCAAGCTTTGGGTCCACGATGATCGGCGCTGCGAGGTGAGGAATATCCTCGTAGAGTCCCAGTTCAAGTCGCTTCGGATCGATCAGAATGAACTTAACTTCATCGGGTCGCGCTCTATAAAGAATCGAAACGATCAGTGCATTGACTCCTACCGACTTGCCGGCGCCTGTAGTTCCGGCAATCAGAAGATGCGGCATTTTTGCCAGGTCGGCGACGTAGTTGAGCCCGTCAATCGTTTTACCCAAAGCGATCGTCAGCTTGGAGCTGGACTCGCGGAACGGACGAGACTCAATCACTTCGCGAAGAAAAATTGTTTCGCGACGCGGGTTCGGTACCTCGATGCCAACGTGAGGTTTACCCGGCATGCGGTCGATGCGGATAGATTCAGCCTTTAGAGCCAAACAGAGATCGTCGACCAGTGATACCACTCGCGAGTACTTAACCCCTGGATCTGGTTTGAATTCGTATGTGGTGACGACCGGGCCAGGACAGATATGTTTGATTTGACCGGTGACATTGAACTCTTTGCATTTTTCGGCGAGCCGCGTTGCTAAGCTCAGCAACTCATTATCAGCCTGTTCACTATGCGGCGGCGCCTCGTTGAGAAATTCGAGGGGCGGCAGGCTGTAGTCGCTATAGTTAACCCTTCGTGCTGCGTCGAAAGGTAGCTTGCCGGTTGCAGGCGCTTCCGCTTTCACGCGCAACACTGACGCACCCTTTACCATCGCTTCCAGTTCGTCGTCCTCATCGACGGCAACGCCCGCACCTGTACCTGGAAAAATCGAACGCCTGCCAGATGGACCAGTAACGACCGTGGCGCCCGCAGTACTTGCGCCTACAATCGCCCCAGCCGCTGCGGTGGACGCTTGTGGTTCGACGGTCACCCGGTTTGCTTCTGCACGCATAACCCGTGCTGTTTCCTGAGGTGCGGGAGCGGTGTCTTTCATGAAATCAGCCACCCGCTCAGCAGGAGTTAAATTCAGAGTTTGTTTCAAGTTAGATCGCGCCGCATCGCGCTCGGCCTTAATGGCTGCCTTCGTTTCTTTTTGCAGTTGTGCCTGTTCACGACGAGTCTTGAGCCAGAGCTTGAATCGTCCTGGAAGTTTGCCGACAAACGCGAAGCGAGTACCGACCGCACTCGCTATGATTTCGTAGAGGCGAATGAAGGAGAAGTTTGTCGCGAGAAGTAAACCGGTTGCCGCAATGGCAAGAAGCAACACCGTGGCTCCCACTCTGTTCAGACCGCTTGCGAGTCCTTGAGCTACCACCGCGCCTAACAGACCACCCGGGTTCACGCTCGAATCGAATAGAGGCCTTAGTTGGGAGATTGAGAGAAGCGCGGAAACTGCGACTACCAGGATGATCAAACCAACTATGCGCGTCCAGGCACTGTAAAGACTGCGGATGCGGAACCGCCGCCATGCAGCCGCAAACAAGAGCAGTGGCAGAAGGTATGCGGCCAAACCAATAAATTGAAAGGCTGTTGCTGCGACGTTAGCTCCGATAGAGCCCGCCCAGTTGTGAGTCTGAGTCTGGCCGGCGGAATTCCAGGAAGGATCGTTTGGGTAGAAGGCCGCGGAGATTAGGCACAGCGAAAGAAGCAAGCCCACTGCGAGAAGGAGTATCGCCAGTATCTCGTTACGACGATTCGCGCGTGGGATGATCACGCGCGGCTTCTCTTCGATTTGAGTAGTTGCCATGAAAACTCCAAACCCGAACGCCAAACTTTATGCCGCCTTGCGCGCGAGCAAGTATGCTTTTATGAAATCGTCGATGTCTCCGCCCAGGACCGCATCGACGTTGCCTCTTTCCAGTTTAGTGCGGGTATCCTTGACGAGTTGATATGGTGCGAGCACATAACTTCGAATCTGAGAGCCAAACGAAATGTCAGCCTTGTTGGCTTCAAGCTCGGCTGTTTCAGCGCGTCGCTTCTCCAACTCCAGTTCATAGAGTCGCGACCGGAGCACCTGCATCGCAACGGCTCGGTTTTGGTGTTGTGAACGCTGGTTCTGACAGGAGACCACAATACCGGTGGGTATGTGCGTAATGCGAACGGCGGAATCGGTAGTGTTGATGTGTTGGCCGCCCGCGCCTGTGGCTCGATAAGTATCGACTCGTAGATCTTTGTCGTTGATTTCGACTTCGATGTCTTCGTCAATCTCGGGGTAAACAAACAGAGAAGCAAATGAGGTGTGTCTACGCGCTGCCTGGTCGAAAGGAGAGATTCTGACCAGCCGATGTACGCCGGCTTCAGCAGCCAGCAAGCCGTAGGCGTATTCGCCTTCAACTCTGAAAGTTACGCTTTTCAGTCCAGCTTCCTCGCCTGGTTGATATTCGAGAATCTCAGTTCTAAATTCTCGCTGCTCAGCCCACTTGAGATACATACGCAGGAGCATCTCCGCCCAATCCTGCGATTCGGTGCCACCAGCACCTGGATGAATCGTGCAAATAGCGTTGCGACGATCGTTGTCGCCAGCCAGTAACATTTCAGTCTCGGCCTGGCTCAGATCATGTTCGAGACGTTCGAGCAAAGATTGGAGTTCGTTGATCGACGTTTCGTCCTCTTCCGCAAACTCAAAGAGCACTCCGGCATCGTCTATGTGGGATTGGAAATCATCCTGCCGTGCAATCTTCTTTTCAATCCGACTTCGATCTCGCAGGAGCTTCTGAGCATCTTCCTGATTGTTCCAAAACTCGGGAGCTGAAGCCTGCTTTTCAATTAGGTCTAATTCTCTGCGACGCGCAGGAACATCAAAGAAACCTCCCGAGCTGTTCTACTCGTGCTCGAAGGCTGTCATACGAAGTTCTCAATTCTTGAATAGATAACGTGGCGCTCATCTGAAATCGCTGATACTCCTTCTACCAAACAAAGTTCCTATGAAAACTAAAGCAGTAATAGCCGTGCAAATATATGCAACGACGTCGCCGTACCTAGTATAGAAAGTGTTGCGCGTCAATGATCGACTGACACTCCATATTCGAACGTCCGGTTGAAATCCATCTGTTTGTGCCGCTACGAAACCATCGGCCCTGATGTAGGCGGATATCCCGCTGTTAGTAACTCGCAGGACTGGCCGTCCGTTTTCGACAGCGCGGAAGATCGCGTTGCCTAGATGTTGTCGCATCACCGCCGTCGGTCCCAGATAACCATCGTTCGAAATATTGATAAGAACGTCAGCGCCCTCTTTCGTTAAGGTGCGAGCGATCCAGGGATAGGCCGACTCAATACAAATGAAAACCCCCACACGATGATCTCCAACTGGCATCAAGGTGTACCTTTCGCCGGGAGTGAAATCACCAACTATAGCGGTTATCAAAGAAGCGCCCGGCAACCAATGCGGAAGCGGCACATACTCGCCAAACGGCATTAGGCGAATCTTATCATACTGCGCGATCAGCCGGCCCTCTTCATTTATGAGCAAAGCCGAATTGTAGAAACCATCTCCTGGTGCGGACTCCAACGAGTTGAAGAGGAGTGAGATGTGGTTCTCTTTCGTAAATTTTGCGACGACCTCCTTAAATGTTTGGTCCGATCCATACGCGAAGTTCATCGGCGACTCAGGCCAAACGACGAGACGCGGCACGTTATCGTTTGGAAGTAACTTGAGTGCGCTCGTACTCATCGACAAGTGACGCTCCAGTAGTTCCTTTGTCTCTACCGGACTCTTCACGGCACTCATCGGAACGTTTGGCTGCAAAGCTACAACATGCGAATAGAAAGGCGCACCGGAGGCAGCGTCTGCGGCAAGAAGTCCGGGGGTAAAGATGACAGCGGCAACAAACAAAATGGTCGAACCGGAAGCAACGATCGCCCACGGTCTTCGTTTAAGAATCGCGTAGGCAATAGCGGCGTTAACGGTGAGTATGAGAAAGCCGACTGCGTAGACTCCGCCCCAGCTAGCGGACTGAATCACGAAGTCGGCCAACATATTTTTATGAGCCTGAGAGTATCCGATTGCGTTCCACAGTTGACCAGTCACTGCCAGACGCGCCCATTCCATCGATGGCCATATGAAAGGTGCGACCAGCACGGTCGTTTGTCCCCATCGCTTAATCGCAAGGGCCAGGATCAATGCGAACAGCCCAGGGAAAAGACCAACGACGAGAGCGCCTGGGACTAATAAGAGATAGGCCAGCCACGGCGAAAGACCCCCATAATGAATCATTGAATACGTAAGCCAGTAGCAGGATCCGTAAAAGAAAACCGCACCTGTGGCCCAGCCCAAAACCAATGCTCTGCCGGCTGAGGGTCGCCTGGCGACGACCAAAAGAAGAGGAACCAGAGCAACCCAGGATAAAAAGAATAGGTCGAAGTCGGGAAACGCCAGGATAAGAAGAAGAGCACTAATTAATCCAGCAGCCCACTCGGTGAGAGTAGGGGCTTCGATACGTGCGCGTGAGGTAATTCGTAGCAGCCATCGGGATTCGACCGGCACTGTCCGTGAAACCGCTTCCTGCATTGAGGGCGAGTTTAACAAAACGGGAGTTGCTGCAAAACACCAGCCCAGAAGGCGTGGTTATGGAAAGGTAGCGAGGCCTATCTAAAAAATTTTTTCAACTCACGTCTCTATGATCATCGACGATGCGTCAAATGGAGGGTTTTTCACCCAAAAAGACAGAAACCGTCACCGCAAAAGTGACAAATTTCGTCCGATGACAGAAACCGAACTGGCAGTACAGGAAAGGAAAACTGGCCTTTGAAAATGCAGGAAGACCCAGTCATTTCTGACCGGGTCCACGTTTCGGGGGGAAGCACTGAAGGACTGCTCGGAAGGTAACTGGCGCAGCGGCAGGCGGCGCTCAGAGGGATGTAGGCGGCGGGGGCACGGTCAACCTTTTTCAATTGTTCCGTGTCGTGCCGGTTATAGATTCAGCACCTGCTGTGCCACTAAAACTCTTTTTTGGAAAAGTACGTGTATTCAAAGTATGGCGCGCCGGATTAGCTTGGGCAAAAGCGGGAGAACCCAGTCAATCGTGACTGGGTTCACATTTCGGGGGGAAGCACTGAAGGTTGCTCGGAGAGTGACTGGCGCAGCGGCAGGCGGCGCTCAGGAGAAGTGGGCGGCGGGGGCACGGTCAACCTGTTTCATTTGTTCCGTGTCGTGCCAGTTCACTTATGGAGCATCCGGTGTGCCATAGAAAACTTCTCTGGAATTCTTGCGTGATCGAAATTCGAACTATCTGATTTTTTGGCGCTACCGTTCTTCGACTAGCATCAAATGGCCTTTGAATCCGACAACAGTCACTCTAGTTCTGGTTGGGATGAAATTACCGTGTAAGGAATACGCGGTCCAAAGGTCACCATGAACCAGAACCGAGCCCTGTGGGTTGAGTGGAGTATCGACGATAGCAGACGAAAAGAGAAGCGGCTGTTCATCAGGCAGCCGCTTCTTTCTTCTGGACCTTTGAGCGACCACAGTCGCAAATCCCAGTAACACTGCTGCGGAGAGTAACAGGTAGACCACTTAGTTACCCATCGTCACCTGTCGTTGCAGCGCAATGGCCTCCTGATTATTCGGATCGATAGTAATGGCACTGAGAGCATATTTTCTTGCTTCGCCTCTATCACCGCGTTCGAGGAAAATCCTGCCCAACAGAATATGGGCGTCAATAAGTTTTGGATCCCAAAATATTGCGGTCTTCAGCGCTGCAATTGCTGCTTCTTGATCGCTGCGACGCAAATTTATGCGGCCGCTGAGCAGGTAGGCTTCGGCATTTGTTGGTTCAATCATGACTACCCGATGTAGTTCGGGCAGGGCCTCTTCGTCGCGTCCGGCTTGATAGAGATCGCGTGCCTTTATGAGGAGATCCTGCGTCGCTGAGCTGGGAGAGTCAGCGCTCGCCATTACCGCCTTCTGACGTTCAATGTCAAAAACATCGTCACGGTTAAGGACGTCACGCATGCGCAAATTGACCCCGCTTGTCGTTTGCGACTTTTGCCATTCGGTTTGCCATTTAGCGTAGTTTTGCAGGTAACGACGCGCTGAGTCATCGGCGGCTGCAGCGGCTTCCGTCTTGCCGATCTTTTCCAATGACTTAGCGAACAGAAAGTAGGCCTGGCCGTCGCGTTGATCGGCAGTAATGACGGGACGAAGCTGCTCTGTAGCTTCCGCGAATTTGCCGCTGAGGAACAGAGCATAAGCATAGTTAAAGTGCACCATTTGATCTTCGGGTGCTGATTCGGACGCGCGAGCCAGAAAATCAGTTCCCTGACTCAACAGTCGTTTGCGTTCGGCATCGTTCTTATTTCCGCGTGCGGCCTGCACGGCCACTGCTCCAGCGTTGTTGTATACACCGATAAGAGGCATTTCAGACGAAAGCGGCACCACGGTCGCCAACGCTCGACCGTAGTCTCCCAACTTTGAATAGCCGAGACTTGCATAGAACGCTGCCTCAGCATAGTGCGGTTCTTTCTTTTGTAACTTCGAAAAATACTCCGTAGCCTCTTTCCAATTACCAAGGCTCATGTAGCCTCGGCCCAACTCAAACGCCGCTTGCGGATAAACTGCACCGCCGAGATCATCAGCATAGAATCGCAACGCATTCTTCAGATAGTTTGCTCGTAATTCGTCTCGCAGTCCCAATTGCACTGCCTTGACATAAGCCTCAAAAGCCTTCTGCGGAATCTTGGTCGCTTCCTGAACAATTTGATTTTGAGAATAGGGCAGCGCTTTGTCGCGCTGATAGAGAATCTGGTAGGCCAGTCGGCCGTGTATGTCTTGAAGTGTTGTTAATGGCGCGCCGTAGTCAAACTGACGAGTGGCCCACCCCCCGTCAATCACCTCGCCGAGTGTTCGACCTTCATTTACTTTGATGACCCGAGCAGTGACTTGAACGTAAGCATCTACGGGTTTGTTTTTGTCGGCCTTAGGGTCACGAGGCGTTGGTGGAGTAACCGAGTAACTCCCAATGACAATCATTGTTGCCTTGGCTTGGCGCGCGAGTTTGATTGCCGTTGCGCGGGAGGGAATTACGGTTTCCGGCAGCCGAAGGCGTTGATAAGCGAGTTCGCGTTCATCACTTGAGACCACGATCAAACCGGGTTTGTTGAGAAGTTCGGCAAGAGCATCCGCAAAGCTTTCTCCAACCCAGTTGTATTCCGGACGATTCGAGGTGTTTTCAAATGGAAGCACCATCACTACGTCGGCTGAAGGATTCTGCGCGAGAGTAGATGAGGGAACAAAAGCACCAATTACTAACAGAAACGCGAAAAACACTTTGAGACTAATAAATCGCATCAAACTCTGAAACTCCTGGCAAAAATGACGAAATAACCTGGACAGCCGTTAGGATGCCCACGACGGATCCTCGGTTGGTCACCGTTGAAATAGCCACCATTACGCACACCGGGCGTGCAACTGTAGCAGAAAAGGCCCAAACGCTGAACCCCTCCGTCCCAGAGCATCGATACTGTTAGCACGACAAGGCGATAAACATCCGAGCAACGTTATGCAGTAGTGGCAATGAAGCCAGTAAGTATCAAGTCACTTGAGTGGACAAGGTAGTAGGAGAGGGCAAATAGAAGAAGGAGAAGGAGTTCGTCCTTAGTTCGAGCACGGTGCCGTAGCCTGACTGTCAAGGAGGGCTTCTGGCTCTTCAGACATCTCGAAGATAGACCCTAGCCCTCCTTGACAGTTGGGCTACTGCACCGAGCGGATTTTCGCTTTTTGTGCAAAGCCGACGTTACATCGAGTAAACCGGGGCAATGGGCTGCTCAGTTTCGTTTACTTCCGAGTGGATGCTTTGATCGGTTTCGGATTGGATTTCCTTCGCCAGCAGATGCAGCACACCGTCACTGTCGACAGGGCGCGAGAATAGATAGCCCTGACCGTACTCACAACCGAGAGCTTTCAGTTGCTGATATTGCTCGTCAGTCTCGATTCCTTCCGCAATGACTTCCATTCCAAGGTTTCGCGCGAGAGTGGATATAGTGCGGACGATTGAGTTGTCGTTGTCAGTCGTCAAACGAGACACGAAGGAACGGTCTATCTTTAAATAGTTAAGTGGGAAGCGATGAAGATAGCTGAGTGAAGAATACCCAGTGCCAAAGTCGTCGATACTCAGTTGAACTCCTACCGAACGCAGTTGCTTGAACATCATCGCGGCGGCTTCCGCATTTTCCATCACGACGCTTTCGGTAATCTCCAATTTCAAGCAGTGCGGACTCAGCTTGCTGCGCTCGAGCGACTTTTTGATTTGGTCTAGAAGATCAGGTTGCGCGACCTGCCGGGCTGAAAGGTTGACGCTCAAGCTCAACGAACGGTGACTCGGAGAAGCTATTTGCCATCCCCGCACTCTGCTGCAAGCTTCTTCCAGAACCCAGCGACCGATCGGAACGATCAAACCGGTCTCCTCAGCTACAGGGATAAAATCGGCCGGGGATACTAGCCCTCGGCGCGGATGATTCCATCGTACAAGTGCTTCGAAACCAGCAAGACGCCCTGTCTGAAGCGAAACAATTGGCTGGTAGTGGAGGCAGAACTCCTTTTGTTCGACCGCTTGTCGGAGGTCGCTTTCCAGCTGCAGCCGTGATACAGCGCGAGCATGCATGCCATGATCAAACATCTCAAAGCGAGCTTTGCCATTTTCCTTGGCGCGATACATGGCCGTATCCGCATCGCGAAGAATGTCTTCGGGTCTGTCGTAGCCGCTGGAACTAAGCGCTATCCCGATGCTGGCGGTAGCGAAGGCGGAGTTCTTATCAAGGACAAATGGCTGGGTTAATTCCTGGTGAATTCTCTCCGCGACTCGTACGGCATCGGTGGTGTCAACCATACCGCTCAACAGAATCGCGAACTCGTCGCCTCCGAAACGCGCCAAAGTGTCCACAGGACGTAGCGTCCATTCCAAACGTTCGGCGAAGGCTACCAGCAGCAGGTCGCCGTGAGTGTGACCCAAGCTGTCGTTGATATTTTTGAACCGGTCTAGATCCAGGAAGAGTACTGCAAACAGATGATCGTCGCGTCGTTTGAGACTTTCGATCTCAGCTTTCAACAACTCGGTGAACATCGCTCGGTTGGGCAGACCTGTTAGGGAATCGTGGAATGCGGCGTGCCGGAAGTGTTCTTTTGTTTCTTCTAGCACGCGACTGATTCGCTCTTGTTCAGTAATGTAGTTGTTGAGTTCCTGAACATGACGTTCTGCCTGTTCAGCGCGCTCATGTTCGCTTTCTGCTCGCGCACGTTCAGCGTCCTCAGCGGCTCGCGCGGAGGCTCTGACTTCACGCATGTAACGATCGTAGCTGAAATAGACGATAACGATGATGGGGATGGTAATGAGGAAAGCCCAGAATCGCGCAGTGCCAAGACTGCTTACGATAAACCCTGCTCCAGCAGCGCCGGCAAAATAACTGATAGAAATCCAAAGGAAGTTGCGGCTCCACATTTGCCAGACCGATTCGTTTGCCTTGAGCGCACTCGCAATAGCGCCGATGCCGGCATGGACCAGATATTGAACCAAACCCATCAAACAAAGCGCGATAATTACAACTGAAGGGCCGTAATGAAACAGGTTCGTCGTGGTTCCCAAGGCAAATTTCAAAACGTTTGCCGTAGCAAAGACTGCACATGCCAGCGCTGCACCACCAAACGAGACAGTGCGCACCATCTTGCTAATTCTTAGTCCTGAGCAAACGCCTGCCATCGCGCCGATCAGTACGGCTGCCTCACCGCCATAGTGCAGTAAAGCAATGAATACGAAGGTATCGTCGACGGTGATGTTAACGTTCATCCGCGGGATGCGGATTGCGATTCGCGACCCGATTACTGCGGTTACGACTGTCAGCAGTAGGAAGTATCCATCAATGACGCCATAGGGAAGGGCATAAGCAGCGTAGACGCAGATTGCAGCGCCCGTCGCTATAACGGACCACATGTAAATCCCGGTCAGATGTTTTTGTAGACTTTTCATGTCCGTACGATCTGCAACAGGAAATCAGTATGCGCTAGCAGCCTTACCTCATGCCTGGCCCATTGTCACCGAGCGCACAGTCACCCAATGCGTAACCGTCGCCCAATGCGTAACCGTCACCCAATGCGTAACCGTCGCCCAATGCATAGCCATCGCCAAGGGCGTAGCCGTCTCCCAAAGCAAAGCCCTCGCCCAGCAAGATTGAGTTACTGAAAAAGAACGAGCCGCCAAACATCGTCGAGCCGTCGCTTCTTGTAAGATAGTTTCCAAGCGTCAGAGTTTTGACCCACATATTGAAATTCAGATTCTGTGTTACGAGTCCTTCAGTAACACCGTCACCCAGCAGGTAGCCTTTGCCATAACTGACTTGATACTTATTGATCAGGTCCTTACCTGTAATGGTGGCATGTTTAAGTATGAGTCCCTGATTCCAGGGAAAGCTGAAACTTGAAATCGTGGTTTGAGGGGCAGGAGCAGACTGATTAAGTAAGGGTGATCCAAATGAAGGTTTCAACAGGCCCAGCAAATCACCTCGAACAATCTTCGACATGTTCACTGCGCCTGCTACATTAAGTTGACCGGCTCCCTGATCGAACGCGTTAAAGCCTGCGAGGGGCTGGGCGGTGTACATGAGAAGCATTTTGACGACGTTAGGCGTCAAACTCGGATTTACATCCAGCATCAGGGCGGCAGCTCCCGCGACCATTGGTGTAGACATCGACGTACCGCTGAGGTACATCAGCTTCATGTTGGTAGCGGAGTATTTGTTAGTTTCGAGTTCTGGATATTGACTAACGAGGCTGTTGTTGGCCGCTTCGGCCGAGATGATCTTGTTACCCGGGGCCACGAGATCTGGCTTAATGAGATTGTCGTAATGTTTCAGCCCATAGTTGTCGACGGAGAAACTACGTGTTGGTCCACGCGAGCTAAAGCTAGTAACTGAGTCTTCGTTGCGGGCATCGGTGCCGAACGTGTTGCTTGCGCCCACAGTAATCGCAGCAGGTGAGTTTCCGGGGCAGTGAATTCCCCCATAGACTTTCTGACCGTTGGCGTCTTTTCCAATATTTCCTGCTGCCGCGACCACCACTACGCCTGAATTAACAAGCTGGCGAACTGCGTTACAGATCGGGTCGTCTTCAAATGAGTTAATGGCAGGAGTGCCAAGACTCATGTTCACTACCCGCATGTTGTACGAATTCTTGTTGGCTATTAACCAATCGAGCGCGGCAAGAACACCCGATACGGTTCCGATACCCTGCGAATTGAGAACGCGCAGGTTAACTAAATTGGCCGCCGGCGCGATTCCTTCGTAAGCGCCATTAGTAGCGGTCCCATCCCCCGCAGCAATTGCCGCCACATGTGTTCCGTGTCCCCAGGGATCGTCCGTTCGATTCTCCCCTGTAAAGTCTTTGCTGAATCTTATCTTTGTTGCACCAACGAATGATTTGTGTTTGGCATCAATACCGGAGTCGATGATCGCGATTGTGATTCCAGAACCATCGATATTGTCAGACAGCCCGAGTAAGCCTCGCTGCTCACGAACTTGTTCTGTTCCGGTGGTAGTCGTGATGTGGCCAGAACTGTGAACCGTTGCATCGAGTGAAACATACCTCACGTTTGGGTCTGCAGCGATAACATCAGCGTAATTGGCCTGAGTATCCAGGATAGTGACATTCAGGTTTGAGAGTACTCCAAGAACTATTCCGCCAATGCTATCTAACAACCCGCCAATGAGTCCGGGAGACGCTGCGGTGATCGATTGCACAATAACCTTCACGCGAGTGTTGCCATTGCCTGAAACAATGAGCTTGCGTAAGTCGGGCGAGACTTTGCTGGTCGGGACACTCCAGAGATCACTGCTACTCGCTGCCCGAGCTTTCGAATGGTTTAACGGGAGTACTGCTGCGCAAATAGAGAACAGCAGAGCAAGGGTTATCAGACGTTTTTGGTTCCAGGGACGACGCATTGAGCTTCTCCAGGCGACCGAGGGAGGAAACCTTCATCGCTGGCGGATGAAAAGTCACGGACTGAGATTGAAAGACCACTAGCTCTAAAATGCGAGCACCTCCTAAGTGCTAGCGCCGTGCCAAGCATGGGTCTTCGTTATTCCACCGATTTTGTTAGCAAAAAAGCGGGACTTCGCTAGATTCGGCATAGAGGTCCGGACGTGGTACAGAGGCAAACTGACCGGTGAATTAGTCAGTTTGAAATAGGACGGTTCAAGACGTATCGACCCCATAAGAGGTCCATGCCTAGCACGAGAGACGCTGATCGCCTCCCTTTAGGTTTATTGGTTCAGCAAGAACTCGTCAGCCTGCCGTTTTGCTCCCTCAATCAAACGCCTCCAAACGCCTTGCTGAACTGAACGAAAATCTCAGGTGCAAATGGACCAGGCTGGTTTGTAATGTACGAAGTCGTACCGACACTGATCGGGGCTACGCGTATAAACAACGTCCCTGATCTTCATCTTCCAATACTCTCCCAGTTTGAGTTCGACTCCCTGTCGAGATTTGTTTCGTCAGCACTTCTCCTCGTAGACGATCCCGACACAAAGCTTATAGGTGAGTGTTCTTTTCGGCCGATTACCTTTTGCCCAAGGTTTAACGGAGGGGAGGTATTTAATAGAGTAAATGTTGGACCGCAATTTCATTTCGCAACTGAGCGGATTGTAAGGAGAGAGTGCCAGAATCGCCGCCCGCGCACACTCGCGGGCGGCGTAACACCCAAAGCTTGTCTATGAGAATCATTCTACTCGATCAGCAGAGGAAGATTTTTGCCCTTGTCGATGACAAGGGCGTCACGATCGGAACTGGTAGCCGGGAGGTTTGCGAGGTATTGCTTTGCATTGTCATCAAACCGATAACTCCACCTGATTCTGAGCGAGCAGGGATCCTGCGCCCGGCGAATCCCAACGTGCGGTCTGCTATCACCATCTAGTTGGACCGGAAACAAGTGAAAGCTCATAGCCTTGTGAGCAACTCCGGCACGTTGCAAATCAAGATCTAACTTCATACCGCTAACGGCTTGCCTTGATGTCGTAAGCCCACAACGTCCCAAGATCCCGAATGTACAGCCTGCCATTAGCAATCACCGGATGCGCATACGCCGACTCCGGATACGGTCCCGCCTGTTTATGTTTCGGCTGAGCCGGCGGAGTGAATCTGCCCTTTTCGCGATAGGCATCCGGGGTCGCCTCCGCCAACCCGACATCGCCATTCACACCGTGAAGATATAAAAGCCCATCGGCATAGGCGGTCGAAACCCTCCCAATACTCTCAGCCTTCCATTTCACCTTCCCCGTAGTGAACTCAACCGCGACGAAAGGTCCGCCGGCGACGTCCGTGCCGTAAAGATATTCGCCAACCAGTACTGCTCCACCGTAACCATTTGGAAGTCCGCGTTCGAAGTAGACCTGCTCTGCGGCGACTCCGCCGCCGTCCGGTTTTAAACGTACGAGTCCACCGCCGACGCCAAGGGCTCCACCGTACACATACTCACCACCCACAACCGGTGTGAAAAACTGCGCTGGTCCCTTGGCCACCTCCTTGTAGCGCCAGAGGAATTGACCCGTTCTCGCATCGACTCCGACTATGCCTTTCTCCAAAAACTGCACGTATTGTTTGCGGCCGCCAGCTTGAACCACAATCGCCGATGCATAGCCCGCTGGGTCGCCGCCCGGGACTGCCGATTTCCAAATGACCGCGCCCGTCTTTTTGTTAAGCGCCACCATCGTGGACTCCGCGCCGCCGGGGGTTACGACCAGCAAGTCACCATCAACCAAAGGAGACTCTGCATAGGCCCACTCGCCCGGCTGGCCGCCAAACTCTTTTCGGATGCTCTTCTGCCATCGAATCTTGCCGCTCCTGGCTTCGAGGCAGGCGAGGTCACCATCCGAGCCTAGTGCGTAGATGAAATCTCCATCAACGGTAGGAGTAGACCGGGCCTTCGGGTAATTCGGGTTCTGATTCGGGTTGCCAACGTTTCCGACGCGTGTTGTCCAGATAGGTTTTCCATCCTTAGTTGAGAGAGCCTGAACAAACTCATTCTCCATGCCACGGTTACTCATTAGGTAGATCCGCGTTCCGACAACCACTGGCGTCGAATAACCATCCCCTATGTCGTTCTGTTGCCAGACCAGTTTCGGCCCTTCCTTCGGCCACTGTTTAAGAAGACCGGTTTCCTGCGATATCCCGCTACGTTCCGGACCTCGCCACTGAGGCCAGTCGGAAGTCGAAGTACCCATGTTGGCAGACCGCGTAACGAACACAGGTGAAAAGCACAAACAAAATGCTGCAATAGGAGTTAGTAGTCGTGACTTCACTGTCTTCTCCTTCCGACTTATTGCAATTGCTTTGGAGCTTGTTGCCTACGGAGGCCTGGTTGACGTCCGGAATAACGCATCAATTTACGTCCGATATGACGTTCAAGTTTCAGTGGGCTGTGAGTGGACTTTAAGGATTCAAATTATCTGAGTTTGGCGGACTAAAGCATTCCGACGGGCAGATCATTGCTTCGACTCTAAGAGACTCTCCGAACTCTTCCATCGTTGTTCTTTATTGCCGCAACTGCTCGATAGCGAACACTGCTCCATAGCGCTTAAGTTACTCTAGCCAAGTTTTACGAGTCGGCATGATCTTTGCTCTGAACGGATCTCAACTAGCTCCATCGGTCGAAACTGGCGTCGTGGGGCAGTCTTCACAGTTTACAAAGTAAGCGTGCGGAAATGGTGAATCCCTCTCAACATGGCAGCGCACCTGCGGTTATTTCCGACGGGTTTGGGCAACTACGCATTCCCATTGAAGGCTTCCGGCGAAGTCAAAGCTTAGGCTTTAAGCCACTCTCATCACCTCCGCCGCATAAGTTGAATCGAAAACCAATGACATTCGAAGTCAATGCACGCAAGCGGGCGGGTATCAGGAGGAGGTGCGCCGCTATGAAAACCGAACTCTAAAGCCTGAACAAACATGTTCGGAGCCTGTCCCTATAACGCGTTCATTGAACACTGGGGTCTTGAGAAGTGACGAAGGACCTCATGAGGAAGACCGGGTCAGAATTAAAACTGAGGAGAAAAGGAACAAGCGGAACTAGCTCTCCAGTGAGCGGAAGGGGAGGTCAACGGAAAAGTCCATGAGGCTCATGAGGAACAACGGGTCAGAATCAAAGCTGAACGAGAGCTTCAGCTGGCCAAAATCGCGCGTATCAAAGCTGAAGAAGAAGCGAAGAAAAGAGTCGAGGAGACTGAGGTCGAACGTCAGGCGAGCCTTCAAATAAAGATCGAGACTGTGAAAGCGATCGATGGCCGCGCCATGTTGTAAAGGTGGTAAAAGCGATGTATTGGGCCGCTTTGGTGTAGATGCGTGACATTCCATATACACAACTTTCAATTGCTCTCTAATCGAAAACTAAGGTGCGACCCTCATGAACTATGATCTTCCGCTGTATATGGCTCCGAATCGCTCGCGATAGAACTACTTTCTCCAGGTTGTAGGGCCAAACCCTCTCGGCTGTCCGGGTGCAGTCCAATGTCCAAGCCCTGGCGATGATCGAGTCCCCAACGATCGTGCAAACCGGACTGACCAAAAGCTGTCGTGGGTAAGGGACGACCAAATTTTGTTAAGAAGAAATTCTCGATCCTTGCGGAATCGGCGATAGTCCAATTGGAGGAAGGCTCGCTTGCTAAAGGTTTCGACTTTGGTTGAGCCGCCGATGAGCGTTCGAATCGTGCTACGCGCTTTGGATCAAGCAATGTTGTGACGCCCCCACGCCTGTACCAGATACCATCACTCGTCTCCCGCAGGTCTTCGACTTGCAATCGTCCGCCGCCAACGAGGTAAACCAGGATTGGCGGTGCGTGCGAGACTGACCGCAAAGAGATCAAGGGCGAAGGATTGGTCGGTCTAACGCGCGCCTTTATGTATGCGGGTGCTGCCAGAGTCGTCGTCAGTCTGTGGAATGTAAATGACAAAGCGACGGCCGATCTAATGACCAAGTTTTATCAAAGGATGTTGAAACACGGTGAGAGACCTGCGGCGGCGTTGCGAGCGGCGCAGCTTGAGATGTGGAAGCAGAAGCAATGGCAATCACCTTACTACTGGGCGGCCTTTACACTGCACGGCGAGTGGCGATGAAGTCTGTCTCCAAACGTCAGAAATGCTATTAACCCGGGTTGGTTGATTCCTTCCGACGAAGCCCACAGACGAGCTGGGTAACTGAAAATCAAATCCCACCAACCGCACGGTCGGTGGGATTTGTTGAGTCACGCCTGGCCTAGGGTTGTCCGAACCTCTCTCTATACTCGGTTGAGGAGATAAACGCCTTGACCATTTCAGCACTAATGAAGTTGCCGTCGTGCTGATTGAGCTTGTTCAGCCAGAAATTAAAGCCGTCAAGGTTGTTGTCGGGCCCATCGTTAGGGTTCCTTCTCAGGTAACCGAAATACTGCATTAGCACGAAGGCGGAGTTGAACTCCTTCTGCGAGAAAGATTGATATTCCGTCATCTTGCGTAGCACCGAACTTCTCGTCTCGATACCGGCTTGCAGCCCGCTCAGCATGCTGTCACGAACCGCAACGTCGGATATACCGGCGTTGGCGAATAACGTGTCTACGAATTCGGCGTCCGACTTGCCGTCGTAAAGTGCTCTGAACGCGGGCCGGTTCACCCACTCTTCAATAAAGGCTTCCTTGTTCGCCTGCAAAACTGCCTCCCAGCCGGGTGCCCTTACGACGATGCCCTTCGAGATCTCCTGCGTGTCGCGCAGGAACTCTCGGTAACGCGGCATGTCGCCAAATGATGCTTTCTGCATGAGGTAGACCATATAGCCGGTCTGCTGGAACTCGATCGAGAGGAAGAACGCGGCGGAGACATTGATTCTCTTGACCTCGATGCACTGCGTGTCGGTGCCGCACGACGTGATCTGGTCCACCCAAAAAGCAAGTCCCTCGGAGTCAGGCTCACGGTTGAGGAAGTCCACGTAATGCTGGCGGACGACGAACGTCGGAAGGTCTATCGGGTTTAATTGTGACGGCGCGACGTCATTGTCCGTCACTGTCAGATTAACGGTCGATGGACTGCCGAGGCTAACACCTTGCGGGTTGCCGAGGCTGAGCGTGAGAGATTCGCCGCCTTCCAGGTAAGTGTCGTCGGTGATGAAGACTATGAAGCTCTTGGTTGTCTCACCAGGTGCAAAGCGCAGGGTTCCCAGAGAGGTGGTGTAGTCAGGTCTCTCAGAAGCAGTGAAGTCTAAGGTGCCGTATTCAACGGAAGCGCTCCCGGAAGTGTCACCTGAACGGCGCACTGTGATCGTGATACTGCCGGCGCCTTCGTCCACGCTATAGCTCGCGGAATTGAACTCTACAGTGATGGGTGTGGGCGAAGGGCTCGGCGTGGGAGACGGTGAGGGAGTCGGGGTCGGTGAGGGAGTCGGGGTCGGTGAGGGAGTTGGGGTCGCTGAGGGAGTCGGGGTCGGTGAGGGAGTTGGGGTCGGTGACGGAGTCGGGGTCGGTGTGGGAGTTGGGGTCGGTGTGGGAGTCGGGGTCGGTGAGGGTGTTGGGGTCGCTGTTGGTGTCGGGGTCGGTGAAGGATCAGGAGTTGGGGTCGGTGAGGGAGTCGGGGTCGGTGAGGGAGTTGGGGTCG
>JBKOYD010000047.1:0-23657 GCA_046725195.1 Acidobacteriota bacterium | reverse complement strand
CTGAGACACCGATAATAATGCCGAGCATGGTCAAGGCCGCGCGCATCTTGTTTCGAACAAGGGCGCGAAAAGCGACGCGGATGATCATTAAGATGTTCATAGGTTCTGACTCATTTCCAATTGCCGATTGCCAATTGCCAGTTTCGAATCCGTTTGCTTACTGGTCATCGTCGTCGTCTTCAATAACAGGAAGATTCTTCAATTCTTCTGCTGCATTACGCTGGTCTTCGATCTGGTAGTCACTCTTAATCTTTCCATCTTTGAAAACAACGACGCGCTGCGCATATTGCGCAATGTCAGCCTCATGCGTAACAAGTACCAGAGTAATGTCTCGCTCACGATTCAACCGCTGGAAAATCTCCATAACCTCAACAGACGTGCGCGAGTCGAGATTACCGGTCGGTTCGTCGGCCAGAATCAGCGCTGGATGATTGACCAAAGAACGAGCGACGGCGACGCGCTGTTGCTGTCCGCCTGACAACTGATTTGGATGATTCTGCTCGCGACCGGCGAGTCCTACGGCCGCAAGTGCTTCCATAGCACGCTGGTGCCGTTGAGCTGAGTCAACACCCAGATACAGCATCGGCAACTCAACATTTTCCAGAGCGGATGTGCGCGAGAGTAAATTGAAGCCCTGAAACACAAAGCCGATCTTCTGGCAGCGAATGTCAGCGCGTTCATCCTTCGACATCTGGGAGACATCCTCACCGTCAAGGATGTAACTGCCGCGCGTGGGTCGGTCGAGACAGCCGAGTATATTCATGGTCGTTGATTTCCCCGAACCCGACGCACCCATGATCGCTACGAATTCACCTTCTCTAATCGTGAGCGACACGCCACGCAGCGCGTGAACTTCAACATCGCCCATCGTGTAAATCTTGTGAATATGATCCAATTGGATCACCGGACGAGCTTCCGGTATCTGCCCTGCTAACCCAGCGTTTGGTTGTATGTTCCGCTGCCCGACTGAAAAGGTTGTCGACATTGTTCCCGGTTCTCCCTCAACCGATTAAGCAAGCGCGGACTTTGTCTTCCGCGCTTGCATTCAAATAATTACCTTCTGCCGCCGCCACCACCACCAGTTCGCGGGGCGTTACCGAACCCCGGCGGCCTTGTTTGGTTAGGCCCAGTCGTATTGGCGCCCGACAGAGTTTGACCGGTGATGACCATGTCTCCCTCATTCAAATCACCATCGACCACTTCGGTGGACGCACCGTCAGTGAGCCCGACCTTGATTCTGCGAGACTGGGGTTTACCGTCTTGGCCCAACACCCAGACGACACGCGTTTGACCTGCCAACACTGGTGCGGACGCCGGAGCGAACTGGCTTTGTCCGTCGCTACCTTGACTGCTATCGCCTTGCTGGCGACGACGGCCCTGGACGTTTGAGTCCGTGCCTCCACCACTCCAGCTTCTCTGTCCACCGGCATTCTGAGGAGTAAATCGCAATGCAGAATTCGGCACCTTAAGGACGTTGTTGCGTTCGTCGATCGTGATTGTCAGATTGGCCGTCATCCCTGGCTTCAATTTCTGCTCCGGATTGTCAACATCGATCACCACGTTGTAAGTAACGACGTTTTGTACGTTGACGGGGTTGAGCCGCATCTCCTCAATCTTGCCGTCGAAATCCTTGCCCGGAAATGCGTCCACCGAAAACCTGACGGACTTCGCCTGTTCGACCAAGCCGATATCGGCCTGGTCGATATTCGCAATGACCTGCATCTGCGTCAGGTCGTTAGCGATTGTGAAAAGCGTTGGTGCCGACAAACTCGCAGCGACGGTCTGTCCGACGTTCACGTCGCGAGAGACCACAACGCCATCAATTGGTGACGTGATCGTTGTATGACTTAGGTTCACTTCTGCGAGGTTTAGTGCTGCTTGAGACTGCTGAACCTGAGCGGCGGCTTGTCCAGCCTGCGCCTGAGCTTGTTGTACTTGTGCCTGAGACTGTTCTACTGCGGCCTGCGATTGAGCAATGCCCGCACTCGACGCTGACTGTTCCGTCAACATCGCCTGATTCAATTGGGCCACAGCCTGGTTGTACCGCGCTTCCGCAGTCTTGTATGCTGTCAGCGCAACGTCATAGTCTCTTTGCGCGATCACTCCAGCTTTGAGCAATGACTCCTGCTGCTTGAGAAGACTCATTGCATCGTCCTGTTGCGCCTTCAGTACCGCAACGTTGGCTTGCGCGCCAGACACACCCGCTTGATTGTTTTGAACGGTTGATTTCGCGGCGAGATTCTTTGCCTGCGCGTCGGTTACGCCGGCGCGAGAATTAACGACAGCGGCACGAGCCTGTGCCAGGCTGGCTCGCGCTTGTTCGAGATTTGCGCGGGCCTGGTCAACTTGCGCTTTTGAAACTGATGGATCAAGCTGGGCAATAACCTGGCCCTTCTTTACGACGGAGTTGAAGTCGGCATAGAGCGCTGAGATGGTCCCTGATGCCTGACTACCCACTTGGACCGTCGTTACAGCCTGCAGGGTACCGGTAGCCGTAACCATGTTGCGTAAGTTACCTCTGTCGATCCGCGCCGTCATGTATTGGGCCGTGCCAGAATCGCTGCCCCAAAAATAAAATCCGGCCAGGACTACACTCGCCATGGCGCCGCCTCCGAATAAAAGTTTCTTCTTGCCGGCTAAGAGTTTTGCCCAACTTTGCTTCAGCCAGTTAAGGCCTCTTGTGCTGCCGAATCCAGTGACGAGCGGTTGATTTTTAATTGTTTCAGTCGACATGCGATTTGTTCCCTGTCAGTCCTCGAATTTAAACGAGGTTATCCCTCTGTACTTTCAGACACCTGTATTTATCGTTCGGTTACACCGTGAATTGTTTAAAACACAGGTTCGACAATCTTAATTTCCAGCGGAATTGAGAGACAAAATGGCTCGTGTATTGGACAGAGAGGGCTCGTCCGTGAAACCTAATCATTGGTCATATATCATTTGACATTTTTCATTTGCCATTTGGAAGAAGGGTGAGCGGCCGACACGCGCGCTCTAGGACTTTCTTCGAAATGCAAATGTCAAATGATATATGACCAATGATTTTGTTTTTACGCGCGCCACCTCCCCGTCTTGTAACGAACTTCCCCACATTGGTGTCTTACAGTCGGGAGGCTCCCCTGGATTTAGAACAAGGAACTAGGAGATAAGAGAATAGAATGAACAAATCAAGACGGTTTAAGACACTAGCAATAGCTACTCTCTCGGCAATTGCTTTGGCTGGTTCGATCGCCGTTGCCCAATCGGTTACTACCGGTCAGGACAAGGGTCAGGAATCTCGCCCGGAATGGCGTGGTCAAGGTCGAGGTGAACGAAGGGATCATGGCTGGGGAGGAATGCGAAACGGTGGACTCTTCCGTCAGCTGAATCTAACTGATGACCAGAAGGCTAAGATTAAGCAGATTCGCGAAAGCTATGCCGAGCGCAACAAACCCTTGCACGAACAGCTTCGTGCCAAGCGACAGGAGTTGCGTCAAGCGAGTGAAGGCGGTACGTTCAACGAAGCGCTGGCCACTCAGAAATTAACGGAAATGGCGAGCCTCGAGGCTAAACTGATGGGCGAGCGGTTCAAGCTTCATCAGGAGACTCTTTCCGTATTGACGGCTGAGCAGAAAGCCCAGCTTGAACAGTCGAAAGCGCAGTTCAAAAGCCGACGCGGCGGAATGCGCAAAAACGACAACAACTAAGGCGTCTCCCCCCACGGAACAGGCGGACTCACCTTCGAAAGAGTCCGCCATCCGTAACTCAGATGAGGACCGCATCTGGCGAATGGGCTCGAACAGGCCTTGGACTTAGACCTGGCGCGACAAGCGCAGGAGGGCGACGAGTCTGCTTTCGCCGAAATAGTCCGGCGTTATAGTCCACGAGTATTCAGCGTTGCGAGCCGGTTTTTTCGGCAACGCACTTTGGTTGAGGAGGCGGCGCAAGAGGTTTTTTTGAAGGCGTTTACGCAGCTTGAAAGTTTCGAAGGGCGCGGTTCAATGGAAGGCTGGTTGACCCGGATTGCTACTAACACTTGTTTGAATATGATTAGAGGCTCGAAACGACGACCTGAGATGACCGTTTCCGATCTTACCGAAGACGAAGCTGGCTGGCTGGATGAGAAACTCTCGGATGTCGCGAATGAGAAGCATAGATCGGCTGAGAGCAGTTTTATTGCTGCAGACCTTGCGGATCGTGTGCTCGGTGTTTTGTCGCCGGAAGATCAGCTTGCATTGCTCATGATGGATGGTGACGATGCTTCCGTAAAGGACGTTGCCGAAGCGACAGGCTGGTCGGAGTCGAAAGTGAAAGTGCGGGCGTTTCGAGCCCGGCGCAAGCTTCGTGAAGCCGTCGAGAAGTTATTGGGGTCCAGGACGAGGGCAATAGAACCCCAGGTTGAAGGTGCAGGTAAACATGAGAGATGAGCACATCATTGAAGTTTTGGACAACGTGCCACTAGCCAACCTTTCTGAGGCTGAACTAATCGCGATTCGGACACACGTGCGACAGTGCGTGTCATGTCGTGAGTCTTACGAAGCGGCCCAACTTTCATCTTTGATGATCAAGGAACGCGTGCAGGCTGTTGTAGAACCTTCCCCCTTTTTCCAAACGAAGGTACTCGCAGCGTTGCGAGAGCAGCAGGCGACGGAGAGCGTACCTGCCCTTTGGCGACTCTGGAAATCGGCGAGTGCTGTAATTTCTTCAATGGCAGTAACGACCGCTGCGCTGGCAGCTTTGAGTTTTATGGTTCCTGCTTCATCAACGCCTGGAGTTGAGCAGCAGACCGCGTCGGTCTATTCAGCTGAGTCAGTCATCTTCGATCAGGGAAACGATGAACAGATGACGTACGAGCAAGTCCTTAACACAATTTACTCAGATGAGGATGAGGCAAAGTAGTAATGAATAATTTTGCAAAAAACAGATGGCAAGTTCGCATTGCGGCTGCGATCATTTTTCTGCTTGGGTTTTCGGCAGGCATCCTCGCGGTAAATGTCTATCGCGGCGTGGCACGAAATATGGGAGCACGCGGCGACCGGTTTGATCAAATATCTGATCGGCTTCAACTTAGTGCTGACCAAAAGAGCAAGGTCCAGCAAATTTTCGGCGACACACGCGAGCAGCTACGGGCACTGCGAAAAGAGTCGGAACCTAGAGTGAACGATATTCGGCGACAAGCTGATGAGCGGATGCAACAAGTTTTGACGCCGGAACAATGGAAGCAGTTTCAGGCGATCCGAGACGAGATGCGCCAGCGAAGAGGACGTTCTGGTGAGAGAGTTAGCCGATAGATCAAATCATTTTCCATATATCATTTGAGATGTTTCATTTGTCATTTTGATGAAGGCTCAATTCGGTCTTCATTGAATGTGCGGTGTTCATTGAATTGGGGTTCATCGAAGAGGACAAGTTGGGATGAGGGCAAGCATTGCAAGCACCTCACAGCACTAGGACAGTTGGGAAGGGGGCAAGCGAAAAATAACACACCTCGCGCTACTGAAACCGAGCGCGCCCCCGCTGGTCCAGTTCAAGCCTCATACTTGCCCTCAAAATTGGAACAGCTATTGAGCCTGGATCCCTCGTCGCTTTAACTTGTCTGGTGTGGATCGGCGGGGGCGCGCTCGGCGACTCTTTGGTGAGATACTTTTGATTGCCGCTTGCCCCCTTCCCAACTGTCCTATTGCCGTGACGTTGTAATGCTTGCCCCTTTCCCAACTGTCCAATTCAATGAACAACAATTCAATGAAGACCAGATTCACACCCTGAAAATGGAAAATGAAAAATCTCAAATGTCATATGGCAAATGATTCGGTTTGATTAGCGCTTTCAATGCGCGTCCTTCAGAAACGTCGCTGAGTGCTTCATTCGCGTAATTCAAATCGTAAGTATTCAACTTCATTCTTTCCCACACCGCGGATCTCTCAGGTTCTGAAACAATCTGCACTCCACGATAGAAGTGAGAAAAGTCAGATCCCCAGCAGCCTCGAACATCAAGATGCTTTTGATTGAGATCTAGATGAGGATTAAAAGAAGTGGTGCCGTGATCTGTGTATTGCCCAACGATCACTACGCGACCTGCATCACGAGTAAAGCGCATCGCGTGAACGACAGCGTCCGGCGCCCCAGTCGCTTCAATCGTGACATCTGCACCACGTCCGCGCGTGTTTTCAAAAACCCAACTTAATCGTGCACGCAGGTCGTTCGTTTCAATGTTTAGCGTAGCTGCGGCACCTGCCTGCGCCGCTGCGTCGAGTCGAGTTTGTGGGGCTCCAATGCACAATACCCTCAGAGCGCCACTCATCAAGGCCATGATGATGGTATTAATACCAACAGGACCAGATCCGAGGACGAGCACCGTATCCCCGATCCTTATTTCGGCGCGTTCCACTGCATGAATAGATGTCGGTAGCGCGCAACCGCCAGCCATGAAAGTTTCCGGTGAGGCGTCGACCTTTATGCAGCGCGTGCCTGGTTTGAGATAGATGTGACTGGCCCAACCTCCGCAGAGACCGTCTTTAAGTCCATAGGTAATTCCATAAACCTTGCGCTGTGGACATCGTGTGTTCGCCTTGGCGACGAGGCAGTACCAACAGGCGTTGCAAGTCCGATGGACGTCAAGAAAGGTTATGCGATCACCTTCGCGAAAACGATTGCCATGCACATCGAATAATTCACCACGTATCTTCTGCAGCCTGCCGACCGAAACGTGACCGGGAATAAGGGGATACGGAACGCCTTCCAACTGCCCTTGTTGTAAATAGACATCGGTTCCGCAAACCTCGGATAACTCGATCTCGAGCAACGCGGAATTTGGTTCCAAATCAGGCTCCGCAACTTCACGCAGTTCGACTGGGGCATCTGGTTTTGGGATTAACGCAACTAGTGGCATAGAGTTTCAGCTCCGAAGTTTTGCGCATGCTATCATGCCGCGCGTGTCCTAACGTAAATACGACCTGCGGGTTAGGAAGAAGCAAGTATGCGAAACATGCTCGTGCTGATATTGCTAGTGACGTCTCTTGTTCCTTCGTCAAGTAGCCAGACTGGTCAAACGCCAATGGGTGGGCCAATTGTTAACAGGGGTGAACTGCACACCCCCGAGCTTGGTTCACCTGCCCGCAAGGCAATAATGGATGCTTTGCGTGTTCCGGTAGAAAAGAAACTCAAGCAACAAGTGGTCTTTAAGACTGATCATCTCCGAGTTAAGGACGGATGGGCCTTTTTGATCGGCAAACCGCAACGGCCGGACGGCTCCCCGGTTGACTACAGGGAAACAGTGTTCCAGAACGCCATCGACTCCGGAGCTTTCGACGATGGAATCGTTGCGTTACTACATGAGGTCAACGGAAAGTGGCGTGTAGTGCAATACGTGATCGGTGCCACCGATGTGCCTTATGTTGATTGGGATAAGAAGTATCGCGTCCCGAGCGCAATTTTTGAACAACGTTAACTTGAGATTCGGCTCCCGGAACGGAAAGTGTTGAAACAGCTGCTCTAGTCTTTGGATCGCTGTTACACCGCCCTTTTAGTCCGGTGTAAATGAGAAGGCGTCCCTTCATACTTTTGAGGCAAAGCAGGCTTGAATCCAACCACCAATATCTGTATAAGGACTGTCCCAATCACACATTACAGAAGGAAGGTCCCGTTCAGTGCCGCAAAGTCGACACCGAAAGACAAACAAAGCCAAAAAGAGACCGAAGAGTAGTTCGTATTCATCTGCGGTTGCGCGCCCGCAAACTGCAAAGAACCGAAATCTTAGAATAGCCGGCATTGCCTTGATTGCCGTGATAGCTGTTTCCACAGTTGCCTACGTCGTAGCACATCGCGGAAGCCAGCCCGGGAGCGAGGTGACTACAGCGTCTGGTCTAAAGTACACAGATCTCAAGGTAGGCGATGGTCCCAGCCCCAAGCCCGGTCAAACCATAACCGTCCACTACACTGGCACCCTTGAGAACGGGAAGAAGTTCGATAGCTCGCTTGATCGTGGTGTGCCCGCCGATTTTCGCATTGGCGTGGGGGCTGTCATCAAAGGTTGGGACGAGGGTTTGATGACGATGAAGGTTGGCGGCAAACGAAAACTGATTATTCCAGGCGACCTGGCTTACGGTAAATTTGGGCGCCCGCCTGACATCCCACCAAATACGACGCTGATCTTCGAAGTCGAGCTCCTGGGCGTCAAATAATCCTTACTAACTAGATTGCACTAATCTTGCGTTTTACAGTTGTGTGGCCCTAATCCGCTTGGGTGTTGTACACTCTTATCCTCTCCTTTTGCCCAACCCTCAAAAAAGGTAGTTCAATACTGCAGGAGGCGAGTAATGAGAAAAATCTTTCAAAGAACAGCATTCACGGCATTCCTGGGGCTACTCATGCTGACACTGGCGAGCGGAGCCTACGCGCAAGGGAAAGGTCGAGGTGGCGGGACCGGTGGTGGACGCGGAAGCGGAGGGGGCAGCGGCAATGCCGGTGGTCCGCCGTCAGGAGTTGGGGTAGACCGCGGACTCGGTAACGCTTCAGAGCGTTCGGGCGGTCGTTCCGATCGAGGTCTTGAAAACGCGTCGACGAGGTCGAATGGACGTTCTGACGCCGGCCTGGAACGTGCACGACAAGCTAGTTCAAACTTACGTCATGCAGATGATGACTTGCGTGATCATCCCGGGCTACCGCGCGCGTTACATACCAACGCAAATGACTTGCGCGCGGGTTATCAAGCTGCCCTGGCAGTAAATCCGAAATTGACGTTCGGCAACTACGTATCAGCTACAAGAGTATCCCAGAATTTAGGAAGACGTTTCCCTAACATCACGCGGACTGCCATTCTTAGCGGCTTGGCATCCGGCAGAAGTCTGGGGCAAACGTTGCAGGATCTTGGTTTAAGTGATCGTGAAGCAAAAGACGCAAAGAAGGTTGCGGAGGATGAGATCAAGCGAGCAAAGAAATTGAAGTAGGTAACACTCTTAAGCTAAGTGCATTTAAGGAGCCTAAATCAGGCTCCTTTTCTTTTGCTTTGCTACCGCCGGTAAAGCAACGCCGTGATGAGACCGAGCACAATCTTATCTACGCCTTCAGTAATGACCTGTTTAGCCATCAGGATTGCCGGAATCGGTTGGACCGCGTAGGCGATGAAGAACGACGGCACTGCCATCACCAGCCAAATCAGAAGACCGAAGCGCACGCCTTGGCCCACCCATGGCTTGTCCTCGACTCCGTGTGCGTACAGCAACACGGAAGCAATCGCAAACGCCAGGTAAGCCAGTATTATGAACAGCATCTTCTCTTGACCTTCAGGTCGATAGAGATTTGCCACGGGCATATAGTCTTGTCTGAGCCAGATGGCGTGGATGAAGAAGCCCGTGAAGTTTGCAACGATGAATACGACGATTATCGTGAGCACCAGTCTCTTCATGTTCATAACAGTCTCCTTATCGCAAGCGAAAGTGGCCGCATTGTAGCCGGGTGACAAGGTTTAGTGAATAGTAAAACTGCGCAGAGAATCTCTCGATGATACTTCGATCACGCGAACAGTTGGTCCTTCGTTTGATTACGAGGCAACACAGCGCTAATCTTCCAACGCAGCAGCAGTTCTGAGGAGATAAACATCCATGAGCGAAAACACATTAACCATTACAGATAATCGCACCGGCAAACAATACGAACTGCCGATTAAGGAGGGCACGATCCAAGCTATGGACCTACGCCAGATCAAGGCCTCAGATGACGACTTCGGTTTAATGACTTACGACCCCGCCTTCATGAATACAGCTTCCTGTAAGAGTCGTATAACGTTTATCGATGGCGAAAAAGGAATCCTGGAGTATCGCGGCTATCCCATCGATCAGCTTGCCGAAAAAAGTAGTTATCTCGAGGTTGCTTATCTGCTGCTTAACGGTGAACTCCCAACTGAGTCGCAATTGAACGAATGGACGAAGAACATCACTTATCACACTTTCATCAATGAAAGCATCAAGAAGGTGATCGACGGTTTTCACTATAACGCCCACCCAATGGGCATGTTTGAAGCAACGTTGGGAGCGCTGTCGACTTTTTATCCTGATGCGAAGGATATCTTCAATGTGGAGTACCGTTGGAAACAGATCTATCGATTGATTGCCAAAGTACCCACTATTGCCGCCTTCGCTTTTCGACATCGAATCGGAATGCAATATTCCTATCCCGACAACGACCTGACGTACGAAGGTAATTTCCTGAACATGATGTTTAAGACTACTGAGCTGAAGTACCAGCCGAATCCAGTGCTGGAACGAGCGTTGAGTGTGCTCTATATCCTGCATGCTGATCATGAACAGAACTGCAGTACAAACGCGATGCGTAGCATTGGCAGCGCACATACGGATCCGTTTTCGGCCCTGGCCGGAGCAGCAGCAGCCCTTTACGGACCATTGCATGGTGGCGCCAACGAAATGGTATTGCGGATGTTGAAAGAGATCGGTTCGGTCAATAACGTGCCCGACTACATTAAGCGAGTGAAAGCCGGCGAGTTTCGCCTCATGGGTTTCGGCCACCGCGTCTACAAGAACTACGATCCGCGAGCTCGCATCATCAAGAAAGTTGCTTACGAGGTGTTTGATGTGACGGGTAAGGATCCAATGTTGGATATAGCGTTAGAGCTGGAACGGATTGCGTTGGAGGATGAGTATTTCGTCAAACGCAAGCTCTATCCTAATGTCGACTTCTACTCGGGCATTATCTATCAGGCGATGCGTTTTCCGGTTGATATGTTCCCCGTAATGTTTGCTATTCCGCGCACTTCAGGTTGGCTGGCACAGTGGGTAGAACTACTTGAGGACTCGGATCAGAAAATCGCGCGCCCGCGCCAGATCTATCTCGGGCACCGAACGAGGGATTATGTTCCTATTGAGGAGAGGAAAAGCTAATTATTGGTCATATATCATTTGACATTGCTCATTTGTCATTTGATTACGTTTCATACAAAAGACCAAAGACCAAAGACCAAAGATAACAACAGATCGTTTCCTATTCCACCATTCGAGCGGCGATCTCTTTCAATAGCTTCGCGCACACGGTTCCAGTCACGTGCAGTGGATCCATTCGAGGATTGAACTCCACGATATCGGCGCCGACCACTTTTCCTTTTACCCTCTGAATCAGATCAATAACCTGGCGCGTTGAGAGACCACCCGGCTCACGATGAGAAACGCCCGGCGCGAATGCTGGATCGAGGGCGTCAATATCGAACGAGATATAGAGTGGTGTATCAAAGTTCAGTTGGAGGTCATCGCGCCAATTGAGCATCTCGATCGACTCGACTCCAAACTTCCTGGCCTGCTCGCGTTGATGCGCGTTGAATGCCCTGATGCCTACTTGAACGAGACGTCTTACCAGCTTTTCCTCCATGATTCGTGCAAATGGACTCGCGTGAGAGTTTCGATTGCCCTGATAGCTTTGATAAAGATCAGGGTGAGCGTCGAAATGCAGAATACTGAGGTCCTCAAACTTCCTTGCAAAGGCTCGAACAATTGGATAGGTGATCGAATGGTCTCCGCCAAGAGAGATGGGAGAGAGTCCATCGTCGAGCAGCGTTAGGATTGAGTTCTCAATCAGAGAAAACATCTCTCCGCCCGCCACTGGCTCGATGTCGCCGGCATCGAAGAACACCGATTCGCCAGAGAGGTCCGTTCCATTTTCGCTCGACAGATTCCATGATTCAGATCGCAGGGCGGCCCTAATCTGAGGTGGGCCGTCGGAAGCGCCCTTCATAAAAGAGGAGTTCTCGTCGTAGCGAAAACCAATCAACGCCAGCTTGCGTTGCGCGACATTGTCGGGAACTTGAGGCATATATAGTCCTTCAGAAACGTTGTGGCTGTGGAAAAGAAAAGCGTTGCAGGGCCAATATAAGGTTGGTGCACCCGGCAGGGCTCGAACCTGCGACCTTCTGATTCGAAGTCAGACGCTCTATCCAACTGAGCTACGAGTGCACTTCGTGTGGAGAATGGTAAATGCTTAAGCGAGAATGGTAAAGTCGAAAGCGTCGATTTTGTACTTCGTGCTTTGTACTTAGTAATTTTTAAGCACGTCAAAGTTCAAAGCGCAAAGTACAAAGCTCTAAACTTACGGTTTACCCTGAAACTCCTTCCGTACAAACTTTACTAGTTCAGTTATTTCTTCCGGCTTCAACTTATCTTTGAATGATGGCATGTCTTCTTCGCCATTCGTTATGGTCGTCGTTAATTGCTCATCAGTGTGTTTAATTGCATGCTCACTTTTTAATGATGGGACTCTGATCCGTTTGCCCTCGACCTTTACCCTGCCACCTTCCGCGTTCTCTCCGTGGCATGGGACGCAATTCTTGACAAAGTTCGCACGAGCCCCGGCGAATACATCTGGCGTAGCGGCGGCGGCGGATGGTGCCGCCGTGGCACCGGGCGTGGAGGTGTTTGTAAGAGTCGTCGACTCATTACAAGCCAGACTGATCAATGCGATGATCGTGCATGCTAGCGCGAGCCAGATAAGCTTCATTACACAGTTTCTCCCCGATCTCACGTGGTTGTTTCGAAAGCCGAGCGAGTATAGCGAACCGCAGGTGGCGCGCAAACCGGGGTGACTTCAGGGGATCAGGTTTCGTCCCCGGTTGCAATCGGACTGCAGACTGGGCAGAATAACTTCCGCATCGACGTCCTTTTCCGGGTCAGGCAAATCAACCTTTAATTCGAAGCAGAGGTAAACGCAAATGAGCAGCGACAAAGATCCAGTTAATGCCACTCGTGGTTCTCTTCGTCTTGCACCTACTTGCGCCGAAGTTGAGGAAGAGAAGGCAAAACTGCCGAGACAGTTCGTAAACTTCACCTTCTACCACGCGCGTCCCGACTGGCGGCTGCTCTCCAACACAGATAAACAGCATTGCAGAGAAGAGTTTGTTAAGACTGTCGATGAGTTTCGCAAGTCGTTGCTGATTCACTCATACTCGACTATCGGTCTGCGAACCAACGTCGATTTTATGATTTGGCGCATTGGATATGATCTCGAACCCATTCAAGAGATGACTGCGCGATTGAACAAGACTGAAATGGCGAAGTACATCGAGCCAAGCCAGTCTTTTCTCTCCATGACGAAGCGTTCGATGTATATAGACAAGGACAACCCTGAACACGTTGAGGATCGTCTGCACATTGTTCCCGGCAAGTCGCAATACCTTTTTGTCTATCCTTTTGTAAAGACCCGAGAATGGTACTCGCGACCCGCCGAGCAACGACAGGAGATGATGGACGAGCATATTCGCATCGGCTCTAAGTACCGCTCCGTAAAGCTGCACACTACGTATTCGTTTGGTCTGGATGATCAGGAATTTGTGGTAGCATTTGAGACCGATCATCCTTCGGATTTTCTGGACTTGGTCCAAGAGCTTCGTGAAACAAAGGCCAGCTCCTACACGCTGAGGGACACTCCGATGTTTACCTGTCGGCAACGTTCGTTAAGCGAATGTCTTGAATCTCTCGGTTGAGCCACAGATTGCACTCCGGCACAGATTTAACTAGAGGACGAAATCTGAAAATCTCTCTAGTTCTAACCTGGCAACTTCTAAACGGTGAATGAACCATCAATAAGAAGCGAGCCGCCGATTGGGGATCGGGGGATTGCCGAATTAGAGGGCGCAGTCTCGCCGGTTAAAATTCCGCAATCCCGCAATTTCGCAATCCCATAAATTCTCCTACGGCTTGCGCCCCTTGCCTTTACCTCCTGCCTCTTGTGACGGCAGAGATTTTTGTTTCTCCTGTTTCGGCTGCGCTCCCCGTGGTTGCGCCTGGACCGGTGGACCATGTCGTTCAACCGCTTTCGCCGGCTGTTGTTGTCGTGGTTGAGTGGCCGGCTGAGACATCGGTTGTTCAGGGCGAGGGTTCTTCACTCGGCCAGGCTCCGTTCGAACGCGCGCCGGTTGCTGGGCAGGCTGTTTCTGTACTTCTGGCGTAGCCTTTCGTCCGACGCGTTCACCCTGCGCTTGCTGTTGCGCCGCCCTGGCTGCACGCTCTGCCTGCACGTCGGGCATCGCTCGATCTATTCGTTGTTGGTTATTTTCTTGTTTGCGTTGCTCCTGCTGTAGTCGTCGCGTATCGACGTTGCGCCGTGTTTGATCAGGAATCGGAACCTGGGTCGGAGCCTGCGGCACCTGTGCTATTCCTTTTCCTTGCCGTTCGTCTTTTACCTTGAACTTCTGTCCTTTCACTCGTTCAGCCACCGGCTGCACGCGCATTGATTGTGCAAGGTCTTTTCGAAACGGCGGCGCAATCGGTGTCGTGCTTGTCAGGACGGTGGTCTCAGTTAGCTTCTTTGAAATTCCAGGCGGCAGATCCTTCTTGCCGCGACCCCATGCCGAATGGACCACAGCGTTTCTCAATGGAGTCAACAGCAATGGATCCAATACAGGATTGACCTGCGCGAGCATGTTCTGATCCGCTTTCCTTGCTCTCTTCCAGGCGACCCCTCGGGTAAAGTCGTCAACTCCCACAATCGTGACTGCCCCAGGCACGTTGAGGTTCACAACTCGCACATGCGATACCTCATCCCGAGTCAAATAGTAGGGCTGCCAACGGTTGTCGTAATAGCGTGGCACGTAGACATCCCCGGGTCCCAACGGCACCCAACCGATCTCGTTTTGCCCAAACGGCACAAACGCAACCATTGCGGGTGAGTACAGCGGCCTGTTGTTTATCGAATCAGGAATCCAGTACCACTGGTTTCCGACGTAAGCCCAGCGGCCATAGTGATAGGGAGCATAGCCCCATGGTTCACTCGACACCCATGTTGGGCCATATGGATAATCCGACATCCAATAGCCGTCCTGATACGGTGCCCAACCGCTACCGACGCGCGGTGACCAAGCGTATCCGTATCCACTCAAATTCTGCCAGTTGCCGTAGTAATCCAGATCGTACAGCCCTGGAATGTATGAATTAACGTACTGGTAACTAACGTTACGTCGATACGGATCGAAGTAGTACGGATCGTTTAGATATACGTTGTAGTCGCGATAACGACCGTCGTAATACTGCGGGTATTGATAACCATAGTAGTTGTCGACCAGGTAACCAGCGTCGCGGCCATCAATTCGAGATAGGATCACGTCCGCCGCCGTCTGACCAAGGAGCGTGAGCATTTCACCCTTACTAATTTGACCGCTGCCTCCGAGTCCAACTACCTGCGCTAGTCCGCTGAGCACTGAGACGATTACGTTGCCATTCTCGAGACCCACGTTATAGAGGCCGGGCTCGTTGAAGTCTACGGCGCCGTATGGAGTGGCTACTTCAAACAGATCTCCAGGAGCCAAATAACCTACATCAAAGATCGCAGAGCCGTCGCGCAGTGCCAGCTGTGTGCGTCGATCGTCGAGCGACAACACATCCAACGACGTGTTGGGGTTGAGCCGAGCAAAGTTGCGCCCGCTGAACGCCAGACTCGCGCGCGAATTGTCACGCGTGTAAATGCGATCACCTACTGAGAACGGTTGGTTTGCAGTTGCAGTTACCCACTGCGGTTCACTTTGAGTATTGGCCGCGCTATCGAGACTATCACTCAGTGCGACATCTCCTTCAACTCGTTGAATGCGCGCCGCGTTTGGTAGAGCCTCTGCAGAGGCAGTTCGTTCGTGCTTTATCCAGAGTGCCACACCAACGCCTGCGGCAATAGCACAGAGCACAGCGACGATTGTTAAGTGTGGCCAGAGTTTTAGATTGTTCATAGCGCCCCCTCTAATGTTCTGCCGAACTTCTAGTTGATTTAACGCAAAATTCGGCAACCACCGTGCCTATATGGGAGATTTGGCTTGGTCTAGACCACGATTACCCTGGACATGCCGAAGATCACTGAATTGCCATGTCATTGCAGTAAGAAGGCAACAGAGTAGACAACTCTCTGTGACTTCTGTTCACTGGGACGATGGTGAGAAGGACGATTACGTATCGCTGTGAACGATATCGTTTGGTGCAGATCAGCCATGGTTATTAGTTCCGCTCCGCGCAAGCCGACGCCTGACAATAGCGCAGTCCCTGGGACCGCAGGCGTCTCGCCTGCCGCGTTACGCCACAAGCTTGTTTTAGTTCATCAGGCCTGCACCGCAACGCTTTGCAGGCGAGACGCCTGCGGTCCCAGTGACGAAGCTTTACCCAAATGGTCTGCCTGTAACTTAAATCGTTTCTCAACACTCCTTAAAAACGTCAGTGCGCGTGATTTCTAGCGGTGGAATACCGCTTGCTCTTCAGGCACTGTCGACCCACGTCTCTCCGCCGACAGTTAACTGAAAGGGATTTTTGATGAACCGACTGTATCTGAAACAATTAGTAGTGTCGGCGGCGATCTCCGCTGCTCTACTGGGCAGCACCGGCCTTGCCAATGCTCAAGAGAGGCGAGGTCGAGGTGAGGAACGCAGCCAGGAAAACCAGGCCGAGCGAGAACAGCGCCAGCAAGAGCGGCAAAACCGGCGCGCACAGCAGCAAGCCGCGCAACCACCCAGATCTGAACAGCAGGCGCAACAACAGCAGGACAGCCAACAAAGACAACAGCGCTGGGAGCAGCGTCGCCAGCAACAACAGCAGGACAGCCAACAAAGACAACAGCGCTGGGAGCAGCGTCGCCAGCAACAACAGCAGGACAGCCAACAAAGACAACAGCGCTGGGAGCAGCAGCGTCAGCAACAACAGCAGGACAGCCAACAAAGACAACAGCGCTGGGAGCAGCAGCGTCAGCAACAACAGCAGGACAGCCAACAAAGACAACAGCGCTGGGAGCAGCAACGACAACGCGAACAGCAAGCTCCGGAGCAACGCCGGAATTCCGACCGTCAAAATCAAGAGAGACTACAAGAGCGCCAGGAACAAATCCGACAGTCGCAAGAACGCGAACAACGTTGGCAGCGACAACGCCAGGATCAGATACGCGAATCTCAGGAACGCGAACAGCGTTGGCAGCAACAACAGCAACAGCGGCAGAACCGCGACTGGGGACAACGACAGCAGCAAGACTCACTGCGTCGACAGCAGTCGCGGGATAGAGACAACAATTGGCGTCAGCGTAATTGGCAGCAGGATCAACAACAGCGCGTCGAACGCTATCGTCAGGATCTGCAGCGTCGACAGAACTTCGCTTTCCAACGTCAACGCCTGCTCGAACAGCAGAGACGTCTGGCCCAGTTGCGATACCAGCAGCGATATTTGGACCAACTGCGGCGTGATCAGTTGCGGCTGCAGCAGTGGCGTTACAACGACTATGGACCCTACAACTATCGCTATCGACGCGGCAGTAGTTATTACGAGACAAATCAATACGGTGCGGAGATGTTGCGTCGCGCAGTGAATGATGGTTATCAGGAGGGCTTTCGCGCCGGCCAGGCGGAGCGTGAAGACGGCTGGGGGTACAAAGTTGAAGATGCGTATGCCTACCAGGACGCGAGTTATGGTTACGATGGATATTACGTAGATCTGAGTGACTATCAATACTACTTCCGTGAGGGTTTCCGTCGCGGATACGAAGACGGCTACTACAGTCGTTACCGATATGGTCGGTACTCAAACGGCGGCTATAGCATCCTCGGAGCAATCCTGGAGCAGATTCTGGGTCTCCAATTGTTGAACTAACTTCACAGGAACATAGCTGACGTTAGACGAGCGCGACGGATAATTTCCCGGCGCGCTCGTCGTTCATTTAGGTCTCTTCTTCCGCTCGGTGTAATCGGCATAATCTGCGGATGTGCTTTAGCTGGCCAGGGCTTTCTCTGCCTTAGTGCGAACGAACGCATAATTTAACTGCGGCAGTGAATTAAACTTTGCAGCCTTCGTGAAGGACTCCTTCGCTCTAGCATCGTCGCCCTTTCCCTGGTATGCCTGGCCCAGGAGATAGAGATTGTTTGGGTTTTGCTGATTCGATTGAGTGAGCTCGGCGATGGCTTGATCGTAATTCTTCTCCGCCAGGGCGATCATTCCGGCGAGCTCATGTGCCTGTTTCACCTGGTTTGGATTTTGTGCAGCCTCGGCACCTTTTCGGAAAGTCTCCGTTTCCGTCTTTGCGGTTGTAAGATCTTTCTTGCCAATTGCCACTCGAGCAAGATTGTAATGTTGAAAGAGTGCCGCATTGTCTTTTAGCTCCTTTGAGATGTTTGCGTCGCTGGTGGTCATCTGAAGGGAGCGTTCAAATGCCTGCTTCGCATCGTCGTACCGACCTATCTCCAGCAGAATATTCCCCTTCAATTGCAGGTCGCCTGCCATTGCGGGGGTATCATTGATCTTTTGGCCCAACGCGTATTGCTTATCAACTTCAGCGAGAGCCTGATCCATCTTGCCGCCATCAACCGCCAACACCATCTGGCCAAACAGTGCAGTCCGGCGTTCGCCGTCCGTGCGCGCCTTCTCAGTGATCTTCTGCAACTCGGCCGAAGCGTCACTGGGTTTGCCTTTGTATGTCAAAGCAGCGGCAATACCGAAATGGGAATTGAGGAAGTTTGGATCGATTGCCAGTGCTTTGTTGTATTGAGTAATTGCGTCGTCGAATCTACCAGTTTTCAAAAGGAGTTCCGCATAGGAGTCGTAAGGGTTTGGATCGTCTGGAATGAGCTCTATGTACTTCTTAAACGCTGCTTCAGCTTCCGCATATTGTTCATTCTGGCGGTACGCATAACCGAGAATGTTATACGCAGGCGAATAGTTTGGTGCGAGCTCTGTTGCTTTCTTGTAATGGGTGATGGCCTGGGGGAAATCCTGTCGTCCAAAATAGTAACCGCCAAGATTGAAGTGGGCCCGCTCGTCATTTGGATAGGCGGCCACTAGTTTGTCCAGAATCTCCTTCTGCTTGGCAAGATTTGCATTTGCGCCTGCTTCGTTTGCCTGGATCAACATCCGTTCTCCATCTGAAGCTTTTTCTGAGAGCGCACTTGCTTTCTTGAGATGATCGAAAAACTCTTTGGCAGTGGGCGACACATTCGCGCGGCTCAGTTCGGCGAGCGCAAAACCCGGGTCAAGCGATATAGCCTTATCGAAGTGCGAAATCGAGTCGGTGATGCGTAACTTCTCTGCTAAGTCACGTCCAGCAAGAAACTCCTTTCGTGCTTCTTCTGAGGAGGTTGTGATCGCTATCTTGCCGCTACCTCTTGCTGTATCGGAGGCGGCCGGCGAAGGTTTTCCCGTTTCCATCTGCTGGCATCCCACAAAAGTCACGGTAGTAACGACGAGAGTTACAAATCCGATATATTTTCGACGAACTGCAGTCTGTGATTGTCTTGTAACAACTGTTCCATCAATAGAGATCGACGAAATACCGTTGCTCAAGGCACCCGCTGTTGTTAATAGACTCCGACAGAAACTGACCAGTGTGTTACGTCGCATTGCTAACTGCTCCTTTAGGTGGACTACTCAGACGTTGGGAAGATGGTTGGGCGAGACGCAATCACCTTCGCAAAATTGGGGAGAGTTTCTGACTCGACATGGCGAACAAGCGCCTCTTGTTTTTCTGTTAGCTACTGGACAAAGATCACAGTCTCGCGCGCTAACCGCTCTTACTTTTCCTGATTGCCAGTTTCGGGTGCGTGAGGATAGTCACGTTGTTGACGACGAGTCAAGAACTTTGCTTTGAGCCCCGGAGGCCTCCGTTCCGATTTTTGGATAGATCCAATCACGTGAAGAGCTATCGTCTTGCAAAAGACCATTCATACGACATACCCAAAGCGCCACCGATAGCATCCTTTCCCGTTCCAGTCATCTTCTTTCCGTCCGCGGAGAGCTTGCCGGCATCTTCACCCAGGCTCCAACCGTCGCCCTCTAAAATGTCGGTCTGCTTAAAATTTATTGTGCGTGATGCGGAATCGTAGGACCCTTTGAAGGCGACCCGAATCGGACCCTGCTCCAGTATGCCATCGAGCTCGTTACCTTTGTGATTCTTGATTATTAGCTTCGTGCTGTTGTGGAGTGGACCGTATGTTCCTGTCCACGTACCAGTGAGGTCGTCCGTCGAAGCGTTTGAGGTAGTTGTTTCTGTGACCGGTTGGACGGATTGTTCACGAGTCCTGTTGTTCGTGGTGTTCTGGGTGTTTTGGTTGTTGCGAGTGTCACCAGCTGAAAAACGATCTATTCCATACTTTATTGCGACACTGCCCCCGATGAGAAGAATAATTCCGAGCAAACCTGCAGCTGGCACGAGTATCCACTTCAATGGATTCGCAGTTTGCCTTTGCCGTGGAATCGCTAAGTTACTCTGTTCGTGGCGAACTGTCTGTGCTTGAGACAATCGATAATCAGTTGGAGCTGCAAGTGCTGTTTGTAACTCACGTCCAAACGCTATTGCATCCTGTTGTCGCTTGTTGCGGTCTTTTGAGAGCGCACGAAAACAAGCTGACGCCAGCGCCGCAGGAATATGGAGAGACTCCGGGAAGGGAGGTGGTGCTTCGTTGATATGCTTTGCTATCAAACCCGCAAGATTGTTTGACCGGAAGGGCGGATCACCAGTCAACATTTCGTACAGCATTGCCCCAAGACTGTAGACATCTGTGCGAGCATCAAGTTCCTCGCCGGCGCATTGCTCCGGCGACATGTAGCAGAGCGTGCCAATCAGGGCACCGGTATGCGTAAGCGCGGTTGCGCCCGCGGCATCGCGTACTTTGGCGAGTCCAAAGTCCACCACCTTTGCGGACTCCCGCTCGCCATCCTGATTGGGAGGAGTGATGATTACGTTATCAGGCTTCAAATCGCGGTGCAGAAGGCCTTGTCGATGAGCTACGCCGACGCCTGCGCAAATGTCGCGCATTAATGCGATTGCGCGATCAGCATACATTCGTCCCTCGCGACGTAGCAGGTTGCCGAGAGACACGCCCTTTACCAGCTCCATTACGATGTAAGCTTCCGAGTTTGCGTGTTTCCCATTGCCGTCTTCACTTGAACCAGATGCGCTCCCCTCACTGAAATCGTGAATGCTCACGACATTCTGGTGCCGGATCATCGCAGCGGCGCGCGCTTCGCGACGAAAACGTTCGAGGGCTTGCTTTTCGCGCACTAGATCCCGATGCAGAAGTTTGACCGCTACCTCGTCGCCAATATGAAGGCGCTGAGCGCGAAAGACAGAACCCATACCTCCTTCACCCAAGTGCTCTACGAGTTTGTATTTTGAGTCGAGTATCAGGCCTACGCGGGGATCCGTTTGCGGGGTTTCGTGATCGGTCTGTCTTGTCGGGGAATTGGAACTCGTTGATTGGTACGCGTGACCTTGAGTTGAGCCCCTGACGCTGGCGGTCGACGAGCCACATGTACCACAGAACTGTACATCTTCGGCCAACAGTTGTTGGCAGCTCGGACAATTCATCGTGTCCTTATTCTAGCGGAAGTTTGAGAAGGAAGGGAGAAAGAAGGTTCCTCATTTCATGCGGCCGGCGGCAAGCCACTCTTCAACGATGAAGGTGCCTTAAATCGACACCTTTCGCTATACTCGTGCCAGCCCCTCTTTCTAACCAAATAGAAACGAGGAAACCCAAAATGTTTAGAAGTATGCTCACGGCAATAATTGTGGTCTTCAGTGCGTTTTCTTCAATAGCAATTGCTCAAATACCGGGCCAACCCTACCGTATAGACGACAGAGAAGTTGAAAACATGATCCGTCGTGTTGAGAAGCAGTCAGACAAGTTTCGTGGAAGCCTCGATTCGGCACTTGATAAGAGCCGCTTGAACAACACTACACGCGAAGATGACATCAACACCTTTGTCAAAGACTTCTATCGGCAGACAAAAAACCTGCGCGACCAATTCGACCGTCACAAATCCACGGCACCAGATGTTCAGTCGGTTCTCGAGCACGCCTCTCGCATAGACGGCTTTATGAGACGCTATCCGTTGACTCCACGCGCCCAACAAGATTGGGCCGCGCTAAAAACGGACCTGAGTGAATTGGCTGGAGCATATAACGTTGGTTGGCACTGGGACGGTTATACGACAGGTGCGATGTATCAAGTGCCTTACCGCGTAAGTGACAAAGAGGTAGAACAGATCATCCGGCGGATCGAGAAACAGTCTGACAAGTTTCGATCCGAACTCGACTCTGCGCTCGATAAGAGTCGCCTCGATGGAACGCGGCGTGAGGACGACATCAACACGTTCGTGAAGAACTACTACGATGAGACTAAGAGGCTCCGCGAACATTTCAACGACCACAAATCCACAAGCGCAGACGTCCAATCTGTGCTTGACCGCGCTTCGCAAATCGATCAGTTCATGCGTAACAATCGTTTGAGGAGAAGTGGTGCAGAAAGGGAGTGGAATACTCTGAAGGTAAACCTGGCGGATCTGGCGAGACTCTACAACGTCGCATGGCAATGGCGATAATGTCCGATAAACTTTAGTTTGTCGTTTCCTTTACTCAACGAGTTGCCCACCGCCAGGTTGGCAAGTCTAGTCTGTCTGCGCCAACGATGCGTGTTTCCCCAAACTCTTTTGCGAGTCTGACAGAATTACAATCGGCTTGGTCTTCAAGACTTGAGATGAGTTTTGGAGCGTGAGTCACAACCAACACCTGCGAACGTTCCGCCGCGCTTGCTATCAACCGGCCGAGCGCGGGCAATAAATCCGGATGCAGGCTCGTTTCAGGTTCGTTAAGCACTAACAGTCCCGGCGGTCGTGGTGTAAGCAACGCAGCGATCCAAAGCAGATAGCGAAGCGTTCCATCAGACAGTTCAGCAGCTTTTAGTGGGCGCAGCAATCCATGTTGATGCATCGCAATTTCAAAACGCCCTTCAAGGTTTAGGACTGAGATACTCGATCCGGGAAAAGCATCAGCGACGGCATCTGCCAACTCCGACGGGTCGCCAATCTCCTGAATCGTTTGCAGTGCCGCAGCCATATCGGAACCGTCGTTGCTAAGGATTGGAGTGTGAGTGCCGATTTGTGGAAGTCGCGCAGGCGCATCAACATCAGTTCGAAAGTGATCGTAAAAACGCCATGAACGAATTTGTTCGCGGAGTCTCAGCATCTCAGGTGCGTTTCGCGGATCCGCGAACTGCGCCATCATGCTGTCAAAGGTCGGAAGTTGGTACGCGAGTACTTCCCAATTGCCATCGGCTGCTCTTGAACGTACAACCGAATCGTGGCGTTCAACCAATAACGCAGCGGGGCGCAGGAAGGGGCCGGCCCAAATCGTCTCCGTCTTAATTTCCGGATCGAGTGCAAATGCAGAGGTACTCGGTGCAGGAAGGCCCAGGTCAATCGCGTAGCCAAATTCATCTCCAGCAAATCCAAGCCGCAGATTTATTCGCTCCTTGCGAACAGTGCCCTCCACCCGGTGTTCACCGCGTTTGACGGACCTTCCCAACCTCTCGGGTCCAGCCCAAAGGGTCGACTGCAATCCTCCTTCGCGAGCCAGTGATGGGATGACTCCTCCTTGCGCAGTGTCCGCTAACAGCCTCAGAGCCCGGTAGACGTTCGACTTACCGCTGCCATTTGGTCCAGTGATCAAATTTAGTCGCTGAAGAGGAACGACGAGATTCCGTAGCGAACGGTAATTTGAGATAGCGAGAGTAGTAAGCATCTAATAACAAGAGTATTGGTTTGGTTCGAAAGAATCATTGGTCATATATCATTTGACATTTCTCATTTGCTATTTTGAAAACCGGTCTGTCGTCGGTTGCCACTAGTCCCGACGCAGCTCGATAGATAATCCGGCCTACAACTGACTACGGACAACTGACC
>JBKOYD010000044.1:0-9058 GCA_046725195.1 Acidobacteriota bacterium | reverse complement strand
CACTGCTTGCGAGCTTGTTAATGGCGTGCAAGGGCCAGGCTGATGAGGCGATTTCATCTCTCAAGACCACTTTTCGACGTCACAAAGAGACGGCTGAGATGGTGCTCTACGATACAGCTCTCGAAGCTTTTGTGAAGCAGGTCGACAGTGCTGAAAATCAGATTGGCGAGCTATTGAGAGCTGTCGAAGTTGAGTCAACAAACCGCAAAGCGATTCAGGATGAGATTCTTGCCTATGGCGAAACGCTTTCCAGTAGCCTGCTCGCGAAGGTGTTGTGCCGGCAAGTTGAGGCGCGCCAAGTGGACGCGCGCGCCTGTATCATCACCAACGATGATCATGGATGTGCCTCACCCTTAATGAGCCAGACCATTTCCCAAACCCGAACTGCTCTTGCCCCATTGATAGGCGCGCGACTCGTACCTGTTCTCGGCGGCTTCATAGGTTCAACGGCACAAGGAACAACAACCACTCTCGGACGCGGCGGTTCTGACTACACCGCTGCACTTGTTGGCGCGGCGCTCGGTGCGAACGAAATTCAAATATGGACAGACGTCACTGGAGTACTAACCGCTGATCCTCGCGTTGTTCCACAAGCGCAGACAGTTGAACGACTCTCGTATGGCGAGGCCGCTGAGCTCGCCTATTTTGGTGCGAAGGTTCTGCACCCAAAGACCATTCAGCCTGCGATCGAAGATCGAATCCCCGTGCGCATCTGTAATTCACGCGTGCCCAAAGCGGCTGGCACGCTTGTTTGTGCGCAGACCGAAACATCTCCACGCACGGTCAAGGCGATTGCCCACAAGGTCGGGGTCACAACCGTGCAAATCACTTCGGCCCGAATGCTGGGCGCTTACGGTTTTCTGCGAGCGCTGTTTGAAGTCTTTGAAAGACATCGAACCGTCGTGGACGTAGTCACTACGTCAGAAGTGAGTGTTTCACTTTCGTTAGACGACGCCACTGCGCTTCCCGCAATACTTGAGGAACTTAAAGAACTGGGTACGGTGCGAGTTGAGAAAGGACGTGCGATCATTTGTGTCGTTGGTGAAGGTTTGCGAGGAACTCCCGGTATTGCCGCACGTGTGTTCAGCACGATTAGCGACATAAACGTGACGCTGATTTCGCAGGGAGCATCGAGCATTAATTTTACGTTTGCGATTGAAGAAGACCACGCTCAAGAAGCCGTGCGACGATTGCATGAGGCGTTTTTCGAGTCGGCGGAGCAGTCGAAGGTATTGGGGCTTGGGTTTTAGGTCTTTGGTCTTTGTGAAAGCGGCAGGAGCAGCTAAAAAGAAATCATTTGCCATATGACATTTGAAATTTCTCATTTGTTATTTTGAAAAAGGGTCTTTGGTCTTCGTGAATTCGCGAAGAGATCGAACATGAAGGTAAAAAGGATGGGTACTGAACATAAGACCTAAGACCAAGACCGAAGCACTTAAGACTCAAGACTCAAGACCAGGGAACCCATGGACCTATTCATCCTGACTCGACAACTCATCGACATCCCGTCCGTCACGGGCGACGAGGCGGCCGTTGGGCACTTTCTCTCAACTTATCTCAGGGATCTGGGATATCGCGTTGAGAAGCAGGAGGTAGTGCCGGATCGTTTCAATGTGATCGCCACAACTGAACAACCGCCACGCATAGCGTTTTCAACTCACATGGACACAGTGCCGCCATTCGTCCCATCAAGTGAGGACGAGGAAAACATTTATGGACGCGGTTCCTGCGATGCGAAAGGAATCATCGCAGCTCAGATTTTCGCTGCCGAACGGCTTCGAGCTGAGGGTGTCGTCGATGTTGGGATGCTCTTTACAGTGGATGAAGAACTGGCAAGTGCGGGCGCTCAGGCTGCAAATAAACACGCGCTTGCCGACAAATGTCGTTTCCTGATCAATGGGGAGCCAACGGACAATCGATTAGCCGTAGGCACCAAAGGTTCTATGCGACTCATTCTTACCACAGAAGGGCGGTCGGCGCATTCTGCTTATCCAGAAGCTGGCGACTCCGCCATCGAAAAGCTACTCGACGTTTTGCAGGACATACGCAAGTGCGACTGGCCTAATGATAGTTTCTTCGGCGATACGACTTGCAATATTGGAGTGCTCAACGGAGGGACAAGGCCTAACGTCACTGCAGATAAAGCACGTGCCGAATTGCAAATTCGGCTGGCGATCGATATAGAGCAGGTCAAAGGAATTCTGGAACAGGCGGTCGGAGGGCGAGCGGGAATTGAGTATGCTTCTTTACACAACCCCGTGCGACTCTTTTCGGTTCCGGGTTTTGCTGAGACTGTCGTGCGGTTTACGACAGACATTCCCTACCTGTCGAACTGGGGCCAGCCACTATTAGTTGGTCCAGGATCGATTCTGGACGCGCACACAGCTCATGAGCGGATTTCAAAACGCGAGCTCGAAAAGGCGGTGGACCGATACACAAACTTAGCGAAAAGAATAAGCGAACCAACTTTGTAGGGGTGGCCCTCCGTGGCCACCCCTCCGGAGCCACAAGATGCTTAGGAAGAACAGGCGCCCCATCGTTAAGTAACCGATGGTGCCTGAAGCGAGCGTAAGGGTGGCCACGGAGGGCCACCCCTACAGATAGATCATGAAGATAGCGTTATTCGGATATGGTGCGATGGGACAACTCGTTGCTGGCGAGGCGCGAAAAGCCGGTGATGAGGTTGGAGCTGTCGTTACGAGCAAACCGCATCTCGACGTGGATCAACTCGCAGATAAACTGCGCGGGCACGACGTCGCAATTGATTTCTCTATTTCCGAAGTTGTGCCAAGAAACATTGAGGCTTGCGTGCGCGCGAAAGTCCCGCTCGTTGAGGGAACGACCGGATGGAAGCAGAACGAAGAGTCCGCGAAAGAGGTCGTAGGAAAATATTCTGGCGCACTCGTTTACGGCGCTAACTTCTCCATTGGAGTAAATCTCTTCTACCGCATCGTCGAACACGCTTCGTCACTTTTTGCGGCGGTCGAGGGTTATGCGCCTTTCATCGAAGAGGCGCACCACTGCCGTAAGCGAGATGCGCCTTCCGGAACAGCGCTGCGCTTGAGGGAGTTAATGTCGGAGCATTTGGGGTCCGATATTCCCACTTCGTCGACCCGCGCAGGCTACATTCCGGGTACGCATCGAGTTGGTTTCGACACCCAGGCGGACCAGGTGTTGTTGACACATACCGCGCGTTCACGGCAGGGCTTCGCTGCGGGCGCCTTGTTGGCGGCGCACTGGATCGTTGGACGAAAAGGAGTGTTTGAGTTCGGGGAAGTGATGGAGGAGATTTTGAATAAGGCGAAATAGCCAATTGGCAATTCCAATACTGGAGGCTCTATGACACTACAACTCAGCTGGCTACGAGGATGCGCCACTGCTCTCGTTACACCGTTCACCACCGACGGTTCTGTTGACGAGCAGCGTTTGCGTGAATTGGTCAACTATCAGATCGCGGAGGGCATACGTCTACTTGTCCCGTGCGGCACGACTGGCGAAAGCGCGACGATGTCGGATGAAGAAGACCAACTCGTCATCCGCACAACTGTAGAGGTAGCTCGTGGACGTGCAAAGGTAATTGCCGGAACTGGAAGCAATTCAACGGCTGCGGCGATTGAGTATTCTAAGACCGCGCGTGCACTGGGAGTGGATGCGGTACTGTCGGTTGCTCCTTATTACAACAAGCCGACGCAGGAGGGTTTGTACGCGCACTTTCGCGCGATCGCTGAGGCAGTGAGTGGACTGCCGGTTGTAATCTACAACGTACCGAGTCGCACTTCTTCTAACATCTCTGCGGAGACCACTCTGCGACTCGCTCGCGATGTTGAGAACATTGTTGCCGTTAAAGAAGCTTCAGGAAACTTGTCGCAGATCATGGAGATCCTACGCAATCGACCTGATGGTTTCCGCGTCATCTCAGGTGACGATTCGGTGACGTTGCCATTAATCGCGCTCGGCGGCGATGGTCTTATTTCGGTCGCGTCAAACGAAGCCCCAGCGCTAATGTCTCGACTCAATGATCTTGCGCTCGAAGGCAAATGGGACGAGGCACGTGCTCTGCATTACCGCTTGCTTCCGTTAATGGAAGCTAACTTCATCGAATCGAGTCCGGGCCCGGTAAAGGCGGCCATGGCGATGATGGGATTGCTTGAAGAGAATTTGCGACTTCCGCTGGTGCCAGTCCAGGAAAAGACGCGTGAACGTTTACGAGAAATACTGATCGAAGTCGGACTACTGAAGGAAACGTCGCATGCCGTTGCGTGAACAGGTTGAGTTGCTTGCCGCACGTCCGGGTGGTGAATTTACTAAAGCTGATCGAGCCGTCTTCGATGAACTCAAGGCCGCACTAAATCGTGGAGAAGTTCGAGCGGCTGAAAGAATGCCCGGCGGCGATTGGATAGTGAATCCGTGGGTGAAGCAGGGCATCATTCTGGGTTTTAGAATGGGCGCACTCATGGACATGTCGGTCGGTGAAAGTCTTAGGTTTTTTGACAAGGATACTTATCCCGTTCGCCCCACAACCATAGGAGACAACGTGCGCATTGTTCCGGGTGGTTCGAGTATTCGCGATGGTGCTTACATCGCGCCGAGCGTCGTTTGTATGCCGCCGATGTACGTTAACGCCGGCGCGTACGTCGACGAAGGAACTATGATCGACAGCCATGCACTCGTTGGTTCTTGCGCGCAAATTGGAAAACGCGTGCACATTTCGGCCGCTGCGCAAATTGGTGGCGTACTCGAACCCGTCGGAGCAGTGCCTGTCATAATAGAGGATGATGTTCTTGTGGGGGGCAATTGTGGCGTGTACGAAGGCACAATTGTTCGCGAACGCGCAGTGTTGGCAAGCGGCACAATCCTGACGGGATCGACTCCCGTTTACGATCTCGTGCGGGGTGAGATTTATCAGAGAAAGCCTGGCGCGCCCCTTGAAATTCCCAAGGCTGCAGTTGTCGTCCCCGGCTCGCGAGCCGTCGAGAATGAAAGGGGACGAAATTGGGGCCTTTCGCTCTATGCGGCAATCATAGTTAAGTATCGAGATGAGAAAACGGAGCGGGCGGTGCAACTAGAGGATTATCTCCGTTGAAAAACTTTGCGGCACCGAAACGACTACAGGGGATCGAAAAGAGTGTTATCCGGCAAGTTTTCGATCGAGCACGTCCTGGCAGTATCAACTTGGGATTGGGTGAACCAGACTTGCCGACGCCGGAAGTAATTCGACAAGCGGCGGTCCGAGTCATTATTGAAGAGCAGAACGGTTATACCTCTCATGCAGGTCTACAAAGTCTGCGTGAGAAGGTCGTAACCGATTATCCCTACCTCGCGCAAAAGCCTGAGCGAGTGATTATCACGGCGGGCTCACAAGAAGCTCTATATCTCACGTTGATGACGCTCGTCGATGAAGGTGACGAGGTTCTCCTTCCAAATCCAGGGTTTGTAGCCTATCCGACAATCGTAAGGATGGCAGGTGGAAGCCCGACTTTCTATCGTTTACCTGCTGACAGGGAGTTCGCCTTTGATCTTGAATCGTTTCAGCAAGCTATTACTTCGCGTACGAAGGCAGTAGTTTGCATTAGTCCGTCAAATCCGACTGGCCGCCTGCTGTCGAGAAACGATCTGATCACAATTGCAAACGCTCTGCGCGATCGTGGCGTCTACTTGATTAGTGACGAAATCTATCGAGACCTCTTTTACACCCAGGAACGTCCTGAATCGGCTTCTTCGTTTTACGATCGCACAATCGTAATTGGCGGCCTATCGAAGTCGATGAGCATGACGGGCTGGCGCTTGGGTTGGATGTGTGGCGATCAGGAAGTTATTCAGGCGGCGCTGGTTTTGCACGGCTATGTCACTACTTGCGCATCGGCTGTTTCGCAGAAGTCAGCACTCGTCGCGTGGACCAATGAAGCAGCGGACGCTCGAGCAGCATTTCGCAAGACGTTCAGAGCGCGACGAGATCATCTGCTAGCAATGTTCGATTCTGAATTAGGATTGCGCGCAGTCGCGCCGGATGGAGCCTTTTACACAATGCTTGATGTTAGTAGTTACGGCTCGTCGATGAAGGTGGCCGAGGCGCTGTTAGCGGAGGGAGTCATTACCGTGCCTGGTTCCGCCTTTGGCAGTGAAAGCGAAGGCTTTCTGCGCGTCTCGTTTTGTGCAGATCAAAACACTTTGAGTGATGGAGTGGAACGGATAAAGCGAGGATTGGCTACTTTGCACTCGTTGGCTACTCCTCGATGACTATAGGAAACTCGCTTTTCGCTCGTTGGGAAGGAGATGTGGCCACGGATCACCCTACAATGGAGTAGCTTTGCGGCAATGAGGTCAGTATCGTCACGCGGTAGAGGCCGTGTCAAAACTCAGTCAAACCCTTCGGCAAGGTTCTCGACGCGTTAGCGTCGGCCTGAATTTAGCCGGGCTTTTTAAAGCCCGGTGAAGGTACGAAAGATTCTCCGTCGCGTTAGCGACGCTTGAATGGGACAGATTTCAGCCGTCGCTGCGCGACGAGGCCACAAGGCTTCGATCCCGGCGTTGAAACGCCGGGCTAAATTCAAGCTGACGCTACGCGGCAAAAACCTACAGGGTACGAATACAGACTTTTGCGCAAAGCCATGTGCAGTCCTAATTCAGATTTAAAGGAGCAATAAAAACTTCGATGACTGGTAAATATCGTGTGGGCATTCTTGGCGCAACTGGGATGGTTGGTCAACGCTTTATTCAGCTCCTCGAAGGTCATCCTCAATTCGACGTAACGGCAGTTGCTGCTTCCGATCGCTCACAAGGCAAGACTTTTGCTAACGCTTGCACATGGCGATTGAGCGGTGATATGCCATCGACCGTCAAATCAATGGCGGTTCAACCACCAGTGCCGCCACTTGATTGTGACCTTGTGTTTTCGAGCTTGCCGGGAGACATGGCGCGAGAAACTGAAGGAGCTTTTGCTGTAGCCGGTTACCCCGTCATCAGTAACTCGTCAGCTTACAGGATGGATGACGACGTGCCGTTGTTGATTCCGGAAGTGAATCATGCACATCTCGGTCTACTTGAGCGACAGCGACAAAAGTACTCTTCCGGCGGCTTTATAGTAACGAACCCAAATTGCTCGACAATAATGTTGGCATTGGCGCTTGCGCCATTGCATGCATCGTTTGGTGTGGAAGCCGTCGTTGCGACAACGCTTCAGGCCCTTTCAGGTGCTGGATATCCCGGTGTTGCGTCGCTGGATATTCTCGACAACGTGCTGCCATTTATTGGAGGCGAAGAAGAGAAGATTGAAATTGAGACTAGAAAAATTCTCGGTCGTTTCGTCGATGCATCAATCGAATTCTCACCAATGGCGGTTAGCGCGCAATGTCACCGCGTGAATGTTGCTGATGGGCATATGGCGGCCGTAAGGGTGAAGCTGGCTCGGAAACCCGAGTTGAAAGAGTTGCATGAAACATTCGTCTCATTCAGTTCACTGCCGCAGGAACTGGGGCTGTTTTCGGCGCCGCGCACAGTTATTGTTATGCGAAGCGAACAAGATCGGCCGCAACCTAAACTCGACCGCGATGCAGGAAAGGGCATGACAATAACCATCGGCCGGTTGATGGCGGATGCGGTGCTTGACTATCGTTTCGTGGTCCTCAGCCACAATACTGTTCGCGGCGCTGCTGGTGCCGCGATTCTGAATGCCGAACTACTAATCGCCAAAGGACTCCTGCCGAGGAAAGAGTGTAATTACCCTAATCAGGAGTAGTGGGGTTATTCAAAACCTGGAACGAGGTTGAGTATCGCGAGGAAATTTCAGAACGACGAGTTACGCTGAAAGCGTTGGCTAATTCCAGCCCAGGGTTGCTGCACCCTGGGCTCTCCAGTCCCTACTATTCGCGAACTTTGAAGGAGTTCGCAAAGTCACTTGCTCTGCCGTGCGCCCACGCCTTCAGCGTTATGATTCTCCGACCATGGGGTCCCCAGGGTTGCAGCAACCCTGGGCTGGAATTAGCCAACGCTTTCGGCGTAATTCATGCACCGGATGTTCATGACAACTACTGAATAAACTCTCAAGATCAGCCTCTAACATCATGAAAAAAATCGCCGACCTGATTTTTCTTGCGCTCGTTCTCTGTATCTCGGTAGCAGCACGGTCACAAACACCAATCCGTTTATCAGCAACACCTTCACCAACCACAAGTCTTGACGACCAGGTCAAGAATCTCGTTACCTCGTTCAAAGGCAAGGTGAGTCTTTTCGCAAAGAACCTTGATACCGGGGAAACCTATTCGTTCAGTCCAGATGAACGCGTCCGTACCGCAAGCACGATCAAAATTGCAATCATGATCGAGGCGTTCGCGCGCGTAGCAGAAGGTAAGGCGAAGTGGACCGACGAATTGGTGCTTACTAAAGAAAAGAAAGTTTCCGGCTCGGGAATACTGAGTGAGTTGTCAGATGGACTCCACCTTACTCTTCGTGATGGCGTCAACTTGATGATGATCCTGAGCGACAACACAGCGACAAATCTCGTGCTCGATGTCTTGACCACCGATGCAGTAAACGCGCGAATGGAGTCTTTGGGATTCAAACAGATCAAGATCAATCGCAAAGTTGGCAGCGGTGGTGACAGCATCGCCGGCAAAGATCCAGAAAATAAAAAGTTCGGACTCGGTGTTGCCACACCACGTGAAATGGTTTTGGTGATGGAGAAACTTGATCGTGGTGAAGTCATCAACGCGGCGGCTTCGAAGGAGATGATCGATCTAATGAAGCGCGAGCAAGGGCGTTACGCCATCGGTCGTTCGCTTTGGGACCTTCCCATGGCAAGCAAATATGGAGCGCTGGATCGTCTTCGAAGCGCAGTTGCAATTGTTTATTCAAAAAAAGGGAAGATAGCGATGGCGATCTCATGTGACGACATGCCGGAGACAATATGGTCCGTCGATAATCCGGCATATCTTCTGATGTCTAGACTGTCTGAGGTCTTGATAGGCGAGTTGGGCAAGCGCTAAATAAGCCAACCTGAATCCCCCTGGTACCGTGCTTCACAGTGGTGGTGACCCTTCTTTACCAATCCAAAATTCTGTAG
>JBKOYD010000101.1:0-53328 GCA_046725195.1 Acidobacteriota bacterium | reverse complement strand
CTTGTATATGCCAATGTGGAACGGGCAGTTCATTGGCTTTATCCGAAACTCCTGCCCTTCAAATTCCATCGGCGAAAACATCGAGTCGACGTAGTTCTCCTCGTGACCGCTAATGAACCACAATTCACGCTTTGCCATGTGCGGCGTGAACACCAGGCCGTAACCTCGCGCCAACAACTCCTCGCGCAAGTAGTCTTCCATCTCTTTGCGAATCGCGCCGCCTTTAGGGTGCCAAAGAACCAATCCCTGGCCGTATTCCTCCTGGATGGAAAACAGATCAAGCTCTCGTCCCAGACGTCTGTGATCGCGCTTCTCAGCTTCTTCACGTTGTTTCAACCAGGCGTCGAGTTCTTCCTGAGTGAAGAATGCCGTGCCGTATATTCTCTGCATCTGTGGCTGCGACGCGTCACCCTTCCAGTAGGCTCCGGCGAGCGAAAGCAGTTTAAAAGCTCGCAACTTGTTTGTGTTCGGAACGTGCGGGCCAAGACAAAAGTCTATGAACGGCGAACCATCGATGTAATAAACGCTGACCTTGTCTCCGGCCTTTTCATCAATGAGTTCACACTTAAGCGGTTCCTCGCGCTCGCTAAACACCCGGAGGGCTTCAGTTTTGGGAATCTCCTCGCGTCTGTAGGAAAGATTCCGACTGGCAATCTGGCGCATCCTCTTTTCAATCAGAGGCAAGTCAGCTTCAGTCAGCGGCTGCGGGGTGATCACGTCGTAGAAATAACCGTAACGAGGATCGTCGAGCAGCGCAGGTCCAATGCCCAGTTTTGTACCTGGGAAAAGATCCAAGACAGCGGCTGCTAAAAGGTGCGCCGTCGAATGGCGCAACACTTCGAGTCCATCGCGAGTTTGAGGCAAAACGGGTTCAATCTGAACAGTGCTACCTGAGGAAGGTTGGGTACCACCATTCCCGTACGCCAGTGCGTCCAGTTGCGCAGCGAGGTCTACTTCGCGTCCACCGACTTTCGCTGCCAGCGCCTGCTTTGCTAAGTCGCGATCCAATTCCTTCAAAGCGTCCGCGACTGTTGCCGAAGCAGGAACCGTCACGGGAACACCATCTTTCAGTTGTACATTGATTTCGCTCATTTCGAAATTAACGAATGCCCAACAGGGCCCTTAGCCCCAGGATATAAAGAAACTTCCGGGACCAGGACAAAGACCTAAGTCCTAAGGCCGAAGACCGCTTCCCACGATTTACGATTCACTATTTACTTACTTCAGTCGATCGGATTCGATAGGAGCGCCTTCGCCGGACGCCCGCATGGTTGCGGGTCAGCAACTAAAAACAAAGAATCGAGTCAATGTTCGATTCATGACGAAGGTCTTCCGGAGCTCCTATCAAAAGTAAGAAACTGGCAGCTACTGCTAACTTCAAGCCCCTGCCATGGCCTAATTAACGACGCCGGATTCTAGCAAACGCTCTTGTGACGGTGCAAGTTGAGCAAGTCTGTAGAGGTACAAGTCCTGAATGGAAACAACTCCTCGCTGCATTTTAAGTACAAGCACCTCACCAGAATAGAAACAGCCAGGATTGAGCAGCGACATATCAAGTTAACTCACTAGAATCGGACAGTTGGGAAGGGGCAAGGAGCACAATCAAATACCTCACAACACTGGTCCCGAGCGCGCCCCCGCTCGTCCAATTGAAGTCGGTAACATCTTTCTCTAATAATCCGGTTCACTTTAATTCCTGAAGGCTGTTGATTCGCATCGAGCGGGGGCGCGCTGGCATATCTCTATTGTCAGATACCTGAATCGCCCGCTTGCCCCCTTCCCAACTGTCCTATTCTAGTGAGGTACTCGATGCTATACCTAAAAATATCTTCGATTTATCTGTTCATTTGAGATAGCATGATGCACCCTTAAAGGTCATTCCAGCGCTTTTCGATCACAAGATCCGCAATAACGTTTAGGAGATAAAGCATGCGCTCAAGATCCAATGCTCTTGTTGTCATTCTCTTAATTAGCGGCTTTTTGATTCAGGTGCCCGCCCAAAACGGCACTCAGACGAACGGTGGAGCGCGCACAAAGGCCCTTGCCGCTCCTGCTGATCCGAATGGAGTGAAAGTTCCTGAAAGCGAAATGCGCGGAGCGATCGAACGCTATACAGTCGACCGTGGTAGCCTCACGCGCTCGTACCCGGTCGCGATGTCTCCGGCGAGACGAGAACGCTTCCGTAAATTTTACAACGAGTGGCTGTCTTCGCTCCTAAAGCTCGACTTCGACTCAATGAGCCAGGACGGGAAGATCGACTATCTGCTTTTCAAGAATCACCTCGAATATGAGTTGAGACAACTCGATATTCAGGAACGCCAACTCGCAGAAATCCAACCGCTAATTCCCTTCGCCAAAACAATAATCGATCTCGAAGAAGCGCGACGTCGCATGGAACAGATCAATTCGGCGAAAGTTGCGGCAACCCTGAATGATTTAAGAAAACAGGTTGATGAACGACGCCGCGCGGTCGAACTTGGCCTCAGACCAGAAGGACGCGGCGGCGACGCGACTGGCGGAATTGAGCCAGTACGCGTCAAAAAGACAGTCGCAAATCGTGGCGTCGGCGCAATTAACAATCTGCGAACTAGCCTGAGAAATTGGTACACGTTCTACAACGGTTATGATCCCATCTTCACCTGGTGGAATGAAGAACCTTACCGATCGCTCGACCAGGCATTGACTGGCTACGCGAGTTTCCTGACTGAGCGAGTTCTTGGCATACGAGCAGAAGGCGCACAAACACCGACTACAGTTAATCGCGGACCTGGTGGCGGAGGTCCAACTGGTGGAGGTGGTGGACAAGGTGGTGCGCCGGGAGGCGGCGGGCAAGGATTTCAACGGTCAACGAGTGCCGCAGCGCGACCCGGCGATGCGAGCGACATCGTCGGTGATCCCATCGGTCGCGACGCCCTGATTAGTGAATTGCGTTCAGAGATGATTCCCTATACGCCCGAAGAAATAATTGCCATTGGCGAAAAGGAAATGGCGTGGTGTGAGAACGAAATGAAAAAGGCCTCGCGCGATCTGGGCTATGGAGACGACTGGCACAAGGCGCTCGAACACGTCAAAGATCTTTACGTGGAACCGGGTAAGCAGCCCGAAATGATCCGGGATTTGGCGGTCGAGGCAATTAAGTTCGTCGAGGACAACGACCTTGTGACTGTTCCTGAGTTGGCGAGAGAGAGTTGGCGCATGGAAATGATGACTCCCGAGCGACAACTCGTCAGCCCATTTTTTCTAGGGGGCGAAGTCATTCAGGTCTCATTCCCAACTAACACCATGGCTCACGAGCAAAAGATGATGAGTATGCGCGGCAACAACATCCATTTTGCACGCGCGACAGTGTTTCATGAACTGATTCCAGGCCATCATCTTCAGGGTTTTATGGCAGCGCGCAACAAACCCTATCGAGCCGTGTTCAGCACACCCTTTTGGAGTGAAGGAAACGCACTGTATTGGGAACTGCTCTTGTGGGACTTAAATTTTGCCAAAACGCCGGAAAACCGGATCGGCATGCTTTTCTGGCGCATGCACCGTTGTGCTCGCATTATCTTCTCACTCAGTTTCCATCTGGAGAAGATGACACCTCAGGAATGCATTGACCTGCTGGTAAACAAAGTAGGACATGAACGTGACAATGCTACGGCCGAAGTCAGGCGCTCGTTCGACGGCAGCTACGGACCGCTCTATCAGATCGCGTATCTCATCGGTGGACTCCAGCAATACGCGATGCATAAGGAGCTGGTTGATTCAAGAAAGATGACCAACCGGGCCTACAATGATGCGCTTTTGAAAGAGAACCGTATTCCGATCGAGATGTTGCGCGCGAGTATCACCAAACAGAAGCTGACTCGTGATTTCAAAACGAGTTGGAAGTTCTACGGGCCCAATCCAGCAGCACCGTAAGATCTCAACAGTAAATTTCGGGTCGCGAGTAACAATTTCAGGTTGCGAAGCGTGGCTTGCTCCCGCTGTTCCGCTGGAATGATCTCAGTTGCATATTTTCAGGTTGGGAAGGGTGGCTTGCCCCGCTCTTGCGCTAGAAGTATGCAGGAGCAATTGAGATCCTCTAACGCAACAGCGGGCAAGCCACCCTTCCGAACCTGAAATTTTTACAATTGAGATTAACGTAGTGTGACGCCATTGTCTGTTTCCATTTTCCCAACGGCAACACAAATGTGAGAATTGCCTCCCTGAATGACTATTGACTTCACTTCACTCTAGGCTTACATTCCGCGCTCAGATAGTTCTCAATTTCCTCGTTTTTGTGCAGCTCCTCGCAGCCACACCTCAACGAAATTCCTTAATTTTCTCACTCTCGGAGGTAAAAAATGTCCCCACCAAAAACGCTAGATCATCCCTCATTCGGTAAGTGTGAGCTTATTCCTACTATCGTTGCGATCAGATGGAAGAGCCCAGTCCCTTTGGAAGCAGCAAGCTCAAATTTGTCTGGTCAGTCTCTAACAATTGCGACGGAGGCCACGAAGCCTAAAGAAAAGGCTACGGGTCAGGGCCGCGATCCGCGGCTAGTCGAGGTAAATAATAGTGAACTGCTGACTTTTGTTTCGTCAAAAACAGCACTAACCGACAGCGCGTTGGGCAAGCTAAGAGGCGGCGATAATGTCGAGTGGGTTGCGCCCGTTTATCGCGCTACAAACGCAGAGCCAGGACCGGTGTCGTACTTCGCCATCAATCCGACGGTGCTGTTGTTGCCAGAAAATGTAGTGGCGGCCGTCGGCGACTTAGCATCGATCGACGAGTCGGCCTCCATAAACGAACAAAGAACCAGGCTCCTGAAGGGTTTTATAGTCCTTAATCTTCCGAACGCCAATGCGATCGAACTGGCGCAAAGTATTAAAGACAAAGCAGGAGATGTTGCAGCAAAGGGAATGAAGTTTGAAAACATTCCCTATATCTCACCGACCGCTACTTGTAGCAGTTGCTCGGGAACAACCGGACATCACCACCCAGGAAAACGTGGACGGTGTTCTCCCGCGATCGCGGATTTGATTCCAAACGATACGTTCTTCCCAAACCAATGGGGTTTGCAGCGGATCAGTGCTCCTCGCGCGTGGCCCATTACAGAGGGTGACCCGAACATAGTCATCGCTGTTCTGGATCAAGGTGTGGAGCTGGGCCATCCGGACCTTAACCTGTGGCCGATCTCCTACAGCACCATCACTCACTTGTTTGATGGCAGCCCGGTTGGTAATCACGGCACTGCGTGTGCCGGAATCATTAGCAGCCAGATCGAAAACGCAACGGGTGCCGCCGGACTCGCCGGCAAATGCAGAGTAATGGCAATCGCCACCAACTTCGCTGATACGGAAGTTGCTGAGGGTCTCTATTTTGCCGCCGACAACGGTGCGCGTGTTGTCAGTATGAGCTTTGGTGTTTACCCGTCATGGATGATCTGGGACTTCGCGCTCATTGAAGCGGCGCTGCAGTATTGTCAGCAAAAAAACGTCTTGCTTGTCGCCGCAACCGGAAACGAAAACCAGAATGTCTCTCGCTTTCCCGCTACCGACCCAAGAACCCTCGGCGTCGGCGGGTCAAACAGGGACGACGTCCGAAAGGAAGTTGGCGATACGTCAATTGAACCATTCTGGGGTGCTTGTTTCGGCCCGGACGTGGATGTGGTCGCTCCTTGTTTGGAAATACCGACCACAGACCGTTTGGGTGCGGCAGGATATACGCCAACTGACTATGACCTGTTCTTTGACGGCACTTCGGCAGCAACCCCTCATGTTGCCGCTCTCGCAGGTCTGATACTCAGTCTGAATCCGGGTCTGACAAATCTAGAAGTGCGACAGATTATTTCTGAGACCACCGACAAGATTAATCAACCTGCGTACGTCTACTTGCCGACGGCCGGCAAACCGTTCGGCACATGGAACAACGATGTGGGGTATGGCCGCATCAATGCCGAGCGCGCATTGTTGGTCGCCTGTCCTTCCGCTGAAGGATGCAAAGGCGAGGGCCCTTGCGGAGTAGACATCCCGCTTCCGGACGATTGTTGCGTGAGTCCATGCGATCCACCCTGGCGTCCGGACGAGCAGTGCATGTACTGGTATGAGACGAGGTACTTCCGCGTTCCATTAGTAAGAGACCAACCGGTGCCGGCAGCTGCGAATTTTGCGGGCGTCGTCGCCTACATCGAGTTTCGGATCACGTATGAACATAAACTATGCCTGCTGGGCAAACAGCATGGCCCTCTCCTTTACACGCAGACCTTGCTACCCGGCGAAAAGGTGACTCTCTATCACAGCGATCGGTATCGCCGAATCACCACGGAAACGGATCGCTTTTCAGTGCAAACTACCTTCATGCAGTTTCTATCCGTCGTCCATGAAGCGAGAGCGACGAATACGCTCGAACTTTTGGCCGATAAACTGTCGACCGTAAAGGGAAGCAGTTCCGTCTCCGTGGGTGGAGGTCTGGCGGGAGTACTGGGACTTCCCAGTGGTAGCGCCTCAAAACAAACCTCCGTCACAGATCACAACATGTTGAAGATCGGCTTGGTGTCAGAGGTCTTTAACCAATCAGTTTTCCAGGCTTCGCAGATGACTCATGCGGAGCGCTCGGTGGTGGTGAGCACATTTGAGGAGAAAGACGTGGCCAACGTCACCGCGCGTACTATTCAAAATGACAACGAGTGTCGTGCCGTCACTTACTTCATTCGAAAGGTAGTTGAGCTCTACGCCGTAAGCACGAGAGTCTCAGACATCTCTTATCGAATCATCGCGCCAAACATTCCTCCCGACTGGCATTCAATCGACGACATAGGTTGGTTGCCACCGCAAGTTCAAAACCAGATCAAGGACATCCTTAAGTTGTTGCCGAAAGTTGGACAGGTGGTCGAAAGGCCACGACCGATTTCGCTGCCGACGGACGGGACAGTTTACGATCCGGAACTTGCCCACTGTTGCTCGTGTGAACCGGAGCGCGCGGCAGCAATTGCGATCAGGTTGGAAAAACAGAAGGCCGAAGCATTAAAGGAGTGCCTCGAAGCCCAACGACTTCAACTGGAAGTCGAGAGACGAAGGCTGTTGCTGCAGAGAGGGGAACTGGCTTCTTTCGATGTTCCCGCTATGATCCCGCCTGCTCCGGTTACTCGTGAACTCGGTCCTGGGGAGCCGGTTTTATAAACTCACACGCAGGGCGATCCAGTCTTAATAAGCCGGCTGGACTTACCTGTCTTTCATCGGGGCCAGATTGCCATCGAAGGCAAGCCTGGCCCCGCCGCTATTTGCGATATCGGAGACGACAAGGCGTTAAGCCTGTTTCCACAGACTCGTAAGGGTTCGATGTTCATAGGTTAGTGATTGCTTCGACGGGACGGACCTTTATACCAGAGTTGCAGTTTCACAAACATCGGTTCAATTGTTTTCGTGCTGGGTCGATAGAAAAGCATCTGCGGCGCAGGTCCATTAGCAGTCAGGGCTCTGGTATTGGTGGCGCCGGCATCCTTCTCTTCCTTGGTCCAGGCTTGACCAACACTTTCCATCTCCAACCGTCCAACGCTCGTACTCCAGGCCTTTTCCCAACCAGCTACCTGAGCACCTGTAAGCTTCTGGGCTTTGTCGGTAATCTGCACACCCTCAAGCGGAGTAGGCATGACGAGCACACTGACAACTTCTGCAACATGGTCCGGTCTGCTCTTCTTCATTGTGAAGTATGGTGGACTGTCGTCTTGAGCAGGGATCTCTACCAGCTTTCCTATTGTCACCTTGTTGTCCCCGCTAAGTGTTCGCGTGGTGGGAAAAATCAGATAAGGCTCCCCCAGGCTACCATCCGCGTACTGTTCTCGATCGATGACATAAAGATAACCCGCTCGCGCCGCTTCCACACTGATCCGTAGTCGATCGCCCTGGGCCAGCTTTGTGTTGACCGAGATCCGCTCCGGCAACCATTCCTTCGTGGCCGCGTCCTCGTGAACGATCAATCGTTCACCCGAGTCAGCTTGCCTTGCGGGACGCAAACGCCAGACAGTCACACCAACCACTGAGTCCTCAGCAACATTGGCAACCGGGACACTTGGAGTTGCTACGCGATAGCTTCCCGACCGTCGCCGGGTTGAAGTTTTCTTAGTGGTTGAAGTCCCGATAAACGCGGTGTCCCAAAGTTTTCGGGTAGCTTCGTCCGACTGCTGAACTTGAGCCTTCAACGACGAACGAGTTTCAGTTAGGCAAAAGCAACCTAGTGTGGCAACTATTAGTAGCGAAACAAAAGCTTTCATGGTCAATCCCCTGCCCCCAGGGTTAATTTCGGAATTGCGAAATTTAGGAAACGACCATTGTCTTCAAATTCCGCATTTCGCAATTTCGCAATTTCGCAATTCTTCCTACTTCCATTCGCCCTGCATCACAAACGCTGCCCAATAGTAAGGCGATTGCCATTGCTTAACGCGCAACATCTCTATCTGCGCCGCACGTAGTGACGCAGCGGGTGTTTTATTGTTCTTTAGAATTCCCGTATACATCCGCTGCATTAACCCGGCTGTCGCTTTGTCGTTCACGTTCCACAAACTCACGACTACGCGACGCGCGCCTGCGTACATGAAACCGCGCATCAGGCCATCGAGACCTTCACCTTTCACATCTTTGCCAAGACCTGTTTCGCACGCACTCAACACAACAAGCTCGGCGGGCAATTTGAGATTGTAAATATCATGGGTGCGCAGAAATCCGTCCTGCGGTTTGCCTTCCTCGTCTACTAACGACAGCACAATCGCGGATAGACCTGCGCGCTCGGTGTCCAAATAAGCGTGGGTCGCAAAATGCACGTAGCGGTAATTGCTTAACTCGCCGCTGGTTGCAATTGACCGGTTGGCACGAAAGTCGAGCGCCTTCAGATTTGAGGTGGCGGGCGAGACGGCCAGAATTTGCTCGGCCTCCTGGCGCGTGAATGGCAATCGTCTGATAGCAAGCTGACCTGTTGAGCTACCAGGTAAATGCTCGAGGATCCGAGTCGCATCAGCCGAAGTCGTTTGTGAACTGGCGCTCTCACCTGATTCTAGAGCACGAGCCCTCGCTTTGAAGCGCACATCACTGGTGGAAAACACTGGATCCGCAATCAGAGCAATTGCCTTTGCCGCTCGTTTCCGATTGGCCAAGGTCTGCCGTTGAACCGCTAAAGCTGAAGCGGAAGGCAAGCTGACAACCTCATGATCCAAGATGAGAGGCCTGTAGTTTGGCAGTTGTCCGTGGTCCGTGGTCCATGGTCCGGTGGCTGCAGCGCGTCCTTTTGCAACTGACAACTGACTACTGCCTACTGACAACGCGGCAAATGGCACGTACTGCAGCGCGCCGTCGGCAACCACGACCAGTCGCTTTGTTCCCAACTCAGCAGCCGCAGGCGCGAGTATCATTTGGCTCAGTTCACTGGCCGTCCGCTGAAACTGTATGTCAGCCTGTACTATTCGAGTCTGCCGCTGTGCGAGAGTTTCGAGCGACTTCACGACACTGCGGGCAGTCAACGATTCGTAAACTTGCAGCGCGACTTTCTGAATCTGTTCTTGCTTCGGCAGCTCGTAAGTCTTCATCGAGTTCTGTGTTACGACCCAAAGATAACTTCGCTCATCGCCGAGGGAGTATTCCAGCAACAGAGTATTCGGCTCCAGCTGCTGTTGAATGTCCTTCAGGCCGAGAGGGTGTGGCTGCGTCAGTGCCGCATACGCAGGGCTTCTTCTCCTTAACTCCGCTTGCAGTTGCTCGTGCTCGTCTTCGAGCGCGCTGATGTCCTTGTTCAGTTGTGCTAGCCGCTGCTCGCTACTCTTCTGACCGGTCAACTGCATCTGACGTTGCGCCTTCGCGTTGATCTCTTGCTTAAGATTTCGTTCTCGCTCCAGCAGCGCAGGATCGACGCCCTGACGAATATCGGCCCGGGATTCCACGAGCATTTCAAGCAAGCTGCGCGCGCGTGCGCGTTCACTAGTTTGTAGAGCTAGGGCGTCATGGCCTCTCGTTGGTTCAAGTCGGTGCATTTCCATCAGCAGTCCGATGTAGAACTGGTAGGCGCCTTGATTTGAAGCGAAGTAAGAAGCGCGCAACTGTTCGGCACCGGCATTAGCACGCACGTCTTCAAATAATGAAAGCGCCGCCTCGATGTGGTGGCGGGCTTCGGATACGTTACCAGTATTACGCTCCACTCGGGCGAGGCCATAGAGGGCGCTCGCCTCATTTTGGCGGTCACCAACACGTCGAAAAAGAACTACTGATTGATTGTAAAAATCTATGGCTTTCGGAGCGTCACCCGATGCGTTGTAGACATAACCAAGATTGCTGAGCGTGTGGGCTTCACCGCGAAGATCACCTGTGACTCTTCGGAGTTCAAGCGCCTGTTGATGGTAACCCAGCGCCTTTTCTCGCTCCCCCATTGAGGAAAACGCTATTCCGATGTAATCGATTGTGGTTGCCTCGCCCAAACGATCTCCTGCGGTTTTGCGGAGCGCCAAAGCCTGACGATAGAACTCCAGCGCTTTCGGCACCTCGCCTGAAGAAGCATAAAGCTGACCAATGCTTGTTAGCGTCGAAGCTTCTCCAGGTTTGTCCCCAATCGATTGCCGCAGGGAGAGGGCTTGTTGGTAGTAATCTAGGCTTTTTTCTCTTTCCCCAAGACGAGAGTAGGCTACCCCGATGTTGTTGAGGGTAATGGCCTCTCTTCGTTTCTCGCCGGTGACTCGAAAGATTGAGAGAGCTTGGCGGTAATATTCAAGAGCATTCTGCCAATCGGAAAGGTCGTTATATGATTTGCCGATGTTACTGAGTATTGCTCCTTCTGTGTCTGTTGCTTTCCCTCTTTCAAGCAGGAGGAGCGCCTGACGATAGTATTCAAGAGCCTTCGGCAAGTCACCAAGAACATCATATACCCCACCAATACTATTGAGCGTGGCGCTTTCTCCAAATCGATCTTTGAGAGCTCGAAAGAGTGGAAGTGCTTGCTCGTTGTATTCCAGGGATCTTTGAAACTCACCCAATCCAGCGTAGACAGCACTGATTACCGTTAGTGTGAGAGCTTGCCTGTAATGGTCTCCCGAAGACTGAAAAAATGGCAACGCCTGCTTGTACTTCTCAATAGCATTGCGACTGGATATTGCTGTCCGCTGTAAGCGCAACCTGTTCCCCTCCCAAAAAGCTTTGTCTGCGGCGACATGCTCCTTATCTGTTGGCGTGGCCTCTCGCAAAGCAACAAAACTGATCTCATATCGTCCGACGCCAGCATTTTTGTTGGGAGCACTAACTTCAATCACATAGTCACCCGACTTCTCAACGATCGCCACCAGTGGTTCTGGTCCATGGTTCGAGTTCGGGCTATCTACCTTCAAGACTGGCTGGCCGCCTGGCTCAAACAACGTAACTACGACATCAATTCCTCTTTGATCTACAAGCACGTACAAAAACTGTCCCGCGTCGCTATGAACTTGAAATGAATGCCTCTCTCCGCCTTTCAACTCCCTTTCTATGCGGTGTCCTAGCCCAATCGTGCTCGTTTCCTGCTGAAGTGCCTCTTCAGTTGATCGTGCTGTGTTAGGGCTGCGGGCTAGTGCCTGGGAACTGTAGCCAACTAAGACCAGGGCGGCAATCAGAAGCACGAGAGAGCCCTCGCGTGCAACTGGCAGGAAGGAAGGTGTCAGGAGCAGATAGGTATGGTCATGGCTTGATGATTCTGACCACATTTCGATTCAATCCATTCCACTGGTTAACTCATTAAGAGAAGCACTGTGAATTTCGACTATTGCGTAAACTTCCAGCAGCCTCTGCCGTTTCTTAATCACGGCAGAGGCTGCACCAACCTGAGAGAGGAGTCGTCCCAATAGTTTGAACTAACCGGCTCATTTGAGAACGAGAGAACCGACCCCTAGCTAGCCCCTTGGCCACGCGCATAGGTCTCGTCTTCCGTCGCCTCCCCCTGCCACGTGACAGTCTCATCATCAGGAGTTCCTGAACCTGGCCAGTTCACGGTTCCGCTCGGATTGGTGCCGCTGGCGTTTTCATTGCCGGTGAAGGTGTACGTGAAAGGATTTCCATTGTTGCCCAACGGAAAATCGCCATTCGCTTCACCGCTGACTCTGAAGTTCCAGTTCGTCGACCCCCCTGCCGACGAGGACCAAGCGCTAACGTTGCAGCTTACCAAGGTTCCACCATCAGGTGTAAAAGTTCCCGTCGGGGGGTTAGTTGAGGTGTCGACTGTCAATGTTCCACTCGCTATTTCAATACCATCTCTCTTAACTACTATGTCCATGTTGCCTCCTTCTTAAGGGTTTGTTTCTGGGCTCGACCCTAATTCAACAAGGCCGCGCAGATCTGATGCATTCAAGTAAATCGCCCTTGCCGTAAGTCTTTATCGAGATTCAAACTGGATCCAAAAAGCGACTGCAGGGAGTGTCGAATGCCAATGAAACTCCAATCACTCCGCGGCGTCTCAATCCTAAATAGACTCGCCGCCGATTTGATTCCGTGAGGGCGCATGAGAACACTTACCTCTCTTGTCCCATCTATTAACGCGAGAACTGCTTTGAGAAACCACCATTTGGCGGTAGAAAGCGGGACTTCCGTCCAGGTAGCGGATTGTGACCTTGGAAAAGACTTAGCTTCGGAAGTCCGACGAGCTTAAAGCGCTTTGGATGGCGGCCATGATATGCATGAGAGGAGTGAAGGTCAAACTATTTTAATGGGATTTGGTCTGAAGTCAGTGGAGACCCCGCCACGAACCAATGGACAATTGTTAAACCGCGTAGCAGCAAGATATAGCTATATGAGTCGGATCAGAGCTACTCCTCGCAACCCGTTAAGAAATTTGCGACTACGCGGTTCAAAGTTTGAGGTTCAGAGGAAGTTATCGACCGACCTCAATGTATCAAGCAGCGTCAGCCTCAAACGGCCCAAGTGCCGGCCTGTTCATCAGCAAGTCCGATGCGGTTGGCTAAGTCGTCGCGGTTGCAGTCCAGGCTTCCTCCGCTACTATTACACGAACATGACTATGGTGGCTTTGCGGAGGACCAGTGACAAAGAATCTTCCCTCAATTCTGGTGGCCGACACCATAACCCCGTTGTAGTGAGCAACGCGACCGTCGCCAAGCAAAATCTGGATTTCGATTCTGTCTGGATACGGCATTGTGTGACCTTTAACGCCTCCGCGGACCGAATGCGAAACGCTAACTTCGTCTATGTCAGCAGTCGATATTTGTCTACAATTTTTGAATGGCCATCAGAGAATTTTTCGGTGAGATCTCAGCAAGCGATTGGGTTCGTCTTAAATACGCTGAAAGCGTTCGCTAATTCCAGCCCAGGGTTGCTGCAACCCTGGGACTATTGCAAAAAAATTGTAACGCTGAAAGCGTTGGCGAATGGTTGCGAAGGCCTCTTCGCGGTGGAACTCAGAACCCAAGGTTGCAACAACCATGGGCTGGAATTAGCCAACGCTCTCAGCGTAAATCGATTCAGTGGTGCTCAAGCTTGATTGCGTAGACCAGAATCTTTCCCGGAGCCTTTAAAATTGTTTCCGTATCGCTTTTCTCATATCCGGGCTTAGGGTCGGAGTGACTAAGCAGAAAGTTCTGGACCGTCTTGTTCTGGCCCGCATCCGTTATGAGTCCCCTGTCTTTGGGGTTCGCAAACGCTTTCACCCCTTCCAGCTCGGATATCGTGTCATTGGCAAAAACCAACCACAGCTTTTCAATGCCTTGCTGTGTGTCAAATTTCAGCCAGCTTTGATCAGGTATTTGCACCAACTGGTTGCCACCAACAAGAGCTGAGCCCTTATTTGCAGTTGGTGACGGGAATAAAACGACGAACTCTGGTTGCTCAGATTTCTCCGCAGGCCCCTCATTCAAAATATATAGGTAGCCTGGTTGAGGACTGCGCACATTCACGCGGATCTGGTAGTCCGGCTCGAAATTGATTTCTCCGGCCAGGGTGAAAGGCTCGTGATAAGGCTTCTTGTCCTTGAACTTCTGCACCGTTATCCAGTACGTGAGCGTGCGTTCTGATACTGGCACGAGAGCGGGATTGACGGAACTACTTGTTCCCGCCCTCCAAGCGCGCCAGGCATTTATCCCAAAGACAACCGCAACCACCACTGCTATTCCCACGAGCGCGATTGGCAGCCCGCGTTTCTTTTGTCGCTCGCGGCCGACATCGTCGGGTTGGGTTGATTTCCGCTCGCGAATTGGCTGTGTTGCAACCGCAGGAGCTTCATCTGTGGTGAGCAAAGCTCTCGGTGCCTCGGGTGATGAGGTGCGCTCAATCTCCGCTTCGACGTCCAGGCGCTTCTTCAGACTCCGCAAATCTATCAGCATGTCTTTCGCAGTTTGATAACGCTCATCCGGACTCTTCGCCATCGCCTTGAGGACAATCCGTTGCAACTCAGTCGGCGCCTTGACATGGGCCAACTGCGTCAGCGGCACCGGATCTTTCTCTATGATCTGCACAATCGTGTGGCTGCTCGTCGCGCCTTTGAAAGGCATGGACCCAGCCACCATCTCGTAAATGATGACGCCGGTACTCCAGAGATCCGTCCGCTCATCGACCGTTTGTGCCTGGGCCTGCTCAGGCGACATGTAGTTGACTGTGCCCAACACGCTTCCGGGAGCAGTTTTGAACTCGGTCGCCGCTTCTTCGTCAGATTCACGACCTGTCAATGTGGACGATTTTTTCTCTGTGAGTTTAGCCAAACCAAAATCGAGCACTTTCACCACATGATCGCGGCGGCGAATCATCACGTTCTCCGGCTTTATGTCTCGATGGACAATTTTTGCTTCGTGAGCAGCATCAAGTGCAGCGAGAATCTGAATACTGATATCGAGTATTTCACCAAGCTTGAGACGTTTGCCGCGGAGGTGATCCCGCAGCGTTTCCCCATCGATGTACTCCGTGGCCAGGAACGTCAGTGAGTCGACTTCCCCAAACTCAAAGATTGTCAGGATGTTTGGCTGATTCAAAGAGGAAGCGACTTTTGCTTCCTGGCGGAAACGTTGCATGCGGTGACCATCACTGGCAACGTCTGCTGGCAAGATCTTCAAGGCGACGATGCGGTCGAGTCGCGTGTCTCTTGCTAGATAGACCTCGCCCATACCACCGGCTCCCAGCTTGTTGATTACCTGGTAAGACCCGACGGACTGACCCTCTTGCAGGGCACTCTTCTCAGGCTGCACCACGTCTTTCGTCAAAAGCAGTTCAGCACCATCCGCAACAGCCGGCTGATCGATAAAACTCTCGTCGCTTGCTTTCTGGTGCGACTCGATCAGCTTTTCAACTTCAGCGCGGAGTGCATCGTCAACGCCGCACTGTTTCTTGACAAAGAGCGCTCGCTCTTCCGGATCTAGCGAAATCGCCGAGTTGAAGATTCGACTGATCTCTTGCCAACGTTCGGGCTTCAATTGGCCAAACTCCCGCTGAGTTGTTGATAAAGCCAGGCACGCGCCATGTTCCAATCGCGAGTCACCGTGTTCTTGGAAATCTTCAACACCCCGGCAATCTCTTCGTTGTTCAAGCCACCAAAATACCGGAGCTCAACCACCTGACTACGCCGAGGATCCATTTGGGCCAAACTCTTAAGTGCTTCATCCAATCGCACCAAATCTGAAGCGGCCTCTTGCGCCACCGTGGCAGTTTCTTCCAGTGATACTTGTCGCGCTCCCCCGCCGCGTTTCGCGTAAGCGTGACGTCGTGCATGGTCAATCAAGACGCGTCGCATTATCTGTGCTGAAATTGCGAAGAAGTGAGAGCGGTTGGCCCAGTGAACATGTTTCTGGTCAACGAGACGAACGTATGCTTCGTTGATCAACGCAGTGGTCTGTAGAGTGTGGCCTCTTCTTTCCCTGCTCATGTAGCGGCGGGCAAGTCGTTGCAGTTCGTCATACACGAGCGGGTACAACTTGTCGAGGGCCGCTTGATTGCCATCGCTCCACGCGATGAGCAGTTGGGTGATTTCATGTTGTTTGGGAGGCAGGCTCTTCTTCATGCGAACAAGCCAATAGGGGCCATGGCAGGATGGAGTTTATCACGGGTAAGGACTGCGGGAAGTCAGGTTTCGTCGATACGGTATTGCGCCCGCTGACGTACTGACTTCATGACGTCAGGGTCGGGTACCAATGAGTCAGTCTTACGACTCACGACTCAGGGTTGAGGAAGTCAGTACCGTAACGGGTAGCGTAGGGTCGACGTACGCATAAGAACTCAAAGTAGGTCAATGGCTCGACGAGCGATGCGACACGCGCCTGAGTTACGCTGACGCTTGGAATTGTGTTATCTCGCCGGGCTTTCTCAGCATCTTGTTAACTTCCCCAATGTGAAGCTCTTCTTCGGCAATCATTCGACGAGCATAATCCTCGAGCAAGACTGAACGGTCGACTACGAGATCAAACAGTTTCTTGTACAGACTGAGTCCTTCCTTTTCGGCCTCAAGCGATTCGACGAGTATGTCGTTGATCCCGTGCTTGTGAGTTTCCAATAGTCCGCCAATCTTCAGCGAAGGATGCTCGCCAAAATGGGTTACTAATTCACCAGCTTCATTCGCATGGGCCAGGCATGTGTTGGCTTCGCCTCGCAACCAACTAACAATTGGAATTCGATTGTGGCCGAAGATCATGAGCGAATAATGCGTGTAACGAACAACACCGGCGAGCTCAGCCTCCAATATCTGATTCAATAATTTTAATGCGGCCGCTTTATCATAGTTATCTTCAGCCATGGTCTCCTCCAATTCAGTTGTTAGAGCATATCAAAATCTGAGCGACAAACAGCTCAGACCGCCATCCATCTTTTGAAACTCCGACATCTCTAGCGCTGTCGTTTCATAACCCAGTTTCTTCAGTTCTTCCTGAAAAACTGAAAAGCCAGTCGCAATCAACACTCGATCGTTGACCATCAAACAGTTTGCCGCATACGACTCGACAGAGTTTACGTGAATCAGCTCAAAGCCGGAAAACTCTTTGAAATCTTTCAACTCCTTAATCACTACCAATCGATTATCCCCAATGTAAGAGATGCCACTTTTTAGATGTAGGATATTACTCAGACCTCTTATATCGATCAAACCTGAAGTGTAACCAAACGATTTGAGTAGTTGCGCAAGTTGCATCGCACCCTCTTCGTTTGTGCGTACTGAGATACCTATGAAGTATTGGTCACCTGCTTCGCAGACATCACCGCCATCGAGAGTGCCGGGCGAGTGGATTGTTTCCAGCTTTGGATAGTATTCACGTAATGCAGCCTCAACACTCTCCACTTCACCGATCCGAGTTGGAGCACCGGGACGGGTGGTCACTGCGCAGTGAGGCGTCAATACAGCCGTGTCTTCCACAAACGTTGAATCAGGATGGTCTTCATCGGGGCTTAATGAAGTGACGACGAGTCCGCACGACTTTAGCGCCTGGCAATATGCCTGGTGCTGTTCGAGAGCACGTTCATATACAGGCACTCCCAAATCAGCCGTTGTTAGACCAGCGGCAAAATTCCAGCTTGGCGGTCTGACGATTGCATGTGTGAACACAGTGTGGGCAATCATATTCAAGAAGGGCTTTGAGATACCACCCCTCGCGAGTAGCTGGGAAATTCCTCCTCTCTGCACAACCTCAGCGTACTCTGCGTCTCGACGGTTTTAGTGATGTTGGGCCAAGTGCACGGCCGAGACGCAGAGTACGCGGTTGCGCAGAGTTAGAGGCCCCGGTCGAGCAGTTTCATTTTTGCTGCGGAGAAGATGTACCAACGCTTCGAAATGTCCGATAGACAATTCCAACTGATACAACCCGTCGTTTTTAATTCATAGATTGGATCTTCACTAACCGCAAGATTCGGATAGCTTCAACAAACATAAAGACCTAAACTAATCTCATGCAAAAACTAGATCCCGATTTCCGCAATCTGCTTGATACAGCCTATACAGCAGCAATCTCACATCTTGAACGCTTGGACGAAACTTCTGTAGCCGCGACCGACGAGGCCGACACTCTTCGGTCACGACTCGCAAAGCCTCTCACACAGGAAGGTGTTGGCCCAAGACAGGTGCTTGAAGAACTGGTGCGCGATGTTGATGGAGGACTACTTGGTTCAGCAGGTGGACGTTTCTTTGGTTGGGTAATTGGAGGCGTTTTGCCGGCAGCGTTGGCGACAGATTGGCTGACCTCAGCATGGCAACAGAACGCCGCACTCTATGCGACCAGCCCAGCTGCTGCCATAGTCGAAGAAGTAGTTGGCGAATGGTTGAAAGACATTCTTGGGTTGCCAAAGAAATCAAGCTTTGCGCTAGTCACAGGCTGCCAGATGGCCCACGTCACGTGTCTCGCGGCGGCTCGTCACGCTCTATTAGCGAGACGTGATTGGAATGTTGAAAGTCAAGGCTTGTATGGCGCTCCGCCGATTCGCATTCTGTCGAGCAGTGAGCGTCACGGCTCTTTCGGTCGTGCCGTGCGTCTGCTCGGCTTCGGCGACTCGCAAATAAAGGACTTGCCTGTCGATGCTCACGGTCGGCTCATTTCGAAATCTCTCGCTAACGAACTATCAAAAGAACCCGCCGCTCCTACTCTCGTTCTACTCCAGGCTGGTGACGTCAACATAGGTGCGTACGATTCGTTCGAGGAACTGATTCCGATCGCCAAAGAGTATGGAGCGTGGGTCCATGTCGATGGGGCTTTTGGCTTATGGGCAGGCGCGAGCAAACGTTTGAAACACTTCATCAAGGGAATCGACGCAGCAGACTCGTGGGCCACAGACGGACACAAAATGCTGAACGTTCCATTTGATTGCGGCTTCGCTTTTGTCGCCGAGTCTGAATCACATCGCGCTTCACTATCGACGCGTGCCGCTTATATTTCGCATGCTACGAATGCTCGGGACCAGATGGATTGGAATCCTGAGTGGTCTCGGAGGTCGCGTTGCTTTCCAGCTTACGCAACTCTGCGCTCACTGGGTCGGAATGGGATTGCCCAGTTGGTCGATCGTTGCTGCGAACAAGCACACTCGCTGGTTATGGGTATTGGTGAGCTCAACGGCGCGGAGGTAGTTTGGGAACCCACAATTAATCAGGGTTTGGTCCGCTTTATCGATTCAAGTCCTTCCGCAACGGATCGGGATCACGATCGGCGCACTGATGAAGTCATTGCCGCAATATTAAAGACTGGCGAGGCGTTCTTTGGCGGCACTACCTGGCGAGGACAACGCGCCATGCGCGTCAGCGTGTGCAACTGGCGAACGTCACCATCGGAAGTGGAACGCGTTGTATCGGCAGTCAAGAGAGTCCTCGAAAATGAGAAAACGCAGACTTAGGAGGCGGAAAGAAAAGAAATCATTTGCCATATGACATTTGAAATTTTTCATTTGTCGTTTTTGAAGATGGTCTTGGGGCCTTTTGGTCTTGGGTCTTAGGTCTTCCTTTCAACTCTAGCGGAGACTCCATCAATGGCCCGCTAAGCCCAAAGACCACCTTCAAAAATGACAAATGAAAAATTTCAAATGTCATATGGAAAATGATTTCTTTTCTTCCTCGCGACGCCAGTTGACACTCCGGCGCTTCAGCGGCGTGGTGCAACATAGCTGTTTCTCGCCTTGACTATCAGTTTCCCTCTCGATCGTTGGGCCTCTGGACTCAATTGGACCTTCAGTTTTCTAAGCGTTCCATCATGCAGCTTATTGCTGGACACAAATGCCAGGCTGAAACGAGAACGAAGGTGCTCCATTAAAGTCGTGAAGGTTCTATCAAGCTGTTCGGGTTTGTCTTCCAATACCTCTCCGCCAGTGTCTTCAGCAAGCTGCTTGATATTTAGAGACGATGCCTTTATCGCTCCGCCGATACGCGTGGCCCAACGCATCATGCCGTTTTCGATTTGTTGTTCCTTCGTAACAGGTACAACTCCGCAGACAACGCTTCCTGATTCGTAGACCGCATGCTTCGCCTCCTTACCACTCGGACCTGAAGCACAATCGAAATTGCGTGTGACGCCCGTTATAAAAATGATCACACGGCGGCCGGCCGGGTTACTCGCCTGTTCCATATAGGTGGCAGCTTCGTAAAAGGCTTTGTTGAGGCAGTGGTTTGCTCGCTCGTCATGGGGCGGGATGTGACTCAAAGCAAAGGTGACGGGCCAACGATCACGAGTGAACGGTTGAAGTAATTCGGCATTGTCGTGATAGGTCATCACACCCACTTCATCCGTTGGTTTCAAACGGGTCAGTGCCTCAACGGCTGCGTGATGCACTTGGGTGTTATACGGATCGAGACAACCACCACGATCAATCAGCAGGAGCACAGATAATGGCAGCGTGCCCTGGCTAAAGTGAGTGATTTCTTGCAGCTTCCCATCTTCAGTAAGAACAAAATCCGTGCGCGTCAGATCGCCAACAATTCGTGCTGTGTCTTTTTTCAAAACGAGCGCATCAACGGTAACCAGATCTACGTCAGTCTTGATCACCTCGAGAGTCTGATTGGCAACAACACGTTCTCGAGTCTGCGCAAAGGTGTTCTGCTCGAATCTTTTTCTCGGTAGGAAGCTGGAAATAGAAACCAAAGCTAGTAGAAGTAGGAGTGGAAAGAAACGCAGGGTCGGGTTTAGCTTTCGCATGACACTCTCCTTTGTCACTTTCGAAATACGACAAGCGAAGTTCGCTATCCAGTAGCGTCACTTCGCAAAGTGCATTTCGAAGTTCTTAGCGGGGAGAGTGATTTTTTGAAGGCGGATCACAATTTCGCATTTGGCAATTTGTAATCCTGACGGGAGAGTGGCCCTTTGATTGGCCAAATAATACGCCCATCGCCTCTGACTGAAAAGACGTTTTGAGAAGAGCGATTGTTAACCTGAAAATTTTGAAAACATCCACAGATTTCGCAGATCACGCAGATTAAAGCGAAACGGAGTGAAGCGATGCTGAACTATCTAACCCGACTCCTAACAGGCCAATGTTTCTAAGTGTTTTTAATCTGTGTAATCGGCGAAATCTGTGGATGCTTAAAATTTCGCAATTCGCAATTTCGCAATATCGCAATTCTTCACTTGATCCCACTCATCAACCTTTTGATCGTAGGTGTCAGAATCGCGAGAATAGCAGTTGCCACAAGCAGCCCTATTGCAATGCCACCATAAAGTTTGGTTAGTTGCCACGGATTGTTAGCCACAAAAAACCCAGACAGGTAGCCGGCTAGTTTGCTGCCGAAGGAAGAGGCAAGAAACCACACACCCATCATGATGCCTACCAGCTTCACGGGCGACAACTTGGTAACTGTGCTAAGGCCCACGGGACTCAAACACATTTCGCCGCACACTTCCAGGAAGTAAAGTCCAACCAGCCACAGAAAACTTACTTTTCCCTGAGCCGTCAGCATCGACGCCGGTATCATAAGTAGATAGGCCACACCAATAAAAAGCATTCCCAACGTAAACTTCACTGGACTCGAAGGCTGGCGATCCTTCAAACGCACCCAAAGGACGGAAAAAATTGGCGCCAGCATGATGACAAACATCGGCGTCAACGATTGCAGGAACGGCGCCGGAAAGCCGATGCCAAATATCTCAGTGCGCACCAACTTGTCTGCGAAAAGGTTCAGGCTCGCGCCTTTTTGTTCATATGCGCCCCAGAAAAGTATTGTGAAGAGGAAGAAGATGACTATCGCGGCAATGCGCTTCCAATCTTCACCTGTCAACGGCTGAGTTGCGGTCCTATCACTCTTGTCGTCGGCGCGCCGCTTTCTCATGTCGCCCGCATGCGCAAGCCGTTCGCGATTTAAAACGTAAATCACGAGTCCAACAATCATTCCCACGCCGGCTGCCCCGAATCCCCAGTGCCAACTCATCGTCGGGTCCTGGCCCATCCATGAGAGAAAACTCTTGAAGGTCAGACCCTTTGCCAGGTATCCAATGACCAAAGGCGCTAGCACCGCACCAATGTTGATTCCCATGTAGAAGATTGAGAAACCGCTGTCGCGCCGTGGATCGTTTTCCCGGTAGAGGCCGCCGACCATGGCACTGATGTTTGGCTTCAGTAGACCAGTACCGAGTGCGATCAAGACCATCCCCAGGTAAAAGAACGTCATTGAGTGGAAAACCATCGAGAAGTGCCCGCAAGCGATGATGATTCCACCAAGGAAGACGGCCAAACGCGCCCCCAAAATATAGTCAGCAGCTAATCCACCAGGCAGCGCAGTGAGATAAACAGCCATCGTGTATGTGCCATAAATAGAAGCTGCGTGCTTCACATCGAAACCGAGGCCACCCTGCACGACCGGTGCGGTCATATATAGGACAAGGATGGCCCGCATACCGTAATAACTAAAGCGCTCCCAAAGCTCAGTGAAGAAGAGTGGACCCAGTCCCTTCGGATGACCAGCAAACCCAGAGGTGTCGCTGGCATTCAGCTCCGTAGCCATAGTTTTTTCGTTCATTGTGCCGGGCTTCTCCGTGTGGTGGTCTGGATAAATGGGCGGCACTATAGAAGAGGCGACGAATACAAGCAAGTAATTCGCAAAGCGACAGACAAAGATCAGTTTCATTCACACTGCGCTGGAAAGGCTGTGTAAAAAGGCGAAATGATGCCCTTCACGGTCTCTAGAGCTCGGGTATGAATGAGAGGCCCTTGAAAAACTGTCAAGCTAATGCTTTAGCTGAATTTCCAACCTTTTCCAACTTTCTGAGCATCAATGATTCATACGCATGAGCTCCCCGCTACTTGCATCCCGGGTAAATATCATGAGCAAAGCATCCTTTCTTGTTGCGGTTGTTCTGACCGTCGCTTTCACCGCCATTACAATACAGGCTCAATCCGGGCGAAAGAGACAGAGCGAAGCTCCATCGCAATCTGTCACCAAGCCTGAGAAGACAACAGATTCTTCAGAAGTCGTAAACGAATCTCGCACAACGCCCGGCGGCGAGACCATCGAAGGCGATGTCATTCGTGTGGACACCTCTTTGGTAACCGTACCGGTAACGGTTATCGATCGTTACGGCAGGTACGTTCCGCAGCTTCGCCGTGAAAACTTTCGCATCTTCGAAAATGGTGTCGAACAGAAGATTGCGTATTTTGCGACAACGGATTCGCCTTTCACTGTTGTACTGCTGATCGATACAAGCGGTTCAACGCAGTTTCGCCTTGATGACATTCAAGACGCAGCGATCAACTTCGTCTCGAAGCTAAAATCGGAAGACAGCGTGATGGTGATGTCGTTTGATGATCGCATTGAGGTATTGACCCGACCAACTACCGACCGCAATGTTATTGCGAAAGCAATACGACGCACCCGCACGGGCGGTGGAACGCGTCTTTACGATGCCGTCGACGACATTTTCAAGAAGCAACTACGAACGATTGCCGGTCGCAAAGCTGTTGTCCTCTTTACTGACGGCGTGGATACAACAAGCCATCGCGCTTCCTACGACAGTACGGTGCGTCTGGCTGAGGAATCTGACGCGCCAGTCTATTCGGTCGACTACGATACCTCTGGAACAAATACTGTTTTTGGTCAGGGACTTCCCTTGCCAGGCGGTCGTGGCACGATTCTGGGTCTGCCAATACCCCGTCCGGGGATCCCAGGTCCTACGACAGGCGGTTCAACACCGGGCGATTACAGACGTGGCGTCGCTTACTTACACGCTCTCTCGGACAATACCGGGGGTCGCTTCTACAGTGGCGACTCTCTGTTTGGAATTGCACAAGCCTTTACCTGGATCGCGGAGGAACTAGGACGCCAATATAGCTTGGGATACTACCCGAAGGCTGCAGGGCAGAGTGGTGAGCGTCGCCTGATCAAGGTCAAGGTTACTGAAGCAGAGTTAGTGGTTAAGGCGCGAGACAGTTATATCTACTCGGACAGGAAACGTAACGCAACGCAGACAACTGAGAAGAATCAACAGACAGACAAACAACCTTACTTATCGGAATCGAGGAGTAACCACACTAACTGAGTGAGACGCGTGTTAAAAACTTTTCCATCGTGAATAGCGGTGTACCGAAAAGATCGTGTGGCCCTTCATTGGTACGTCGAAAACCAAAACGTTCGTAGAGTCTAATAGCGCGATCTAGAAAAGGCGTAGTACTTAGAAACGTCCTCCTGGCGCCCTGTTTGATTGCATAGACTTCAATCTCGTGCAATAGCATGTCGCCGATGCCTTCGCCTCTAACGGAAGGAAGAACGGCCATACCTCGCACATAAACCGAATCACTTTTCAATACTGTCGAGGCAGTGCCAACAACTTGTCCGCGTAAAAGAGCTACCCACATCGATCCTTCTTTCATGCGTACGAGAATTTCGGAACTGCCAGGCGTCGTCGCAATGAATCCCTTTTCAGTGTAGAGAGACTTGTACTCCACAAACGCGTGCAGCAATACTTGGGCGATGGCTTCAGCATCGTCCGCGCATGCTAGTCGTATCTCCGCTTCACTCACTTTTACACACCATAAACGCCGTTTGAGTTCTTGGATGGTGTCTTGCTGCGCGTGCGGTTGTCTCGCTGGGTATGAATACTTTTGGTTCAAGACTAATGCGGTGAGTTGCCGGGGTTATGAGGAGGCACGATCCATATTGATAGACGTCTCGCATCCGTCTACCAATGCGCGTCAGTTTGTGACTCTACGAACCGCGGCCAGACCACCGAACGTCTGAAACTGTTTCGTTGTGGGCTTGTGATAATAGAAATTACCTTGCATCTGCCAGTTTCCCAGATTGAACTGCCGTTGTGCGCCACATTTCAGACAGACGCGATATGCGTGACCCTGTTGTGAAAACGGCCGGCTCAGCTCCGTATGCCAGCAACCAAAGACCCGCGCCATCAAATGTCCGAGTTTTCCGGTTACGGACGACGAACGGATATTGCTGACGTTTTGACTCGGGATTGTTAATTGACCAGCTTGCATGACTTCACCTCTTTCAAAAGTGCCTAAATTTGCCTTCCTTTCGTTAACGCGCAGGCAATTGACAAAGAGGGCCACAAAAAAGGCAAAAAACAGATGGAACGCAGAATTTGAACCACAAAGGCACGAAGGCAGAAATCAGAGCACCCAGTTAACTTATCTGATATCCATTGTGCCTTTGTGTGCTAGTGGTTATCTCTTCCCGGTTGCCGAGCTCGGAAAATGTCGTCCAAATCGAAGTACAGACTTCGACCGAAAGTCGTATTCTGTTAGAGCTAGCTGTGCCTTATACTTGTTTTCCTCTTGTTTGGAGTCACTCTTGACTTTGGAGATTGCCGATTGAGCGAACAGCCTGCCGACAACGTCACAAAGTTACTAATCGAGCTATCTAACGGAGATCGAGCCGCGGTTGATCTTTTGTTACCCGTCATCTACGATGAACTGCGTAAGCTCGCGGCGAATTATCTCCGGCGTGAACGTCCGGATCACACCTTGCAGCCGACCGCTCTGGTACACGAGGCTTATATACGCCTCGTGGATCAGACGCGCGTGAACTGGCAGAACCGGGCTCATTTTTTCGGGGTCTCTGCTCAAATAATGCGTCGCTTGCTTGTGGATCACGCGCGCAAGCACAATGCAGAAAAACGTGGCCAGGATTTTCAGAAACTATCGCTCGATGAAAATATAGATCGAGCGGTTGAGCGAAGCTCTGAACTGGTTGCGCTCGACGAAGCGCTCAAAACTTTGGCAACGTTCGACAAACAAAAGGCGAAGATGGTCGAATTGCGGTACTTCGGCGGCCTCTCCATCGAAGAGACAGCAGACGTCCTGGGCGTCACTCCTACAACCATCAAACGTCACTGGCGTTTTGCCAAAGCATGGCTTCATGGTGAAATGCAAAGAAATAGCTGATGCACTCAGAAAACTCGGTCGTTAACATCAGTCGTCCTTACTAACTATCGATCAGTAACCGCGCCCAGTAGCAATATGACCCCGGAACGCTGGCGACAAGTTGAGGAAATTTTTCAGGCTGCTCTCGATCTATCTATCGGAGAACGAGCGCGATATGTGTCTGGGGCATGCGCAAATGATCCGGAACTAAAGCGCGATGTTGAAGCACTACTATCTCAACACGACAGTGCTGGACAACTTTTGGAAGAACCTCTTTACGGGAATACTGAGTTGGGTGTACTCGAGTCGCTAATAGATGACGAGGACCCAATGATTGGTCGGCGACTCGGCACTTACCGAATTGAGCGCGAGATTGGACGCGGGGGTATGGGCGCAGTTTACGAAGCTTCACGCGCCGACAATGAGTTCCATAAGCGCGCGGCGATCAAACTGGTTAAGCGCGGGATGGATACGGACTTCATCCTAAGAAGATTTCGCAAAGAACGACAAATTCTTGCAGCTCTCGATCATCCTCACATCGCCGGTCTAATGGACGGCGGCACTACGGACGATGGCCTGCCGTACTTCGTGATGGAGTTTATCGAAGGGCAACCTCTTTATAGCTATTGCGACAGCCACCAGCTGAATATTTTGGAGCGGCTCAAACTGTTTCGCTCCATCTGCGATGCTGTTCACTACGCACACCAAAAACAGGTAGTACATCGAGACATCAAACCATCCAACGTACTGGTAACTTCTGAAGGAATACCGAAACTTCTGGATTTCGGTATTGCCAAGTTGCTCAATCCGCAACTTGCCGGCGACATCACTCACGATCCCACCGCAACCGCAATGCGCTTGATGACCCCGGAATATGCTTCCCCGGAACAAGTGCAAGGTGCGCCGACTACACCGACGACAGATGTCTACTCCCTCGGCGTGTTGCTCTACGAACTTCTAACTGGACATCGTCCCTATCGCTTGGTGAATCGGGCTCCGCATGAAATTGCGCGCGTGATCTGTGAGGAAGCGCCGGCGCCGCCAAGTATTATCATTACGCGTCCGGAAGATCTGTTGCCCAATTTCTACGGTGGTGATGGTGACGAAGTCACCACTCTTAAACAGTTGTACAGCACGAGAAGCGCAACTCTCGAATCGCTACGTCGAGCGCTTGCAGGCGATCTTGACAGCATCGTCATGCAGGCGCTGCGAAAAGAACCGGAATGGCGCTATCAAACCGCCGCCGATTTGCGCGACGACATTACCCGCTACCTTGAAGGACGTCCGGTTTCGGATTTGCCCGATCCGCCGCGCTTAACTGCAGCACTCCGACCTGACGCATCGACAGAGAACTCACTGGCTGTTCTACCCATGAAGTTGATGGATATGAACCAGCCAGAAACCGGACCCGATTATCTCGGAACCGGACTCGCCGATGCACTCATAACGAGATTGAGCGCTATTCGTAGCTTTGCAGTCAGACCAACCAGCAGTGTGCTTCGTTACGGCACTGACGCTGATCCGCTCCGCGCGGGTCGTGAACTCGGCGTAGCGTTTGTACTCGACGGCAGGATCAGACGAGCAGCAGAACGAATCCGCGTCACAATTCAGCTGCTGAACGTCCGGGATGAAACAACGGCGTGGGCCGGGCAATTTGACGAACAATTTACCGACGTTCTCAGTTTGGAAGATGTGATCTCTTCGCACGTTGCTGAAGCGATTGTGCCCCATCTCACCGTGGATGAACGCCTGAGGTTAGCCAAGCGTGGCACTGATAATCCACAAGCTCACGAAGCGTATCTGCGCGGTCGGTTTTATTGGAACACTTTCACCGAAGAAGGTTTTGCAAAAGCGATAGTCTGTTATCAGCAGGCCATCGCTTTGGATCCGAATTACGCGCTCGCCCATGCCGGTGTTGCGGCCTATCACAATTGGCTGGGCGTGTTCAGTGTTATGCCGTTCTACGAATGTGCAGCGGCTGCGTATGAAGCTGCGTCTACCGCGGTTGAAATCGATCCTACGCTAGCTGAAGGCCACGCCGCTCTGGGTCAAGCAATACTGTGTCGCGATTTCGCCTGGGCCAGTGCTGAGCAGCAATTGGTACGAGCGATTGAGCTCGATCCGAATTATCCGCCCGCGCGAATCTGGTACGCCTTGCAGTTGGCAATGGAAGGCCGCTTCAGTGAGTCGTTGCGCGAAGCTCATACAGCGAAAGATTTGGATCCGCTAGCCATTATTTCGCGCTTCAGTGTTGTCTGGTGCTCTTATCACGCTCGGCGCTACGATGACGCGCAAAGGCTCAGTCGCGCCACGCTGGAAAGCGAACCGCAAAACTTGATGATGTTGTACGGTTCAAGCTTTGCACTGAGCATGTTAGGTCGACACAAGGAAGCTATTGACGATGCGAACAAATGCGTGGAGTTAATGGGTAAGGCGTCTCATACGCTCGGTCGGTTGGCTTCGGCTCATGCTGCGGCAGGCAATCTGGAAGAAGGCGAAAGCATTCTGAGGGAGATGGAGAGTCTAGGCGAACGCCGTCACGTTTCGCCGTATCACTTAGCACAGGTGCATTGCCTCCTGGGTCGCACCGAATCTGCGCTCGACTTGCTCGAAAGAGCTTTTGAAAAGAATGACGCAAAGGTCCTCTGGATTGGTGTCGATCCAGAACTTGACCCGCTTCACGGTCATCCCCGATTCAACGACCTGTTGCGCAAACTTGATCATCGCCTCGCTGCTCTTCCCGCTATTGCCGGTCAACTGCGTGCTGATCAGGAATCGATCGCCGTACTCCCATTCAGAGTACTCAGCAAAGATGGAGAGAACACAGGAGATGAGTATTTGGGCGTTGGTCTCACTGATGCCCTCATTACTCGCCTCAGCAACGTGCAACGCCTCGTGGTTCGGCCGACGAGTAGCGTGTTGCGCTACCGCGGTGCTGTTATAGATCCACTCGTTGCAGGACGTGATCTTGGAATCGACTATGTCGTCGACGGCACCTTGCGCCGCATAGACAATCGCATACGCGTCACGGCACAGCTACTGAGCGTACGCGAAGGGGTAACTCGATGGGCCGAACATTTCGATGAAGACTCCACCGACGTGCTTCAGATTGAAGACTCAATCTCCGAGCAGGTCGTGTCAGCAATCCTGCCGCAACTTACGCGTGACGAGCAGCGACAACTATCCAAGCGCGGCACGCAAAGTTCAGAGGCATTTGAGTCTTATCTGCGAGGTCGCTACTACTGGAGTTCCTACACCGAAGCCGGGCTTGCAAAAGCGCTCGACTGCTATAAGCGAGCCATCGAACTCGACCCGGAATACGCCCTCGCATATACCGGTATCGCCGATTATTACAATTGGCTTGGTGTATTTGGCATTAAGCCCTTTGCGGAATGCTCTGCGGCCGCAAAGCAAGCTGCCAGCAAAGCAGTTGAACTCGATTCTAATTCCGCCGAAGCGTACAGCGCGTTGGGCTTCGCGACCGTTTGCCACGACTTCGATTGGGCGGTCGCCGAAGGTCAGCACCGGCGAGCGATCGAAATCAATCCCAACTACGCAACGGGACATCATTGGTACGGCTTTCATCTCGTAATGGAAGGTCGCTTTGACGAAGCCAATCAACAAATGCGACGCGCACGTGAGTTGGATCCACTGTCTCCAAGTATCCTTCAAGCGCTCGGCTGGTGCTATTACCACGCTCGCCGGTTTGACCAATCGATAGCAACTTATCAAAGCATGCTCGAGGCTGTTCCTGATTTTTCCTATGGATTAGCCACCGCCTCCTGGACTCTCAGACACGCCGGCAACGTCGATGAGGCAATCAAGGCCGCCGAGAAGGCTCTCGATCTATCGAGTGGCGGTCAACTCTTCGTAGCACTTTTGGGCGCAGCCTATGCGGCAGCAGGAAGAAGGAAGGATGCACGCGCAGCTCTCGATCGGCTGGCTGAAATGTCTGCACACAGTTATGTCTCGCCTTACCAACGTGCTTTGATCTACCTTCATCTGGGAGACCGCGATGAGGCGTTGAAGCAGTTGCAGGAAGCTTACGAAGTAAAAGATGCCTGGATCGTATGGATGGGAGTTGAGCCACAGCTTGACCCATTGCGAGGTGAACCAGCATATGAAGAAATACTTCGCAAACTCAGACATCCGATTCTTAACCTCAAGTCAATTAAGTCCACAGCCGCTGCCGTTAGTGAACGAGGGAAGAAACTGAACGCTCCAGTAACTGCGCAGATAGCAAGCCCCGCGCCCGACACACAATCAGGTGCGAGTGAAGAGGCACGCCAGCTTTACACGGCCGGACGTTACTATTCCACCAGACGGACGGCGGAAGGGCTGCGACAAGCAATCGAAAGGTTGGAAAAGGCCGTAGAACTCGATCCGGAATTTGCTATCGCCCATGCTGAACTTGCTGACTGCTACTCGCTGCTTAACTGGTATGTAGAGCCCCCGCCACCCGAGGCATGGGAACGAGCAAAACAATCAGCAACTCGTGCAGTTCAGGCGGATCCGCATCTCGCTGAAGGTCATGCTTCACTAGGTTTTGTGAAACTCCACTACGATCGAGACTGGGCAGCTGCTGAACGGTCACTGCGAAAAGCAATTCAACTAAGGCCAAGCAACCAGGTCGCGCATCGATGGTTTGCCTTCAGCTTGTCTGCCATGGGCCGTCATGACGAAGCTTATGCCGAAATCGAACGTGCTCGGCAGATTTCGCCACAGTCGCCAGTCATAGCGACAGCCGTTGCAAACGTACTGTTCCTCGCCGGCAAGTTTGACGAGGCTGTCGCGCAATGTCGCAAGGCCCTCGAACTTGATCCGGGTGCGGTTGCCGCTCATACCGTGTTGCGTTGGGCCTATGAACAAAAAGGAATGCACAATGAGGCTCTTGCCGCCTATGAACAAGAACGCAGCTTTGCCGGTGATACTCCCACCACACATGCGAAACGCGCTCACGTTCTAGCTGCGATCGGAAAACACGATGAAGCTCGTGCCATCCTGACCGAAATCCTGGCCAAGCGCAGTGAACGTTGGGTGACGGCTTACGAGATAGCAATCATCTACTGCCTGCTTGGCGACCTTGACAACGCTTTTCGCTGGCTTAAACAAGCGGAACGCGAGCACGCTGTGGGCTTTACTTTTGTGCGAGTCGATCCTCACCTCGCAAGGCTTCGTACTGACCCCCGCTTCGGCGAGTTAATTCGAGAAACTGAAAAGACAATACCTTGAGGAATTGCGGAATTGCGAAATTGCGGAATTGTGAAATTTGAAATGCGGAATTAGGAATTTTGGCTGCAGAACACTGAGCCGATTGACTAATGTCACAGGCTTTTAGAAGGCGGGGCCAGCGAACGAAATTCGCAATTGGCAATTTCGCATTTCGCAATTCCGCAATCCGTTCCCAACACACGAAAACAGATGTCGACTACTGAAGCGACGCCGCAAGTAAACCATACCAACACTCGCGAAGCTTTAGACGCATGGGTTCGTGAAGTTGTCGCATGGCACTTCGATCCGAACACTGGCTGTCCATTCTGGTTGGAGTTTGCCAAGTCACTATCCTGGGATCCGCGCAAAGAGATTCATTGCTACGAGGATTTATCGCGCTTTGGCTTTTTTCAGGACGAGTGGTTGCGTGGTGGACCGGTACGTCGTTGGGTGCCTAAAGGTTACGCAGGCGAACCTGTCTACACGTTTGAAACGGGAGGAAGCACCGGAGTACCAAAATCCCGCATTAACATTCAAGATTTTCGCCTCGACTACGAAGCCTTCAGCAAGACTTTGCCCGAAGAGTTTTTTCCACGCGACTCTGACTGGTTGTCACTTGGGCCTACTGGCCCGCGCCGGTTGCGGCTCGCGGTGGAGCACCTGGCCCAATATCGGGGCGGGATCTGTTTTATGGTCGACCTCGATCCTCGTTGGGTAATTAAGCTCATAAAAATGGGCCAGCCGAAAATGGCTGAGCAATACAAGCAACATGTTGTTGAGCAGGGTCTGACATTGCTCCGCGCACACGACAACATCCGATGCCTATTCACTACTCCAAAACTGCTGGAGGCGCTCTGCGAAAGGGTGTCGCTTAAGAAGATGGGTATAACCGGAGTATTTTGCGGCGGCACTGAAATGACTCCGCAATTTCATCGTTTCGCTGTGGAGGAGTTGCTTGAAGGAGCGTATTTCGCTCCGACCTATGGCAACACGCTTATGGGTCTGGCTGTACATAAGCCCCGTCAAGCCGAAGACAATTATGCAATCATTTACTATCCACCTTTGCCGCGGGCGATGATCGAAGTCGTTGATCCGGACGCTCCCGAAAGAGTGGTGGAATACGGTAAAACTGGACGTGTGCGGCTAACGACTTTGACAAAGGAGTTTTTCATGCCGCACTTTCTGGAACGAGATGAAGCCGAGCGAGAACCGCCCTGCGCGCTCTATCCCTGGGACGGCGTCCGCAACGTTAGACCGTTCTCGAAACTGCAAGCTACCGTAGTCGAAGGAGTGTACTAAAATGTCCGATATGCGTCTGTCTTGTCGTTCACTATCGCTAGAGGCTTTGTCCGTATCACAACGACAAGACAGACGCATATCGGACAAATAATCATGTTCCATATTCCTTTACTTCGACAGGGCAGTCCCTATAAGAGTCTCGATGTCGCCCGCGCTGTGCACCATCGAACACGCGAACCCTTCGTTGAAGTGAGTCAAGCTAACGCCGGATTAATTCGCCGCGACCTGCTCCGACAGGAAACTTTTCGCGCCAAGCTGTCGCAACTTTCGACACACGAACTTATTGATATCTGTACACGAGCTGCCGGCCACTTCACAGGCGATTCCCTTCCCTTGGGAGAAGCCGAACAGACACCTGAGGATTATGTGGGGCAGGTATCAGCGACTACCGGCCTTCCTTTCGTTCTCGTACGCAAGAACATGCTCAAAATCAAGAGCATGCTTTCGAATATTGAAAACGTGCTTAACGGTCTTACGAGAAACCTCAGTTGGGAGATTCTCGACCGAGGTTACGGCCAGTTTGAAGGACAGGCAATAAGTTTCTTTCCGCGAACGCAGTCACTGGGGGCTGTCCTGCCAAACAACTCCCCTGGCGTACATTCACTTTGGATTCCGGCGTTCCCTCTTAAAATTCCCCTCGTATTAAAACCCGGAAGTGCCGAACCCTGGACACCATACAGAATCATTCAGGCACTAATTCAAGCTGGCGCACCTCCTGAAGCTTTCAGTTTCTATCCAACTGATCACGTTGGGGCTGGCGAGATTTTGAGAAACTGCGGCCGCTCACTATTGTTTGGCGATACGTCTACAACAGGACTGTGGGAGAACGACGCGCGCGTAGAGATTCACGGACCGGGCTACAGCAAAATTATCATTGGCGAGGATTGTGTACACGAGTGGGAACAATACCTCGACGTTATGGTCGCTTCCATCGCAGACAACGGCGGTCGTTCGTGCGTGAACGCTTCAGCCGTTTGGGCGCCCGCGCATGTTGATGAAATCAGCGAGGCTTTGGCAGAGCGATTAGCTAAAATCGTCCCGCGTGCGGCTGATGATGAGAGCGCCCAACTTGCACCCTTCGTCGATCCGCAAATCGCCAATCGTATTAAAGCGGTCATCGATCAGGGATTGACAGAGGCAGGTGCACGGGAAGTTACTGCCGTCTATCGACAAAACGGACGCCTAGTCAACTGGAACAACTGTTCATACTTGCTTCCGACGATCATTCTGTGCGACGCAGACCATCCGTTGGCAAATAGGGAGTTTTTGTTTCCCTTTGCGAGCGTCGTGGAGGTGGCCCAAACTCAGATTTCCGCGCTGCTCGGCCCCAGCCTTGTGGTGACCGCCATCACCAGGGATCCGAAACTCATTCAGACGCTCGTCTCTTCACCGCACGTCGACCGACTAAACGTGGGCGATATTCCAACAAATCAAGTGAGTTGGGATCAGCCGCACGAAGGCAATCTCTTCGAACATCTATACGGACGTCGAGCTTTTCAGCGCGCCGTAGCCGTTTGAGGTCTAAAGTGAGAATTCTTTATCTCACAGGCGGCGCAGGCAAAATGTATTGCGGCAGTTGCCTGCGCGACAACGCAATGGCCACGGAGTTGATTGCGCGCGGACACGACGTCCTGCTCCTGCCGGTCTACACTCCGACATTCACCGATGAACCCAATGTTAGCGGCGACAGAGTTGTCCTGGGAGGGATAAGCGCTTATCTGGAGCAGTATGTTCCGCTCTTCCGCAAGACGCCGGCATGGCTCGATCGTCTTTGGGACTCGAAAGCAGCTTTGAATTTCGCCTCGCGCCGATCAATCTCGACAAATCCGAAGATGTTGGGCGAGATGACGGTCTCTGTTCTCAAAGGTGAAGACGGCTTTCAGCGTAAGGAAATATACAAGCTAATCCGCTGGCTGAAGGACCAACCGCTACCCGAAGTCATTAATCTTCCCTACTCGCTGCTGATTGGACTCGCCCGCCCGCTGAAAGAGGCTCTTAACAGGCCTATTGTCTGCACACTTCAGGGTGAAGACCTTTTTCTCGATGGTCTACAAGAGCCCTATCGAACCGAGGCACTTAATCTCATTCGCGGACAACTGGAGCACGTTGAGGCGTTTCTTCCAGTAAGCAAGTTCTACGCGGAGTTCATGCCGGATTACCTTGGCATACCCAGGGACAAAATCAAAGTTGTTCCGCTCGGGATCAATACCCAGGGATTTGAAGCAAAGGAACGAGCGCCGGCACAGCCTTTTACAGTCGGATTTCTCGCGCGCGTCGCTCCCGAAAAAGGGCTCCATTTGCTGGCGGATGCTTACGGTTTACTACGGCAATCCGAAAAGCTTACTAACGCACGACTGGAAGTTGCGGGTTACATCGCTCCCGAATACAAGTCATATTTGAACGAAGTTCAGCAGAAGTTTGAGAGGTGGGGGATCTCTTCGGAGTTCAACTACCGAGGAATTCTCGATCGTCCTGACAAGATCGCGTTTCTCCGTAAACTCGACGTCATGTCGGTGCCTGCAACTTACGACGAGCCCAAAGGCGTGTCATTGCTCGAAGCAATGGCATGTGGAGTCCCGGTAGTGCAACCGCGACGTGGTGCGTTCACTGAGATCGTGCAACAGACATCCGGCGGTATTCTGGTTAAACCAGACGATCCTGAAAGCCTCGCCGAAGGTATCCTTAAGCTCTATAGGGACAAGCACCTTGCCGAAGAGTTAGGCGCCAACGGTTTTACAGGCGTGCGCGAGCATTACAGTGCTGCACACATGGCCGACAGAGTGCTTGAGGCTTATGAGGGAGTCATAAATCGCATACGGCCGCAGAAGGAAGCAGTAACAGTTTAACTCCAGCTAAAGCCAGATTTCCGCGGTCTTCTCTTTCTGTAGTCGAGCTATGGAGGTTGCGCCAGGTTGCTAAAAGTCGAGAATCTCTCGAAGGAGTATTCAACTCCGGCCGGGCCACTCCGAATCGTGTCTGACATCTCAATGTCATTAGCACCCGGCTCCGCGGCATCGATTATGGGACCTTCAGGCAGCGGTAAGAGCACCTTGCTCTATATGCTCGGAGCGCTTGAACCACCGTCGAGCGGTACTGTTACCCTAAACAACCAAAATCCGTTTCGGCTCAACCCCAAACAACTTGCCGCCTTTCGAAACCAACAGATCGGTTTTGTCTTTCAAGACCACTGTCTCCTGCCCCAGTGCTCAGTGATAGAAAACGTGCTAACCCCTACGCTCGTTTCGCAAACAAACGGCGATGCTATGAGTCGCGCACGAGAACTACTCGAACAAGTTGGCCTCACCAATCGCTTTGACCACCGCCCTGCCCAACTATCCGGAGGCGAAAAACAACGCGTCGCACTTGCAAGAGCGCTTATCATGAAGCCGCAACTCTTGTTGTGCGATGAACCGACGGGTAATCTAGATCAGGACTCCGCTGCAACTGTTGCTTCAATCCTTTTTGACGTACACCGTCGCGCAGACACAATCCTCCTTGTCGTAACCCACAGCAAAGAACTCGCAGCTCGTTTCCCTCAGCGATTCGAAATCAAAAACCAACATCTCAACGTGGTCTGATGCGAACCGCTCTGCTCCTAAAACGCAACCTCGCCTACTACTGGCAAACCAATCTAGTCGTGGTGCTGGGCGTAGCGATTGCAGTCGCTGTTCTCGCTGGTGCTTTGTTGATTGGCGAGTCGGTGCGCGGAAGCTTGCGAGATCTATTCTCGCAACGGTTGGGCAGAACCGATGACATTATTTCCTCAACGGGCTTCTTTCGGGAACGGCTTGCAGCCGATCTGGTAAACCAGGAAAAGTTTGCTTCCAATGGATTTGCCGCCGCATGTCCGATGATCGCTCTTGATGGGATCCTTGTTCATGAACAGAGCCGGCGGCGTGCGGGAAAGGTGAAAGTCTATGGAGTCGACGAGAGGTTCTGGAGCTTTCACGGTCTCAAGACGGATCCCTTGAATAATCGAGAATCGTGGGTAAGTGAAAGTTTGAGCCACGAGTTGGGGAGTAGTCCCGGCGACGCTTTGGTATTGAGAATTGAAAATCCTTCGGAAGTTCCGGTGGAATCGCTGCACGGTCGAAAAGACGATGTTGGACGCACGATTCGTCTAAACGAAAAGAACTCACTGCCAGCTTCCTTGTTGGGTGAGTTTTCTGTTCAACCACAACAAGGTGCGGCGCGTGCAGTATTCGTCTCACTGAGCTTTCTGCAAAAGGAGTTGGGTCAGGAAGGCAAGGTCAACACGATCCTGGTTTCTGAGCGGTCTTCCAGACCTCATGTCGGTCCAACAGGGCTGCAGACCTTGCTTGGAACGCCACTCAACGCAGTAGCCACTCTCGAAGATCTCGGCCTCAAACTTCGAACCCTGAACAACCAACAAATTATTTCTTTGGAGAGCGAAAGCAAGATCATTAGTGACAATGTTGCGGAGGCCGCTCGTACAACTGCAACTTCCCTTTCTCTGCGACCTGTTCCAGTGCTTTCATACCTGGCAAACAGCATCAGTTCCGGTGAACGCTCAACACCTTATTCGCTGGTCACGGCGCTTGATGATGATACCTTTCAGCAGTTGAAAATACCCGAGCGCCAGAGAACGACTGGCCCATCGCAAGGTGTCCACCCTCCGCCAATTATCCTTAATGAATGGATAGCTCGTGATCTCCAGGTGCGACCAGGCGACACAGTGTCACTCGAATACTATCTATGGCTCGAGAACGGCAGGCTCGAAACTAAAAGAGCTCAATTTCAGTTGGTGGCGGTAGTGCCGATAGCAGGTTTAGCGGCCGATCGTGACCTTGTGCCGGAGTACGCGGGCATTACACAGGTCAAGAACCTTTCTGATTGGGATCCACCGTTTCCAATCGATTTGGACCGCATACGCAAGCAGGATGAGGATTATTGGCATCAGTATCGAACGACACCGAAAGCTTTTATACCTCTTTCCACCGGTCAAGAGCTTTGGCAGTCACGTTTCGGAAAACTTACCTCTGTGCGTATCGAAGCCTCCGAAGGTCAAATTTCGCCCGAAGTGCTTAGTGCTTATCAGAACAAACTTCGAGAGGCACTGAGTCGTTCTCTCGTTGGTTTTCAACTCGTTCCGGTTCGAGAACAAGGACTGCTAGCTTCGCGCGGCGCCACGGACTTTGGCGAATACTTTCTCTACTTCAGTTTCTTCCTCGTGGTCTCGGCGCTGTTATTGACTGCACTCTTTTTCAAACTCGGAATTGAACAACGTCTGCGTGAAATAGGGATCCTCGAAGCGCTCGGATTTGCAACTTCACGCATCCGGAAGATCTTTCTTACTGAAGGCATACTATTGGCGATTGCTGGTAGTTTGATCGGCCTCCTGGGTGCGATTGCCTATGCCGAATTGTTGATGTACGGCTTGCGCACGTGGTGGTTGGACGCAGTGGGAACAACATTAATCAGCTTGCACATTTCATGGCAGTCATTGATTGTCGGCGCCGCCGGGGGTGTACTTGCGGCAGTGATTTGTATCTTCTTTACATTAAGGAGACTTGGACGAACGTCAACGCGTAGTCTTTTGACCGGAACAGTAGAGGAAGAGACACCTGGACGCGCGGACGCGGCTGAATTCAGGGATTCGCGTCGCCGCATTTCCACCTCTCCGCTTCTGTCGTTAAGGCGGTCCTCAACGTTCACAATCGCACTCGCCCTGACCATTATTGGCCTGTCGCTCTTGTTTGCCGGGTTTGCAGCAGTCATTTCACAGGTAGCCGGTTTCTTCGGCGGTGGCGTGGTTTTGCTCATCGCCGGTGTCTGTTACATCGCGAGCTGGTTGCGTCGGAGATCGAGGAAAGCGATTCACGGGTCCGGTTTGTGGGCCATCTCGCGAATGGGATTTCGAAATACGACTTATCGCCCGGTGCGCACTGTGCTGTGCATCACACTGATTGCTTCGGCTGCATTCATCATAGTAGCCGTCGATGCATTCCGACGGTCGGGTTCAGCTGCAACAGATAGAAAATCGGGCAGCGGCGGCTTTGCATTGCTTGCGGAATCGCTGCTACCGATCGTGAATGATGCAAACACAGCTGAAGGAGGCGACGCCCTTAATCTAACTAACACCAATGATGCGAGAATTTTGAAGGACGTGACGTTTACAAGCTTCCGCGTACGGCCAGGCGACGACACGAGTTGTCTCAACCTCTACCAGCCTCGCAATCCTAAGATCATTGCGCCGCCTGATACTTTTATTCGCGAAAACCGATTCACGTTTCAGAGTTCTCTGGCAAGCAGCGTCGAGGAAAAAGAAAATCCCTGGCTAATCTTGAACCATGAGTTTGAGGACGGGGCAATTCCAGTTATTAGCGATGCAAACTCACTTAGTTATGTTCTGCACCTAAAGCTGGGTGAGGAGTTTGAGCTAGCTCAAAGTGATGGCCAACTTCGACTGCGTGTCGTCGGCGCGTTAGCTGATAGCATCTTTCAGAGTGAGCTGTTGATGTCGGAAAGAAACTTTCTCCGATTGTTTCCGGAGCAGGAAGGTTATCGGTTCTTCTTGATTGCGACTCCTACTCAGCAATCCACGGAACTGGCTACTGTTTTGGAAGAGAGGCTATCAGATTTCGGCTTTGATACGGTCGCGACCAACGAGCGATTGGCAAATTTTCATCGGGTCGAAAACACGTATCTCTCGACATTTCAGATGCTGGGCGGCTTGGGCCTGGTCCTTGGCACGTTAGGAATGGCTGCCGTCTTACTGCGGAACGTTTTTGAGCGACGTCGAGAACTGGCCCTGTTACGCGCGGTGGGTTATAACTCTTCACATTTCGCCGTGATGGTAATTACGGAAAACGTACTGATGCTGTGCTACGGCCTGGCGATTGGATTTATTTGCGCTTTGTTATCGATTGCTCCTGTGCTCTTCGAACGCGGCGTCCGGCTTCCAAATATTTCGCTTGGCCTGTTGTTATTAGCCGTCTTGGTTTCGGGTGGGATGGCATCGCTTGTGGCCACTCTGGCGGCGCTACGTTCACCCTTGTTACCTGCTCTACGAGCGGAGTAAAAAGTACGCACCACTAGTTCAGAGATGTTTATCTTTCCGGATAAGGAGGACCAGAAAATGCGCGATCGAAGTATCGGCGCTTTTGTAGTGCTTATGCTCACAATCAGTGTAGCGTATGCGGAAAACTGGCCGCAGTGGCGTGGGCCCAATCTCAACGGCGTGAGTGGTGAGAAGAATCTGCCCGTTAAGTGGACCACGGAAGAGAATGTCATCTGGAAGGTGGCAATGCCTGCATGGAGTGGGTCAACACCGATCATCTGGCGCGATCGGATCTTCCTCAATGTCGCTGATGGCGACAATCTTTTTCTGTGGTGTGTCGACAAGTCCAAAGGCGAGGCTCTGTGGAAGAAACCGCTTGGCGGCGGCAACGTAAAAATGCGCAAGCAAAACATGTCCTCGCCGTCCCCGGTCACTGACGGCAGCTCGGTTTACGTCATGACGGGAACTGGCGTGCTCAAAGGCTTCGACTTTAATGGCAGAGAATTGTGGGCTAGAGACATTCAGAAAGATTACGGAGAGTTTGGGCTTAACTGGGGCTATGCTTCTTCACCTCTATTGTTTGAAGACTCTTTGTACGTGCAAGTCTTACATGGCATGAAGACGGACGATCCGTCCTATGTCATGCGAATCGACAAGAAGACCGGCAAGACATTGTGGAAGGTGGACCGTCCGACTAACGCGATCCGCGAATCGCCCGATTCGTATACAACACCGGGACTGCTACGTTATGGTAAATCGACAGAAATCGTGATCACTGGAGGCGATTGCGTAACTGGTCATGAGCCGGCCACCGGAAAGGAGATCTGGCGCGCCAATGGTCTCAATCCTGAAAACAATCCCTTCTATCGCATAATCGCTTCGCCAATAATTTTTAACGACATCATATACGCGCCAACCCGTGTAAAACCTTTGCTCGCACTCCGAGCTGGGGGACGTGGCGACGTCACTAATTCGCATGTATTGTGGTCAACGGCGAACGGACCAGATGTGCCTACACCGGTAACCGACGGAAAGTATTTTTATGTCGTCAACGACCGCGGCATCATGTGGTGCCTCGATGCGAGGACCGGCGTTGAAGTTTACGGGCAACAGCGCATAAAGCCGGGAACTTACAGTGGCTCGCCTGTGTTGGCAGATGGAAAGATATACGTCACTAATGAAGATGGGTTAACGACGGTTGTCCAGGCTGGGCCAAAGTTTGAGATTCTGGCTGAGAATCCACTGAACGACTACTGTCTCAGCTCACCCGCAATTTCCGACGGCAAGATCTTCATTCGAACAGCACAATATCTCTACTGCATCGGGAAGAAGTAGGGTGGAAATTGCGGAATTGCGGAATTGCGAAATTCTGGACTGCCTTTTCTATATTGCGGGAGTAATGCGATGTGGCGTTCGTCAATGCTATTGGTCATCATGTTAGTGGCGCTACCTGTTAACTTAAGCGCACAGCAATCCCAACTTGGTCGAGTTGAGTTTCCAACCTCTGGTTCACAAAAAGCTGAGGCTCTGTTTTTGCGCGGCTTGGCGGCGCTTCATTCGTTCTGGTACGAAGAGGCCCTCGATGCTTTTCGCGAATCAACCAAAATCGACCCCGAATTCATGATGGGCTATTGGGGCGAAGCGATGACCTACAATCACCCGCTCTGGTCCGAACAAGACACCGCGGCGGCCCGTCAGGTAATCAGCAAGATTAGGGAAATTCCAAAACTAACCGAGAGAGAACGTGCATACTTGAAGGCCGTTAAAGTCCTGTACGGCGACGGTGACAAGCGAGCTCGCGATGCAGGCTATTCCGCTGCCATGGAAAAAATCTACCGCGACTACCCTAACGATCTCGATGCGGCGGCGTTCTATTCCTTGTCCCTTCTCGGACTAGTGAAAGCTGACGATAAGAGTTATCGCCTGCAGGCTCAGGCCGGAGCTATTGCGCTTGACGTCTATCAGAAGAATCCCAACCACCCGGGCGCAGCTCACTACATCATTCACGCCTTCGACGATCCCGATCACGCTATCCTCGCGCTTTCGGCGGCTCGTCGTTACGCTGATATCGCGCCTGAAGCTCATCACGCGCGCCACATGCCGTCGCATATTTTTTTACAACTGGGAATGTGGCCGGAAGCCGCTGCGTCGAATGAGTCAGCATGGGAATCGTCTGACGCATGGATGAAGAGAAAGAATCTACCTGTCAGCGTACGCGACTACCACAGCCTCCACTGGTTGCTCTACGTTTACTTGCAACAGGGCCGGTACAACAAGGCAGAGCAGTTGCTCGCATTGATGAAGAAGGTTATGTCGGAGTCGAAGTACGACAACAAGCTCCGTCCTGATTACTACGAGAACAACTACGCCAACATGGCCGCAGCCTTTGTTGTCGAAACCGAACGATGGAAATTGAGTGGCGAACTTTTCCCGCCGATTACAGCCACCCAAGCCGTTTCAGGTCAGCCAGCAATGAGTACAGGTGGCCATGGTGGACACGGCACTTCCGCGACAACGGGCGATGGATCGGCAACAGTGCGATACTCAATGGTAAACCAGACATTGCCGGTTTTCGTACGCGGCTTGGCAAGTGCTGCGACCGGTTCGACTGATGCCGAAGTTAGCCTTGCCGCTTTGAGAGCTCTTCGGCCTGGCGTCAACACCGATAGATCTGCAGCTCTTGAAATTAGAGAATTAGAGATTGCTGCATTGGCTGCTTCAATAAAGAATGAACACGCCAAAGCAATTGAGTTGATGACTAAGGCAACCACACTTGAGGAAGAAAGGGGTGCACCTTCCGGTCCTCCTGCACTGATCAAACCATCTCATGAACTTTTTGGCGAGATTCTTTTACGGGCAGGCAAGCCAAGGGAGGCGTCGGAAAAATTTAAAGTGGCGCTGATGAGACAACCGAATCGCGCTCGTTCGCTGCTAGGTGCAGCTCGTGCGGCTGCTCAGGCCGGAGACCAGTCAACGGCATCCAGTACCTACGCGAAACTTATCGATCAGTGGAAACAAGCCGACGAGGGGCTAGTAGAGTTGCGCGAAGCTCGCGACTATTTGAAACAAGCAAAGCGATAGGCGGCCCGAAACTGGGACCGCGGGCGTCTCGCCCACCACGGTTCGGAACAGACACGCTTCGGCTTTCATGGGCGGCGCCCACAATTTTAATCCTACTTGTAGCGTGAGGTTGGCGGGCGGGACGCCCGCGGTCCGACAAAAGAGGTGTGTGATCAATCGGAAGTAGCCACTAAGGCGTATCGGCGTTACCCCCTTATTAGTAGCTTCCATTTGTACTAAGACGCGGAACTGGGACCGCGGGCGTCTCGCCCGCCACGGTTCGGAGCAGACGCGTTACGGCTTTCCAAGGGCAGCGCCCACAATTCTGATCCTACTTGTAGCGTGAGGTTGGTGGGCGGGACGCCCGCGGTCCGGCAAAAAAGGTGCCTGGTGAATTGGACGTACTCACTAAAGGGTACCGTCGTTACCTTTTAGTTTAGTAGTAGCTTCCATTTGTAGTGCCACTCATTACTGGAACCCCGGTCCCGATCAGAGCTACTTCTTCTCACGCACGTCGAAGGCGTAAATGGTGTCTTGATCACGCAGATACAAACGCCCACCTGCAACAACAGGATGAGTCCAGGTTGGCAATGAGTCTTGCGGGATTCGGAAGCGGCCCTTCTCGTGGTAACCGGTGGGCGTTGCTTCGACTAACCCGACAACGCCGTTTTCGCTAAAGCAATATAGATTGCCATCAGCGTACACAAGCGATCCCTTGCCCACAGCACGATTGCGCCAGGCAATGTCTCCGGTGTCAAACTTCATGGCAGTAAGTATCGCGCTCGAGAAACCGTACAAGTAATCTCCAATTAGCACAGAGCTACTGTGATGGTTGCGCATCTCTTTGGTGAAATACACCTCTTGCGCTTTTCCATCAGCTTTGATCTCAACTAAGCCGCCGCCAGTTCCATAATCAGAAGACAGAAACACACGGTTGGCTCGCGCGATGGGAGTGGCCACATTCGCGACATCGTTTGACGGGCGCGCATACTCCCATAACAAGCGTCCATCGCGTGGGTCGAGGCCCACACCGCGATTCCCAGTAAAGAAAACCACTTGCGTTGTCCCGTTTACCTCAACGGGGATTGCTGATGAGTAACCGGCCTCGTCACTCTGACTTTTCCAAATCAGTGCACCATCACCTTTATTCAACGCAACAATGGAAGCTCCAGGCCCGCCGGGATTGACCAACAGCCTATCTCCCATGACCAGGGGTGACTCGCTGATACCCCACTTGATATTTGACCCGCCAAATTCCTTAAGCACATTCTTGGTCCAGACGATGCGACCCGTTCGCACGTCAACACAAGAAAGGTCTCCATTGCCCCCAAGTGCGTAAAGTCGATCTCCATCAATCGTTGGCGTACCTCGCGGACCGTCGCCTCGATCGCTACGAAAGGCTTTGCCATGAGGTGTCGCCCAGACCTCTTTTCCTGTGGCGACGTCAAACGCGATGATGAACTCGCGATCTCCACGCAATCCCATTGTGAACAGTCGGCCGTTTGCGATGGAAAACGAGGAGTATCCCCGACCTGCGCCGGAGGCTTTCCAGGCCAATGGTGGTCCCTCCGCCGGCCACTGTTTGAGAAGCCCCGTCTCCCTGGAAATACCATCACGATTTGGACCACGCCATTGCGGCCAGTTCGCGGACGACTGGGCTACGGCTTGATGGGCCAGGCTCAGCAAGGCGACGATTCCAGGTAATAACACCCGCTTGGTTTTCATCTCTCAGATCTCCTTCGTGTACAAAAGACCTTGGGGAGACACGAAGTTCTTGTTCGTTTAAGACTGTGGCTTGAAATAGAGCACCAAGCCACCACCTAATGCTGCCAGTACAAAGCCGACGTAAAGCAACGGATTCGGTGACGTCTTGGGAGGATGCAGCCACATCGAATACAGAACGTTGACCAATGGCGCGCCGGCAAAAACAAGCGGCATAACATACGTCGGCAGGCCGCCCGACTTGAAAGCGAAGATAATGCAAACGGCGCCAGCTGCACCCAGCACTCCTGCTATTGTTGCGCCTATGGAGCCTTTCATGGAGAAACTGTGCAGCTCGCCCTGATAAGAAAGTGTTACGACAGGAACAAGAACTCCAATTAGAAAGTAAGCAATTCCTACGCACAACAAAGCACGCATCGGGTTACCGAGCTCGACTTGTCCACGATGCAGGGCGGGACCATACAATCCCCACGACAGCGCGGCGCCAAGTGCGAAAATGATCCAGAGCATCAGGACCTCCGAAGAATCGAATCGAATTTTAAAAGAAAGCGAATGATCAAACTGAAACTCACAAGAGACTTTTACCGTAATCTCTTCATCTTTGAGACGCGCCTCGTACTGATGGACGGCGGCATTCTAACAGTCAGTTTCACAGTTTGAATAGACAATTAGTAATTCGGTTGCTCGAAGTTTAATCCCCGCTTAGACATGACAAGGAGTCATTTGTTAAGGTCTCCAAAACACTCAGGGCGTCCATCCAAAATCTCGAACTGGGAGCATCAAATCTTGAAGTCGAACTATCGCAGCCTCTTTCTTCTAGTTTTGCCCCTTCTCTTGTCCGCTTCCACCGCAGCGCAAACACTTCGTGCGTCGATACGCGGAACTATTTACGACCCGAATCATGCAGCAATTCCAGGGGCCAAAGTAGCTTTGACCAACGTTGCCACTGGTGAGACGCGTACAGTCTCGAGTGGGAATGATGGTGAGTATGCGATCTCCTCACTTGCTCCGGGTGTGTATGAGTTGGAAGTAGTTATGAGCTCCTTTCAGAAACACAATGAGCGGATCGAGCTATTTGTTAATCAAGAGCAAAGAACAGATGTGACACTCGTCCTTAGTGGACCCGATATCGTTGGAATCGATTCTACGTACGAGGCCCACTTAAAAAGGGACTCGCCGTCACTCGGCACTGTAATTGAGAACCGGCAAATCAAGGGTCTGCCGCTCGATGGGAGAAACTTCTACGAACTTAGTCTGCTTGTTCCAGGAGCAGTTCCGCCGGCGCAAGGATCGGCGGGTTCAACCCGCGGTGATTTCGCGTTCAGTGTTAACGGTGCGCGTGAGGACGCCAACAACTTCCTGCTAGACGGTGTTTACAACATCGACCCCAAATTGAACACATTTGGCGTACGTCCGTCGGTCGATGCTATCCGCGAGTTCGAGATGCTTACTAGCACTTACGACGCCTCGTTTGGTCGCAATCCTGGCGCGCAGGTGAACGTCATTCTGAATTCCGGGTCAAATGATTTTCATGGCTCACTGTTCGAGTTTATGCGGAACGCTGCGCTTGACGCGCGAAATTATTTTGCGCCGGCATCGGAACCAAAGCCAAAATACATTCGCAACCAGTTCGGCGGATCTTTTGGTGGGCCAATTAAGCGAGACCGCACCTTCTTCTTTGGAGACTATGAAGGCACCCGTGCCCGCGAAGGCATTACCCGCGTAACAAATGTGCCAACCGCTCAGGAGCGTGCAGGCAATTTCACGCAGAGTCTGTTCGGAGTTCCAATTGACCCGTTTACCCAACAGCCATTCCTCGGAGGCACCATACAGCCGGCAAGGATAAACGCAGTGGGAAGCGCCATCGCTGCGCTTTATCCTCTGCCGAATCGAAATGTGGCGTTCCAAAACTTCGTTTCGTCACCCACACTCCGAGATGACAACGATAGTTTTGACGCTCGAGTCGATCACCGTCTTACCACCAAGGCCGACCTGACGTTCCGGTATAGTTTTGGTGATCGCGATCTGTTCGAACCGTTCACCGGTCCGACATTCTCGTTAGTGCCCGGATTTGGCGACACAGTGAAGCGACGCAGCCAGAACGCGATGGGCGCTTTCACACTCGTCCTAACACCGAACCTGGTAAATGAAACTCGTGTCGCGTTTAGTCGGGTGGCAGCGTCAGTAACACAACAGGCGAGTACAGTGAACTCTCAAGTCGGCTTACCTACAATTTCTCCACGCGACCGCGACGCTGGCCTTAGCTTCATTTCGCTAACTGGCTTTTCACCTCTTGGTGACGAAGGTAACAATCCACAGAACAGCGTTACTAATGTTTATCAGGTGCTCAATAATGCCAGTTATGTACATGGCGATCACCTGATCAAATTCGGTGCTGATCTGCGCTTCTCACAACAAAATGCTTTCCGAGATGTCGAATCACGAGGGCGCCTGCAGTTTTCACCATTTGCCCAAATAACCGGCAACGCCCTCGGAGATCTATTGTTGGGCCTCCCGCTGCTAACCAGCGTTGCGCGCGTCGACAACCCGCAACAGATTCGCACAGAGAGTTACAACTTCTTCATCAATGATAGCTATCGCATCACGCCTCAACTCACTCTGATTGGGGGCTTGCGTTACGAATACAACTCACCTCCAGTTGACGCTCAGGATCGAGCGAATGTGTACGACGTCACAACGAGGAGTTTGGTCGCAGTTGGAACAAACGGAATCCCGCGCAGTGGGTTTGACGCAGACAAGAACAACTTCGCTCCTCGTGTCGGTTTTGCGTGGACAGTTGGAGAAGACCAGGCGACAGTTCTTCGTGGCGGTTATGGCATTTACTACGACCAGTCGCCTCTGGCACCGGCAGAAGCTCTTTACTTCAACTCTCCGTACTTCGATAACAATATCTTCTTTTCATTGCCGGGATTGCCGTTGACTCTGGACAATCCATTTCCCGCATTCTTTCCATTTCCCTTGCCTGATTCAGCCCTCGCCATCCAGCGCGATCTTCGCACAGGCTACATGCAGCATTGGAACTTCAATGTCGAACGGCAAATCGGAAATAAGGCTGTTCTCGAACTTGCCTATGTGGGCTCGAAGGGAACAAAACTGTTGACCGCTCGCGACATTAATCAGCCACAGCCGAGCGTTTTGCGACCCGGTCTACCTTTTGTACCCCGACCCGATCCGCGTTTTGACGACATCGATCTTCTCGAATCGCGCGCCAATTCGAGTTACAACGCTCTTCAAGCTCGCTTCCAGCAACGCCTTTCTCGTGGTTTCAGCGCACTTGCGTCTTATACCTGGTCGAAGTCGATCGACGACGCCTCCAACTTCTTTACAAGCGCTGGAGACCCAAATTTTCCGCAGAATAGTTATGACGTGGCAGCTGAACGCGGACGTTCGAACTTCGATGTGCGCCATAGACTGTCGGTGAGCTACTCGTACGCGTTTCCAATCGGAAAAGGTCGTAATTATCTTGCCGACAATGGTTGGCTTTCGACGATTCTGACGGGTTGGGAAACTTTTGGGATTGTTACGCTGCAGACGGGGCGGCCTTTCACCGTGGCTCTGCTTTCTGAGATAGACAACAGCGGAACGGGCCGTTCAATTCTCGGCTTCGGCGCGAATGATCGGCCGAACGTTGTCGGTAATCCGGACTTGAGCTCGCGCACGCCGGAGCGGTGGTTCAATACTGCTGCTTTCGCGTTTCCGGCACCTGGAACTTTCGGCAACGCAGGAAGAAATATTCTTGATGGGCCGGGCTTTCAGAATGTAAATGCGTCGCTAATGAAGAACACCGCGCTGTCGGAGCGTTTTAATCTGCAGTTTCGCGCTGAGGTGTTCAATCTCTTCAACCACCCGAACTTCAACTTACCGGATAACTTTCTGGGTTCTCCTACATTCGGACGGATCTCCTCCGCGCGTGATCCCCGACACATTCAGTTTGGAGTGAAGATACTTTTCTAGGTTTGAATGGTAGTTTTTTGAACGGAGTGGGAAAGAGAAATCATTTGCCATATGACATTTGAAATTTTTCATTTTTCATTTGGCAGATGGTCTTTGGCTTTTGGTCTTGGGTCTTGGGTCTTGGGTAGGCTATAGAAGCGTTCGTTATTATCAAAGGCCAAAGACTAAAGTCCAAAGACCATCTGCCGAAAATGACAAATGAAAAATGTCAAATGTCATATGGCAAATGATTTCTTTTTTAGTCTCCCGCTTCAGGTAAGCCTGGTCTATCGTCAAAGTACATATACTTCGCTGAAAGAAGAATGTCCGATTCCTCAGCCGTTGGCGTTTCTACCTCCAAAGGCGAGCCATCGAGTTGCTCGTAAAGCGGCGGCGGAATTTCGGCAAACTCAGACATCGGTCCGTACACCTGATCGACGCCTTCCTTAAATACATCCCCAATTAGCAGATTGATGATGTGGACTCGTTCTTCCGGATACTTGCGCAGGAATCCGGCAAAGCTGAACCCATCATTGTAGAAGGCGTACACAAGCTTGCGCATGGATTCGATGCCACGATCAAGTTTCGCTTGATACTGTCCGAGTCGCTCGGCTGAGAAGTCGTCGTGATTGAAGCAATCGTGAATTGCGTCAGCCGCCAACTCAGCCATCTTGAGAGCCAAGAGCACCCCCGACGAATAGATTGGATCAAGAAATCCGTAGGCATCACCAATCAGGATAAATCCATTTCCAGAGTTCTGTTTTGAGCGATAAGAGTAGTCGAGAATGGAGTAGATTTTGTCGACTCTGGTACCTACGGCGACACGGCGCCGGCAGGGTTCACATTTATCGATCTCTTCCTGAAAGATCTTTGCGAGATCCTGGCCGCGATTCTTAAGCAGGTATTCGGGATCAGCTACGATGCCAACGCTGGTAATGTCATTTTCGAGGGGTATATACCAGAACCATCCGCCACTTCCCAGTTGCGTCCGTAAAACGAGGGTCGCACCACCATTGAGATCAGGTTCGCGGTGCGCCCCTTTAAAGTACGAATATAGGACCGCCTTTTTGAGCTTAGGATCCCGCACGCGCCAGCGAAACTTGTTCGAGAGCATCGCGCTCTGGCCCGTGGCGTCAACTACGACCTTGGCGAAAAACTTCTCACGCGACCCATCTTGCATCTGCACTTCGACGCCGATTGCCTGGTCTCCGTCAAAAAGGACCTGCCTCACGGCGACTCCCTGGTGAACCACGGCGCCTTGCTCCGCGGCATGATTGATTAGCAAGTGATCAAACTGCGCTCGGGTAACTTGCCAGGTAACGGCGCTTTCGTGATGCACCGCTTCAAAGAAATAGAATGGCCGCGACTCTTTCCCGGCAGGATTTGCAAACTGGACACTGTACTTTCGAACGAAAGGACTTTCCTTAAGTTTTTCAAGTATTCCCATACGGCGGAAAGTCCAATAAGTATCAGTCATCAGCGATTCGCCGATGTGATGGCGGGGAAATATTTCCTTTTCAAACAGGATGACCTGGCGTCCCTCGCGCGCAAGGATGCTGGCAACCGAACTACCAGCAGGACCACCACCCATTACTATGACTTCAAAATTGTTTGTATTCATGCGTAGCGTACAGTTCTCAGTTCAGGTTCAAAAAACTCCAAAAGGAAGTGATCCACTTCCAAAAGCCCGCGGCGAGTAAGTGAAATGTCGCCGTTGTTCCGCCGAAGCAAGTTCCTGGCATCTAAGTCTTCGTAGACTGGGCGGAATTCATCCCAAACGTCCACGTCAAACTTCTTCCGAAAGTAACCAGTATCTATTGACCCGGTCTTTAATTGCAGAATCATCTCACGAATGATTTTCTGTTTCTGCGTTAGCGAAACCGCCCGAAACAGTGGCAACCTGTCTTCGTTAAGTAGGCGAACATACTCTTCGAAGTTATGCGCGTTCTGAAAATTCACTCCGCCGAAATGAGAGAACGAAGAAACCCCGAGGCCAATCATGTCACCACCATGCCAGAGTGCGTCTGTATAAATAAACCGGCAAGTCTTCTTCTTCGTTGCCACGGTGTAAGTGCTGGCTATTTCGTAATCGTGCTCTTGAAACTTTTCAAAAGCGTAATTAAGCCATCGACGTTTTGTCTCCCAGTCCGCGATCGGAGACGTGATGCCCTTCTTCAACATATCCTGGGAGATGATTGTGTTATACGGCAATTCCATCTGGTAGATGGTTACGGAGTCGGGCTGCAACTCGATTGTTCGCCGAACAGTTTCACGCCATTTTTCTTCCGACTCCCCCATCATCCCCGCGATTAGATCGACATTAATCTGTGGAAAGTCCACTTCGCGTGCCCACTCGTAAGCGCGATAGACCTCAGGTGATAAATGCGCCCTCCCGTTGGTAGCCAGGATCTCGTCGTCGAAGTGTTCAATACCAAGACTGAGCCGCGTAACACCAATGCTCTTAAGTGTTTCCAACTTCGATTTTTGCAAAGTTCCGGGCTCACATTCAAAGGTCACTTCCTCCGCGTTTCGCCAACTCACATGACGATTTAGGCCGTCAACCAGGTAGCGTAATTGTTTGTCACTGATGTAAGAGGGCGTGCCCCCGCCGAAGTATGCAAATCGCAGCCGTCGTCCCTGAAAGGCGCGCGTGTGACTGTAGAGCTCATTCTCCTTAATCAGGGCATCCAGATAGACTTCGATCTCTGATGCATTTTTATCCGTATAAACTTTGAAGTAGCAGAAGAGACATCGCTTCCGACAGAATGGGATGTGTATGTACAGACCGAGAGGATCGTCAACTCGCGGAGCTTGATCCAAAGCATCGAGGGCTTCAGGCACAAACTCGGGCTTCCACTGAGAGAATGGCGGATAGTTTGAGACAAAGTAATTGCCTACTTCAGTTCTGGTTTGGGCAATGTCTACCGTCATTGACTCTCTTTCTGGCGGACACGACGTGCCAGATCCCAAAAAATATTTCTATATGCTGGGAGTTTGGCTTGAGCGACTCTTAACAAACAGGATTCTGGCGGTCCGGCTCAACTCTACTCAGCAAAATTAGCATCATTACTGCCGGATCAGCAATTGAGCTACTCGAAGCCCTGATACACACGGGGGCCGATCAGCGCGATCTCCGCGGGGTAATACGCGCTACTCGTTCAGTATGTTGCGTCTCTCCAGTATGGCGTTGTATCGGAAAACTATTTCTGCTAATAGGTCATGAGCTATTTAGGTCCAATGGAGCGACTGCAATACTTGAGAACCGATGCCCCCTAAGTTTCGATTCAGTTTTTCGGATGGCAGGAACTATTTGCCTTACCTCTTCCTGCTCCTATTCTTCGTAGCCGGAGTCTGGCTGATCCTCGTAGCCGGTTCGCGCCTTGATTCAGCCAAGCCACGTACGCAACCGAGCGCGGTCGGTGCTGACACCCGTATAGATACGTCCACAGAAACGTCAGTCGATAAAGTTATATGGGGAAACCTCAGAAGTCCGCTGAGTATTCTATTTACGCAAATAATCGTAATCATCATTGTCGCGCGCCTTTTCAGTAAGCTCTTCAGACGGATTGGCCAACCTCCTGTATTGGGAGAGATGGTAGCCGGAATTGTTCTTGGCCCATCCATGCTGGGTCTGCTTTACCCTCAGGCTATGTCGTTTCTCTTTCCATCACCCTCACTGGAGACACTTCGACTGCTCAGCCAAATCGGAGTGGTCCTCTTTATGTTCGTTGTGGGTATGGAACTAAACATCAGACATCTGCGAGAGAGAGGCTCAGCTGCAGTCATGATTAGCCATGCGAGCATCATCGTTCCCTTTCTTCTCGGCGCGGCGCTGTCGCTGTTTCTTTACCAGGAGCTGGCAACGCCCAGCACGTCTTTCAACGCTTTTGCGTTATTCATCGGAGTCGCGATGAGCATCACTGCGTTTCCAGTGCTGGCCCGGATCCTTGAAGATCGGGGAATCTCGCAAACTCATCTGGGCTCCATCGCCATCACCTGTGCGGCAGTTGATGACGTCACTGCCTGGTGCATCCTTGCACTTGTGATTGCGCTCGTGAAGGCGAGCGGAATAGCAGTCTCGTTTATGACGATCGTTTTCACGCTTCTTTTCGTCTGCGGCATGCTCTTCTTGATTCGTCCCAAGCTCGGCCGAATGTTTACAGAGAAAGCCCATCTTCAAAGTCACAGTCGACAATTAGTCGCTGCAATGCTTGTATTTGTTTTGGCCTGCGCTCTGATCACGGAGACCATAGGGATTCACGCTCTGTTCGGAGGGTTTGTGGCGGGTGTGGTGATGCCCTCATCGATCGATTTCAGGACCTTTCTCAAGGAGAAACTCGAGACTTTCAGCTCAGCTGCTTTGCTTCCACTCTTTTTTGCCTTTACTGGTTTGCGTACCCAGATCAATCTACTTAACGACTGGCAAAGCTGGCTCATGTGTGCGGTGATAATTTTGGTTGCGATCGCAGGCAAGCTTGGGGGCAGCATGTTAATGAGTCGCTGGACCGGCATGAACTGGTCGCAATCATTCTCCATCGGCGTTCTGATGAATACACGAGGTTTGGTTGAACTCGTCGTACTGAATATTGGGTACGATCTTGGTATTCTATCAGGGCGCATTTTCGCGATGATGGTGTTAATGGCGCTCGTCACGACCTTTATGACGGGACCACTTCTTTCGTTAGTCAGGATTCGACCAAAGGAATCTACATCCAGTTAACGCGTTGCTCTTTTGCTGTTGTTCAAAAAAGGAGAACGGAAGATGACTCAGAAGATCTTGATTGCTGGCGCGATGATTCCCGGGTTCTTTCTGCTCGCTATAGCAGTCACAAAGCCAAACTTCAGCGGCAGCTGGACAATGGATCGAGCTCGAAGTTTTGGCCTTCCTGGAAACATGAACCAAACCCTCACTATCACTCAAACTGAGGATCGAATCGAGCTGGAAACTAAACTTATACAGCCCGACAATGAGAGAGTGGTAAAAGACACCTATATTCTCGACGGCAAGGAGCACGAATTCACTCCCCAGGTACAACCGGGGCAGCCTCCAGCAACTGGAAAACGGACCGCAAACTGGTTACCGGGCGGGAACGGAATCATTGTAACTGAAGTGACGACTTCTGAGTCTCCGAAGGGTCCAGTTACGAGCCAGGTTGTGAGGAAGTGGACCATCTCCAGTCAGGGAGAATTGGTCATCGACATGTACGTTGACAATCCAAACGTTTCCTACGAGGCAAAGCGCATCTTCAAGAAGCAGTGACCGTAGGGTAGCAGGGCCCGCTTACTGGGACCGCAGGCGTCTCGCCTGCCGGCGTTGCGAAACACGCCCCGTTC
>JBKOYD010000063.1:0-24439 GCA_046725195.1 Acidobacteriota bacterium | reverse complement strand
CGAGCAGGGCGCAGCCGATTCACGGCGAGCACGGCGGAAGAGTGTACGAAGCTGCCCGCCGTTGGGGAATCGAACCCCACCAAGTTCTGGATTTCAGCGCGAACATCAATCCACTTGGTCCGCCGCAAGGAGTTCTCTCCGCAATAGCAAATGCGCTCACGCCGATTAGCCTCCGAGTCTATCCGGACCCTCACAATTTCGTCAGCGCAATAGCGAACAAATACCGTCTAATGCCGGATGAAATAGTAGTTGGCAGCGGAGCGGCGTCTCTGATTTTCGCGGTCATGCATGCCCTCTCTCCCAAAAGGGTGCTCATACTTGAGCCAGCCTTCGTTGAATATGCGCGCGCCTCCGCCGCAGTGAACGCTAAAATAACAACCGCCCTTCTTACCGAAGAGAGAGGCTTCACGCCTGATTTTGCGAGCCTCGTGCGCACTGTCAAAGAGCGACAATTCGATTTAGTGATCTTAAACCCCCCTCACAACCCGACGGGCGCTTTGTATCCAAGAGATGCTCTCCTTTCGTTAATTGACGCAGCGGAAGAGTACAACGCTACGGTGTTGCTTGATGAAGCTTTCATCGACTATGCGCCGCAAGCGAGCTTGGTTTCCCTGGCAGCGACAAAACCCCATTTAATCGTGCTGCGCTCACTCACAAAGTTTTACGCGATGCCCGGTCTTCGCATTGGCTATGCCGTCTGCGCCGCCAAGTTGGCGGGAAGGATTAGAGAGCAGATCGATCCTTGGTCGGTATCATCGGTCGCGCTGGAAGCCGGAAGTGTTGCCCTGGACGAAGATGAGTTCGAGGTGGAATCTCGCCGCGCCAATGCCGTGGCGCGTGAAGAATTCGCAGGCGCTCTGCGCGGTATCGGCTTACAGGTTTTACCTTCAGCCGCTAACTTCCTGCTGGCCAAACTGCCTCGCGGTTCAGGCGGAGGTTTACAAAATTCGCTGGAATCAGAACGGATTCTGATTAGGCGCTGCGATTCATTTCACGGACTCGGAGAAGCATTCATACGTTTGGCCGTTCGCTCAAGCTCCGACAACGTTCGATTGGTTTGCTTGATTGAGGAGTGGCTCAAAGTAAATGAGCGGAGTTGAAAGAATGAAACTGCTGAAGCAAATCGGTCTCAAGCTGCCTGTGTTGCGAAAATCCCAGGCGTGTGAAGCCTGCGGTGAGACATTCGCATGCGAAATTGCCTTAGGCAAGGGTTGCTGGTGCGGCGAAATCAAGTTGAGTGATGAAACCAGGCAGGAATTGCGCGCGAAGTACAGAAACTGCCTGTGCCGCGCGTGTCTAGAGAAAGCAGCAGCCACAAACTCAACATCGGAGATCAACGCGAACGCGCATGATTGACCATTTAACTTCGTACCCGCGACGCATCATCTGTCTTACTGAAGAGACAACCGAGACGCTATATCTCCTCGGCGAGCAAGGGCGAATTGTCGGTGTGTCGGGCTACACCGTGCGACCTCCTGAGGCGCGCTTAAAGCCGAAGGTCTCCGCATTCATCAATGCGAAGTTCGACAAGATTCTCGCGCTGGAGCCGGATCTGGTTTTTGCGTTCTCCGATCTGCAAGCCGACATCGCGGCTGAGCTGACTCGGCGCGGCGTAACAGTGATGACTTTTAATCAGCGCAGCATCGTGGAGATCCTCGAGATGATCTTGACTGTTGGACGTATCGTCGGGAGCGAAGACAAAGCTCGGGCGCTGGTTGGGTTGTTGCAGGGTGAGTTGGATGCTATTCGCGACTCGGCCTCGCGCTTCGCTCATCGTCCGAGAGTCCTGTTCGAAGAATGGTACGAGCCGCTTATCTCCGGAATTTGTTGGGTTGAAGAGTTAATCGAAACGGCAGGCGGCGAATGCATCTTTCCCGAGCTGCGCAAACACCAATCTGCCAAGAATAGAATCGTTAACCCGGTTGACGTAATCGTGAAAGACCCCGAAGTCATCATTGGTTCGTGGTGTGGTCGCGCGGTAAAGAAAGAATGGATTCGCAAGCGCGACGGTTGGGACCAGATAAGCGCTATCCGTAGCAATGATATTTATGAAGTTAAGTCAGCATATATCCTGCAACCTGGCCCGGCAGCGTTGACGGAAGGATTGCGCCAATTGCACGCGATCCTTGCGCACACAGTGAATCAACAGATTGAACGAGTCTTGCTGCCAAAGGAAAAAACGGACGCGGCGCTCGGTCTGCCGCCTCCAGACAAACCGGTCGAGCACGCAGCTGTCTAGTAGCGATCGGTAGATTTATGTCCCAAAGCGTAAACGCAGCTGGTCGGATGATTCTGCTTCTCGGCGGGGCGCGAGCCGGTAAGAGCGCCTACGCCATGAGACTGGCGCAGGACGGCGAACGCGCTTCCGGTGATAAGGTTTGTTTCATCGCCACCGCGCAAGGGTTAGACGAAGACATGACGAAACGAATTGCGCGCCATCGTGCGGAAAGGCCGACCAACTGGCACACGATTGAAGAGCCTTGTCAGATTGATGAGGCACTCAGACAAGCGAGTGAGGCTCGAATCGTAATCGTCGATTGCCTGACGTTGTTCGTTTCCAATTGGCTTATGCGCCATGAAGATGAGCATGAGTGCGAGCAGTTCGTGCGCCGCATTACTCGCAACTTTCTGACACTCGCGCGTACCCGGCAGCAAACGATCATTTGCGTGTCGAATGAGGTGGGACTAGGCGTGGTTCCCGACACAAGCCTCGGGCGAGTGTTCCGAGACTTGCTCGGACGGGTGAACCAGGAGTTCGCAGCAGCTGCCGATGAGTCCTATCTCCTTATTGCCGGTTTGCCTTTGCAATTGAAGCCAACTGCTTGAGGCGGGATTTACCGTAGCTCGTATCAAACAATGGACAACCCATCTTCGCTCATCGCGCAAGTATGTCGGCAGACTAAACCGGTGGATCAGGTGTGGCTGAGCGCGGCCCGCGAAAGACAACTGACCCTCACGAAACCACCGGGCAGCCTTGGACGCCTCGAAGAGATCGCCAACCGCCTGGCCGCGATTCAACGGACCGCCACCCCCGTCGTAACGAAGAAGCGAATCTATGTCGTCGTCGGAGATCACGGGGTAACGATCGAGGGCGTTAGTGCCTATCCGCGCGAAGTCACGCCCCAGATGGTTGACAACTTTTTGCGAGGCGGCGCCGCCATCAATGTGTTGGGTCGTGCTGGAGGAATCGAAGTAAGGGTTGTTGACGCCGGCGTCGATGCGGATCTTAGCGATCGTTCTGACTTAATTCAGGCAAAGGTAATGCGTGGCACGGCCAACTTCGCAGTTGGCCCGGCGATGACACGCCTTGAAGCCGAAGCGTGTCTAGTGAAAGGTATCGAGTTAGCGCAGGCCGCTGCCAACGATGGAATCAACCTCCTTGGTATTGGTGAAATGGGTATTGGAAATACCACGGCGGCGAGCGCTATCACTGCCGTTCTGCTCAAGTGCGATCCAGAAACGGTGACTGGCAGAGGAACTGGTATTGATGATGCTGGTCTGGCTCACAAAATCGAGGTAATACATCGCGCTATCGAAAGCAATAAGCCTAAAGCCGACGATGCCATAGACGTACTGGCCAAAGTTGGTGGAGCGGAAATTGGCGTGATGGCCGGAATCGTTCTCGGCGCCGCTGCGAACCATTTGCCGGTTGTGGCTGATGGTTTCATCAGTACGTCGGCGGCGGCGCTAGCTCTGAGATTACAACCGAACGCGCGTGATTATTTGTTCAATGGACATCGATCGGCAGAACGCGGGCATAACGCTTTGATTGAATTCATAGGGGAGCAAGCGCTGCTCGATCTATCGATGAGGCTAGGTGAAGGCACCGGAGCGGCCTTAGCGATGCACGTTATTGATGCTGCGGCGAAGCTGCTTAGTGAGATGGCAACTTTCGCGGATGCGGGAGTGAGCAACAGAGACTAAGAGCCAGCGCTTGATATGATTCCACGGTTCTTCATTGCCCTTCAGTTCCTGACTCGACTACCTGTTCCGAGAGCGCTCAACAGTTCTGAACCAGAACTCGGTAAAGCTGCGGCGTTCTTTCCACTGGTTGGCGTGATCGTGGGCGCCGGAGCAGCGCTGGTTTTTGTATTGCTGCAACGCGTGCTGCCAGTACCGGCGTCGGTGCTTTGCGCGATCGTTTTCGCTGCGTTCATCACCAACGGTTTTCATGAGGACGGATTGGCCGATACCTTTGATGGATTTGGCGGGGGCTGGACGAAAGATCGTGTACTGGAAATCATGCGCGATAGCCTCATCGGAACCTACGGCACCTTAGCGCTGATCTTTCTTGTACTCGGAAAGCTCAACTTCCTTTCGTCGCTACCGGCAGGCCAGATTTGGCGCTGGCTAATCGTCGCGCACACGGCTGCGCGCTGGACGATACTGCCGCTCTGCGCATGGTTGCCTTATGCGCGTGCTGAAGGACAAGGCAAACTTGTAGCTAAGCAAGTTGGCGTTCTGGAAATTATCGCTGGCACCGTCACGTTGTTCTTAGTCCTTTTACTAATCCCTCGGCGAGCTGCTCTTGCAACTTTGTTCGTGACAACTCTTGTGGCTTTCCTTAACGGCTTATACTTTCGCGCTCGCCTCCAGGGCATTACCGGCGATTGCTTAGGCGCGACGAACCAACTCACGGAAGTTGGTTTGTACCTGACGGCAGCGATCCTGCTGCGTTTTGATCTTCTTCGATGAATGAAACGAACACCCAAGAACGACTGCGCCTATACCTGATTAGACACGGCGAAGTAGAAGGAGCAGCAGATGGCAAGCTGCTCGGACGGACGAATACGCCATTGTCGGAACGAGGACTAGAGCAAGCGCGTCAATTGGCGGAAGTGTTATCCGCGGCAGGACTCTCCGCCGTGTATTCCAGCGATTTGCAGCGCGCGAGAATGACGGGCGAGATAATCGCAAAACGCAATAATTTGAGAGTACAAGAAAACTCCGCGTGGCGTGAGGTCGACATGGGCGGATGGGAAGGCCGCACGATGGCCTCGCTGCATGACGAAGCGCCGGAACGGGTCGGCCAACTTTTCGAAGATCCCGCATCGTTCGAATATCCCGAGGGCGAATCATTCGCAACGTTCACCGCCCGCGTGCAAGGCGCCTTAGACCAGTTGCTGATGACTCACGACAACGGCGTTGTGGCCCTAGTCGCTCACGGCGGCGTCTGCCGCACGATCATCGGCAACGTGTTGGGGATGCCGAGACACAACTGGCTGCGGCTGGGACAGGACTATGGCTGCCTCAATGTCCTCGACTGGTACGGCACTAATCCTGTGCTGCGATTGCTTAATGGCGTAATTGACAGCGGGGGCACACGTCGGACTAGACGCAGTTTCGGCTACCGATAGGAGTTCGATCTCTTCTGCCAACCTCGGTCCAAATCAATACTTGACATTAGTGAACACAAACGAATATCGAGCATGTCCGGCGGATATTGATTGATCGGTCGTGAAAACAAATAGCCTTTCCTCTATCTAAAGTGTTATAAAGCTGGCACACAGTTTGGCACACAAAAATGTGCAGAACGAGCAGTTGAATTTTTCTCCGAAAATTTAGTGCTTGTTGATTCTAAAAGAGTTGGCCCACCGTCGAGCTTGACACGGTAGGGGTCTGGGGTTCAAATCCCCACGCGCCTACCATACCTATCAACTACTTAGCCCTCACAATCGCGATTTCTGTTACGCCAGATTACGCCACTCAGAGTTCTTGCCATTCGGTCAATACACATCAGATGCTCAGAGCTCCTTGAAGTTGCGCGCGGCCGCTGGCGGAAAAGAAAAAGCAGCACGCTCTGAATTGCTCCGTACAGAGCAGGCCTGCCGAATAATGAGACTATTACCTTAATTAAGAAATTTTGGATATCAAGTGCATTATCATAAAGGTTCCGAAGGACGGGTTTGGTAATTGCGTTACGTACTATTATTACGCTTTCGCGTCTCTGACATGGACCTACTTAGCCGCAGTAAATAGCTTATGCGAGTACAGACTCTCGTAGAGCTGTTTTGCCAGGACTGGATTACTATTCTTGAGGACCATGTATTGCTTCAGTACTGCATCCCTCTTACCAAGATGAAGATAGACTCCGGCTAGATTGAAGCGAGCCAGGACATTGTCCGGTTCAAGAGTTATCGCATGCTCATAAGCACTCATCGCTTCTTTGTATCGGCCTAAACTGAAGTAAACACAACCCAAATTGTTGAATGCACCAGCAAAGTGTGGGTCAAAGCCAATTACCTGCTTGAATTCCTTTAACGCTTCTTCGTAGCGACCTAACTTGACATACGCTGCACCGAGATCATTATGCGCATATATATAGGATGGTTTGAGACGGAGCGCTTGGAGATACGGCTCAATCGCTTCCTGGTACCGCTCCATTCTGACATATGCAAACCCAAGGTTGCGGTGCGCCTCGGCCATTGACGGTTCGAGGTGGATCGCCTGCTTGAGAGACTCGATGGCTTCGCCACATAAACTCAAGTCGGTATATGCTACGCCGATGCCGTTGTAGGCCAGGGCGTAGTTGGGTTTGAGTCGGAGCGCCATTTGGAAAGATTCGATAGCTTCTTTGTTGTGACCCGACTCGTAATGACTTATGCCCTCGTTGTAATATGCGGCTGCAGACTTTGTCTCTGGTGCGAGCCGGCCTTGTGCCGCAGCAGTGGTTATTGCGAGGAGAAAAAAAGCCAGACAAAAAAGGTTCGTTCGCTTCATGGTGCTCTCCATTTGTCTTTGGGGCTTGTTGATCAATGATTTGTTGCCCTTGAAGCCACAACTGTTGAAATGTGCGTAGACAACTCATTTCGTCGCCCACAATATTCAGAGGCCAACGGTAAAGTCCTCAACGGCCACTGAAAGATTTCAAAAGAGGCTCTCAAGGATGTCTCAAAGAACCCTAAACCCCGCCAAGTCCAAACCCGCCGCAAAGGTTTATGTGTTCGGTCCGTTTCGCCTGAATCCCTCTGAACGAACCTTGCTACTCGAGGGGGAGCAGGTGTCGCTGACTCCAAAGGCGTTTGAGATCCTCACCGTGCTCGTGCGAAACAGTGGGCATTTAGTGGGTAAAGATGAGCTGATGCAGGAGGTCTGGCCTGAGGCCTTTGTTGAGGAGGCGAACATCACGCAGCACATCTCGATGCTGAGGAAAGCACTGGGAGATGGGACGGATGACCATCGCTATATTGAGACAGTGCCACGGCAGGGGTATCGCTTTACGGGAAATGTCCGTCGGGTGGTTGATGAAGGCATTGGCGTCGTTGCGCAGGAGCAACCCACGTCGCATGTGACCGCCGGACAGGAGGTAGAGTTGAACGCTCCAGTCAAACCCGACGAAGAAGAGCCGGTCACACCACTGCAGTCGTCCGCAGCCGAACGATGGTCAAACCTCTTGTTGAAAGGGAGGCTAAGAACGAGATCATTGACCGCTCTCGTGATATTGGCTGGTCTGGCTGCCGCGCTCTCCTACTTTTGGATTGCTATCAGGACGAAGCAGCCTGAGACAACGGCTGCGATAAAAACAATTGCCGTGCTTCCATTCAAGTCTATAGGCGCAGAACAAGACAACGAGTACCTTGAGTTGGGGATGGCTGACGCGCTTATTACGAGGTTGAGCAACATCAGGGGGATAATTGTACGGCCTACCAGTTCGGTGAGTAAGTACACAGCCTCTCAGAAAGATGCGGTTGCGGTAGGACGCGAGCTCGGAGTGGATTCAGTCCTGGAAGGAAGCGTGCAGAAGGTGGATGACCGGATCCGCATTACGGTGCGGTTGATACGCGTTAAAGATTCCGCGCCCCTGTGGGCTGGAACGTTCGATGAGAAGTGGACAGACGTCCTCAGCGTGCAAAGCTCAATCGCGCAAAAAACGGCAGGGACCTTAGCGCTACAACTGACGGGTGAAGAGAGAAGACTGCTGTCCAAACGTTACGCCGACAACACTGAGGCGTATCAGCTTTACCTCAGGGGCCGGTACAGCTACAACAAATCGACTGCTGAAGGATTTCGAAAGGGCATCGAGTATTTCAACCAGGCAATAGCATTGGACCCGGACTATGCACTGGCTTACGCCGGGCTTGCCGATTGCTATTTCGGAATGTCTTTTTTGATGTCACCTAAAGAAGTAATGCCGAAGATGAAGGAAATGGCGATGAAGGCTGTGGCGTTGGACGAATTACTTGCCGAAGGTCACTCTTCACTGTCCGTCGCCCTTGCCCATCATAATTTAGATTGGTCTGGTGCCGAGAAAGAAATCAAGCGCGCCATCGAATTGAATCCCAATAATGCGCAAGTTCGTCTCTCATATGGAGATCTATTGTCAAACCTGGGGCGGTTCAACGAAGCTAAGTCCGAGTTCAAAAAGGCACAGGAACTTGACCCGACATCGGCAATTATCGCCGACTATCTTGCTTTTCATTTCGTGCGCTCCGGCGATTATGATCGGGCGATAGAGGAGAGCCAGAAAGCTCTCGAATTGGAGCCTGGCGCCGCTAAGCTACTCGGCGCGAGGGGCTATGCTTATCTGTACAAAGGGGAACCGGCCAAAGCTTTGGCCGCATTCCAAAAGGTCAGGGAAATTCTAAAGCCAAGCACGTTTGGACTTGAGGGAATAGGCAGATCCTATGCGGCGATGGGAGAGAGGGCCGAGGCTTTGAAGGTCATTGACGAATTGAGAGAGGCGTCTAAGCATCAATACGTTTCGTCGTTCGACTCCGCAACCATCTATCTTCAGCTTGGAGACAAAAACAAAGCTATCGAATATTTGGCGAAGACCTTTGAAGAGCGGAATACTAATTCCTTGTTCCTTCTTAAAACAGACAAACAATTTGATGTGCTCCGCTCGGACCCAAGGTTCATAAAACTGTTGCGCGAACTGAACTTCGCGACCTGATTTAGAAATTTCAAAGGATTAAGAGCGGAGTCGACGCGACATAATTATTTGTGGTCCAACACGGTTGACATTGATACCGCTGCTCCGCATTCCAATCCGATAGCATAAACTCCTATAAAATAGGACCATTCCATCCAAACTGTGCGGTGCCCATTACTATCGCACTTCTTTTAATTCCTAGTAAGTAGAGCCATCTCCACGTTTTTACTGCTCTGGCCCACTGATGGGTACGGCTCTTGCGAAGCTTGCTCCGGCACGGTCTGCCAATGATCTGTCCCAGCTGATCCAAACTCGTGCTGAGATGACTGACGGGCAAGACTTTGATCTTCTCGTCGGTGAATGGCGTGTCCGACATCGTCGAATGAAGCCCGACACTGACGAATGGGTGGAATTCGATGGGATCAGTAGCAATCGCAAAGTGATTATTCTCTTTAGTGATTAGTGTCTTGGTGTCTTAGTGGTTCAATCTGCTCAATTGTTAATGACGGGCGGGTTTTTACTCAATCTCTGTCGTGGTTGGAATTCAACTTTGTGCAAGCCGATCGATGTGCTCACTTTGTCGAGAGCCCGATCTGCCCGGTGGCTAGCGAGTCCGAAAACGTCCAGCGCTTCAGGTAGAACGTTGATATAGTTTCGCTCGCCCGCCCAATATTCCCCATGTTAGCGATTAGTTCCGCCGCGAAACTGACGAGGATCAGCGGCTGGATGAATCGCCTTGTGATGTTGATTTATTGTTTGTGGCTTATGACCGCCGCCTGGTACGCGATTCGGTTGAGTCGAAATACGAAACCTGTAAATGATGCGACTTAAAAGTAGTTCCCAAAATCAGTAAGCGAAAAGGAGTATTTGTTATGAGTTCCAGCGCAATCAAGACGTCAGATGAAGCTCAGATCCGCGACCTAATTGAAAATTGGGCGAGGGCTGTGCGTTCCCAGGACATTGAAGGAATCATGAGGCACCACGCTCCAGAGATCCTAATGTTTGATGTTCCACCACCCGTTCAGTCAAAAGGAATCGACGCGTATCGTAAGACGTGGGATGTCTTCTTTCGTTGGTTCGGAGGCTCAGGCGTCTTCGATCTTAGCGAGTTGAATGTTACCGCAGGCGACGATGTCGCATTTTGCACTAGCCTCCTCCGATGCGCTGGTCGTGATGCACACGGAAAAGCGGAAGAGCTAGCGGTGCGTCTAACGGTTTGCTGTCGCAAGATCGATGGCCAATGGATGGTCACGCATGAGCATCATTCGGTGCCAAGTGATTGAGTTTGAAGAACATGAACACCATTGCTGAGATGGATAGACGACGTACAAAAATGAGAAGTGCTCCGGAACCTATTTCATGTCTCGCAGTACCGTAGCCAGGCGACGCGTCGCACGCCAGATTTCTCTTGGCTTATAGCCCGTGTAACCGAGTCTCAAGCCTCCCTGCTTTTGAGTTTCGATGCGGTATGCCGAAAGTGGTGTCACCTCTACCCCGCCTGCTGAAGCTGCACGGAATGCGGCCTGATCGTAGACACTTTTTGGAAGCCAGCCAACAAGGTGCATCCCCGCATCGCTCGGCCGGATCTCAAGAAGTCCATCTAGCTCAGTCCTGGCCGCCTTTAACAATGCTTGCTGCCGCTCTGCGTAGAGTGCACGCATTCTCCTGATGTGTCGAGCGAAGTGCCCCTCACTGATGAAGTCAGCAAGAACTGCTTGTTCCAGCGTTGGAGATTGATGTCCCTCAAGACACCGCACACGGACGAAGGTCTCACATAAATCCAATGGCGCAATGATGTAACCAATCCGAATTGAAGGAAACAACACCTTGCTCAACGTGCCTATATAAATGACCCGCTGATCTGTGTCTAAACCCTGCAGCGCGGCCAGCGGCCGGCCGACGTAACGAAACTCGCTGTCGTAGTCGTCTTCTATGATCCATGCATCGCTCGTGCTGGCGAGCTTGAGCAAGGCAAGTCTCCGGCTCAAAGTCAAAGTCATTCCCAGCGGGTATTGATGCGAGGGCGTCACATAGATCAGGCGCGGGTTGGCACAACGCTCGATGCCCGCCGAGATGTTCAGACCGTCAACATCAACGGGAACGGGGATCAAGCGCGCGCCCGCAGCGGTCAACGCTGCCCTGGCTCCCAGGAATCCCGGGTCTTCAATCCAAGCCTTTTGGTTAGGCTCCAGAAGTGTCCTTGTCACGATTTCCAGCGCATGCTGCGATCCGGAGGTGATAATTAATTGCTCGGGAACGCATTGAACACCTCGTGTAGTGGATAAGTAAGACGCGATGGCTTTTCTCAGTGGAAGATAACCAGCTGAATTACTGTAAGGTAGAATCTCCGGAGCAGAATTGGACCACCGTCGAGCGAGTAATCTGCCCCAGAGCTTGTAAGGAAACGCATCGAGAGCAGGTGTGCCAGTGCGAAAAGGTCTTGGTGGTCCATTGTAATCGCCCGCACTTACCGACAAGAAGCTTACGGATGCGCCCCATTTCGAGATTAGCTGGCCATTTCCTTTCGCACGTTCTCGCGCGGGCCGCGGACTTTTCACACGCAATAGGTCGTCGGGTAATTGTGCGGATACGTAAGTGCCGTCGCCTACGTGTCTCTCAAGATAGCTCTCGGCGTAGAGTTGTTCGAAGGCGTTCAGCACGGTGTTCCGCGCCAAGTTAAGCTCCTCAGCCAGTTCGCGTGTTGATGGAAGCCGAGTGCCGGGAGAGAGGCGCCCCGAAAGTATGGCCTCGCGTAGTTGATCGTAGAGTTGGCGGTAAAGGGCGGTGGAAGATGACCTGTCCAACGCGATTGTCGCAGTCGGGAGAGACGTGGCTATTTTGCTCATGGTTTGAACCGCCTGGGTCAAATCATAAATTGGCTCCTATGTGATGCCCAATAATGGAACTTGTATGCATACCATCAGCTGACATAATAACCAGACCATTTTGTCGGCGGATCGATGTAAGTGTGCTCTGCGCACAGGCGCTCAGAATGCCTTACGGAGCGATACAGACGTAAAGGTGAGTTAGGGTGCAGACAATAAAGATCTCTTCCTGGCTTCTGGCTACTACTTTACTTACCGTGGCCGTGCCTGGCTATGGATTCTCTGGTAAACAAGTCCAAAGAACCAAGCTACATGCCACCACCGATTGGCACATTCAACCCTCTTTCATGATGGACACAGTTTGCCTGCTGAATGTGTTGACGGGTGATCCTTTTTATGTGGACTACTACAAAGACGAATACGATCGATTTGAGCCGCAGTTGACGCCGGCCACTCGCTCCGCTTTAGCCAACCTGAAGCGCAAAATCAAAGACGAAAAGAAAGGAATCATCTCCGCCTTCCTGGCCCTTTACTTCTCGGCAACAGATGATCGCACGCTCGACGATATGCTCGTCACGCTCCAACACAGCGAGAGCATGAGGACCAGGCTCAAGCAGACGACCTACTACAGTGAATCGGGCTGGCGGTTGTACGAATCCGTCAGGGAAAATTTACGAACAGTATTCTTATTTCTGAAGGGGATCAATTTTGAAGGTTATTGGCGGCAAAATATTTTGCCGAAAATTAAAAGCAAGATCGCTGAAATCGAGAAAGACTTGCCGAAGTACAATGTCGTCAATGAAGTTGAGAGATTATTAGGCTCACGGCTGCCATCAAACGCACTGACCATTTATATTCTCAACTATTCTCAGCCTCACGGCATTCGGATCACCGGTTTACGTTTCCTGACTAACGCGGCATACCCTTTCAGAATAGTGTTGCGAAACGCGGTACATGAGCCGATGCATCCTCTTTACAATTTAGCTCGTGACGCGAAGCTGAAGGAGACGCTGGATACTTTGCGTGCCGACACCTTCCTCATGGACAAGGTAAATAATCACAACCCGGCTTTCGGTTATAACTCCTTTGCAGGCTTTATAGAAGAAGATTGTATTCAAGCAATCGAACAGATCATCAATGAGAAGTTCGGAGTTGAAGTGGAGGCGCGTAAGCGATGGAAGGAGAATGACGAGGGGATACACGTGTTTGCAGTCGCCTTATACAGCGTCATGAAGGACGAGAATTTTGTCAGCGGACGTGAACCATTTCGTGATTTCCTGATAAGAATGATCAGTTCCGGCAAGTTGGCGGCGGGCAGGATCGAGCCAATTAACGATGTGTTCTATTCAGGTGCCGAGAAGACTGCCCCTTTGGTGATTGGCGACACCTTTACGATCGATTCCAAAACTCTGAATGAAACACGGAGAATCAATGTCTATCTGCCACCTGATTACGCAGACTCAAGCCGCACACGGTTTCCGGCGCTTTATATGCCTGACGGTGGTCTTGCAGAAGACTTTCTACATGTCGCCGGTCTGGTGCAGATTTCAGTGAGCAATGGGACCATGCGGCCCTTCTTGCTTGTAGGAATCGAGAATACAGAGCGCCGTCGCGACCTGACTGGCCCAACTGAGAACGACAAGAAGATCGCGCCGAGGTCAGTGTCGCTTTGCGTGCAGTGAAGGACAATCCCGGCAAGCGCGTTTTGGTGCTCGCCGGCATCGACAACTGTTACATGATAAGAGACGAGCTCCGTCGTAGTCAGATGGTGAACCTCATTGATATGGAGCAATGGCTTCGCACCAACGGGCAATAAGCAACAGCAATGAGGAAGATAACGAAAGAGTCGTTGATGAAAGCGCGCATCCTTTTGGCGCCGCTATTTCTGTTAGCTTGCACAAACGTCATCGCGCAGACCACGTCGGCTCTTTCGCGCGATGGTGGCCGTCGGACGAATCAAACTTGTTTGCCGACCGGCGTCTGTCTCGAACCAGCCGGGCGATCGTTCGATGTCGGCAACATGCCTTTAGCAATCGCGCGTTCGCCCGAAGGTGATCGGCTCGTGGTGTCACTCAACGGTTGGCGCCAGCAAGGGATACAAGTGATCGACCCGCAGACGGAAAGGATAGTGCAAACCATTCCGCAGCCTGGGGCATTCTTAGGACTGGCTTTCTCAAATGATGGACGGACGCTCTACGTTTCGGGCGGCAATGAAGACGCGGTTTACCGTTATGCCTGGCGCGACAAGCAGGCGACACTGATTGATAGCATCATTCTTGCGCCAAAAGAACCAAAGAAGGACGGCACTCGCTTTCCTGCTGGAATCGTCGTCTCCCATGACGATAAGTATTTATTTGTCGCCGAGAACGTCGCGGATTCGCTTGCGGTAGTCGAGCTTGAGGGTAAGCGCGTGGTCCAACGGCTGCAAACGGAACCTTACCCTTACGCCGTCGTTATCTCACCGGCCAATGAAATTTACGTCTCAGCATGGGGTGGACAAACTGTGTCAGTCTTCGCGCCTGAAGAAAAAGGACCATTGAAAGAGCGCGGGAGGATAAAAGTAGGGCGGCATCCTTCCGCGCTCTTGTTGAACCAGAGTGGCTCGCGTCTTTTCGTTGCTTCAGCGAGTACCAACAGCATCGCCGTTGTCGACACCAGAAAGGCGAGCGTTCTGACGAGTCTCATGGATCCGCCACCAGCAGGTCCCAACCAAGGCAGCACTCCTAACGCACTGGCGCTTTCGAACGATGGCTTGCGCCTCTACGTCGCGGAAGCCGACAACAACGCTGTCGCGGTATTTCAACTTTCACCAGAGATCGCTGGAGTTGGCAAGGCGCGAGGCGCAAATCGATTGATCGGAAGAATTCCCGTTGGCTGGTATCCGGCGGCACTGTTGCTGACGCGAGACTCACTATTTGTTTTGAATGGCAAGGGCAAAGGGACTCGAGCGAATCCGCAATTCCCGACCCCCGATGTCCAGCTGCGCGACGACAGCGTCGTTTACACACTCGGACAGTTGAACGGCACCATCACAACCCTGCCCGCAGGTATTAAGTCGGCCGAGATGATGCGACTCACGAGCCATGTGGGGCGGGCGAACAATTGGACTAAGCCGCCAAGTAGTAGGGAAAAGTATCCTCCGTTCAAACACATCATGTACATTATCAAAGAGAATCGCACTTACGATCAGGTTTTTGGCGACTTGCCTCAGGGTGACGGTGATCCATCGTTGGTCTTCTTCCCGCGGGCAATTTCGCCCAACCATCATGCGTTGGCGGAACGATTCGGATTGTTCGATCGCTTCTTTTGTAATGCGGAGGTCAGTTCACAGGGTCATGTTTGGAGCACAGCCGCATACGTTACAGACTATGGCGAGAAAACGATTCCTTCGCTTTATTCATTTCGCCGTGATCCAAATGACAGGGGCGACGTAGACGAGCCGTCGTCGGGATATCTTTGGAATGCGGCTATCAGGAAAGGATTGACGCTGCGCAACTATGGTGAGTTTGGAGAGCCACTGCCCAACAAAAACAAGAATGAGCCGGTTCGCTATCGCGCAATCAAACCGGCGCTCGATCGTTACACCAGTCGCGAGTATCCAGCCTTCGACATGAAGATCTCAGATCAAATTCGGGCTGATGTTTGGTTGAAGGAGTTCCACGAGTTTGTGCGGCAGGGAAATTTGCCGGCTTTGGAAATCATGCATCTTCCTGGAGATCACACCGCGGGTGGGCGTGCCGGAAGAGCAACGCCAAAAGCGCATATGGCCGACAATGACCTCGCTTTGGGAAGAATGGTTGAAGCAGTATCGAACTCGCCTTATTGGAAGGATACTGTTTTCTTCGTCGTGGAAGATGATGCACAGGACGGACCCGACCATGTTGATTCGCATCGCTCGGTGTTGTTGGTCATCTCTGCATACAACCGCGGTGGAGTAATTCATCGTTTCGTGAACACTACGGACGTGCTTGCGACCGTAGAGGAGATTCTCGGCCTCGACAAGCTCTCTAAGTTTGACCACTACGGACGTCCCCTGCGCGAAATCTTCACCGGCACGCCTAACTTGACACCATACGTGACTCTAAAGTCCGAGCAACCACTTTACGAGATGAATCCGGCAAAAGGCGCCAGCGCACAAGCCTCGCTCGAATTGGATCTGGATCGGGTTGATGCGGCCGATGAAGAGACATTCAACCGCATTCTTTGGACCATACTCAAAGGCCAACAACCCTACCCAGGCCCGAAGCGCATATCATCGCTTGAAGTGACTAGAGCGCAATGAGTCAGTTGGATTTTGAATTAACCAATGCCTTCGGCGTAATTGTTTCCTTCGGAACCGTCTTCAGGAGATCTCACACATGAACTACTATCCGCCGCTGAATCAAATCGAATTGAACTCACCCGCCAATATTGAAGACACCATTGCAACTCATCGGTCGAAAAATCAACGCGAAACGGAAGTCGAGATTCGACTGGCATCGAAATCAGATGCCTCGATGTTGGCCAGACTTCGCTACAACTTGCGCTCGTCTCTGCACGAGGTAATTGAGAACGATGTAACCTTCATCGAGCGATGCACACCCTGGATGGAGAAACGGCTTCGGAGAGGAAGCACCTGGAAGTGCTGGATCGCCGAATGGAACCAAACGCCGGTAGGTAATGTTTGGGTGCAGCTAATCGAAAAGATTCCCAATCCCATAGCTGAACCGGAGCATTTCGTCTATCTGACAAACTTTTTTGTGTCCGAGGAGCACCGCGGCAATGGTATCGGCACGATGTTGTTGTCAACAGCCCTCGCCTGGAGCAAGAGCAGGAATGCCGAAATGGTAATGCTCTGCCCAACGGAGTGCAGCAGAACCTTATACCTACGACATGGATTTTCGAGTGCTGACGGCATGATGCAGTTAGCAATCAAATAGTTTTCAGGTCCGAAAACATCCAGATCAATTGAGGAGACTCGGTGTAAGCTCGAGACTCGACATCATGAATCTCACATTACGAGCATTTGCTCTAACTGTATTGCTTCTTGGTTTTGTGCCTCAGGCAAAGGCACAGGAAACTAAACTTAAGTGGTGGGGTCATGCTGCCTTTTCCATTACCACGCCCAACGGAAAGGTCCTGCTGATTGATCCCTGGGTGAGTAATCCATCAAACCCGGATGTAAAAGAGGGAAGAGATCCGCTGGCGACGATTTCCAAAGTTGATTACATACTCCTCACCCATGGACACCGTGATCACGTCGGCGACGCAGTTGAGATCGCCAGGAAAACGGGAGCATCACTCATCTGTAATCCTGAGTTGGCCGGTAATCTGGTGAAGCTCGCAGAATTCCCGGGCAAGCAGGCTGAGACCGATGGAATCATGGGTATCGGTGGCGAAATTCAAATCGCTGACGGAGAAGTCACGGTTGCCATGACGCCGGCGGTCCACTCGAGCAGTGTCTTCAATCCCAAAGCTGGTCCCAATGAACCTGAGCGAGCATATGGCGGGAATCCGGCTGGATTCGTCATAACGATCAAAAACGGTCCGACGATTTATCATTCGGGCGACACCGCTTACTTCAGGGATATGGAAACAATCGGCGAGAGCTATTCGATTGATGTGGCGTTGCTCAATATCGGTGGCCACTTCGGCATGGAGCCAAAGATGGCCGCGAAGGCTGCTCAATCACTGCGCGCAAGACTGGCAATTCCGCAGCACTTTGGAACCTTTCCCGGCATTGCGCCAAGCGCTGATGGTTTTGCCACTGAGCTTAAGAAGCTGAAGATAAATTCTTACGAAATGAAACCCGGCGAGACGATCTCGTTTCGCGGGAAGCAGTTGGTTAAGACACCTTCGCCTCAAAAGCAAGGTGCCGCAAGGAAGCACAAAATCACAAAGGATTTAGCGAAGGACCTCAAACGCTGTAAATCAAGTTCTCTTTCTTATGCCCCTTTTTCTTAAAGGCTCCGATTATCCCTCCAACTCCTCCGATAAAAACGGCGTAAACGACGGCCCCAGCCAGGACAAAATGAGGATCGTCAACTGCAGCCACCACTGCGCCAATGCCAGCTCCGACTCCTGCGCCGATTGCAGCACCTTTAAGGACTTGTCTTTCGTCAAAGCGAAGTTCAGCTCGCCAGACCTGTTCTATTTGGTCACGCGAGAACTGCGTTTCCTGATATGAGATACTTCTCTTATCTGCCAATAGCACTTTTAACGACGCATCATCTGCCGAACGAAGCAGGCCAAAACGTGTTGGTCCATTCTTTATCTTGATCGCGATCTCTTGATTCGTTAACAGCTTGACTGCATACCAATCGCCGGTCTGTTTCGCGGCGGCCGCCGGAACCATCGCTGTCAATATGACAAGAGTTAAGAATGACGCTGTAAGCTTTTTCATGACCTCTTCCTCCAGTGGTCTATCGCTCTTCGAGCGAGACTGAAGTTTAGTCAAGGCCCAATCACCGACGGCTGCTAGTGTGACACTACCTTAGGTATGACAACCAAAAACCATAAAGCTGGATTTGTACAAAAAATGAAACGAGACGATGCGTTTTTGCGGACTTGCAAAAAAGTCGAAGATGCCACGGGACAAGCCGGTGACATCTTCGAAGTGCCAATTGTTCGTTCGTTAACTGTTATTCAGTCGTAACAAGCTTTAGAGACTTAACTATCTGAAGGCCCGTTTCCCACGTCAGCTTGTCACCCTCGAATTCGTCCCTGCATGAGATCTTTGAAGGCCAATCATGCTTAACCTCGACGAGTTCTTTAAATTCTCTTGTTGCCCACCCCACAAAAGGAGGATTCCCAAAGTGTAAGGATCGGTTGCAGCATCTAGTTCGGCGTGTGGGCACCGACTGCCTGGCACATCTTCACGAACTTGGGAGAGAACCAAAGTTCGTTCTCTCTCACGTAGCTGCGTAGCAACGGACTCTTTGCAACGTGATCTTGGATGTAGCTTTCCCACTTGTCATCCGGCCACATCTGTCGGTACATGCCCCGTTGTTGAAAGTAACCGTCGAAGTAGTTGGCCAACAGTTGAGTCGCGGCCATCGCCTGAGGGTATTCAACGTCATCGGAGTTGAGGTCCTGACCCTGGTAGAAGTATTTGTAGAGAACGGGATACGTCAGTATGACCTTGTCGAACTCGAGTTGCCGCGCCGCTACACCAGCGCTAGATTGAGCGTCGATTGATCGAACGAGTACACGGAGAGTCCAAGCAACGACGATAAAGCCGAGGCCGGAAACTGCGAGTTGCAAGACAGCGAGGAGAATCGCATAGCGTTCGTAAGTTGTCACGATGGAAGCTCCTTTGCGTCACACAGAACAGATACAATGAACATATAGAGCACTCAGTAATACGTTTTCAAGTTGACGGTAGGTGACGGTTTCGAAGCGTTATGTTCGCGTGGTTCCGTGCCTAAAACCCCAGCTTTGGACCATTGTAGACCACCTTTTCCCTGATGGAGATAAAATCATGCAAAACAAAGCGTTCCTGGCACAGTCTCAAATGGAAAAGACCGCAACAGCGTCGAGGATTGAAAACAGGCGGAACACATTCGAACGGAGCAAACACGTCAGGCCAACCTCCGCGCTGATATCAGTGCATCATTCGCCAAACCTGTTTCCCTAGTCGTGACTCTGCGCGACTTGACCGGAAGCAATTAGCGCGCTGACGGTGACCAGACTTCGATCGCGCGGTGCAAGATCAGGACGCAGCCAGAAATCACGGAACAAAACGTCAGTGGTGTACTGCACAATTCCGGGCGCGACGTTGCCGAACTGCTGTTCAACGCCCGCTGCGCGTTTGTCCTCGGCGACTCTGTCAAGCTGAAGAAGCGTCGGCGAAGCCTGAAGAAGCTGATCGACTCCAATTTTGCGTTTAGCAAAGACGTCTTTCGCGACGGCTGCCGTCGACATGGCTCGCCCTGGTTGCGTGGAGCGGCTGCAGCCGTGGTGGTAAACTCTAGCGGCATAATCGGACCGGTTTCGGCAAAGACTTAGAATGCTGCGTAATCTTAAGCGTCTCCTCTTGGGTATCGGCCTGATTGTTTTCGCTTCAGCTGTCCTGTTGTTTTCCGATCTAAAACAGCGGAGCGAAACGACCAGAACCGTACCGCGCGTGGGCCTTCTGCAGCATGCTTCTGTCGTGTTGCTGGACGATACCGTTCGAGGCGTCGTGGACAGCCTGGCAGAAAACGGATTCACTGATGGGCAGACGATCATCATCCAGAAATACAACGCCCAAGGCGACATCTCCGTTGCGAACTCGATCGCGAAAGAGATGGTCAACGCTCATTTTGACCTGTTGCTGACCGTCAGCACCTTGTCTCTGCAAGCCGTGGCTAATGCCAATCGTGGCGGCAAAACCGTTCAGGTTTTTGGTGCAGTTGCAGATCCATCTGTGGCGGGAGTTGGCATAAGCCACAACAACCCGCTGGATCACCCCCGCAACCTGGTGGGCATTGGCAGCTTCCTGCCTGTCGCGGATGCTTTTCAAATCGCGCGTGAAATGTTCCCCGGTTTGAAGAGGGTGGGCGTCGCTTGGAATCCTGCCGAAGCTAACTCGCGCGCCTTCACTGAAAAGGCTAGAGAAGCCTGTCAGGCCATGGGAATCGAGTTGTTGGAGGCCAATGTGGAAAACTCCAATGGCGTGCTTGAAGCGGAGGAGTCACTCGTCGCTCGGGGAGCTGAGGCGTTGTGGATCGGCGGTGATGTCACGGTCAGCGTTGCCGTCGATTCGGTGGTCTCCGTTGGACGAAAGGCACGGATTCCGGTGTTCAGCATCACGCCGGGCAAGCCCGATCGCGGGACACTGTTTGACTATGGCGCCGACTTCTACCAGGTTGGTAAACAAACCGGAGATCTGGGGGCGCGAATTCTCCGTGGCGCAGACCCCACGCAAATACCTATCACAAATATGGTCCCCACGTGGTTCGTGGTAAATAAACTGGCGCTAAAAGGCGTGAAGGGATCCTGGCGCGTACCGGATGAGCTGATTCGGCGGGCTGACGTGGTGGTGGACCGAGAAGGTGTCCATATGAACAAATCGGCTTCCAACCAGAAAGCCGCCACGTCATGACTTCAGAAACAGCGCACGTGTGGCCAGGGGAAAAACGTGGAGATTAGCAGACGCTACTCGCGGGACACCGTTGAACTTTCAGTCGCGGGCCGGCTGGACGGTTACTGGTCCGACCATCTGGCCAGCGCGCTTGATGAGGAGATTCGCCACGGACGTCATCACGTGCTGCTCGACTTATCGGAAGTGGTGTTCTTGAGCTCGGCCGGTATCGGAGTGCTGGTGAAGTCTTATAACGACTTGGACAGCATCCAGGGATCACTCTCGATTTGGAAGTCATCAGAGCGGGTTCGAAAGGTCATTGAGATTTGCGGACTCGATCAAGTCTTGCTGGCCAAAGCGGACGTTATCCAGGATGTCATCACTGATGAACGCGTCCAGCCGTCAATCGCCCCAAAAACCGTTCCACAGATCGAAAGAGCGGGAGCGATCTTTGACGTCTATGAGTTGGAGTCCGGAGCCGGGCTGACTTGCCGCATTCTCGGAGATGCGAGGCTGCTTGAAGGTTGTCGGTTCAGAGAAGAAAACTGCAGCTCGATGGATATTCCTGATTCAAGCTTTGCGATTGGCCTTGGCGCGCTGGGAGAAAACTTTGACGAATGCCGCAGTCGCTTCGGGGAGTTCATAGCTGTAGCCGGTGCTGTAGCCTATCAGCCCACCGATGGAACAAACGTGCCGGACCATCTGGTTGCCGCGGGAAAATCGCTGTCGCACGTTCAGGTCTGTTACGGTATCGCTTGCGAAGGACTGACCGCTGGGCCCTTTAGCACGCTCCTCCGGTTCCAGGCCGGCCAGGACGGTGGACCAGTGACGCTGACTCAATTGGTGGACTCTTGTCTGGAGATCGCGGAGAGCACACGTCTCGGCATTGTGATGGTGGCCGAGGCGGCTGGGTTAGTGGGTGCGGCTTTGCGGCGCTCGCCGACTCAAGCGAGCCAGGAGCCTGGCCCATTCGAATTCCCACAAGTACGCGAATGGCTTACTTTCACTGCGGAACGCGCACACACCCGGAGCATGACTTTGGTCGCAGGCGTGGCGTTGCGTGACGGATCCGGAGTGATGGCGCCTGTAGTGAGACCTTTGAACTCTTCGGAGGCAAACCCGGTGGGCCCGATCAGTGGTCACTTTCATGCTGCCGCCTTTTCCTATCACCCCTTGCAAAATGGAAAGATTGATCTGAAAACGACAGTGAAAAAGCTCTTTGAAGGGCAAACCGTCGAAGACGTTCTGCACTTGCTCAGTGACGACCGGGTCATTGCTGGTGCGGGACAGAGTGAATTCATTCGCGGCGCTTGTTGGATTGGACCAATCCGCGAGATCGCTACCGAGGGGAAGGAGGCATGACTCTTCTCATTGGAGCGCTGACTTTGGGCTTCATCCTCTCGCTGCTCGCTCTGGGTGTTTTTATCAGCTTCCGAATCTTTGACTTCCCGGACATCACAGCTGATGGCTCGATCACGCTGGGTGCGGCGCTCGCCGCTGCACTTTTGGTCAAAGGTATAAATCCGGTTTTCGCCAGTGCTGCTGCTTTTGCAGGTGGTTTCGTCGCTGGCACAGTTACCGCAACGCTGGCCACGAAATTCAAGATCAACCGCCTGCTCGCCGGCATCCTGGTCATGACCGCGCTTTACTCACTCAATCTACACATCATGGGCAAGAGTAACGTAGCCCTGTTCGGCCGGCCGACGCTCTCGAGCTACGCCGAGCGGTTGGGCATGCGGGTTCTACGCAACCAACAAGACCTGGTCCTGTTCGGTTGGCCAGTAAGCTGGGCTGACGCTTCCACACTGATCACCGCAATTGTGATAGTCGTGTTCGTGGGATTGCTGCTTTACACGTTCTTCCAGACCAATCTGGGAGCAGCCATGCGCGCCACGGGCAACAACAGCCAGATGGCCCGTGCTCTTGGAGTTAACGACGAGAGCATGATCATTCTCGGATTAGCCATTTCAAATGGCCTGATAGGGTTAGCGGGTGCGTTCCTGGCCCAATACCAAGGTTTCGCCGACGTTCAAATGGGAATCGGCATGATCGTTTGGGGACTGGCCAGTGTGATCATCGGCGAGGCGTTGGTGGGAACGCCGCAAACAGGAATGGCCATAATCGCAGCGGTGATGGGGTCCGTGCTTTTCCGTTTGCTGGTGGCAATTGCGCTGCGACTGGGGCTCGACCCAAACGATCTGAAGCTGATAACTGCCGCCTTTGTCTTCGTAGCCCTCATCCTCCCTCGCTCGCTGAAAGCGGTCCAAAGATGGAAGGCGCGCGGGTCCTATGCTTGAGATCCGTGGAGTCAAAAAGTCATTCAACCCAGGCACACCCAATGAAGTGCGTGCGCTTCAGGACCTTAACCTTACCATTGAGAATGGGTCCTCCGTCATCATTATCGGCACGAATGGTTCTGGTAAATCCACATTGCTTAACGCCGTGGGCGGCACGTTCTACGTGGACTCTGGAGTGATCTCGCTCGGCGGCGTCAACATCACCAACTGGCCCGAATACAGAAGAGCAAAGCTGATTGGCAGGGTTTTCCAAAACCCGTTCAGCGGCAGTGCCTCGGATATGTCTGTCGCGGAGAATCTCGCGCTTGCCGCCCGCCGCGGTAGGCCTCGACGGCTGGGTTGGTTGATAGGTCGACAGAGAAGAGCCGAGCTACGCGAGCGCGTGAGCCAACTCAAGATGGGGCTGGAAGGCCGATTAGACGATCCCATTGGCGCCCTCTCGGGCGGCCAACGACAGGCGTTGACACTGTTGATGGCAACTTGGCTGAAGCCCGAATTACTCTTGCTCGATGAGCATACCGCCGCTTTGGATCCCAAGAGCGCCGACCAGGTAATCGCCTTAACCGATGAAATTGTCAAGCGAGAGAACCTGACCACGCTGATGGTGACCCATTCCATGCACCAGGCAGCCAATCTCGGTAGCCGTCTTATCATGATGCATCGGGGATCGATCGTTCAGGACTTCCGCGGCGCCGAAAAAAGGCGTATCCGTGTGGATGATCTGCTTGCGCGTTTCGAGGAGGTCCGGAGAGCGGACCAGCTCGATGAGACCGCTGCCGAAATGCTCCGCCGTGTTTACGTGTAGCAGGCTAACCAGTTGTATGCCTTGTTATGGGGAGGCCGACTACACATTGCCCCTCTCCATCCTTCTCGCGCTCGCCAAATGTCTGCTCAGACTCAGTGGGGTCAAAACCGCCGCGCTAGAGCCGATGGTACTAAGATTTTCCCCTGGCCTGGATTCATTCCTCAAAGGTGCGACATATTGCCTACTCGTTCTATCTGAAAGACTGGGATCGGTTCATGCCTATTGCACCAGCTACACTTGATAGAGCGTTTCGCCTCCTTAATTTCGATCTTGTAACTTCAGCGCGCTGCTCATGGTCTAACTACTAATTATCGCCTAGACGCAAATGGCCTCATCCCATAATGCGAGTCTCGATTTCATCACTTCTTTGTAACCGCTAGCCTTATACAGATGTCTTCCCACTCGGAAGTGTGAGGAAATGATTCCGAAGACCGAGAGAAAACGCTGCGCGTGGCTTGATGACTTGAACCGTCTCATCACACGCTCCCGCAATCTCGTTGGTTGATGTGAGTTCTCGGCGCGATTGTTCTGATACTTCTGATGGCAGTGCTCGACACTGGGCAGCACTTCGGTCTTTGCCGCATTGTAGCTCTTCAG
>JBKOYD010000046.1:0-47837 GCA_046725195.1 Acidobacteriota bacterium | reverse complement strand
ACCTTAGGCTGCGCCTTTGTTTGGCTTAACCAGGACCTGCAGAGTCATTTATTTGGCCGATGATCTGTGAGATGTAACGAGGGGCGGCCACGGAGTGCCACCCCTCCGCACCCAACCACTACCTTAGGCGGCGCCTTTGTTTGGCTTAACCAGGACCTGCAGAGTCATTTATTTGGCCGATGATCTGTGAGATGTAACGAGGGGCGGCCACGGAGTGCCACCCCTACAGGTGTTACCCTACGGCAGCGGGTGCGATCACTTCATGAATTGAGCGAACGTCGCTCACTAATTGTTCATACTGGTCGAGCGTAAGCGCTTGAGCTCCATCTGAAAGAGCCTGTTCCGGTTGGTCGTGGACCTCAACTATTAATCCGTCGGCGCCAACTGCGACTCCCGCCCGTGCCAGCGGCGTTACCATAAAGTTCTTTCCGGTTCCATGTGACGGATCTACGATGACAGGCAAGTGGGAAATGCGTCTCACTGCCGGGATAGCGGCAAGGTCCATCGTGTTGCGTGTGTGCTGTGCAAAGGTACGAATGCCTCGCTCACACAGAACAATCTGATAGTTACCCTCAGCCATCACATACTCAGCAGCAAGTAACCATTCGTCGAGTGTGGCAGACAAACCACGCTTCAGCAGCACGGGTAAACGAGCCTTGCCAGCGCGCCGCAACAACGAAAAGTTCTGCATATTGCGTGCACCAATTTGAATCATATCGCCGTAGCGTTCAACCAGGTCCACGCCGGCTTCATCCAACGCCTCCGTGACTATCTTCAGCCCGTAGGCATCTCGAACGTCTGCTAGAATTTTTAATCCTTCTTCGCCAAGTCCCTGAAACGCATAAGGTGAAGTTCGTGGTTTGTACGCGCCACCGCGAAAGAAGCGAGCACCACTGCGACGTACTGCTTCAGCGATGGCAAACGCCTGATTACGACTTTCGATCGCACAAGGCCCGGCAATGATTGCCAATTCGTCGCCGCCGATACTTGCATCTCCAACGCGGACGACCGTCTTCTCCGGTCGAAGATCGAGCGTAATCAACTTGTATGGCTTGCTAACGCGAATCGCTTCAGCGACGCCTGCGAGATTCTCGAAATGCGAAGGATCAACTGCACCCTGGTTCCCGGTAATGCCAATCGCCGTTCGAGTCGCACCCGGCATTGGGTGTCCCTTAAATCCAAGGTTTTCAATTATGCGCAGGACAGCATCTATCTGACTGTCCGTCGCGTCCGTCTTCATTACGATTAACATGTTTCTTTTATACTCTCCGGGTTCGGGAAAAGTACAGTTACATTTGAGGCGGAACGTTGATACCCAAAATCGCAAGGGCAGTCGTCAATTGGTTCCGTACAATTTTGGTTATCGCTATCAGCACTGCGCGTCTGACGTCGTCAGTTTCTTTAAGGATGCGATTTCGATCATCGTTATAGAAGCGGCTAAAAGCCTTGGCCAGCGCGAAGGTGAATTTCGCCAGATTAGCGGGTTCGGCAGAATTTCGGCACTGTGCTATCACGTCGTCGAGTTGTTGAGTCAACATGACGAGCGACCATATCTCAGTACCAATTTCTCCGGACAGTATTTCTGAAACCTTCCTCTGCAATTCAATATCTTCCGCCACTTTCATCATGACTTCATTAGCCGCGGCTTCTGATTCGCTGCCGAGTTTGCGGAAAATCGAGTTTGTACGGACGGCAGCGTATTGACAGTAGGGTCCAGTTTCACCTTCGAATGCGAGAGCCTCTTTGAAATCAAAAGCGATCACTGTATTGCGCGTGAACTTGAGTAAGAAATAGCGAAGCGCAGCAACGGCAACATCGTGAGCTGCGGCTTTTTTGCTGTCAATTGAAAGCTCTGGATTCCTTTTTTCAACTTCTGTCAACGCGCCGGCTTCAAGTTGATTAATTAAATCATCGGCTTTGACGCCGAGTCCCTTGCGGCCGCTCATCTCGATGTACGGTCGGAGTCGATCCTCAGCGCTTAACTCGATACCAAGCTGGTCGCAAGCTGCCGGTGACAGCGCGACCATCTCATAGCTGAAGTGCACGCTCGCGTCTTCACCTATTTCCGGCAAAACAGCTGCAACACCCCGAGCCACAACTTCCTGTGGATAAGATTGACGTGAATCGATCACGTTGTAGACAGTGATACCGCCTCCGAAGTTTGGTCGAGCAATTCCGGCTTCGGCTTGTGGATCGACCTCAGTCGTAGTGGTCCACAATACATTCTGGTCAGGATACTGGCGAAAGACTTTATAGTTAAAATCCAGGCCCAGCTTGCCGAGCTTCCATAGTTGATAAGCGATGTCTTTACCTGTGTAGGTAACAGTCCCATTAGAGCGGACGATGATCTTGTCTGACTCGTGTTCGTCCGTACCGGTATGGGATTCAAAAGGCATTACCCAACAGCCTGCGTGACGTCCTTCGGTCTCGTACCGGATGACACCGGTACTCTTCATTAATTCGAACGCTCGTTCCCAGAAGTGCAAATGCAGAATGTCCGATTCTCGCGCGAGCAAGTCGTAACGAATTCCCAAGCGCTCCATCGTGTCGAGAATGCATTGCACATTTCTGGTTGCTACGTAATCAGCCAATTCCGCAATGGAGTTGTTGCCCTCTTCAAGGGCGTGCAACACCTCCGTACGCAGTTTTATCTTTTCAGGGTTGAAGTCTCCACTGGCGTTTCCGTCTCGATAGAACAAGCCGACCTTTGTGTATAGATCCCAGCAGTAGTAATCGAACCGGTAGTCTTCTGTGAGCGAAGCATCCAAAGCTTTGATCTGATGAAGATCCTTCTTCTCGAGGTGAAGAAAGCCTACCACGACGTCAGCAACCTGAACTCCGGTGTTATCGATATAGTTTTGAACTTCGACTCGATCACCAGCCGCTTTGAGAATTCTCACAAACGTATCGCCCAGAACGGCATTGCGAACATGACCAATGTGGGCCGCCTTGTTTGGATTAATGCTTGTGTGCTCGACCATCCTCTTCGGACGAACGGGATCGGCGATGTTGTCAACAAAGGTTGGGACATTCCTCGTGAACAAGCTGAGTAACTTAGCGCGATCGAAAAAGACATTGATATAGCCAGCGCCTGCGATTTCTACTCGCGAGACCTCTTCAATGCCCTCGAGTTCAGCTTTGAGTTTTTCGGCGATTGACCTGGGTGCTTGTTTCTCGCCAGTGGTCTGTTTAATCAGTTTCGCCAATTCAAAAGAAACAGGGAAAGCCAGGTCGCCAAGTTCAGCTCGAGGCGGCGTCTCTGCGTTTAGCTGTTCCAGTTTTACGGCGAACATCTCGCTCGCCGCCGAGCGAATTCGTTCTTTTAACTTCTGCTGGAGATCCGTTAGTGTCATAGGTGACAGATTAGCCCTTGTACAAAAGCGCAGAGTATAGCGTAGCTGTTCCACCGAATACTACCGCCGGACTCGCCTGACTCACTCCGGACTTCTGGCTCATAACCCTGTTTGGTAAAGTTTTGGGGGACCTGAAATTCGGGCGCTGGAGTTCGCTCCTTTCTCCCTGTCGCCCTGCTCTGCTACCATCGCGACCTGCCTATGCAAACGGTACCTGAACCAGTAATCTCGATGGAATTGCGCCGTCTCTTCGCCGTTTCGACTCGAGTTCTCGTACTTACTGGGGCTGGAATTTCAGCCGAATCAGGCGTGCCTACGTTTCGCGGCGGTGGAAACACCGCAGTATGGAAGGGGATGCCTTTTGACGTGATCTCATCTTCGCAGATGATCGAGCGAGATCTCCCGGCAGTCTGGGAATGGTTTGACTATCGACGCAGCTTGCTGGAGACCATCAAACCCAACCCGGCCCATGAAGAGATCTCACGGTGGCAACAACTATTTCAAGACCTGACTCTCGTAACTCAAAATATTGACGGACTACATCAGAAAGCAGGTTCACGTAACGTTGTTGAACTCCACGGAAATATCTGGCGGGCACGATGTAGTGTCTGTCGACAGTGCCACGATATATCATCGAAAGCTCGACCCGATGCGTGCCTGAATTGTGGCGACCGACTCCGGCCTGATGTTGTTTTGTTTGGTGAGATGTTGCCGCCGGGCGCATTTGAGTTTGCGGCGCAAAAGGCTTCGCAGTGTGAGTTGTGTTTTGTGATTGGAACCTCGGCGCTGGTCTATCCGGCAGCAGGCCTGCCCGAAATCGCTAAGTCAGCCGGAGCTTTTGTCTGCGAAGTCAATCCTGAACGCACTCCGCTTTCTAATCTCTGCGACGAGGTGATCACCGGCAAAGCCGGCGAAATCTTGCCGCTGATAGGGAAGGCCACGAGCCACGCCTCGATTAACTGACCAAGCATGAAGACTCTTTACTTCGATTGTTTTGCCGGCGCTAGCGGAGACATGATACTCGGCGCGATGGTCGCTGCCGGCATGGATCCGAATGTGCTGAGAGAACAGCTTTCGCTACTCGAAATCGACGGTTTCAAGGTCGAGTTTGAAACAGTAGTTCGATCTGGTTTAAGCGCGACGTACGCTCGTGTGGAAACAGCACATGAACACAAAGACCGGCACCTCTCAGACATTCAAAAGATCATTGATGGTTCAGGCGTTTCTGGCGGCGTCAAGAACCGCTCATTGCGGATATTCACTCGACTCGCCGAAGCGGAGGCCCGTGTACATAACGAGTCGATCGAGCAGGTCCACTTTCACGAGGTGGGCGCGCTTGATGCAATAGTGGATGTCGTGGGTGCCGCCATCTGTTTCGATGCTATGAAGATCCAGCGGTTCGTTTGTTCACCGCTACATGTGGGAAGTGGGATGATTCAAATGGCCCACGGGCAATTTCCAGTTCCGCCCCCAGCCGTAACGGAGTTGCTCAAAGGAGTCCCATTCTATTCCACAGAGATCAAGGGCGAATTGCTAACCCCGACGGGTGCGGCCATCATTACGACTCTTTGCAAAGAGTACGGCGCGATTCCGCAGATGAGAGCTGATAGCACCGGTTACGGAGCCGGCAAGCGCGAGTATGAGAATTTTCCAAACGTGCTCCGTGTGCTGGTTGGAGAGACCGATATTCAATCTACTTCCGATGAGCGACTGTGGATGATCGAAACGAACCTGGACGATCTGTCACCTCAGATCCTGGGTCACGTCATGGACCGGGCTTTCGAGTTGGGTGCGCTCGACTGCTACTTCACGCCCGTACACATGAAAAAGAATCGGCCGGGTGTATTGTTGTCGGTAATTTGCGGTCAGAACGAAAAGGAACTAATTATGAAGTTGTTGTTTACTGAAACAACAACGCTTGGCGTTCGCAGCTACGAAGTCGACCGTCGGGCTCTCAATCGCAGTCTGGTTAGAGTCGAAACGCAGTATGGCCCAATCGATGTTAAAGTAGCGCACCTTAACGGACTCATCGTAAATGAGATGCCGGAGTTCGAACAGTGTCGGCAAGCGGCCAAAAATGCCGACGTTCCATTGAAGATCGTTGAAGAAGCTGCGCGCCTGGCACTGGCGAAGATGAAGGGCTGATGTCCGATATGCTTAAGCTTGTCGCTGACTTTCAATAAGACAAGATGAAAGTCACTATAGGCAGAGCACAAGGGCGAAGATTATGTATTTCCGAAAGTACATCGGACACGATTATGGTAACCAAGTTTTCAGAACAACAGAATAACGAAAAACGAGACCCCCTACGTCCGGTTGATCTGGACCTAATCGCACAGGGTGTCCGCTTAATTATCGAAGGCATCGGAGAGGATCCGGAACGTGCTGGGTTGCAGGAGACGCCTCAGCGCGTAGCCGAGATGTATGCCGAACTAACATCCGGAATGCGTGAGGATCCGCAGGAGCATGTGATTCCTTTACCCGGCGACAAACATGACGAGATGGTGATTGTGAAAGATATCAGCATCGCGTCGTTGTGCGAGCATCACCTGGCTCCTTTTGTCGGCAAGTGTCACATTGCTTATATCCCGAAAGGTGGACGTATTCTCGGCATTTCCAAGTTGGCCCGTCTTGCGGAAACATATTCGCGTCGGCTGCAACTTCAGGAACGTTTGACTACCGATATCGCAAATACACTTTTCGAGGGTCTCAACCCTCTCGGAGTAATGGTGGTAATTGAAGCGGAGCATACTTGTATGACGTTGCGGGGAGTACGGAAGGCAGAAGCCAAAACGGTGACGTCTGCTGTGCTCGGCGGGTTCCGCACGGACCCACGGACACGTGCAGAAGCGATGGCTCTCATCAAAGGAAAGGAATGAGGAGTTGCATATGTCACCAGGTCGTCGCATAAAAGTTATCACTCTAGCGATCCTTTTCATTGCCGTTGGGAGCGCTAGCGTAGTTTCTCAACAGTCAGACTCGAAAAGTTCAGCGATCAATGAGGCAGTGCTAAAAGCCCATATTCGGTTTCTGTCTGACGACATGCTTGAAGGACGTGGTACAGGCGCCCGCGGCGGCGACCTGGCGGCGAAATACATTGCTGCTCAGCTCGAGTCGTTTGGCCTAAAGGGCGGTGCGACCGGCGGTAGTTTCTTTCAGCCTGTTTCACTCGTTGGTGTTAAGGCTGATCCAAAAACTACCTTGACAGTTACCGCGTCCAGTGCAAGCGAGACCTTTAAGTTCGCCGACGATTTCGTAGCTTTCACCGGGGCGCAGACCGAAGCAGTCGAAGTTGACGCTGACCTGGTTTTCGTTGGTTACGGCATAAACGCTCCCGAACAGCGTTGGAACGATTTCAAGGGTAGCGACGCAGATTACCGCGGAAAAATTCTCGTCATGCTGGTAAACGACCCGCCTGCGACGACCGCGGAACCGAATCTTTTTGGCGGCAAGACGCTCACCTACTATGGACGCTGGACCTACAAGTATGAAGAAGCTGCTCGACGAGGAGCAGCTGGCGCAATCCTGCTTCACACTGATCAGTCCGCCGGCTATCCCTGGAGCGTGGTTCGCACTTCAAACGGGTCCTGGCGATTTGATATTGCTCGCGCAGACGGCGAGGCCACTCCCTTTTTACAATTTCGTTCATGGATGACAGATGAAGCCGCGCACCGAATGATGAAACTTGCGGGTCAGGATCTCGACGCTTTACGAACTCAGGCCGCAAGTCGAGACTTTCAACCCCTTAAACTTGGGCTTCGCGGCAAGTTGAATCTGAAGAGCGAAGTCAAGCGCGTTGCCGCTCCTAATGTGGTCGGGGTTCTTGAAGGAAGTGATCCACAGTTGCGGAACGAGTACGTGGTCTATTCCGCACACTGGGACCATTTAGGTGTGGGGGCTCCAAACAAGGATGGCGATACTATCTATAACGGGGCGCTTGATAACGCATCGGGTGTCGCTTGCGTCCTTGCCATTGCTGAAAGTCTCGCCACGATACCCACTGCGCAACGTCCGAAGAGATCGAGCCTGTTTCTGTTTACGACGGCCGAAGAGCAGGGATTACTCGGTGCAGAGTGGTACGCCAAACATCCAGTTGTTCCGCTGGATAAGACGGCGGCCAACGTAAATCTGGACTCAATGAATGTGCTGGGACCGACCAAAGACTTTATTCCCCTCGGTGCAGAGCGCTCCTCACTTAAGGCTGTTGTTGACGCTGTCGCCCAACAATTGGGGCTCCGCGTATCCCCAGATGCACGACCGGAGCAGGGATCTTTCTATCGATCAGATCATTTCCCCTTTGCGAAGGCTGGCGTACCTTCGATTAGTTTGAAGGAAGGTAACGATTATGTCGGCCGAACTAAAGAGTGGGGAGAGGAACAGTTCCGAGCCTACAACACCGCGCACTACCATCAACCTTCGGATGAGATGCGCGAGTCCTGGGATTTCCGCGGGATGATTCAAGAAGCTGAGATAGCACTCGCCATTGGCAGGCGCATATCCGACATGCCTGAGAAACCTCAATTCAATCCTGGAGATGAGTTTGCGAAGAAGAAATGAACGCGATTCGTACTGAAGAATGAACACTTTCTACGTCACCACACCAATCTATTATGCCAACAGCTTGCCGCATCTTGGTCATCTATACACGATGATTGTGGCCGACACGATCGCTCGCGCAAAGAGACAGCGTGGCATCGAAACGTATTTCCTAACTGGAACCGACGAACACGGAATCAATATTGAGCGCGCCGCTCAAAAAGCCGGCCGAACGCCGCAGGAACAAGCGGACTACGTCGTAAGTTACTACAAGAAGATGACCGCCGAGTTTGGCCTCGACACCGAACATGGCGGGTACGACATCTTTATGCGTACGACTGCGCCTTTTCACTATCAGGGAGTCAGTGAGCTCTGGCGGCGCATAGCAAAAGCAAAAACGCCCAAAGGCAACGACGCGATTTACAAGGGCCACTACGAAGGATGGTTCTGTGCCGCCTGCGCGGAGTACAAAACTGAAGACGAGTATCAAAAACCAAAAGTTGAAGGCGCGCCACCAAGTTGTTTGATTCACGACACGCCATTGGATCGCATTTCCGAGGAAAGTTATTTCTTTCGGCTTTCCGATTACGACGAAGCACTTTTGGCCGTGTATGAAAGTCGCCCGGGCTTTGTCAGACCAGAATCAAGATATAACGAAGTGACAAGCTTTGTCCGCAGTGGGCTTCAGGACCTTTCTGTTAGCCGGTTAAGGACGTCGGTCAGCTGGGGCGTGCCAGTACCCGATGATCCGACGCACACTATGTACGTCTGGTTCGAGGCATTGACCAATTACATCACCGCGATTGGATTTGGAAATGAAGAACGTGAGCGGGCGGTTGGGTTTGAAAAGTTTTGGCCTGCACTGCATGTCGTCGGCAAGGACATTCTGCGCTTCCACGCGGTTTACTGGCCCGCTTTTCTACTCGCAGCCGGCGTTGAACTGCCGCGCGCAATTGTCGCCCACGGAATGTGGCTGGATCCAAACGGCCGCAAGATGTCGAAGACACTAGGCAACACAGTCGAGCTGGACATATTGCACAAACACTTTTCCGTGGATGTCATTCGCTATTTCTGTTTGCGTGAGATGGTATTCGGACAGGATGGTCGCTTCGGATACGAAGGTTTGATTGACCGCGTGAACAGCGACCTTTCGAGTGGCCTGGGAAACCTGTCCAGCCGGACGTTGACAATGATCTCCCGCTACTGCGATTCGCACATTCCGTCGGGTCAGATTCCCGCGGATAAGTTGCTGCTCGCCAAGCGCACCGGAGTCGATACGGATGAAACCACTATTGCCGGTTTCATTGAACACGCGCGTGATCAATTCTTGATGCATCTCGAGAACCTCTCATTTAGCCGGGCGCTGGAGGTAGCGTGGTCTATTGTGGCGCGCGTTGACAAAATGATCAGCGACGCCAAGCCATGGGACCTGGCCAAGGACAACAATCAAAGCCAGACGCTTGGGGCAGTACTTTATCGGGCCGCTGAATCGCTTCGATGGCTGAGCGTATTGCTTTATCCAGTGATGCCGGAGGCAAGTAGGGCAATGTGGAGCCAGTTGGGCATAAAAGATTCACCGGCAAAGATCGATCCGGCAAGGCTCGCCTGGGGAGGCCTTCGTGAAGGGACTGCGATTAGGGAAGTGCAACCTATATTTCCTCGGATGGACAAAGGTAAGACGATGACAGAAATCGAAGAGGCCGCAAAACGGAAGGGAGTTCATGCGACGGAAGCGGGTGCCGTTGCTGACACCGACACACAACCGCAGCCATCAATGAAACACGCGACCGAAGCAGATGCTGTGGGCGTTACGAACTTCATCGAGATAGACGATTTCGCGAAAGTTGATCTGAGGGTAGGTCAAGTCTTATCCGCGGAACGAATACCAAAAGCGGACAAGCTTCTGCTTCTCAAGATTGACATTGGCGAACAGCAACCGCGTCAAGTGCTTGCTGGAATTGCCGAGTACTACGAGCCTGAGAAACTCGTCGGTCGTAAAGTTGTGGTCGTTGCCAACCTCAAACCGCGTAAGCTGCGGGGATACGAGTCGCAGGGAATGGTAGTAGCCGCTTCGTACGGTGAAGAAGGACGTCCTGTTATTGCGACGTTTACGGAAGATGTACCCAACGGTGCGCGACTCAAGTAATGTTCATCGACTCACATGCACATATCGATGGCCATGAGTTTGATGCGGATCGAGATCAGGTCATCGAGCGTGCGCGCGCCGCAGCCGTTTCGGCAATCCTAAACGTTGGAACGGGAGATCCACACAGCGGCGTGTTCGAACGCGCGGCTGACTTGGGTGAGCGGGATGAATTGGTTTACACGGCAATTGGCACTCATCCTCACGACGCCCGATTTTATGATGACGAGGCCGAGGAAAGGATCAAAGCCCTAATAGAAAGAAGTAAGCGCATCATTGCGTGGGGCGAGATTGGACTGGACTTTCACTACGACAACTCGCCACGCGACGTGCAGATTGATGTTTTCAGACGACAACTTCACGCCGCTCGCGATTGCAAGCTTCCAATAGTGGTCCATACGCGAGAAGCCGAAACTGAGACCATTAAGATCCTCGAAAACCATTATCGCGACGCCGATCGAAAGGGAATTTTTCACTGCTTTAGCGGCAGTCGTGATCTGGCCCAGCGCGCGATTGATCTCGGTTTCATGATCTCGTTTTCGGGAATATTAACTTTCAAGAAGGCAGAAAAGTTACGTGACGTCGCGAGGCAGATCCCGCTTGACCGAGTGCTAATCGAGACCGACTGTCCTTATCTAACTCCAACACCATATCGCGGCAAACGCAACGAGCCATCCTACGTTGTGGAAGTTGCCCGATGTCTGGCCGGCATTCACGAGATGGAGACCGAAGAGATGGGACGTATCACAGCGGAGAATTTCGTGAGGTTCTTCAATCTCGATTAACGACTGAACCACAAAGACACTAAGACAAGGCAGTAAGAGATAACTTTCACATGCTGGGACTTTGATGTTATGCTCACAATTAATTAGTGACTTAGCGGTACAAAACCAAGTCAATGGCTCAGCAAAACTCCTTTGATATCGTTTCCGAGGTCGACTCTTCGGAGGTCTCAAATGCGCTCAACCAGACCCTTAAAGAAGTACGTCAGCGATTCGACTTTAAAGGTAGTTCAGCCAATGTCGTTCTGGAGAAGACTGAACTTGTCCTGAGCGCAGAAGATGAGACCAAGCTCAGGAACATGAACGATATACTCCAGCAGAAACTGGTGCGGCGCGGTGTTCCGTTAAAGGCCTTCAGTTACGGCAAAATCGAACCAGCTGCAGGTGGCACTGTCAGGCAGCGAGCACAGATTCAGCAAGGCATACCGCAGGACAAGGCGAAAGAGCTCGTCAAGTTCATCAAGGACAGCAAGGCCAGGGTTCAGGCATCAATCCAGGGCGACATTGTTCGCGTCTCGGGCCGAGATCGCGACACCCTGCAGGACATCATTGCTAAGCTGAAGAGTCAGGACTTCGGCATTCACATGCAGTTTACGAACTATCGTTCGAACTAATTAGACATGACGTTGTCAGGTCACACACTCGCGCTCGAGGAAGAAGCCAGAATTTCGGCTCGGCGCATCTTCAGCCTAATTTCGAGTGAACTCCAGCAGGTTGAGGCTGAGTTTGAACGCCAGGCGCGCTCTAATGTTCAAGTGATTGCCTATCTTGGTGAGTACTTGCGCGCGTCTGGGGGCAAGCGTGTTCGTCCTGCCCTGGCAATTCTTTCCAATTACGCTGTTGGTGGTGATGGTGCGCGATACAGCTCAATTCGCATGGCAACCGTGATGGAGTTTTTGCACACCGCGACTCTCGTTCATGACGACATCATTGACAAGGCTGACACCCGTCGCAATCGTCCTACGGTCAATGCACTTTATGGAAACGATACCGCCGTTTTAATGGGCGATTGGCTGTACATGTCAGCGTTTGAAACAAGTTTGGCGGAAAGGTCGCTTCCTATCCTGGACATCTTAACGAGCGTCACTCGTAAGATGACGGAGGGTGAATTGCTCCAGTTGACCCTCTTGGGCCACGCAGAGGTCTCGGAAGCTCAATACCTGGATGTTCTCAAGCGAAAGACTGCATACCTTTTTAGCGCCTGTTGTGAAATAGGAGCCATCCTCGGCGGCGCAAACGACAAACAACAGACAGCGCTGCGAGAATATGGTCTAAATCTCGGCACAGCGTTTCAGTTAATTGATGACCTGTTGGATTTCACTGCCAGCGAGGCTCAACTCGGAAAGGCAGCCGGCGCCGACTTGTTGGGAGGCAAAGTTACATTGCCGCTGATTTATCTTCTCGAAACGGAGCCAGAAGCTGTAGAGATGATCAAAGCCGTCCTGCGCGATGGGACGTACAATAGTGTCGATCAGAACGACCTCCGCGAGGCAGTCGCTCGCACCGGAGCCTTAGAAAAAGCTCGGGCTCGCGCTAATGAGTACGCTGAGAACTCACGCACTGCACTTGACGATCTGCCAGATTCCGACTATTGCGAATCGTTACGGGCCTTGCCGTCGTATGTGCTCGATCGGGACCGTTAAGTGGCTTTCAGCAATTAGCACTATTGTGCAAACCGCAAAACCTATCTAATATTTCGGGCGATGGATAGACCAAACGAAAACCTGCTGTCCCGGCTTGAGCAAAGCCTGCGCCAGTCTCGTGCGGCGCGAATGCACCTTGCTGCTCGTTTGAGGGAACTGGAAGCCGAGGCTGACAGCGTTCGCGCAGAACTAGCAGAGATGGACACATTGGCCAGCCAGACGGAAGCTGCAATTTATCGTCTGCTTTCCTCGGTTCTGGCTTCGGGCAATCTTTCACTAGGACTACCATCAGATGCTGAGTTGGAAGCGGCGATGCGGCAATCCTCGCCGGGATCGCGCGGTCACATTCCTGTCGAAAGGCGCTCACAGATTCCCACGGTCCGTAACAACGTTGAAGTGCTCAGCGATCGGTTTATGGACCGAACGATCCCCCAAGCTGTCACTCTGCTGCTTAGGGAGGAAGGCGGGCCGCTTCACGTCAACGAACTCTACAACCGTTTGTTGGAGGGTGGGTTCAAGTTTACCGGTCAGAACCCGACGATTAGCGTTGCTGTATCGCTGAATAGAAACACCAGATTTCGCAAAGTAGCGCCCGGAACTTTCGATCTGGTTATGCGCGACGCCTCCAAGGCCTCTTGATCTCGCACCAAGTCGTCTCGCCAGTTTAGCTAGATTAGTTTCCGATGCGCTCGATGGTTCTTTCTGCCGGCTACGGCACACGCCTTTGGCCCCTCACAGAAGACCGCACAAAGCCCGCCATCCCAATTCTTGGTAAACCTCTAGTTGGCTACGTGGCCGAGTACCTTGCAGCATACGGATTCGATGAGATCATAGTTAACCTGCACCATCGACCTGAATCCGTTCGACAGGCGTTGGGCGATGGTAGCCGTTTCGGCGTCCATCTTCATTACATTGAAGAACCTGAAATCCTCGGAACGAGTGGCGCGCTCGACAACGCGCGCAGTTTCTTAGATCGAGAGACTTTTGCGGTCGTCAATGGAAAAATAATTTCTGATATCGATTTGAATGCTGCGCTTCGAACGCACCGTAACGCGCAGGCGTTGGCTACTCTGGTGCTAATTCCCAACCCTCGTCGCGAGCGTTTCACAGTAGTGGAAACGGATCACGGCCTCATCAAACGATTCGGCGGCATGCCCACGGTAAACGATGACGGTCCGATTCCAATGATGTTTACTGGTATTCAAATCCTCGAACCGAGAATCTTCGACTACATCCCTCGCGGTGTTTTCTCCCACTCGACGACGGATGTTTATCCGCAGGCAATTGAGAAGGGCGAAATTGTAGCCGCCCACATTGCGAGCGGGAAGTGGCGGGAGCTCTCGACACTACAAAGGTACCTGGACATCAGTCTCGAGATGTTGAAAGAAAGAAACCAAACCTATTTTGCGGGAACGAATGCACTCATATCCGAAACTGCGACTGTCAAGAAGTCGATTTTATGGGACCGCGTCGAGATTGGCGCGGGCGCCAGAATAGAAAGAGCAGTACTGGTTGACGATGTCCGCATTGCCGCTGGTGAAGCGATTGAAAATGCAGTAGTGGCGCCTCGGTCGTTGGTGGATGGAAAGACGCCACCAGCGAAAGCTCTTCCCGGATACTTCCAAGGCGAAAACTTTGTCGTGCCGTTAGCCGGATGATACAATCCGCGCCACATCAAGTTTATTGATCAGGCGGGACGATAGCAGAGTCCCGCCGCTTTGTTGAGAATCGGCTCTCCAACTTCATTCGCGAATGAGTTCTCCAAAACAGGTGATTCCGAAACCATTCGAACCCTCGGCATCTGAACGGCTTGCGAGATTCATCACTGAGCAAGGAATAACAAGCCATGAAATCATCCCGCTAACTCCTGACGCGTCAACCCGAAAGTATTTCCGAATAGGGTGGAAAAAAGGCAAGGCAGTGGCAGCCGTCTACCCGGAGGCTTTTGATCCGGAATTCCATCCGTACCTCGACGTAACCCGGCTGTTCCTGGAATGCGATATTCCAGTGCCCGAAATCTACGCTGTCGATGGCGGCGCAGGGATTATTGTCCAGGAAGATTTGGGTGATCAGCAGTTGTTCCAGGTTTACGAAAACGAGCCGGAAGAGAAATGCGACGAGTATAAGGAAGAAGCAATCACACTGATAGCAAAGATTCAGAGCGCAACTCAGCGAGCGTACGAGACGCATTCGATTGCCAGTCGACTTGCTTTTGACGAAGCAAAGCTATCATGGGAGCTTGACTTCTTTTTCGACCATTTTTTTGGCAGCTTGCGTGGGGAGAAGCTACGTCATGCGGAGACTGCAGAATTGAAAGCTGAGCTCAACGACATTGCGGCAGAATTAGCGGCGGCGCCGCGGGTGCTTTGTCACAGGGACTACCACGCATCAAATCTAATGATCGACAGAAAGAGCCGAATGAGAATAGTGGATCATCAGGACGCGCGAATGGGTCCAGCGAGTTACGATCTGGTCTCTTTTCTTCTTGATCGTCAACCGTGTCCGCCGACTCTGGCCGAACTGCGGGCGCACAGATTGTTCTTCCTTGAAGAGCGTCGGTTACTCGGGCTTGGCGCAATCGACCCAGATGACTTCGCACTTGAATTTCGTCTTATGACAATTCAACGTGGGCTCAAAGCGATTGGGACATTCTCTTATCAAACTGCCGTCTACGGACGAAGCGCCGCGTATGAACATTTCATTCAGCCAACACTGCAAATTGTCTTGCAGGCTGCTGAATGGTTGGAAAGATTTCCCACGCTAAGGCGTATGCTGCAGGAACGAATTTCATAACTAGCCTAACCTTCGGTTTTTATCAATGACAACGCAATCATTCGCAAGTGCTTCAGACAATCACACCTACATCAACCAACTTTCAGAGCACGTCGGATCAGAAGTAATCCTAAAGGGTTGGCTTTATAACATGCGTTCGAGCGGGAAGATTCTGTTTCCGCAGCTACGGGACGGGACTGGAGTCGTTCAGTGCGTAGTTCTGAAAAATTCAATTACACCAGACCTGTGGGAAGCTCTTAAAGGACTCGGTCAGGAATCCGCACTGATTATCAGAGGAACTGTCCGAGCTGACAGTCGAGCGCCCGGTGGTTATGAAATCGATGTAGTGAACGCAGAGGTAATGCAGGAAGTCCACGATTACCCGATTACCCCAAAAGAGCATGGCACCGAGTTCCTCATGGACCACAGGCATCTCTGGTTGCGTTCTCGACGCCAACACGCGGTGCTCAAAGTGCGACACACAGTGGTTCAGGCCGTGCGAAATTTCCTGGATAACGACGGCTTCACGCTTTGTGACTCCCCGATATTCACACCGGCTGCTTGTGAAGGAACAACGACACTTTTCGAAGTTGATTACTTCGAAGGTGAAAAGGCTTACCTAACGCAATCGGGTCAGCTCTATAACGAAGCAACCGCCGCAGCGTTTGGAAAGGTTTATTGCTTTGGTCCTACTTTTCGGGCTGAGAAATCCAAGACCAGGCGACACCTTACCGAGTTCTGGATGGTTGAGCCCGAAATGGCTTATGCCAAGCTGGATGATGTTCTCAGTCTCTCAGAGCGAATGCTGTCTTACATCGCTTCCCGCGTTCTTGAAGACCGAAAGGAAGAGTTGAAAGTACTCGAGCGCGACACTGCAAAGCTCGAAGCAATTGTTCCGCCCTTTCCGCGAATTCATTACGATGAAGCAGTGAGGATGCTTCGCGATGGATTCGAAAAGGGTTTACTAGAGGCGAACTTTGAGTGGGGTGGCGACTTTGGTGCGCCGGATGAGAGTTATATTTCCAGCCAATTCGAAAAGCCTGTAATGGTGCATCACTATCCTGCGGCCGTAAAGGCCTTTTATATGGCTAGAGACCCCGAGCGTTCTGAGCTTGCGTTGGGTGTTGACGTGCTGGCCCCCGAAGGTTATGGCGAGGTCATTGGCGGTGGTGAGCGTGCAACTTCCCTGGAGTTTCTAAGAGAACAGATCGCACTTCACGAACTTCCGGAAGAAGCATTTCAGTGGTATCTCGATCTACGTCGTTACGGGAGCGTTCCACACGCCGGATTCGGAATGGGCATCGAGCGATGTACTGCGTGGATGTGTGGAATAGAGCACATAAGGGAAACCATTCCATTCCCACGCATGCTCTACCGGATTCGACCGTAATCCATAGTATGCTTTCGCTCACACCCACGCCGATGCTTCGAGCGTTCTGCGCTCATCAGGGAACCCAGCAGTCCAATACTCTTACGACGAAGGTAAACGCTCCGCAGCCTTTCGGGCCGCTACGATTACCACAGTTCCTCAAGAGAAATCAGCAATAGGCTTGTTAGAGTAAGAGAAACGCATTCATGACAAACAGAAAGGCCGGTCAATTAATACTTTTTGGCATCATCCTTTATGTTCTATTCCCGATCGTGGCGGGATTGTTGGCCATAGGTGATAGAGATGGACCCAAAATATATCCTAAGACTTACCATACCGCCCTGTATATGATTAGTTACGAAGCCCTGCGAAACGAAAAGCCAAGAGAAAACAGCCTCTATGAACGTCCTTGGTTTTATGGGTTTCCACGTAAACAGCGTGAGATCAAGGATGATCGGTTAAATGGAATGTTACACGATGGTCCATGAGATGGGCCTTCTTCCGGTTAAGCCTCTTCATCAGTTCTCAGATGTCAGCCATTTCGGTTGCGTGCAAGTCACTTTGTACTGAGAAAAGAGCGTAAAAAAGTATCCACAAATGGAGCCGGTATTCGGTAAGGCGATGGACGAACATCTAAGAATTGAATTCAATGAATGGGCACGTGCCGGTCGCGGCGAAGGGATGGAAAAGGGCCATCGTCCCGTCGGTGAACAAGCAATCGCACGAATGAATCTCCCGGCGAATGCACGAGTGCTTGACGTTGGTTGCGGATCCGGTTGGGGCAGCCGATTGATGGCGGCGATAGCGTTTAACGGTCACGTTGTAGGTATCGACATCTCGGATGAAATGGTCGATCTCGCTCGAAAATCGTCGCTGCAGTTTCCTAACGTGTCGTACAAAGTTGCGAGCGCCGAATCGCTGCCGTTTCGTAACGATGAATTCACTCATGCCTTTTCGATGGAATCGCTATACTACTATTCCAACATGCTGGCGGCTTTGCGAGAAATCCATCGAGTGGTGTCGAGTGGCGGAACATTTGTGACCGTCATCGACCTGTACCTCGAAAATGTGCCATCACATCAATGGATTCCCACTCTGAAGGTTCCAGTGCATCTGCTAGGCATTCCTGACTACCGCGCGATGTTTGAGGCGTCAGGCTTTGTGAATTTTCGCGATGAGCGTCTCCTCGATCCTATGCCGGTTCCTGAAAACTATTCGAGTGCTTCCTTCAAGACTCGAGAGTATTACCTTCTGTATAAACAGAATGGCTCACTAATGCTGACAGCTGAGGTGAGGAAATGACTGAAATTCCCGGCCGAATCGTCACAATCTTTGGTGGTTCGAAGTGCGAAGAGTCAGATCCAGAATATGCACAAGCAAGGCGCGTCGGCGAACTATTGGCCCAGGCAGGGTTTACGATCTGTACTGGAGGCTACCTTGGCGTAATGGAAGCGGCGAGTCGCGGAGCGCGGGAGTGCGGTGGCCGGGTCCTCGGTATTGTAATGAATCAGTTTCAACATGAACCCAACCGATTTCTAACAGACAAGGTTGCTACTCCACATTTCTACGAGCGGCTGCAGAGGTTGATAACACGGTCGGTGGGGTTTATTGCGCTTCGAGGTGGAATGGGAACCGTGACCGAACTATCGCTTGTTTGGAATAAGATTCAAACCAGGGTGATTGGACCGAGGCCGCTGGTTCTACTCGGAGACTGTTGGCGACCGGTGGTTGATCAGTGGCAGCGGTACTTGGCAGTAAGCGACTTGGACGTCGCGGCGCTAGACTTTGCAATGACGCCAGAGGAGGCCGTCGAAATCATTAAAGCAAAATCTCAAGGAGTGGAACTATGAACTGTCCGAAATGTGGCGCTCAGTTAATGGACGGATCGACATTCTGTGGGGCTTGCGGGAATCGTTTAGGCGCGGCTGCCTCGCAGCCTTTCAATCAGGGCTCTGGCCATAGTATTCATATCGACGCAGATTCCAAAGGTCAGGGACGAGGCTACCAATATGAAGTACTCCATCAACCATCGTTCTCACTCGCGGTACTACAGCTACAGGCTGAACAATCGATTCAGGCCGAATCCGGTGCGATGGTATCAATGTCGGCTAATGTAGAACTTCAATCTCAAATGAAGGGTGGCTTTCTTGGCGCCATCAAGCGTGCTGCCGGCGGCGAGTCGGCTTTCATCTCTACATTTACAGCTCGTGGTGGTCCCGGCGAAGTAACATTGGCTCCCGGAGCCCCAGGCGACGTCGCCGCCATAGAACTTACCGGCCAGCCCTTCTTTGTTCAGTCAAGCTCTTATTTAGCGGGCGACGCCAGCCTGACAGTAGACACAAAATGGGGTGGGGCAAAATCCTTTTTCGCTGGTGAAGGCCTTTTTGTTTTGATGGTTCAGGGACAAGGACTGTTACTCGTTTCCTCGTTTGGTGCGATCCATCGGAAACGTCTAAAGCCCGGCGAACATTATGTCGTTGATACAGGTCACCTCGTAGCATGGGAAGGTACGACTCAATACACGCTCCGCAAAGCAGCATCTGGTTTCTTCCGAAGTATGATGAGCGGTGAGGGAATTGTGGCGGAGTTTACTGGTCCAGGAGAACTGTTAATTCAGACCCGAAACCTGGCTGCCCTCGCTGGTCTACTTAAGCCCTTCTTCCCAAGCCAGGGCAGCGGAGGCGGAGGTTTCAACATCAATCTCGGTGGATAATGTCAGTTATTCACCGGTTAGCAAACTCGAATGAGCGCGCAATCGAAGAAGGCTGTGAGCGTCCTGGGAGTGCCCTTGGGTTATGGCTCGAGCATGGCCGGTGTCGATATGGGGCCGGCTGCGTTGCGGGTCGCGCGTTTGAATCAACGAATCGCAGGACTTGGATACTCCGTGCGCGACCTTGGTGATTTGAGGCTTGAGCGACCGCAGACGCATCCCGAGCCGCATGACAAACTCAAATACGTAAAAGAGATTAGCAACGCTTGTGAACAGCTCGCTCGTGAAGTTGAAGAGATATTAATTGCCGATCACCTTCCGCTAATCCTGGGTGGCGATCACTCCATAGCAATTGGATCTTTTGCTGGTGTAACTTCTTATTATCGCAAACGAGGAGAATCGCTCGGGCTAATCTGGTTTGACGCGCACGCTGACATGAACACGCCCGAATCGACTCCGTCAGGCAACATTCACGGAATGCCCCTCGCGGCGCTGCTCGGATATGGGGTAAGAGAGCTCACGAACGTGGCGGGATTTGCTCCCAAACTGGATCCGAGTTTATGCGCGCACGTTGGAGCTCGTGACATCGATCCAGGTGAACGGGAACTCATCAGTGAGTTGGGCATGCGATTCTTCACGATGAGAGAGATTGACGAACGTGGTATGGCTGCCTGCATGGACGACGCCATTGCTGTTGCTTCAAGTGCTACTGGAGGTTATGCCGTGACGTTCGATGTTGACGCGTTGGATCCAGGTGACGCGCCGGGTTCGGGCACACTGGTTCGAGGCGGGCTGACTTATCGCGAAGCTCATTTGGGAATGGAAAAGATCGCTGAGGCGGGTGGCATGCGTTCTCTCGAGATTGTTGAAATAAACACCGCGCTCGACGTGAACAACAAAACGGCGGAACTTGGCGTTGAACTGATCCTGTCTGCGTTGGGAAAAACAATTCTGTAAAAGGGTTTGGTGAAGAACAGAGTGGCTAAAAAACTTCGCGTTGGAGTCATCTTCGGTGGGCGTTCAGGGGAACATGAAGTTTCGATTAGGTCTGCGCGGGCCATCATAGAAGCCATCGATCCGCGGAAGTTTGATGTGTTACCAATCGCGATTACCGAGGAAGGGAAGTGGCTTGCTCCTTCTGACTCTTCACACCTTTTACCAGCAGAGATTCGTGGATCATTGGCGGCCAGTACGTCGGCTGCAACGGGAGATATTGCATTACTCGGAGATCCGTCACACAAAGGTCTGATTTCAGTGAACAGTGGCACGCAACCTCCAATCGCTGAAAAACTTGACGTAGTGTTCCCGGCGCTCCATGGACCATTCGGCGAAGATGGCACGCTGCAGGGTCTCCTCGAAATGGCCGACGTGCCGTATGTTGGCTGCGGTGTTCTTGCTTCAGCGTGCGGCATGGACAAGGTCACCATGAAGTCGCTGTTTGTTCAGGCTGGACTGCCAATCTGCAAACACATCTGGTTTTTGCGCTCCCAGTGGCGAGACAACCCATCCAAAGTCCTGCGAAAAGTGATTAGTGATATTGGCCTCCCCTGTTTCGTCAAGCCGGCTAATCTTGGCTCATCTGTTGGAGTTTCTCGAGCAAGCGATCGCAAGTCCTTGAGTAAAGCTATCGATCTCGCTGCCGACTATGACCGGAAGATACTTGTTGAGGAAGAGCTTGTTGCTCGCGAAATCGAATGCGCCGTTCTGGGAAATGACGAACCGAAAGCGAGTTTACCAGGCGAGTATGTGGTTTATGACGAAGCCGCAAGGTTTCTTGACTACACCGAGAAGTATGCGAATACCGGTCACGTGAGTTTTGTGGTTCCAGCTCCGGTGTCAAAAGCCCTGACTACAAAGATCCAGCGTATGGCAATTGAAGCGTTTCAAGCTATTGATGGATCGGGTTTAGCAAGAGTCGACTTCTTCTTGCCACGCAATGGTGGCAAATTGGTAATTAATGAATTGAATACGATGCCTGGGTTGACTGAGGTCTCAGGCTATCCAAAGATGTGGGAAGCGTCAGGACTCCCTTTCGCACGCTTGCTCGAAAATCTAATCCAACTTGCCTTTGAGCGACATAAAGAAAAATCACTCACTAAAACTAAGCGTTAATCGTTTGTCTTGTCGTTAAGGTGGAAAAACGGATAGCGGACATTTGATCACTTCTTAGGTGCGCGATAACCCTTGCGCGTTCGTACTGTCAAATCCTCACGCTTTACTTTCACTTCAAGCGTGCGCCATTTTCCATCGCGCTTTTGGTTCATCGGACGATAAGAGATTGTGTATTGGTGGCCCAACTCATCTGCAATGCCCGTGAACGCATCTCGCAGGGCAGGTCCGCCGGGCGTGGCAATGAATCGTCCTCCAGTTTTTTCCGCAAACCCCTTCAACGATGCTGCACTTTGTCGTCTGGTGGATCCGGCCACGTCGATCTCCGACATGTCTACAGCGTAGATGCTTGCGCCAACAGCTAATGCGCTCTCGACGGCTTTCTCACTCGATGCTTTGCTGTACGTGTCCATGCCGTCTGACAGAATTACGATTGCCTTCCGATGTTCCGGTCGGTCAGCAAGTGTTTTCGCGGCTTCCACTATAGCGTCGTTGAGGGTGGTCATACCTTTAGCGCGTATTGCGTAAGCCATCGGCGCGAGATCGCGTCCTCCTGAGAATTCTTGTACGCGCTCAACCTTGGAATCGAATCGATAAACGGCAGCGACGTCCTCTTCGCGGAGTCCGTCAAGAAATCTAATCGCCGCTGAGCGAGCGAGGGAGAATCGCGCTTCCATACTTCCTGAGCTGTCCAGTAGGACCACCGCAGCATAAGGTGATTCTTGAAGTGAGAAACTGGCAATCATGTTCGGCTGAACTTCAACGCCGTCTTCATAGATCTTAAAGTCTGAAGCTTTCAGAGCTTTCACATACTGTCCTGCACCGTCGGTCACAGTAATATTCAGCACGACCAGTTCTGTGTTCACGCGGACTACATCGTCGTCGTCTTGAGCATGGACAACAAGGGTGCTTATGAACAAGATGATCAATAGGCAGAGAAGGCGAATTGTAATAGTCGGGCGAACTCGGAGGATTGAAGACATAGACTAAGGCTGATTCGCGAAACTACGGACTATCTTTATTAGCTCAAGTAATACATTAGCATTGCCGATTACGGTCGCGGAGACGACTTGGCGTGGAGTATCTTGCACGTTCTTCGAGAGCGATTGTGCAGTTTCAGAGATCTGCGCAACGGCCGAAGAAATATCTGAAGGACGGTTTACTATCTTAACCTCCTCATCCTCTCCGCCGGCTTCTCCTCGGATCTTCTTGGTCAACTTCTCGAGCCGATCTAGTTTCTTGTTAGCATCACGGTCGAGGTGGGACTTGTGCTTCAGGCTATCCTGTAGCTCGCAACCAATCTGAGAGATCTCGCGTGCACGATTCAAATTCTCCTGATGTTCCTTCTCGGCAATTTTAATCGCTCGCTTCGCTCGCATTTCCTCCTCAAAAGTAGTAAGTGGTGCGCGATCGTCAGAGCTTGAACTCTTGTCAGCAGGGATGCCCTCGCCAGGCCGCGGAGTAGGTAGGGGCTTGGGAACAGTACCTTGCGCTTTTGCGAGACTGGACCAGAGGAGAATAAGGCCGAGAACAGAAAGGAGAATGCGAACCGATATGTGCCTTCTATTTACGATCGTCTTCATTCGTCTTTCGGACAGTGTGGATTACTCGTATCGGAATTAATCGAATGCTATCGCAATCAACTGATTCTCTCAACCGCCGTAGTGGCGTGCTACTTTGAAAACGAATCGAGCAAAAGCCTTAAGTTTTACTTTACGTACCGGGTTCTAGGCATGCTCGGCAATTCAGAGTTCACCTTAACCATCGGCGCGCCGACCCTTAAACAAAAACTTCAAAGCCTGCTGCCAGGGAGACTAAGGTACACGTGTTGGATTATCGGGTGAGTTGAGAAACTCTCCTGAGCGACCTGGGCGCTTGACCACAATGGTCTTCGGTTCGAGTCGCTCGGGTGGTCTCTTTTTACCTGGGGAAGAACTGTAAGCAATCAATGTGGATTGAGGGTCGGCCTTCAAGCCTACCAATCGAATGGAACCATAATTCTGGGCCGGCAACTTTAATGAGTAAGCGCCCTCTTGTTGAGGTTGAAGTTGCGAAGGTTCAATAGGCACCGCCGTTTGTTCTGTCGCCCCGTCCTTCCGCCTCTTTAGCTCAAGCGCTATCGAGAGTCCTGTTAATTCACGATCCGAGATATTTTTTACCGAGCCGCCGATGGTAGTAACACCCTTTTCCAGTAATGGCTCATCAATGACGATATGCGCTAACGGTGGTCCCTTTGGGCCTGTATCCGCCGGTGGTGGCGGGGTTGTGTTAGCTAGAATTCGTTGAGCGTGATACTTGCGAATATAGCCATAGCCAACCAACAGGACAGCAGTAATGCCCACGGCGCATACAACCGCCAGAAGCTTTCGCCGAGTTGATTCTTTCTGCTGAGCAATCGCTTCTTCAGGATGAAATGGATCGTTAATCATGAAGTGCTTTAAGTGATTCCTTAAGTCAGTTGCGTTAGTACAAAGTCTACAGTTTAGGTAATACCTGAAGTTAGGTGAACCGACAGATCCTATGGGGTTCGTCCTGTAGGTGAAGAGCCAGTCACTGCGGTAACGAGACCTTCAAGGAATTGATCCTCAGCAAGGCCGGTGCTGCGTAGCGTGGTCCATTCAGCACCGGTAGCTCCATCAGTTCTGCCCTCAATCTTTGCGTTCACAGCGACGTTTGCCGTACTTCCATCAATGGGCTGAACCTCGACTGTCAACGTGTAGCGACCCCGTGTCCATGCTCTTGCACTCGAAGACGGGACGTCAGCATAGCGGCTAAGTTCGGCGTGCGAAACGACAGCTCCTTTAATGAATGTGAACGGTTGGCTCACTATGATGCCGTCAGCCAGCTTCGACGCCGCCTCGTCGACCACGAGCTTTCGATCCCGCATCAGGTCCTGAACAGCCGTGATGATTACGTCGCGTCGACCGGATAAGCGAAATGGATTTGGAAGTGGAGGTCTTTCCGGGGTTCGGCCACTGCCGAAGTCGAAACCGCGACCAGCACCCACGTCAGTCTTATTGCCGTTATTAGCAGGCGTTCGTTCCGTGCCGCTATCCCGTACACGTTCATTTTGCTTGTCGACGCCCTTTGCTGCTTGCGCAAATCCGGGAATACAGCAAACCAGCAATAACAGCAGGCCAGTCATTATGCGAAACATATCGGCACCTTGCTTTGGCTAAATAGAAACAACCCAGGGATTACAACTTGAGAATAGATGAACAGTAGTGCAAATACAAGCAACACGTGATCGCCTGGGTAAGCCTCACTTATGGTTGCGACTGCATGGGCGAAGGGCTCGAACCGTTTTGCTTTCTCCTCGCTTCTTCGAGATCTCGTTCTCGTTCCCACTTGCGCAGTGCTTGAACACCCGTTTCGAATTCGCCTCCATTGCTATAGAAATTGTGCGCACCATCATCACGTGCCGGATTGCGAACGTAGTAGAGGTAATCTGAATTTGCAGGATTTAACGCAGCCTTCAAAGAACTCTCACCTGGAGAAGCGACTGGCCCCGGAGGCAGACCAGGATAAAGCCTCGTGTTGTACGGCGAGCGTCTTTCGATATCACTGCGGTAGACTTTGCCGTCATAACGCCACTTTCCTTCAAGCTTGGATGCGTAGATCACGCTAGAGTCCACTGCAAGTGGAATATTTCTTCGCAGGCGGTTGTAAATCACAGAAGCAACCAACGGTCGCTCGTCAGCCAGCTTGGCTTCAGTTTCAATGATGGATGCCGTTGTAACTATCTCTCGTGGCGAAAACTGTAGGCTTCTGGCCCGCTCGGACCAGTCGGGCTTCCAGACGTTGCGAAAGCGCTTCACCATCATCTCGATCAATTCGCCAGCCGTCGTTTCAACGGAGAATTCGTAGGTGTCAGGGAACAGGTAACCCTCAAGGTTTGTCGCTGCCGGGTCTAGATCTCGAACAAGGCTCACGTTATTCATTAACTCTAAAGCTTGAGCATCACTAGTGAGTTGCAGTTGCGGGACCTGCGTCATAGCGTGAGCAATATCCCACCGTGTCCACCCCTCGATAATCGTAAGCCGGTTAAGTCGCTGCTGGCCCTGCTGAAGCTTAGCTAAAACACCGAGCGGCGAGATGGGAGAGGGGAAGTCGTACTCTCCTGCTTTCAAGGTAGAAGCGATTCCCGTACCCTTAATATAAAGCTTCAACGGCCATTCGTGAGTGATGACTCCCTCAGCGGCAAGCTTCTTGACTATTAACGAAGGTGAGGAGCCTTTCGGAATCTCAATGTATTGACCAGCCTTGCCATGAGTTATGGGTTTGTGCAGGTCCCTGTAAATCCAAGCGCCTAACGCGGCAAGTAAGACCATCGCGATAAAGACGATTATGAGTCGCTTCATTCTGTTGTGCTGTCCTAATCCTGAAGGTGTCTCGAGATGTGAGGAGTAACGAGCATTCGCTCCTGCGTACCCTGAAGAAAATCGCGCAGGATCATTGCCGCAGCTTCGCCATCTACCAGGGCCGCAATTTCTTCTGGCTTACGACCCTCAGCTTGTAAGTTCATCCGTGCTTCAAATGAAGTCAAGCGTTCGTCCTGAAGATAGACCGGAAGCTTGATTGATCGGGCAAACTTTACAGCTGCATGCCGAACGCTATTAGCCGCATCGCCGACAGTTCCGTCCAGCCTTAACGGCAAACCAACAACCAGTGTTTGGGCGTCAAAGCGTTCAATTAAGGCAAGTACGTCATTGAGCAGCTTTTTCCAGTTTGTCCGCTTGAGTGGAGCAAGCCTTGTGATTGTAACAAACAACTCGTCAGACACGGCGGCCCCGACCAACTTTTGGCCGAGATCCAAAGAGAGAATAGGTCCCTTAAGTTCAGATTTGGCCTCGACTTTATTCATCTTGGGACTAGTTGAAAACTCTATCCGTCAACAATTAAGAGCTCGAAAGCTCAGGCTTGCACAGGCTAAATCACGCCTGTATCATACGTTTCCGAATGCGCATACTCGCGCTCTGGCTCTAACGTAATTCAAGAGGTAACTAAATGTCATTTCGCACCAAGTTCATTTTGATTCTGCTGTCTGCAACTTTAACCCTTTACACCGTGGTTGGTGGTTGGATTTCAACGCGTGCACAACAACCTGCGAACGATCCAAATGCCCAATTGCGCATTTTCGAGAGTGTGCTGCAGCACATTCAGAACGATTACGTAGATGAGCCAAATATGGATAAGGTTCGAGCAGGCGCTCTTCGCGGGCTTGCCTACGGGCTAGATCCTTATTCGACTTACCTCACGCCGGAGCAGGTGCGCGAGTATAGCTCCACGAATAAGGACAATCAGGCAGGTATCGGGGCCGAATTATCGCAGGTTGCTTCTTACCTTTACGTTATTGCGCCAATGAAAGGATCCCCGGCTGATCAGGCTGGAGTGAGAGCAGGCGACATCATCGAGTATATCGACGGTAAAGCCACACGAGATATTTCGCTTTATGACGCGAAACAATTGCTCAACGGCGCTGCTGGCTCTGAAGTAAAGCTTCGAGTGCTCCGAGCAAATTCCAGCCCATTGACTGTTAGCGTAAAGCGCGGATCGTCACGAGCGGCGGCCGCCGAATCGCGCATGGAAGCTGGACGTGTTGGCGTACTTAAGATCAATAGTCTTGGCGATACAGAAGGTGCCGAGAGTCGGGCACGGCTTCAGGACCTTATCAAACAGGGCGCTCAGAAGATCGTAGTTGACCTTCGGGGCACCGCAGGTGGTTCATTGCCGGAGGCTGCAGCAGTCGCGAACCTGTTCATTAAAGATGGGGTCATTGCTCAAACTGTGGGTCGAGAAGGGAAGGCACTAAAAACATTTTCGGCGGATCCAAAAGCCGTTCTGTTTTCCGGACCAGTCGTAGCTTTGATCGACTCCGGCACGGCAGGAGCGGCTGAAGTAGTTGCCTCGGCGTTGCTGGAGCGCAATCGAGGTCAGGTTGTAGGCGAGAAGAGCTTTGGTGCTGGAGCTGAGCAACAACTCTTCACCTTACGGGGCGGGGATGGTCTTTTGTTGACGACGGTCAAGTGGGCCACTGCCGGTGGAAAGACTTTCTTAGGCGAAGATCGGGCACATTCCGGAGTAAGTCCCTCGGTCGAAGTTAAAGGACAGGACGTCCCAGATACTGTCGATCCTGACGAATTAACCGGCAATGATGACGACGCCGTTGCCAAGCCCGACCAGGGTAACGAAAAGCGTGAAGTCGCACCTCCTCCAGCTGTAAAACCTGCTGCTGAAGACCTCCAGTTGAAAAAGGCACTCGAACTTCTACGAGACAAGCCTGTTCAGAAGGCCGCCTAAAAAGAGATCCAATAACTCAGCACCGAAGCCAGGAAGAACCTTCTTCCTGGCTTTTTTTGTTGTGCGCAGGATCAATACGATCAACTGCGGATATCGAATACTACAACTCCATTTCGGGTACCCTTAGTCCCGCATAAGCAATGACAATCGTTGGGTTTCGCTTGTAAATTTCTTGCGAAAGCCCATTTTACCTAGGTGATTGCTAGAATTACGCCTAGTAACGAGCCCAACCCGGATAACCCGACAAAGTAGGAATAGGTCTTGCAGCGTCCTCAAGTGCTTGGGAAAGCGTGGATCTTTTGCAAGGAGAAGCAGAGCGATGATTATGACAAACAAGTTACTTCCAGTTGCCTTGATCGCAGCCCTACTCGGTGGCTCGGTCGGCGCATTGGTAATGCACAAAAGCCAGCCTGCTGTGGCTACGACCACGCAGGATGTCGCGAAAACCACTACCCCGGGTGCTGACCAGCAGACCGGCAATGAGATGGTTCCAGCGGAATTTAATACTAGCGGCGAGCAGACCGCCTATAAAACCGGCTTTGCTGACGGTTTCACTGCCGCTTCTCAAACTGAGAGTCGGACCGTTACTACGAGTCGGGCGCCATCGAGAGTGGTGTATCGCAACGTTAGTGGTCGCGCGAGTAGAACGGCTTCGAACCGTGTCTATTACGACTACAACCAACCGCGGAGTCGGAGTTTTTGGGACAAGCACCGAGATAAGCTAACTGTGGCTATCGGTACTGGTGCTGGCGCGGCCGTTGGCGGCTTGATTGGTGGTAAGAAGGGTGCCGCTATCGGTGCACTTTCTGGAGCTGGCGGTTCAGCTTTGTGGACGTACAAGCTTCGGAACCGAAACCGCAACTACTAACCAATCGAGGCCTGGAGCCGTGAGCAAAGTGAAACTTGCTATCGCTCTAAGTGCTCTCAGTTTTGCAACTGTTGGATGGGCAGGTCCTATTTTAGGAACTGCCCATCAACATGTTAGCCGAACAGAGAGTTCGGCCTCTATTCCGGCGATTCGCGCACAACGGCCTGTAAGTGTGATTCGTTTCACCGATGAGAGCGATCGAGGATTGTTGGTCAGCGGTTGGATAGGCCGGGCCGGACCGTTTGTCTTTGCTATCGACACTGGTGCCGGCGTTTCAATTATAAGTCGAAACGTTGCAGTTCGAACGGGCCTGCGAATTACCGAATCCGGAAAGCCTTTGGTTGGCGGTCTGAGTACTTCACCAATAGCATCAAATGAAGAGGCACAGATTCCGTCGCTCGCACTAGGCACTCGTGACAACACCGTACCTGGAAGAATTGTTGCGGCAGTTGTTCCGACACTTCCCAATTCGATAGATGGGATTCTCGATCCAACGGAAGTATTTAGTCCGTTTGGATACTCGGTTGATCTGCCCAATCGCGAATTAATCGTGTTCGACACCACATCACGTGGCCTGCGAATCACTGACAATCCCAAAGGCGGAGCCGTAGTACGTTGGGTGCGCGAGCCTGGCGGTCATAGACCATTTGTAAAACTGGGAGACGGACGTCTTGCCTTGCTCGACACGGGTTCGGGCTTCGGATTGGCACTGAACGCAAGAAGTACGGCAACTGGACTCAATCATGGTCGGCGAGAAACAACTCATGATCTCGGCGGCGGAAGAGTTCAGTCACAGAGAGTCGCACCTGAAACAGTGAGTATTGGCTCGCTTGTCCTCAAGGGTGTGCCGACGGAAGTTCTTACCGGAGTCGCTCCTGGAACTCCTATTATTCTGGGCCGAAGGGCTCTCTTTCCTTTCAAGATTATATTTGATCCAACGGCACGCCTGATAGCCTTTGAACCGGCTGAGCGCGACTAGATTTTCAAAGCGGGATGTTACCGTGTTTCCTTGGAGGGTTTGTGTCGCGTTTGTTTTCCAACAGCGAGAGCGCACGGATTAGTTTTATTCTCGTTTGAGAGGGCTCTATTACCTCATCAATAAAACCTCGTTCTGCCGCCACATAGGGATTCGCGAACTTCTCTTCGAGTTCGAGGACCTTAGCCTTCCGAGCTTCCTCTTTATCTTGAGCGTCATTAAGCTCGCGTCGGTAAAGAATGCCGACAGCACCTTCTGCTCCCATCACCGCAATCTCAGCTGAGGGCCATGCAAAATTAACATCGGTCCTGATATGTTTCGAAGCCATAACGCAATAGGCTCCGCCATAGGCTTTGCGGGTGATAACGGTCACCTTCGGTACGGTAGCTTCGGCGAAGGCATACAACAGCTTTGCGCCATGTGTGATTATGCCGCCGTGTTCCTGTGCGACACCTGGCAGAAAACCCGGCACATCTTCAAATGTCACGAGTGGGATGTTGAAGCAATCGCAGAACCGAACAAAACGCGCGCCCTTAACAGACGCGGCTATATCGAGCACCCCGGCGAGGAATGCCGGCTGATTGGCGACGATTCCGACGGAACGTCCACCAAGTCGCGCAAATCCGACGCAGATATTTGGTGCGAACATTTGTTGTACTTCGAAGAAATATCCATCATCAACGACATGCTTTATAACGTCGCGAATGTCATAGGGTTGATTTGAAGCTACGGGAACGATTTCGTTTAGCGCTGGTTCGATACGATCGATAGGATCAGTTGGCTTAACGTGTGGTGCGTCCTCCATGTTGTTTGAAGGAATGAATGTGAGCAGCTCGCGAACTATCCTAAGTGCATGCTCGTCTGAATCTGCGGCAAAATGCGCAACGCCCGAAACACTGTTGTGAGTGATTGCCCCTCCAAGAGCCTCCTTCGTGACTTCCTCATGTGTCACGGTCTTGATCACGTCTGGTCCGGTTATGAACATGTAAGACGTGTCCTTCACCATGACATTAAAGTCCGTGATCGCGGGACTGTAGACGGCGCCGCCCGCACAAGGACCCATGATGCAACTAATCTGCGGGACCACGCCGCTCGCAAGTGTGTTGCGCAGAAAAATATCCGCATAGCCGCCGAGACTAAGAACACCTTCCTGAATACGCGCACCACCGGAGTCGTTCAAGCCTACAATCGGCGCGCCCACCTTCATCGCAAGGTCCATCACTTTACAGATCTTCTCCGCATGAGTCTCCGAAAGGGAACCACCAAACACTGTAAAGTCCTGCGCGAAGACAAAAACATTGCGCCCGTCGATAAGTCCATGCCCTGTGATGACGCCATCACCAGGGTACATCTGTTTTTCGAGTCCGAAGTCTTTAGAGCGGTGAACCACAAGCTTGTCGAACTCTTCAAAAGTTCCGTCGTCGAGAAGAAACTCAATTCTTTCCCGGGCCGTCATTTTTCCGGCGCGATGCTGTTTTTCGACGCGATCGGCACCGCCGCCCTGCTCCGCCTGCAGTTTCCGTTCGCGCAAAATCTCCAGCTTGGATTTCGATTCCCTACGCTGTTGTTTGGAAGCCATAAACAGTCTCTGTTCAGTCGTTGAATGGAAACGATCTGGTTTCGATTAATGTGATCAGGTCGTCGACACCCCGCTGTGCGTTCTCCTGAACGTCGACTGGGTAGCCGTAACGCTTTGCGTTTTCCTGGAAATCCGCTAAATCAAGAATCCTGTAGGAGAAATCAGGTTGCACCAGCACATCTATATCCAGGTCAACGTAGCTGAGAATGTGTCCGTCAAAGCGAGGTGGCACATTTACGTTGCAATAGAAATTTTTCAACTTACCCCCGCTTGGATCACTGAAGCGAAATACGTTGTACCAACGATCGAGCCAGTAGTATTCAGTACTATGAGTTCCAGCTGAAATTCTACCGAGTAAGTCGTGTTCGATATCGCCTTCAAAGACTGCGTCGAGGACAAGAAGTGGACCCGCGGTCTTCACTAGTCGCGCAAGCCAATTCCGATGTTCGCTGCCATCGTACTTGTGGACCTTAACAACGATTGTTTGCTCAGTGTCGATCAGTTACTTCCTTCCACTCTTCGCCCAGTCGGCCAGAAACTGAGCTTGGCCTTTCTCAGTCAATGGGTGGTTGAATAGTTGATCGATCACTTTGAATGGCATCGTGGCAATATCAGCTCCGAGCCGCGCGGCCTCGATTACGTGAATTGGGTGCCGAAGACTCGCAGCGAGAACCTCAGTCTTCCAGCCGTAGTTCTGGTAAATCTCGATGATGTTCTGCAGCAGAATTAATCCGTTTTCACCGATGTCATCCAGGCGGCCGAGAAATGGGCTGATAAAGGACGCGCCGGCCTTGGCGGCCAGGATCGCCTGCGCCGCCGAGAAGCAAAGTGTGACGTTCACGCGAATGCCTTGTTCGTCCAATCGTCGTGTTGCTTTCAAACCATCACGAGTCGATGGGCACTTCACAACGACATTCGGAGCGATCTTGGAGTACTCCACTCCTTCGCGCACCATTCCTTCTTCATCCTGGCTAGTTACTTCGGCTGAAACTGGTCCTTGGACGATCTCGCAGATTGCAGCAATGTGCTGTTTGAAATCGACGTTGCCTTCCTTGGCAACCAGCGATGGATTCGTTGTGACTCCGTCGGCAATTCCAAGCGAAGCGGCTTCGCGAATCTCCTTGAGACTTGCAGTGTCTATAAAGAATTTCATGACATACTCCTAATTTCCAAAATACCAAGCGATACCAAGCGGCCAGGCGTGTACTATCGACTGGGATCGTAAACCTGATTCCGCAGAACCCCAATTCCACTTATCTCCACTTCCACGATGTCATCGTGCTTCATGCGCGAGACACCTGCTGGAGTTCCCGTTGCGATCAGGTCGCCTGGATACAGACTCATGATCGCAGAGATGTACCTTATTAGAAAGGCGACAGAGAAAGCCATGTCAGAAGTGTTGCCGTGCTGCTTTACCTCCCCGTTTAAACGGGTCGTCACCTCTACATTGGCTGGGTCAATATCATTGACAATCCATGGGCCCACAGGACAAAAGGTGTCGAATGATTTGCCTCTCGTAAACTGCACGTCCTTACGCTGCAGATCCCGCGCGGTGACATCATTGACGCAGGTATAGCCGAAGACATAACTCAACGGGTCATCATTGCCCAAGAGTTTTCTGGCGGTCTTTCCTATAACGACTCCGAGCTCTCCTTCGTGTTCGACTTGTTGCGAAACACTCGGCAATTCGATGCGTTCATTGGAGGCGATCAGTGAGGATGACGGTTTCAGAAACAGAAGTGGTTCATCGGGCATTTTGTTACCCAACTCCGCGGCGTGCTCGCGATAATTTCGACCGACACAAACTATCTTTGAAGGCACGACGGGCGGTAGCAACTTTACTTCAGCAAGGGGAAGCTCAGTTTCGCTACTTGCAATTATGGCATCCTCAAAACTGTAGCCCTCGGGCAGCGGAGCGACACTTGATCCCGAAACGACCGCATAACGAGGAGTTCTGAACGTCTCGTGTGAAATTCGACAGAGCTTCATGATTTAAGGAACCGTCTCCGACACAACTTCCGAGGGCAGACTGATGTTGCCGGCGTTATCTACTGCAGTAGCAAAATAGTAGTACTTTTTGCCGGATTCGACCTTGTCGTCTTGAAAAGTTGTGCGCGTCAGGAGCGTCTGGTTCAATTTAGTCCAATTCTGTTTGGGAACGTTAGGATCTGTCGTGCGGTAAATGTTATAGCCGGCTATGTCAGACTCCTTATTCGCGGAGAAAAAGAGGGCGAGCCTTCCAATAGTGGCGGGCGCTACACTTAAACCAGTAGGCGGCGCCGGGGCGAAGGTATCTCGAGCTGGAACAAGAATAGAGTTCGAGTTAAGGCTCTCGACTTGGGCCCCTCCCGTACCTAGCGATACGGAACGAACGATGTAGTGGTATTCATTGCCAAACTTAAAGTTCTTGTCCGCGTACGTTGTACCTGAAATCAACGTTGCGTTGAGCGGCGTTTGAGCCGGTTCAGTTTGAGATTCGTCCGTTCTATAGACGTTGTACCCCAGCAGGTTAACAGGCTGCGAGCCATCGATGTTGGCTGTCGGAGGTTGCCACGAAATGGTAATGGCATCCTCAGCAACTTTGGCAGGCGCTGCTAGCACGGGAGGCCGTGCTATTCGTGCCGCTGGTTCAATGCTCAGGAAATTTGAAAACGCTGCCCTTTGTCCAGACGCATTCACGTAGCGCACAGCATAACGAAGACGTGTGGGCTGTCCTGCAAGTTCGAGTGCATCTCGATAGGTCAAGTTATCGCCCGCAGTTTTGACTTGATCATAAGTGACTGAACCCACCAGTGTGGCACGAGCCGCGAATTCCTCTTCAGTGAGCGCAAGCGGGGCACCTGGTTTTTCCGCCAACCTGTAAACGTCAATGCGTCTGATGCTTTGGACGCTACTGTCAGGTGCATTTCGTTGCGGCGCGGGCCAACTCAAGATCACTTCGTTGCCTTGTTGCGCGCCTGAGAGCAACTCAGTACGTTGCTGCACGCGTTCAATCGGAGGTAATGGAGGACGACGCTTACCGCACCCGACGCCGGACAAGATTCCGATGAGGAATAAAACAATCAGAGTATAGCTTGCAAGTAGCGGTGTTTGAGGTGAATAGAACCAGAGGAGTCTAGAGCTGGACAACGGCTGTTTTGCTCTCCGGCTGGCAAAAAGGTTGAAAGTTTTCACAGAATGTAACGGCTGAGATCCTGGTCCTTAACGGTTTCTGAGAGCATTCCTTCAACGTAAGCCGCGTCGATTCGCTGCAGCTTAGGTTCGAGATCCGGGCCTTCGAAACTTATCTCTTCCAGCAGTTTTTCCATGATCGTTTGCAGCCGGCGCGCCCCGATGTCTTCAGTCTGTTGATTAACCTGGGCAGCGAAGTTGGCAATTGAATCAATAGCGTCAGACGTGAACTCGATTGTCACTCCTTCAGTCTCCATCATCGCCTGATATTGTTTGATTAGAGCATTGCGAGGCTCCGTCAAGATTCGTTTGAAGTCTTCAATAGTCAACGACTCCAGTTCGACGCGAATCGGAAAGCGTCCTTGAAGTTCGGGAATCAGGTCGGAAGGCTTGGAAACATGAAATGCACCGGCCGCAATAAAAAGAATGTGATCAGTTCGCACCATTCCGTACCGACTGTTGACTGTAGTGCCTTCAACAATTGGCAGAATGTCGCGCTGCACTCCTTCTCGCGAAACGTCCGGCCCATGGCCAGACTCACGTCCGGCAATCTTGTCTATTTCGTCGAGGAAAATAATCCCGGAACTTTCAACTCTTTCAATAGCTGCGCGGGCAACCTGGTCCATATCGATGAGGCGCTCTTCCTCCTCTTGCATCAAATACTCCATCGCCTCATCGACGCGCATCTTTCGTCTCTTTGTTCGTCCCTGAAACAGGTTGCCCAACATGTCCTTCATGTTGATGCCCATTTCCTCGACGCCTTGCGGACCGGCTAATTCGATTACAGGAAAGTTCTTTTCGCGAACTTCCATCTCAACGAGACGATTATCGAGCTTGCCGCTTCGGAGTTGAGTGCGAAGCTTTTCGCGGGTTCGTTGGAACTGCTCGTCGCGGGCGGGACTTTCCAATTCAGTGGACGTCTCGTCGCTTGTTTCAGAATCGAAATCGTAGAAACCCGCAGTTGAGCGCGGAGGAGGCAGCAGCAAATCGAGAATCCTCTCCTCGACGTTAAGCTCAGCTTTCTCCGCAATCTCTTCGCTCTTTTCTTGTCGCGTCATCTCTACAGAAATTTCAGTCAGATCGCGAATCATGCTTTCTACGTCGCGTCCGACGTAACCCACTTCAGTAAACTTTGAAGCCTCAACTTTCAAGAAAGGAGAGTTGGACATACGCGCAAGACGACGCGCAATTTCTGTCTTGCCGACTCCGGTTGAGCCAATCATTATGATGTTCTTTGGCATCACATCTACCGCCAGTTCAGGAGTCAGCTTCTGCCGTCGAACACGATTCCTCAAAGCGATCGCTACGGCGCGCTTCGCGTTGCGCTGACCAACAACGTGCTTGTCAAGCTCGGTCACAATTTGGCGAGGCGACATTTCGTCGAGCCGAGCTTCCTCATCAACTTCTCCAGCCAGATATATAACCATTGTGTTGCCTATACAGGTACTTCAGTCCTTGCGTAATCTCTGTCGACGCAAGGTTATAGTTCTTCAACTACGATGTTTTGATTTGAGTAGATGCAAATTTCGCCTGCAATGCGGAGGGCCTCCACAGCGATGTCGCGAGCGGAAAGGTCAGTATGCTTGAGTAGTGCGCGCGCTGCCGCCAGTGCATATGAACCACCCGAACCGATCGCCAGCACTCCCTCATCAGGTGCTATAACATCGCCATTGCCTGACAACAGGAACGAACTTTTCTTATCGGCGACCACCAACAGCGCTTCGAGATGGCGCAACATCTTGTCAGTGCGCCATTCCTTGCTCAATTCAATCGCGGCTCGCTCGAGGTTGCCGTGATATTGCTCAAGCTTGCTTTCAAATCGAGTTAGTAGTGAAAACGCGTCTCCTGTCGCACCGGCGAAACCCGCCACGATCTGATCGTTGTAAAGGCGCCGGACCTTTTTGGCGCCGGCTTTCATTACAGTCTCACCGAGCGTTACCTGACCGTCTCCAGCAAGCGCAACCTGAGCGTCTTTTCGTACTAGTAGGACAGTAGTACTACGCACTCTGTCGGTTTGTTTCTGCATGCTTCTTTAGAGAGCCACTATAGAAATTCGTTTCAACGTAAGTCAAGGACGGGTTTGATTTGCCGATCCACGCAAAAGACGCGACTTAGGTTATGATAGTTTTGCAGACAAACCTCGATCTGAGGTGGACTTTATTATGCAGAGACGACCACGCATCGGCATCACGATGCGGATTGAGTTAGCAACTGATCGATTCTACCTTTCGCGTCACTACAGTGAGGCCATCGAAGCCGCGGGCGGCGCCCCGCTGCATATCAGTTTGATTCCAAACTCCGACTACATTGAGGCAGTAGTCGAGGGTCTCGACGGCATTCTGCTGCCCGGAAGTGACTCGGATGTGGATCCCTTAAGGTATGGCGAGCAGCCTAGCCCCGGACTGGGTTCGGTCCATACCATCAAAGACGAAACAGATCTAATGGTTATTGCCGCGGCAGAGAAGGAAAGAATACCGCTGTTGGCGATCTGTTTTGGAATGCAGGTACTGAATGTTTCTCGGGGCGGCACGCTTGTTCAGGATATTAGGTCTCAGTTACCGGACGCGATTAAACATGAGCAGGGAGCCCCTCGTGACCGTCCCTCGCACAATGTGAGCTTGCGTCCAGGCAGTAAGCTGGCACGTGTTGCGGCTGCAGACGATCTTGTTGTCAACAGCCATCATCACCAGGCAGTTGATAAAGTTGGGAGAGATCTGATCGCGACCGCCTGGACTTCTGACGGCATTATTGAGGCGATTGAAGATCCGCGACCAGAACGATTTGTCGTCGCCGTTCAGTGGCATCCGGAACTTGGATGGAGAGACGATCTATGTTCTCAACGGTTGTTCAGGTCATTTGTTGCAGAAGCTTTAGCGCCTTCCCGAATAGCTGATGATCTAACTTCAGTCTCCACGCCTGCGTGATTCCAACCAGCCATAGAAAGGGAAGGGAAACGGTGCAAGATGGCACTCTAGGTTTGGCAGGGCGAGTAGCGCTTGTAACTGGCGGATCTCGAGGAATTGGAAAGGCAGTTGTAGAACTTCTCGCATCAGCCGGTGTGGACGTCGTGGTTAATTACGTTCGGGACGAGGAGGCCGCTGCTTCAACTGTGGCCGGCGCTTCTGCTCAAGGGGTGAAGTCGCTCGCCGTTAAGGCCGACGTTTCGAAGTTGGAGGAAGCGCAACAGCTCGTTCAGGAAACAGTTGAGCACTTCAAGCGGATAGATTTTCTAATCTGTAACGCAGGCATTTGGGAAGGAAGTCCCGTTGAATCGATATCAGAAGACCTTTGGGACAGAACAATTGACATTAACTTGAAAGGCACCTGGTCAGTATGTCGCGCGGCGGTTCCGATCATGAAACAACAGCGATTCGGCCGTATCGTAATCGTTAGTTCGACAGCAGGACAGCGAGGTGAGGCGAACGTCTCCAACTACGCAGCGTCAAAGGGCGGTCAAATCTCATTCACAAAATCTCTATCAACGGAACTGGCCTCGTTTGGCATCAATGTTAATTGCGTAGCTCCTGGCTGGGTTGAAACAGAGATGAATACCGATGTCTTTTCTGACAGCGCCCGTCTGGAATCAATTCTGCAGACTATTCCACAACGTCGGATTGCTGGTTCGAAGGAGATCGCCGGACCGATAGTTTTTCTATGCACTGAATGGGCAAGTAACATCACGGGCGAAGTGCTCAACGTTAATGGCGGATCCGTTTTGTGCGGCTAGGAGTTCATGTATGACCTTAACTCTCGAGCGAGAAAGAGACAGCAACACTATGATAAAGGGCGTCCATCCAGTCGAGTTAGGACTTGAGAGATTACTTGAAGCGCGCCTTGATAGTGTCCGTGGCGCCAGGGTCGGCTTGATTTGCAATCAGGCCTCCGTCGACCATGGCTACGAACACGCAGCAGACCTTCTACACAGGCAGAAGTCCATCGACTTGCGCGCTCTATTCGGTCCGCAACACGGCATTCGGGGCGATGTCCAGGACAACATGATCGAGACCAAACATGGACTCGATCGCAAAACTGGGCTTCCCGTTCACTCGTTGTACAGCGAGACACGAGAACCCACTGAAGCGATGCTCAAGGACATAGACGTGCTGGTCTTTGACATGCAAGACGTTGGCTGTCGTATCTATACGTTTGTTTACACTTTGGCTAACTGCATGCGGGCGGCGAGTCAGTTTGGAAAAAGAGTTGTTGTGTGTGACCGGCCAAATCCAATCAATGGCGAAGGGCTTTCAGGCAACGTACTCGAGCCTGAATTTGCCTCGTTTGTTGGACAGTTCCCGATTCCGACTCGGCATGGCATGACGGTTGGAGAGTTGGCCCGAATGTTCAACGATCACTTCAACATTCAATGCGACTTGGAAGTCATTGCTATGAGTGGCTGGCAGCGGGAGTTTTGGCACAACGATACTGATGCTCCCTGGGTGATGCCTTCACCAAACATGCCAACCTTGGATTCGGCGACAGTGTTTCCAGGTTCAGTTCATTTCGAGGGTACGCAGCTTTCGGAGGGGAGGGGAACGACCAGGCCATTCGAATTGATTGGGGCACCTTATATCGATCCCGATGTCTACGCTGATCGGTTGAATGAGCTGACACTACCAGGAGTGTTCTTTAGAAGTTGCGTGTTTCAGCCAACGTTTCAGAAGCATGCTGGTGTCAGTTGTGGCGGCGTACAGATTCATGTTACCAACAGAAAATCCTTTGAACCCGTGCTTGCCGGCATTGCAATGGTGAAACTGGCCTATGACATGTATCCGAATCACTTTCGCTGGAAGGAGCCTCCGTACGAGTACGTGTATGACCAAAATCCATTTGATGTAATAAGCGGCACGAGCAAGATCAGGGAAGCATTCGAGCGAGGAATGACTCTTGACTCAATTGCTAAGAGTTGGAAAGCGCCATTGGCCGCGTTCGCACAGCTTCGGCAGTCGTATTTGCTCTACTAATGAATTAAGTGTTGAGAAGAAACTGTTAACGTGAGGCGTTAAAGGTCGTCATGCCGACGGCTAAAGTTAATGTTCAGGTGCATAACGCGTGGGTTCGCGCTTTACCTTATCAACCCCATTTGACGTGACGTTCGTAGTAACAAACATTAGCGACGGAATGCTTCTGCACCTTTTGTCAGGTTGGAGAATCTGACGTCTTAATGTAAAACCTTAATCACTGGAATTTGGTTTGGAGGACGATATTGGTCAAGACTGAACGAATGCAAATTGAGAGAGTTCAGCCCACGCCAGGCATGGCCTGGTTAGTTGGCGCGGCTGCCTGGTTTTTTCCGGGCGCTGGTCACTTGATGCTGAAGAAGTGGGGCAGGGCGGCGATGATGGGCGGTGCGGTTTGGCTCTGCTTTTTCCTCGGACTGGCAATGGGCGGCCACATGTTTGATCTTTCTACCGGACAGGGCTCATCAACGCTTCTGCAGGTTCCACCGATGATTGCTAACCTTGGCACCGGGGTTCCTTATATCGTTTCCTGGCTGCTCGGTTCTGGTTTCGCTGACGACCCCCAGCAGGCGGCACGCGCCACTTATGAATATGGCAATACCTTTCTGCTGATAGCTGGACTATTGAATTATTTAACGATGCTTGACGCTTTTGACATCGCGGCAGGGAGGAAGCCTTGAGACATTTCCTCGTTATGACATTGTTTGCCGCTCTCGCTTCAATCGTATTTGGATCTGTAACAAAGGATACTAGTCGAGAACGATGGTTCTACGGTCTCAAGGTCTTCGTTGAGTTTATAGTGATTGGGCTGTTTCTGAGCTGGATCCTGTACTTTATTCCTTGATCTCAGACGATGGCACTATTCGAAACCGAGGCTCTCATCCTACGCACCTACAACCTGGCTGAAGCTGACAAGATTGTAGTTTGTTTGAGCCGGTCAGCTGGATTGATTCGGGGTGTCGCAAAGGGTTGTCGAAAACTCAAGAATCGGTTCGGAGCATCGCTCGAGCCATTCACTCTCGTCAATCTCACTTACTACGAAAAAGAGACTCAGGAACTAGTCTCGCTTCGTCAGACCGAGATCTTAAAGTCTAACTTTAACCTTTCTTCCGAAGCTGCGATTCTGACAGGCTTCTCATACATGGGTGATCTTCTCATTGAGTTTTCACCCCCACATCAGTCGAACGATATTCTTTTTCGAATGGCCAATGCCTGTTTCGATGCAGTCGCCCAATCACCTGACGATCTTCAGTCCGTTCTTCGCTACTTTGAAGTGTGGTTGCTGAAAATTGAAGGGTTTCTTCCGGACTTGCGCAGATGTGCTGATTGCCTTCGGGACTTTAATGGAGAAGAAGCACTCTTTATGGGTTCGGATCTCGCTCTCCGTTGTCGTCAATGTAGCAATGGCCGAGGCGGTGTCTTGTCGAAGCAACTCCATTCACATCTTAGAACAACCGAGAAATTGTCCCCAGTAAAGTTTGCCGAAAAGGCGAGGGAAGTACCGAGTCAAACAAAACGGGAATTGGCAGAGTTAATGCATCAGATTATTGGCCGAGTCCTCGAACGCCAGCCGCGCGTGAGACCCACGTTTGTTTACCAGTGAAAGAGTCCTCTTGTTAAGACTTAACTTTAAGTTTGGAGCGTCTCTGATTCCTCGGTATGTCATCCGAGCTACACTGCCGTATATCCTTCTTTCCTTGCTCCTTCTGACCGCTGTTTTGTTTGCGCAACAAGCTGGACGTCTTGCCGAAATCCTTGTCTATACCGATTTGCCGGTTTCTCTGCTGGCCGGAATCGGCGCAGCGCTATTGCCCGGAGTTCTTACTTTCACGATTCCGCTCGCTACACTTGCCGGAGTAATCATCGGCTTTTCGAGAATGGGAACCGACAGTGAAATAGTCGCGATGCGCGCTGCGGGTGTGGGTTCATGGACCACGATCTGGCCCGTACTTCTAATGGGGCTAATTCTGACCGGTGTCACGTCGTACATCCACCTGAAAGAAGCTCCAGAAGCGGCTCGAGATCTTGAACGGGTTGCTCTACAGGGCGCTTTGGCCAAGTTGGATTCACCCGTTGAGCCACGTACGTTTAGCACGCTACCGAAGTACGTGATTTATGTGAGAGACGGCGACAAGGTTCAGGGCACTTGGGGCCGTGTCTTCATTTTTGGCCAACAATCGGATCGCACTACGGATGTCTTTACAGCGCGTTCGGGGCGAATCGATTCTTCAGGAGATCAATCTGAGTTGGTCCTAACTGACGTATTGTCGACCAAGTTCCCAACCTCCTCGGACGAGCCTCAGAAGTCGTACGTGGTTGAGCACTCTCAACAATTGCGAATCGCCATCAACACAGGACGCTCCGATATCGTGCGCCGCCTTAACCAGCGGGATCCAAATGCGGATTCAATGGACTGGGGAGAACTGCAAGAGCGAGCGGCGTCAGGATCAAACGACCAAAGAAGGGAAGCGATAAGAATTCTGAATCGCAGAGCTGCGTTGGCAGCTGCTCCACTTGTATTCTCGCTATTAGCTGTTGCTCTCGGATTGAGAATACGCCGCGGAGGGCGAAGCATTGGCGTGCTCCTAACGCTGATAGTGGTAATCGTCTACTACCTCACGTCGCTTCTCGGCGAATCGCTTTCGCGAGTTGGCACACTGTCACCTTACATCGGGCCATGGCTCGCGACTGTCTTGATGCTTTCTTTGTGTTTGGTATTTTTGTTGGTAAACCGAATTCCACTTTTGTCGCCGGCTTCGATTCTGAAAAGAAAGCCAAAGAACACAAGTAAATCTGCTCCGAAGCTTCGGCAGGGTTACTCACCCGGTATTGCGAGTTGGGGTTTTCCGAACCTTATGGATGCCACTCTGTTTCGCACACTAGCTCTCAGCTTCCTTGTAGGATTTTTCGCCCTCGCGGCGATTTTCAACATCTTCACATTGTTTGAGCTCTGGCGGTTTATCGCAGTAACTCAAGCGAGTGCGGGTCTAGTCGCAAGATATCTTTTGTTCCTTCTTCCGCTAATTACTGTGGAGCTATTTCCGGCAACGATGCTGATCGCGGTACTCGTGACATACGCGCTGCTCGCAAGAAGACATGAGGCGATAGCCTGGTGGGCATGCGGCCAGAGTGTCTATCGATTGATGTTGCCCGGGCTAATCTTCGCGCTGGCTATAGCTTTCGGTTCATGGTTGGTCCAGGAACAAATAATGCCCGGCGCGAATCTCAAACAGGATGCACTGCGCGCGAGGATTAGAGGTGGAGAAGCACGCGCTATCACGGGAACGGGACGACAGTGGCTCGCATCAACCGAGACGGGCAGGTTCTACTCCTATGAGTTTAGTGAGGCTGGAACCCTCCTGGAACCTACGGTCTATGAATTGGATTCTGAGGCCGTGCATCTTACTAAGGTCGTAACCGCAAAAGATGGAGCATGGACCGATGCCACACACCTGAAATTACGCGATGCGGAAACTCTCGCCCTGAAAGGCATGGAGGTTGAACGCAAAGTTGAGAGTGAAACAACCTTCGGGGGAGTGGAGGCGCCGGCAGTCTTCAAACCAAGTATCGACAAGCCATCGCAACTCAGTGCGACCGGACTCAAGAGCTACTTGAGAGCGGCCAGCCAACGCGGCATGGACGTATCGGCTCTGGCCGTTGCGCTACAAAGAAAATACGCCGCACCGTTCAGCATTATCATCATGGCATTCATCGGCATGCCTCTGGCCGTTTCATTTGGCCGGAAGGGAACTGTTATCGCCCTTTGCGTAGCTGTTGTAGTGAGTGTCGCGTACTGGGCCGTCGGAGGCGGGTTTCAGCAGCTGGCAAGTCACGGACTATTGAGGCCGACTGTCGCAGGTTGGTCCCCGCTGCTGATATTCGCTGCAGCAGGGACCTACTTTCTTTCCCGAGTACGCACTTAAATTAAGTGCCTGTCTCCCAGCTCGAGATGTACTCGAGCTGTTCCGCTGTCAAGGTATCAATCGAAATACCCAAAGCTCGCAACTTGAGACTCGCTATTTCAGTGTCCACTTCCGGAGGCAGCAAGTGAACTCCTGGTGCAAGAGTTCCCTTGTTTTTCACAAGGTACTCGACGGAAAGCGCTTGATTGGCAAAGCTCATATCCATAACGCTTGCCGGGTGTCCTTCAGCGGCGGCCAGGTTGATTAAGCGACCTTCGCCAAGGACGATAATTCGGCGTCCGCTTGAGTTAACTTGGTACTCCTCAACGAAAGGACGCATCGTCACAGGATCGCCGGACATCTCGCGCAGCGCCACGAGGTTTAATTCAAGATCAAAGTGTCCGCTATTACAGACGATCGCGCCGTCCTTCATGCGCGAAAAATGTTCGCCATCAATAACGTGCCGATTTCCGGTAACAGTGACAAAGATATCGCCAATCGAGGCCGCCTCAGCGATCGGCATTACACGAAAACCATCCATCACTGCCTCAACGGCCTTGATTGGATCTATCTCCGTCACAATAACGTTTGCGCCCATACCTCGTGCGCGAAGTGCAACACCTTTGCCGCACCAGCCATAACCGACAACAACGAGATTGCGCCCGGCAAGCAGAATGTTCGTGGCTCGAATAATCCCATCAAGTGTCGACTGACCTGTTCCGTAACGGTTATCGAAGAAATGTTTCGTTTGCGCGTTGTTAACAGCGATGGAAGGGAACGATAACACCCCAGCAGCTTCCATTGCCTTGAGACGCTGAATGCCGGTGGTTGTCTCTTCCGTTGAACCGATGATCTCTTTCACCTGGTCTCCACGTTCTTTCAAGAGCGTAGCCACAACGTCTGAACCGTCGTCAATGATGATGTCCGGATGGGAGTCGAGTGCCGTGCGCACGTGACGGTTATAGGTCTCAGTTGATTCACCCTTAATTGCGTAAACCGGAATTCCCCAGTCTGAAACCAGTGAGGCTGCGACATCGTCCTGGGTTGAAAGGGGATTGGACGCAATCAGGATTGCCTCCGCACCGCCGGCCTGCAGGGCCCTTGCCAAATTAGCCGTTTCGCTTGTGATGTGAGCACAAGCAACAAGCTTGGCTCCGCTTAACGGTTTCTCCTCGGCGAACCTTTCTCGGATCAAACGCAAGACGGGCATTTCGCGCTCAGCCCATTCGATGCGCTGTTTTCCATGACTCGCCAAACCAATGTCTTTCACGTCGAATTCGACGGAACGTGTTGCGCTCATGCTCATGATTCCTTTTTGTGAATGAAGGGGTTTTTAGATACCGGCCGTCGCTCGTAGTGCTTCAGCTTTATCGGTCTTCTCCCAGCTGAAACCGTCCTCATTTCGGCCGAAATGCCCGTACGCTGCAGTGGCCTTGTAAATAGGCCGGCGCAGATTCAGCGTTTCAATGATTCCGCGTGGAGTAAGTTGGAAATTGTCGCGAACAAGTTTTGCCAACGCAGTTTCGCTTATCCGTCCTGTACCTGCTGTGTCGACGAGTACGGAGACGGGATCTGCAACGCCAATCGCGTAGGCAAGCTGCACCAAACAACGATCCGCAAGTCCGGCGGCGACGATGTTTTTGGCTACGTAACGAGCCATGTATGCAGCTGATCGATCAACCTTGGTGGGATCTTTACCGGAGAAAGCGCCTCCGCCGTGAGGTGCATAGCCGCCATAAGTATCCACAATAATCTTCCTACCCGTGAGACCTGCATCACCCTGCGGGCCACCCGTCACGAACCGGCCGGTCGGGTTGATGTGATACTTCGTATCTTTGTCGAGTAACTCGGCAGACACAGTGTGCTTAATCACCTTTTCTTCGATTTCCGAACGGAGCTGTTCATTGCTGACCGTGGGGTCGTGCTGCGACGAGATAACAACAGCTTCCAGTCGAAACGGTCGACCATCTCGATATTCAACTGTTACTTGAGATTTTCCATCTGGACGAAGATAGGGCAGCTCCCCGGACTTACGAACTTCTGAGAGACGGCGCGCCAACAAGTGAGCCAGCTGAATCGGCAAAGGCATTAGCTCGGGCGTCTCGTTACAAGCAAAACCAAACATTAGGCCCTGATCCCCGGCTCCGCCGGTGTCGACACCCATTGCGATGTCAGGCGATTGACGGTCCAGGGCGGATAGAACGCTGCAGGTGTCACAATCAAATCCAAACTTGGCGCGTGTGTATCCGATTTCGCGGATTGTGTCGCGCGCGACCCGGGAATAATCGATTACGGCGTTTGTAGTGATTTCGCCAGCGACCACGACCAGCCCGGTCGTAACCAGTGTTTCACAGGCGACGCGGGCGGTGGGATCAACACTTAATGCAGCATCAAGGACGGAATCGGAAATCTGGTCTGAGATCTTGTCAGGGTGGCCTTCAGTCACGGATTCAGAGGTAAACAAGTAACCGGATTCGGTAGTCAAAACAGCTCCTTTGTATGCACGGACTTGAATTCAGCTCAGAAAAAGACCGCGTAATTTAACAGTCAGCGTTTCAGAGTGTCAAGGAACGCAGCCTTTTGTGCGGTGTGACTGGTCAATCTTCAACAGTCAAAAGCCCACTGATTGCCTACGCCTTAGGTTTAGATCCAGCCACGAAGAAAGCGAACTTGAACCAGGCACTAACGACATAATATGTATTATCGGACGCAACGGGTTAATACCTAAAGGCGCTAATGAAGACATGTTTACAAGGGGCTTTCCCTGCTTTATTGAGGGTGGTTCTTCTGAGCCTCGGGTGGGTTCAATGGCTTGCGGCCATCAGTTGCTTAAAGCTTAAGCGCTCCGCATTGCTGCGTAGGAAGCGGTTGACTCCCAGCGCGGCCTTGCGTCCGTCGGCTATCGCCCACACAACTAGCGACTGACCTCGTTCGATGTCCCCGGCCGCAAAGACGCCCGGTATACTCGTCATCTTGTCATGGTCGACCGGCAGAACGCCCCTTTCATTGAGCGTCAAGCCGAGTTGCGGTAGCAGACCGTCCTTCTCGGGACCAAGGAATCCCATTGCAAGTAGAACCAATTGAGCCGGCCAGTTGCGCTCAGTACCAGGAATAGCCTGGACCTGAGGCGCATCGGTTTTCCAGTCGACCTCCACCGTGCGGATGCCTTTTACACGGCCGCGCTCTTCGCCGATGAATCGCTGGCTCAAGATCGAATACGCGCGCGGATCAGAGCCGTTAACGGCGATTGCCTCTTCGTGTCCATAGTCTACGCGATGGATCTTCGGCCATTGTGGCCAGGGATTGTTCGGAAGACGAGTCTCGGACGCCTGTGGCAGTATTTCGAATTGCACTAAACTCCGACAACCGTGTCGCAAGGCGGTCGCTACGCAGTCCGTACCAGTGTCACCTCCTCCAATAACGACAACATCCTTGTCCTTGGCTGAAATGAACTGACCGTCCGCATGATTACTGTCCAACAGACTCTTTGTGTTGGAGCGGAGAAAGTCCATTGCGAAGTGAATGCCTTGAAGATGTCGATTCTCTATCGTTAGATCGCGTGGACGCGCCGCACCGCCACAAAGAACGACCGCATCAAACTCACTCATGAGATGATCGGTAGGATAGTCACGGCCCACCTCTGTGTTTGTTATAAACGTAACACCTTCAGCGGCGAGTAAATCTACTCGGCGTTGAACGACCGCCTTATCGAGCTTCATGTTAGGAATGCCGTACATGAGCAGGCCGCCAACTCGATCAGATCGTTCCAACACGGTCACCGAATGGCCCGCCTTGTTCAATTCTGCCGCACACGCTAGCCCTGCAGGACCTGATCCAACCACTGCTACTTTCTTTCCCGTCCGGCGTGCGGGCGGTTCTGGAAAAATCCATCCTTCCGCGAAACCACGGTCAACGATGGCGCATTCAATCGACTTGATGGTGACTGGTTCCTCAACTATCCCGAGAACGCACGAGCCTTCGCAAGGTGCTGGACAAACTCTACCGGTGAATTCAGGAAAGTTGTTCGTTTTGTGGAGAAGGTTAAGCGCCTCCCGCCAGTTGCCATGGAAGACCAAATCGTTCCAATCGGGAATCAGATTGTTCAGAGGACAACCAGATGCCGCTCCGTTTAGCAGCGTTCCCGTATGGCAGAATGGGACGCCGCAGTCCATACAGCGTCCGCCCTGTTCCCGAAGGGTTAACTCGGGAAGGTGCTCATGAAATTCCTTCCAGTCGTGCACGCGCTCCGCCGGCGTCCGCAACACTGGAAGGGTTCTCTTGTACTCGATGAAACCAGTCGGTTTGCCCATTTTAGTTATTGCCCATTGCCGAATGCCGATTGCCAATTTGTCCGAGAGACTTTAGTTTGTTGTCGGATCCGGTAGGCGCCTGGTTGCTATGTTTCTGTCCTGGTTTGGATTTTTGTCGGATATCCAGTCGATACCTGTTGAGATCGTAGGCGACAAGCTGAAGCATGTCGAACACTCAAATCGGCAATGGCAATTGGCAATCGCCAATGTCTTTCACTTCCCTTCCGCCCGCGCAACCTCGCGTGAATTGAGTTCGAATACCGCCATCGTCGCTTCCTCTTCGCTCAGGTTCCTATCCTTGATTTGATCATGCGCCTCCAACACGCGTCGGTAATCGTTTGGCAATACACGCACAA
>JBKOYD010000147.1:0-4741 GCA_046725195.1 Acidobacteriota bacterium | reverse complement strand
CGACAACGCGTTCTGGTCCTGATCGCCACCTTGGCCGCCACCGCCGCCCTGCTGTTGCGCCTGGCGATACTCCATTTCAAAGGGTTTCACCTCGATGAAGTAAATGTCACTTGTTGTTTCGTTGCTCGCGTCGCGCGCTTTGGCGTAGTAGGAGACGAAATCGCCCGGCTTGAGATTGTATTCTTCGAGAAAGAATGTATAGGCGCCGCTGAGGGAGCGGGCCGATTCGCGTGTTAGTTGTTGCAGATTAACTGTTTTCTCTGCTCCGCCGTTGACCGAGAAATGCAGATCCATGGAAACCACGCCGTAGTCGTCTTCAGCACGCGCTTGAGTGAACACTTCCTCGAGATTTGTAGCCTTCTTGTCGCGTCCAGGTTTATCAAATGAGATCGTGGGCGGTTGATCCTCGAGTAGTGTGACGTCGTACTCATTTGAACCACGATACGTTTCGCCGTCAGTACTTACTAACTCGATGTAGTAGCTTGTGTCTCCAGCAACTATCAGTTCACCGACAAAGTCTGCTCCCTGCATCTTCATCTCGGTTTTTTTACCATCCGGAAACACTATGCGAGCCGCGCGTACTTTGCCGGAAAGTTTTGCCGTAATGGTGGCTAGAGTACCTTTCAATGCTGCGATGTCCCCGCCATCTTCAATGGTTTTGGCCGGGAGATGTGTAAACGCAGGGAAGTTAAGTGTCAGGTCAAGTTGTTTGACGAAGGGCAGATCGACGACGTTGAGTTTGAAAACATCTGAGCGAACATTGTTTGATTCGACGAAGTACTCCATCGAATCCTGGATGTTGAAAACCGAGAAACGAAAATCACTGCGGGCCTTTGCCGGCTCCATGTTTTGACCTTGAAAGTCGTCTTTCGATCCTAACGGTCGGGCGAATATTGTTACTGTTTGCGAGTCGAAGTTAACGAGCGTGGCAAGGATGTCCTGATCCGATCCCTTTGGCACACGCGCCGTTCCGGGTTTTACTTTGATACTCAGTGCGTTAGTGGATGCAGCGAAAGTGGTCGGAGTGACCAGCTGAGCGACGCCATCTGAAATCTCTCGTGGTCCCCATTTCAACACAGCCACAAAAATAAGGAGACTGGCCAACGCGGCCGCAGCGTACATCAACAGCCGCGAGCGTCGAATGACGTTTCCAACATCAAGCATTGCTGAAACATGATTCGCATCACGATAAAGCCTATGCACAATCGCCGGCGAAATGAGCGAGCTGTTTTTCTCGTTGGAGTATTCGACCGCAGTTACGAGGCGGTCTTCAGTGCCTGGTGAGTGTTCTTCGATCAGACGTGCGAGCCGTGCGTCGCTAATTCGCCGCAAGAGTGGTTGCACAAGTGCGAAATAGATTGTGGCCAGGCAGCTCAAAAGCGCGCCGATACGCAGGACTATCAACGCACTGCCGTTATATCTGTAGCGGTGAGCGGCCCAACCCGTTAATAGCAGAACTACGGCAACGACGCATAGACAGATGGCCACACCACGCAAACAAAGAAGCAGTTGTCGTCGCGACCGTGCCCGGCGAAGCAGGTCCTGGAGAAGGTTGGTTTCAGGGGTCATAAAGTCACTCCCTGGCAGGTATACTTCAGTCTAGCATTGTGTAAGCGGCCTTCTATTTGCGGGGAAACGACAAGCTAAAGCATATCGGACATCAGCTTTCTCAGCCAACCATTTTCACCACCTTAGTACGTCGGGCCAAAACGGATTCAGTCAAAAGCAGCAGTAGCGCAAGAAAGAGCAGCGACCACCAAACTCGCTGTCGGCCCTCAACCTCTTCATTACTCAAGTTACGATTCGCCTCGTTGCCCTCACCAGTACCCGCTCCTCCGGTCACGCCTGCAATGAATTCGGGAAAATTCATTTTAGTGAAGTCGCCTTCCTGGCCGTCTGTATTCACCGCAGCAAAGTCGGGTCCGGCGTCGTAACGGAGTCGATAAAATCCAGGTTCTTGACCAGTAACAAGTAAGTCGCCGCCAGGTGTAAACCGAGTCTCCGAAAGTCTCGCACCCGCGGGAGTATCAACAGGCGGCGGCGATCCTTCCTTCTGCTTTCCTACCGTGAACGTTTGGCCCAGGGCGTACCATGAATTCTCCTCGCGAGCACCCGCGTAGCGGACCATTTGATGAATAAACGGTAAATAAAGTGGAGTCAGCGGTAGATCGTTCCAGCTTGGTCCCAGAGAGGAGGTGAAGAGCATAACACGGCCCTTGCCGCTGTTGGTTTCGACTAATGCCGGACTGCCGTCCTCGAAACGGGCCAGCACACTTGCATTCGGACGAGGCTCGGAACGGAAGTACCCAATAACATGTGCAGCAGCTAACCGGCCGCTTTGTTGGAAAACCTCAAAGATCGGATGATCAAATTTGACGTCGGTAATCGCGATGCTTTCACCCGCTTTTGTTTCCACTGGTTCGCGAAGTATGGCTGGGCTAACTCGCTGTAACGAATTGTTGAAGCTATCCACTTCGGTGCGAGGTCCTGTTGACACAATAAGCTGCCCTCCTGAGTCAACAAACTTTGTGAGGGCATCAGCCATCGCCGGATTGAGGGAGCCGGCATCGTTCAGAATTACCAGGGAGTATTCCGAAAGGCTCGTTGGGTCAACAGACCCAGTGCTCTTAAGAGCGAACGTGAACGGAAGATCCTCGTTAGTAGTCAAAGCACTTTGAAGATGCAGACTATCACTACGACCACGTGACGCACTCTCCAGAATTAGAGCTTTCGCGGGAGTCACTCGTCGCAAGGTGAAGTAGAAATGATTGTCCGGCGCAAAATCGCCAGCACTGATCTCAATTGTGCAACGGTTCGCACCCTCGTTGAGATTGAATCCGGAGAACTCAATTACTCTCGAGTCGCGGCTGTTGAGGCTGATGTCGCGCTTCTCAACGGTCTGATCGTTGATTTGGAAATCGATCTGTAGATGATCGCGCGGCGTATCACCGAAGTTACTGACATGCGCCGCCAGATTTTCGACGTACTTTTGACCGAAGACTACACCTCGTGCCTCCACATTGGTGACGGCTATGTTCGATACGGGATTGTTTCCGCTTACGTCGAAGCTCGTAAGCTGAATATCGTTGGAGAGTTTGAAGGTTGAACCGGCCTGACTCCAACCCGGAGCTTGAAAATCGGATATCATAACTATCCGCTTCGGACCACTCGTCTTCAATTCGCTGAGCATCGACTCAGCGCCGCGTAACGCCTGCTCATAATCCGTACCGTCCCATCCTGCCGCCAAACTTCTGATCCCAAAACGGACTCGGCTTTTGTCAGTAGTGAAGCGATTAATGACCGCGTAACGCTTGTCAAAACTCAATAGCGCCAACTGCTCGTCATTGCGCGATTCGTCGACGGCAGTCTCTGCGCGCCGTTGAGCTTCGGCGAACAACTGCTCGCGACGCATGCTTAGCGAGTTGTCGATCAGGATTACGGTCGCGCCGGCGGCGTTGTTTTCTTTTGCCGCACTGCGCCCGCTGAAGAAAGGTCGGGTAAACGCGATGACGATCAGTAGGATTGCGAGGCAACGAAGGAGAAGGAGCAACAGATTCTGCAGCGTACGACGGCGTATTGTGCGTTGCGGAACCTGGCGAACAAAAACGAGAGCAGGGAACTGGACGCGTCGAGCACGTGTGCGTCTTACCAGATGCACCAGTATTGGTGCGGCGAGGGCCGCAACACCGAGAAAGAAAAGTGGCGTCAGAAACGACATTGACTAACTTAAACGCTGGGACCGCAGGCGTCTCGCCTGCCGCAGCGCAGACCGGGCGCGCCCCGCGTCACGCAACAAGCCTCTTTCGAATCGACTCGCGGCTTCGCCACTCGCAGCAGGCGAGACGCCTGCGGTCCCAGTGAACTACTTCCCGGCGCGTCGCGACAGGAACGAGAAGAGTGCAAAATCCAAAGGCTGCTTCGTTGTGATCATCTCGTAATCGACGTTATTTGCAGCTGCGCACTTTCGCATTTCGTCCACGTGTCTGCGCATGCGTTCACGGTAGCCACCCATCACGACGTCGGGGAGTACAGGCATTTGTTCCTGCGTTTCCGCGTCCTCAAGTAATAACACCGGATCGTCGAAATCAAAATCCAACTCATTTTGGTCGAGCACATGAAACGCAACGAGGTCGTGACCCTTGAAACGTAGATGCTGAAAGGCGGCTTGTAGGCGGTCCGGCTGATCGTAGAAATCCGAGATGATTACGACAATGCCACGTCGTGTAAGGATTTCCGCAAGTTGATGTAGGGAGTCAGCCAATTGAGTCTCACCGCCAGCCTCAAGTAGCGAGAGATGTCCAAAGATAGTGCGCATGTGGCCCGTGCGATTACGCGCAGGCACGTGTGTGTGGACCTTTTGAGCGAAAGCGACCAGACCAACGGAGTCTTGTTGTCGATTTAGGAGATACGCAAGCGAGGCCGCCAGGAACTGGGCATACTGTAGCTTCGTCACTGAACTTGCATGCGCATAGTTCATCGAAGCGCTGGTATCGATAAGTAAGTGGCACTGTGTATTGGTATCAGCGCGATATTTCTTGATGAAGTAACGATCCGTGCGACCAAGCAAACGCCAATCGAGGTACCGCAGATCGTCGCCAGGATTGTACTGTCGGTATTCGGTAAATTCCGTCGAGAAGCCAGTAAACGGAGAGCGGTGCAGTCCGGACATGAAGCCCTCGACGACTGCGCGAGCGAGCAATTCCAGCGAACCGATGCGAGCCAGGAGTTCAGGATCAAGAAA
>JBKOYD010000035.1:0-18414 GCA_046725195.1 Acidobacteriota bacterium | reverse complement strand
AGATCAGCGTGATGAGCACTACAACCAACCCAGGGTTCCGTTTGAAAGCCATATAACCCTCCCTGATTCCCGTCGTTTCTCAAATGCGATCCGTTTATTGAGAGTCCGATTCTCCTCGGCTAAACACATTCCAAGTAGCGTGAGGCTGGAGTCATCGACGCGGCTTCTGAGCAACCGCTCAGTTACTTAAGACAATTGACGAAAAATATTTCGTTTGGAGAGACTTGAATGTCAGAAAAGACTTGTCCATTGGCCAGACTGAATGAAGTTAGCCCAGTAGAACGGGTGAAGAGCGGGATTCCGCTTGAGCAGGTGAAGCTGAACTTCTCGTAGACCAGCACCGCGTCCCATGCCGTGCTTGAGGTTTTTGTAATAGTCGACCATTAATCGTCGCGTCGAATAGTCATTAACGGACCACAGACTCATTACTAAGGACTCCGCGCCCGCCAACACTAAAGCGCGCCGCAGACCATAGACGCCTTCGCCATTTTCCACCTGGCCGAGCCCGGTGTCGCAAGCAGATAGAACGACTAGCTTCGTGCCCCATAGGTCCAAGCCTGACGCCTCAAGGGCCGTCAGGATTCCATCGTCCACGGTCGATTCACTGCGCCGGTTCGCTCCCGCCAAAGCCAGCCCCGAGCGCAATAGAGGGTTCACGGTTCCTGTATTTGTATGGGAAACACCAGTCCGCCCAAAATTTGATGTTGTAGATGAGGGGTTAGTTAAGAAGAACCCGTGCGTGGCAATATGAACTATCAATGGAGCCGAGGCCTGCTTCAACGAAGATTCGCTGGCATGTATTCCAGTCAAGACCTGCGCATCATTAAAGAGTGCCTTGATCGCTAACGCTTCCAGTCCCGTGCCGCGCAGTGGTGCAAAATAAACTTTCGAGAGATCAGAACCTGTTATTAAGCTCTGCGGATTTAGTCTTCTCTTTCGCGAAGATGCGCTTGAAGCTTTTCCAATTTTTTCCGGGTTTGCAGCATTACCCTGGGCTGGTCCGAACAGCGGATCTGCAAACACGATTGGACTGCTCTTGCTTTTCCGTCGCACTTGAAGTCGCAAAAGATCGCGCCCGCTCGTCAGGTACGTAAATAAGAATCGGTCCACTAGAAAGTGATCTTGTTCATCTACCAAAGCTTCGAAAGGAAGCAGGTTCAGCGCGCCATCTGGAGAGATAATTAGCTGCGTAGCATCACCAACAAACGCACGGATTGGCTGCATTATCTGCCGGTCAACTGCGCGGGCAAGTTGCTTCACATCACTTCGCTGTGGGTCGGCCAACGCAACTCGCAGCGCATCGAGTTGTGCATCAATCAGCTTAGCTTCGCCCAACTCCCTCCATTTAGGTTCTCCCTGAGGAAGAACAACGTAGGCAACATAACGCGGCTGGCCATAAGCTCGATGATTATCGGGACTATTCGGATCAAAAGGACGGTAAACAGCGAATTCCACGAGCGCGGCATTCTTCGGGATCGCGGCTTGAACTGCATTGAGTGTGATGGGTCCCTGGTGATCATAGTAGCCAGCGCTGCGTCTGCTGATTTCAGATTCGAGTTCTTCCAACTCGTTTTCGAGTATCTTGATTTGCTCCTGATGTTCGGCAGCCGACACCTTCTGAGGGCCGGTTAGTGTCTGATTTGCAAGCCGCGATGTAACCTCATTCAGCTGGTCTAAAAGTTTCTGATCCTCTTGCCCGAATCGCCGGCGCAGTCCAACAAGTCCTTCGGACATCATGTCTTGAACCCGTCCTTTGCGTCGGAGAATAGTAGTCAACGCCAGGTTGAGTGCAGCTGGATCGTTGGGAGCAAGTTGAGTATGCAATGAGATGGTGCGAGATAAGCGCGACGACAGAGGGGCAACAAGAGAAAGTTTTTCACGTTCAGAACCGACCGTCAGATTCAACTCAACGTAACGCTCCTCACTTTCGCTGCCCCAGGTTTGATACTTAAGCGCGTCAGAAAAACGTTTCTGTGCCGCGTAAAGGCGTGCGAGTCCGAAAAGTGTGGTGTGCGCATCGGGACTAATGAGCGCGGCATATTTTTGGTGAAGAGAAAGGGCTCGCAGATAGAGCTCTTCAGCTTTCGCATATTCCCCGGTCGTACCATAAAGCATTGCCAGATCGTTCAGACGTCTCGAGTTTCTTAAGTGCTCCGGCAGGTTCTTCTCATGCAGACTTAGAGAGCGTTGAAACATCTCTTCGGACTTGCGGTAGTCGCCGCGCGCGTAGGCGGCGATACCAAGTGCCGACAAAGAATCCGCCAGGTGATAATGGTTTGGTCCTAACACCTTCTCGTGAATTGCACGAGATTGTTCGTAGTATTTTTCGGCGGCCGTATAGTCGTCACTGTCATAGCAAATGTCCCCAAGATATGTCAGAAGGATAGCAACACTCAGATTCTCAGTTAGGTTCAACTGCTGATAGAGACTAAGAGCTTTCTGAAACATCTCTGTCGCTTTTAAATTGTCACCTTTCTCCTGGTAGACAATTCCAAGTCCGGTTAACGCGAAAGCCACTTCCGGGTCAACGGGACCTCGTACCTTCTCCCTTATCCGGAGAGCGCGCTCGCGTAGCGCGACGGCGCCGGTGTAATCACCCGTCATCGACTCGTTCACTGCAAGACTGTCAAGTGCTGCGGCAACCAGAAGATGATCAGGACCAAGAACTCTTTCGCGAATCTCGAGTGCACGAATCAATAAAGGACGAGCTTCGGCGAACCTACCTTGTCGATGGAGCTGAAAATACTTCTGAAAAAGCTTTCGCGCTTCCTGTAGCGCCAGGTCGTTCGCGTTCGCCACTCGCAATTCGGCGATGCAGATTTCATAGCGCCCCTTCGGGGCCTTCGCTCCGGCATAAACTTCCACGCGATAGATGCCCGTCGATTCGGCAATCAATTCAAAGGCTCGTTCTCTTGTCATCCTAAAGGGTTCGAGGACCGACGTGGTTTCACCTTGCGGTGATTGAACTGAGACTCTCAAGTCGATTCCCTGTTGTTTGATTTCGACTTTTACAAACTGCCCCTGAGAAAGTGAAAAATGGTAATTGTGTTTCTCACCGCCAATGAGTTCGCGCTCAACCGGCATGCCCGGATGTAGCTCAATGGCGTCCTTAATGTTTTGGGCTTGGGCCGGTGATTGCGGCAGGGGTGACTGTTGCGCGGGAACTTTTGTTGTCTGCACGATAAACAGACTGCAAACAGATAATGACAGTACTAAAGCGCGATCAATGGTTCGCTCAAGGCCAGGCGCAGAAAACTGATGTCGAGACATTACTCCACAACCTTGAAAGGGTAAGCGCTTAAGGCTTCTGACTTACTTCCGTCAACGCCATAAACTTGCAGCACAAATACTTCTGGCGCCAACAATCTCGCGGGGAAGCTAACGTTTAGAATCTTTCCGGTGGCCTTCTCTTGTACCTTCATCTTATTGCTGCGCCACAAGACCCGAGACGACTCCGTCATGAGAGCAACACGATATGTTGAATAATCGTTAGGCTCGAGTTGAATTGTTATGGCCACTAGAGTGGTGTTTACTGGCAATGAGAATGTCGAAAACTGGCCGGTACCGCGAACCTGTGGTATCAGAACGAACGATGCAATACTGTTGTCACTTCGTTTCTTGAGTATCTGTTGGGTCTGCGCAGCCTGTTGCTTCTCTTTAGGCTCTTTCTCCTGGTCCACTTGCTGAGACCCCGACGGAATGCCGGCTACTTGATCCTTCGCCTTGTCGATGTTCGTTTGAACGTCCTGTTGATTCTGTTTGCCAGCCTCGGCGGCTACGCGCTTGTCGGAGATTTGCCGCGACCGTCGCAGGTTGTAGTAGCCCAACAATCCTATTGCAAGCAACACAATCGCGGCAGACGCTATGCTTAGCTGCATCCAGCGAGGAACGTTGAAAATGTTGGACGGCAAAAACTTGTGCAGTCTTATTGAGGATGCACTGGCTGGCTGCATCGACGAATTAGCCTCACGGGCCGAACTTTTCTCAGAGAAGTCCAGGAACGTCTGAGCGAAATCGACTTTCAGTCGCCCGTCAGTGGAGCTCAAATAGGCGGCGCGGAACTTTGACAGTTCCAGACCAGTCAATTCGCCTCGCACATATCTATCCACCAGTTCGTTTTCCGCGATCTCTAATGAATTGGCAAATTCGTCATCAGTAATACTCCATTCATCGAAAAGTTCAACTTTCTTGTCCGGCAGAGATCCGAGCAAGTATTCAATAAGAGCTTCGTTGTTATAGATCGCTTTAGCCATTCAAATAATGGGACACACTCATCCTAAACCTATAAGACTGTTTCGCGAAAACATTTCACCCTTCCTTGACGCACCGTTTGACACAAGCCTCTAGTTTGCTGCGAATGCGCCATGCGCGAATACTCAGCGCGTTGACAGTGATGTCTAATTTTTCGGCCAAAAGGCGGCGATTTTGGATTTTTGTAGCCTGGTTGCCGTAGTAGTAGTTAATTATGAGCTCGCGCGATTCGACGCTAATGCTTGCTATGCATTGCTGGAAGCACTGCCAACGTCTTTCTTGTTCCTCCTGTTCGACATTCAGGGCGGGAGCTGTGACCAGAGAGTTAGTTCGAGCCAACAGAGTGGAACCGTCGAGGGACTGTGGTTTGGGTTTTCGGAACGACTCCAACAGCACGAACCGCGCTACAACGTAACAGTAATGAGCGGGGCCGGCAGTGTCGATTGAGCCCTCCTCTTGAAGACGGCGGGCAACGCGGTTCAAAGTTTCATCTGCGAGTTCGTCGGGGGCTGTGCAACGCTTGCGAGAGAAATAACTGACGAGACGACGTCGCATCTCGAGATATTTCTCGCCATCAGAAGCAATGCCCTGATCAAGCCAAGCGAGCAGTCGATGAAACGAATCTGGAGTAAGTACCCATTTCTTTTTTGACTCAGCCCGATGCACGGTCGGAATTCCGAAGTAGAGAAGTTAGCAGAACAAGTTTTCGCGCGCAGTTATTGTTGCTGAAAACTCATTTTGGGATACCCGTTGTCGAGGCACGGGATGGACTCGATTATTCTTTTCCAATCCTGGGCAGTGGTCAAGGTAAGGCGGTAGTTTCCTAATTTGGTTTTTCTCAGATTAGGACAATACCAGGTAAGGCCATGCGATTCTCTCCCGTTCAAAACAGCCGGCCCATTGAAACAAAAATCTTTCCTCGTCGATCGGAACTGACCGCGCCGCCAATCACCAAGGGGCCGAGTCTCGTCTCCATGATCACCGCACCAGACACGCTACTCCGATAAACTGCGTCAGAGCGGTCGAAGAACGCACTCCCGACCTCATACCATCCGGCACCATAGATCTTTCGACCGAGAAATTCCGGCAGGTAACCAACTCGACGAAGATAGCCGCTACTTAGGAGGACGTACTTGTCGCCGCGAAACTCCTGCGGACCGAAAGCACTCAAGCGAAATGGTCCACCAAGCGTGAACTGCTCCAGCGGCGCTGCGCTCTTTGAGAAGGTGGTGCCCGCTCCACCATACATGAATAGCGAAGACTTATCGTTTAGTGGCTTAAGATCTGAGGCTCTAATCTCGGCTTGTGGAAACGCTTGCGTGGCGCCAGGCGCGTCGAAGAACCAACGCGCCTCCGTATTAACGCTTATGCCTCTTGTCGGGACCATCGCACTGTCATGCCCCTCGAACACAAACCGAGCGCTTACATCACTGAGGAGACCCTTGATGGTGGGAAGCAATGGATCACCTATTGAGACTTTCGCCTGCTCCCTGCCCACTTCGTACCCGAAGCTAATCTGACTGCGTCGATTGAAGATGTATCCAGTGTTCAAACCAACCGCGATTCTTCGCTGCCGGTACTCGGCTACCCGGTCTCCAGCGGCAAACAGATCTACGGAAGTACCTGCGAACTCTGCGTGTGGCGCCACAAAAAATCCTCTTTCGCCTAGAGGCCGAAAGTATTCGACACCCAGCAGATTATCAGAGCCAACAATGGTATCGACACGCAATTCAGAGCCATAGGAACCAACGTCGAAGATCGTGAAGCGACCACCAATGGAGAACTTGACGTCGGAGATGTTTGAGCTTCGCAGTTGTACAATGGGAATTAATAGAGCTGGACCATAAGTCTTGTCTCGAGCATGGATCTGCAATCCATATAGCCCATTGTTCCTCGTGATCGTGTAGTCGAGACTTTCGTAACGACCTCCGCCCCGGATTTCGCTCAACTGAGAACCCAATGCGGCCGGATCGATTGGCTTGTCGAGATCGGAATTCAAAGTCTCCTCGATTGCTCGGGAGTTTTCAGGCCGTGTGCCGTCGACTTTAAGTGTTGCTGGAATCGGTACAACAGTCCGGCGTTTTGCATCTCGTGCGGCAAGATACGTTTGCCAATCGGTTTCATCTAAAGCAAATTTTTCGAGGGCTGCCGCGTTCTCGGTGGCGGCTTTGTAACCAAGATCTGAAATGGCGTTTACAGCGTTGAAGTCAAGCAAAGAATATGTGCCAAGATTCGGGGTAATAACCAGATTTGCTAGTTTCAAATGGCGCCGATCACTTTCGATGGTTGTTACACCGATGATCTGACTCAACATTCCAGGCAAGCTGACTATGTCCTCGCGCGTGCCCAGCGGTGTGCCGACATTTACCGCAATAATGATGTCGGCGCCCATCTCCTTTGCCACGTCGGTCGGAATATTATTGAGTAGTCCACCATCTGCCAGGACCTTGTCGTCCATCTCCACCGGCGTGAACACTCCCGGGATCGACATCGTAGCGCGAAGCGCTTTCGCCAACGGACCACTCTTAAAGACGACTGGTTTGGCCTCGAGCATATCAGTCGCAACACAGCGGAAAGGGATTGGAAGATCATCAAAATCGCGAAGTGATGCGTAAGGAAGTGTCAGACGATCAAAGATCAACCCGATGTTGTGTCCGGGATTGATGGCGCTAGGCAACTTAATCCCCTTCCCTGCACCCAGTTCGATGTCGCTCGGGTATGCCCGTTGATCCTCTTTGCGTCGGTAACTCAATTCGTCGAAGCTTGGTGGTCCGCTGAGGGCTTTGTCCCAGTCAAGTTCATTGCCAATCTCCCTAATCTCATTAGGTGACGAACCCATTGCGTACATGGCGCCCACCAGTCCACCCATACTGGTTCCGGCAACGTAGTCGATTGGTATGCGATGCTCTTCGAGCCATCGAAGCACCCCAATATGCGCCCAGCCGCGCGCGCCACCTCCACTCAGGACCAGTCCGATTTTTGGTCGAGCGTTTGGAGAGGAAGCTGCGGAAGACGAGCGTGTCATCATCGACTGACCCTGAACGCGATAAGGCGCAACAAGAAATATAACCAAGAGACAACATGTGAGTGTACGGCGAGTCATACCTAATTCCTCCACGTCTACACTATTCGCTTAATCATTTGGGACATCGTTCTGGGGAAAGACGAAATGTAGAATGCGATCAACCTCCGCCAACAATCGATAGAAACCAGCTGATATCGATCACCGCTCAAGAGCTTTTGCGGGGGCTGATACGCTTAGAACAATGATATTCCTATTTCACCGATTAGTGTGAAATGTTCCTCGCTTCGGGGCTTTAATCGAGTCTCTGGTCTAGCGTACTGAAAAGGCACCTCTTCGTTTCTGCTGCCCTCTGCGTTCTGCTGCTGTTCCTGCGCGTGTCGCACCGTAATTCTACGGGTACCGAATTTACGTATTACGGCTTATCACTGAAACGGACTCAGATGGCTTAGTACAATCGTTGTTGTGCATCTGTGAAAATATCACCGAAGCCATCCGTGCTAAACAGGAGCTGCTGATGAGGTTCATGATTAATAAGCGCGAGCATCAGTTTATTCTCAGCGGGACTGAGATCGAAATTTTATTCGATATTACTACCCCAGAGGATAGGAGCTGTCCCAGCGACACGCCAGACTGGTTCAGCGCCTCTGCCAAATCCAGAGGGGTTAGTTGTTAGATGAAGAATCAAACTCCCTGTCCATGCAAACAACTTCTTACCTAAGTCACGCCTTACCAAAGTCACGCCTCGATCGTCTACGATTGGCAGCCGTCGTTTTATGCGGGCACCACCGCACAGGTCAAAGCGTACTAAACGGCGGACCGTTTTTAGGTGGAAGTTGAAGTACCACGCGGCCTAAAGCCGGTGGTGTCGCGACGTCATGGACGAGCGTGACTAGGTGGAAATTTAAGTACCACGAGGCATAAAGCCGGTGGTGTCACGACGTCAAATGCGAGTGCGACTAGGTGGAAATTGAAGTACCACGCGGCATAAAGCCGATGGTGTCACGACGTCAAATGCGAGCGTGACTAGGAGGAAATTGAAACACCACGCGGCATGAAGCCGGTGGTGTCGTCCAACAATTGCAGATTCATTCATCGTGAATGGCCATTAAGACGATCTTATCTTTCGCATCGACGCCGGCTTGTCGGAGTGGCCGCATAAAATTTTTGAAAGCCCAATCGGCTACTTGCCTCCCCTGCTTACGCGCCGTCTCATCTGCAAAACGGAAGTGGATACCCTCGTAAATACGCGCGTCGACTACATCCTGCGCGGCATCCGAAAAACGGTTGTACGTCCGCGTGTCCTCGATGGTCGGGCCTGGGTTAGTGGTCGTCACTGAGAAGCTCATGTGATCCGTCTCGAAAAAGAGCTCGAGCACATGGGTTATGGCGCCGGTAAAACTGTTTGCGCCCGATGTGTAATCAGGATAATTCGGAGTGGTAATCATTGGCTTCCAGTTTGAATCACCTATGGTCCAGGGGTTGTCGTCGTTGTTTCCCTCTTGAATAGCCGTGATTGGGCGCCAGTAAACGTAATAGTTCTTATTGTTCCAGGAAGTAATCAGAGCGTCGGCTACGGCGATGTCGGCCAAAGCAAAGAGCCGGGCACTGTCAGAGATGTTATCGATATGCGCGTTAGACATATCCCTGAGCGTCTGATGCCAGGCCACGCCATAGTTAAGGTTCCAGAAGTTGGCCAGGTCGGTCTGTTCGGCCGTGCGTGAGCTGTTATTAAGCGCACCGAGGGTCTTAACTTCGTTGTAGTCTTTAGCGTACTCGCGGCTGATCAAAGCAGGTGGCGAGTCAGCCCGGTATTGTGACGGTCTTGTCAGTGTGAACGGAGTAACGTTACCCAACCACGGTGCGAGCATCGCCTGTAAACCCGGAGGCGTCGGGCGCCAGACGCCCAGCCCCGTACCGCCAACGAATGGTGACGGTGCAGGGTTAGGAAAACTTCCGTCACATGATCGTGCCGCAACGATAACTGCAGCAGCTTTTGTTCCCACGCTTACGCCAGGATCGTTCTCTGCCAAGCCGTGAGTAAGCAAATATTGTTGGTAGGTCAAAAGGAGTGAGCTTGCTTGCCCAGGAAACCGGCTGACAAGCACATCGTGCGCGGCTTTCGCGGCGGCCGCTTCGGGAGAACCGGCGGCTCCAGGGATCTCCGCGTAATACGGTTCGTACTTTTTCTCGATAGCCTGAACGGCGTCGTAAATTGCGATTTGGACCATCGCAACGTCGATAATGCCGGTCTGCCCAGGACGCGCGGCGGTTACAGTTGCTTGCACGGCGATCGCGTTCCAATCGGCCACCGTATCGGCGCTAATGGTGACGGAAGTCGCAAATAGGATCGCAAGCATCGCCATGTATCGCGAGGTTTGAAGTTTTCCTTTCATGATAATTCCTTTTCAAGGGATTGGTCTTAAGCGCTAACGTTCCTGCGTTCCTGCGTTCCTGACCTTTTCTCCTTTCAAACTGTTTGCATTGACGTCCCTACTAATTAAGGCGGGAATAGCGAGCGGTAGCTTTAACGCCGCGGGTGATTTTTTTGAGTCGTCTCGAAATACTTAGGGGGCGCTGGTTAGTTGTGGTAATTTTCCACGGCGAAACGTCCGAAAGGGTTTTGTATGCAAACGCATTCCCTGAAAGAGATCACGGAGCTGCTCGTCGCCTGGGGCGACGGGGACCAGACGGCCTTCGAAGAACTCGCCCCGTTGGTCCACTCGGAATTGCACCGGCTCGCCCACCATTACATGGGCCGTGAGCGCCCCGGTCATACGTTGCAAACCTCAGCCCTCGTCAATGAGGCCTACATTCGTCTGATCGACTGGAAAAATGTGCGCTGGCAGAACCGCGCGCATTTCTTCGCAGTCTCGGCCCAATTAATGCGACGCATTCTGGTCGATTTTGCACGCGAGAAACGTTACCTAAAGCGTGGCGGTGATGCGCTGCGTATTTCCCTCGACGAAGCTGCTGCCTTCCCCGTGGAGCAGGACGCAGACTTAGTCGCACTCGACGACGCGCTAGTCGCGTTGGCTGAGATGGATCGGCGAAAGAGCCAGGTGGTGGAGATGCGATTCTTTGGTGGGTTGTCAGTCAAGGAAGTCGCCGAGGTGCTGAAGATCTCGGAAGAGACAGTGATTCGGGATTGGCGTTTAGCTAAGGTGTGGCTCCTAAGAGAACTCGGGCGGGAGAATGATGGTGAAGGCTGAGCGGTGGCAACAGGTTGAGAATCTCTACCACGCCGCGATGGAGCAAGATGCGAAGAGTCGCGCGGCGTTCATCGCTGAAGCCTGCGCTGGTGATGAAGGGCTGCGCCGCGAAGTGGAATCGCTGCTCGCATATGAAGACAAGGCTGCAAACTTCATCGAGTCTCCGGCATTGGATGTGGCAGCGAAGATGATAGTGGAGCATCAGGGAGAGACGTTGGTAGCGGGGCAGTTGATCAATCACTACAAGATCGTTTCGCGGATCGGCGCAGGCGGGATGGGTGAGGTTTATCTGGCTGAGGACACTCGGCTGAAGCGTAAAGTTGCGCTCAAGTTTTTGCCCGCGCATTTCACGCAAGATAAGAAATATCTGCGCCGGTTCGAGCAGGAAGCGCGCGCCGTTGCGGCGCTTTCGCATCCGAACGTCTGCATGATCCATGAAGTGGTCGAGACCTCAGAAGGACGCCAATGCATTGTGATGGAGTACGTCGAGGGAACGACGTTACGAGAGCTCATAGCAGAGAGACGAATGAAAGTCGGCGAGGCGCTTGATATTGCCACACAGGTCGCTTCGGCCCTTTCTGCTGCACATGCCGCGGGGATTGTGCACCGAGACATAAAGCTGGAGAACATCATGCTCCGTCGCGACGGGTATGTGAAGATCTTAGACTTCGGGCTGGCAAAGCTGACGGAGCGCGAGGCTTCGCTGGCTGACGCCGAGGCGGCAACGAAGATGCAGGTCACTACTCCCGGCGTGGTAATGGGTACGGTCTCTTACATGTCGCCCGAACAGGCGCGGGGTCTGCCCGTTGATGCGCGCACTGACATCTGGAGCTTGGGAGTCGTGCTCTATGAGATGGTGGCTGGTGAACGACCGTTTAGCGGAGCCACACCGACGGATGTGATCATCTCCATAGCTGAGCGACAGCCAGTGCCGCTGTCCAAGTATGCGGCAGGAGTGCCGAGCCAACTAGAACGGATTGTAAAGAAAGCGTTGGCGAAGGATCGCGAGCAGCGCTATCAAACTGCGAATGATTTGCTGATTGATATGAAGAGCCTGAAGCACGAGTTGGACATTCAGGCTGAAATGGACCGCTTCCCCGAACCGATAGCAAGTAATCCGTCGGCATCCACGATGAGCAACCGAGCGGTGATTACTTCGCCAGTCTTTCCTTTCGGTTTGACGCGAAAACGAATTCTCATTCTCACGGCGATCATGGGAATCCTAATCATCGGGGGATTGGCTGCCACGCTGTTATTTCGCCAAAAAGCCACACAATTAACAGACACAAAAATTAAATCACTTGCTGTCCTTCCGATGACGAATCTTTCTGGCGATCCCGCGCAGGACTATTTTGCTGATGGAATGACTGAGACATTAATCGCGGGCCTTGCAGAGCTCGGCGACTTAAGAGTGATTTCGCGACCTTCTGTCATGCAATATAAGGGCACGCACAAACCGTTACAGGACATCGCCCACGAATTGAACGTCGAAGCAATAGTGGAGGGTTCAGTCCAACGCATTGGCGACCAAGTGCAAATCACTGTGCAGTTAATCGACGCAACGACTGATCGACATCTTTGGTCCAAGACCTATAATCGCGAACTACGTGATGTCCTTACACTTCAGAACGAGGTCGTACGCGCCGTTAGTCAGGAGATTCAGATCAAGCTTACCCCTCAACAGCAAATACGCCTGGGGAACGCGCGGCCTATCAATCCCGATGCTTATGACTATTTTTTGCACGGGCGTTACTACCTCAGTCGTCAAAATAAAGCGGACAATGAAACCGCTATAGGAATGTTTGAACGCGCCGTGGCTACAGATCCAAACTTCGCCGCGGCTCACGCGGAGTTGGCACAGGCGTGTGTGTGGAGGTTCTTTTTATTTACACCGAATGAGAAACAATGGGAGGAGAAGGCCTTTGTTGCCGTCGAGAAAGCACTCGCGCTGGATCCAGATTTAGCGGACGCTCATCTTGCTCGTGGACGTCTGCTCTGGACACCGGCCAATCATTTTCCACACGACAAGGCCATACAGGAGTATCGCCGCGCTCTCGATTTAAATCCGAGTTTGGATGAGGCGCGTAATCAGCTTGCACTTGTCTATGGACACGTGGGTCTACTTGAGGAAGCGCTTCAGGAATTGGATAAAGCAGTCGCAACTAACCCAAGCAACAACCTGGCGCGTTTCCGGGTCGGCGAAATACTCCTGTTTCAAGGTAAATACGAACAGGCACTGACCGCGCTGCGTAACGTCCCTAAAGACGCCAATCCGGCGCTGGTTGGGCATCAGGTTGTTTGGGCTCTCTTCAACCTCGGGAGGAAAGAGGAAGCCTCAGCCACACTGGACCAGTTCTTAAAAGATTACCCGGAGGACAATCGCGGACTATTTACCAGCCTGCAGGCAGTACTAGCGGCTTCGGCAGGACAAGTACGCACGGCTGAGGACAAAATTAACCTGGCCATAAAAAGGGGGAAGGGGTTTGGTCACTTCCATCATACGGCCTTTCACATCGCCTGCGCTTATGCGCTCATGAATAAACCTGACGAGGCAATCAAGTGGTTAGAGATGGCAGCTGACGACGGCCTCCCATGCTATCCGCTGTTTGAGAGCGATCCCAATCTACGGAACCTGCGATCAAATGACCGCTTCGTGGCGTTGTTGGCAAAGCTGAAGAAGCAGTGGGAGTATTACAGGACCATCTCGTCATCGGCTGTGCCTACTTAAAGTCATAGGCAAAGCCGAGATGGAAACCGATCCGGGGGCTGGCTGCAAAGCGTCCCCCAAGTACGGCGAAAGTGAGCATGAAGTTATCTCGGACCGAGTAACTTCCGCCGACCTGACTCTCCAATTGCCCACGACTCAAATTGAAATTGCTCGTCACGCCGCCAAACACCTCGGCACCGAGTTTTAGTTTTGGTGTGAACTCTCGTACCAACGATAGATTGCCTGTAAAAACCTGTCCTCTAGATCCATGAAGACCAATGAGACCAGTCGAACTATTACCAGCGAAAAGAATTCCACCGTTTAAGCGAACCGTGGTCCGTTTAGTAAGTGACTTTTGCAGCACGCCGTAGAACCAATAGTCATTTAAGCCCGACCCAACTTGCTTGCGCGTGCTGCCTGTTGGTGCTTCGAAGTAAAAGACGACCGACATGGCCGGAACACGCGAGCCATCACGTTCCTTGTGTAACCTAACTTTCAGTCCAAACTGCGTGTCTCCCAGTCCGCTCGGATTTCCGAGCATTGACTCCCGGTCGTTGAAAATCTTGATGAACGGAGCATTAATGCCAAGTTCGATCCGATCGGTAAGGCCGTAGTTCAAAGTGAAGTTGGACGTGTTCTGCCTTATTCCAGGCAAAGAAGATTTCTGTAGCCAGTCGTGCTCGTTAAAGAACTCAATATGAAACTTTCCCTTTTCTGTCGTGTCAGCATCATCTGTGTAGAACGGAATTTGAGCATCAGCTCGCGATGAGCACAAAACAAGCAGAACAAGCAAAAGGATCCATCTGAGTCTGGTTAGCAACACTCGTCAGTCCGGGACAGATCCCGAAGAAGGGTGCTCGTTGCCTAGAAGCTTCAGTCCTTCGACGAGCGGTGGGAAATCAACGAGAGCTTCTTTCTTGACGCCCCATGTGGTGAACAAATGACCAAGCAGTTTTGGACCAGCATGCTGTTGGCTGTAGTCGATTAAGGCTTTCGTTGCCTGTACTTCTTTCCAACCAGCCGGCAATATCCGGAAACCCTTTTCGATGAACATGGGAATCGACGGGTAATTGTCTCGAAGCTCGTAGTGCCAAGGGCAAACGATGATATCTTTTGGGATCAGGTCGATAGCCGCAGCGGTTCCGTTAACGGATGCTTCCCATTCTCCCAGGTTATACTTGTTGCCATCGATCAAGCGATCGCCCCACATCAGCATCTCGACGCGACGCTTGCCTACGAGGTGAGTGTGGATATCGTTGACGGCTTTCGCAAAAAGTACACCCGCGTCTTTGCCCTTCGTCGATGGCGAGAGTTCAGAGCCCAGCAAAAACACTTCATCCATGCCGACGTGAAAGGCGTCCGCACGAAACGCGTCGATTATTTCGTCCATCAACTGGAAGACAACGCGCCATACCTCTGCGTTCAGCGGATCCCATTCACGGCAATAGATGTCTTGATTGTTGGGAAATGCTCCCGGAGTGATATCGAAGGCCGGATAGACGGTGAGAAGTGGAAAAGTTTCAGCCTTCCAGGATTGGTGACCGAGCGATTGAAACTCAGGTATGAGCCGGATGTCGAACTTCTTGCACCGCGCGGCAAATCTTCGAGCGCCCTCGCGCGTTATTGGATCTGTTCCCCTCCGCAATTCAGGGTGAGACTTGAACGCAAAATTGTAATCGACCTCGAGAATTATCACGTTAATTCCCTGCTTCGCGAGGTTCTCAAGATTCTGTCCAAGCGCATCCAACGTACTATCACTGTTGTAGTCGAGGAGATGTAAAGCCCGCCACGGTTTCGTATGCTTTGATTCGATGCCGGCATCAGCTGCCAACGTCCAGCCCGCGAAGACCATTAGAAACAGAACTGCCTTTAAGAAGCGCATCGATGTCATTCCGAAAGTTCTCAATCGCCTTGGCCCAATTAGCGTTGGCCCAGTCTACAACGGTGCGCGAACCGGTCGCCCCGGATATACGCCAGGCTGCAACTGCCCATCTTTGACAACCAGGATGCCATTTACAAGAGCGTATCTGATGCCTTCAGCATATTTCGCGGGTTCTTCGTAAGTCGACCTGTCGATAACATGTTGAGCGTCAAATACCGTGATATCAGCATCAGCTCCAACACGAATTCGCCCTTTATTCTTCATCGAAGGAACACGTCGCTCAAGTCGTTGAGCAGGCATAAGCGTCATCTTGCGCAAAGCTTCCATCAAGGTTAACGCTGCTCGCTCTCGCGAATAATGGCCCAAAACACGCGTGTAAGTGCCGGCTGTTCGAGGGTGTCCCTTTCCGTTTTCCAAGATGCCGTCGCTTGCAATCATCGTCAAAGGATCTCTAAGAGCTGTTTCAACAATTTCCTCTGTCATTGAGAATACTGCGACAAATCCGCCAGTCTTGCGATATCGCTCGAAGCTTTCGCGAGTAAGCCGTTCACCAGTCGCAGCCCATTGCAGGTCTCCATAGTCAATCCCAAAGACTTCCTGCCAGCCTTCGTTGAAGATCGCTGATTTGATGTCGGTCATGCCTGCAATGTAAGGGTAGCATTCAGTGGTTATGTCGACATTGCGAGCTCTTGCTTCGGCGATCATCTGAAGCAGTCTGGGAGTAGCTTTTCCGCCGGTACTCTGGATGTGCACCACGTGAAGTGGAGCGCCAGTGATCGCTGCTGCGGCGATTACTTCTTCGAGAGCCTGTATGCTGCTCGCAGGCTCTTTCAGTCCTGCATTTCGCAGGTGGACATGGCATGAGGCCCCGAACCGTGCAGCAACACGAAACATCTCCAAAATTTCCCAGTGCGAAGCTTGCGGTACGTACTGAATACCAAAACCTACCGCGATTGCACCCCGTCGAAGACCGCGTTCGATATGCGCTTTCATCTCAGCTATTTCAGTATCAGTCGCTGCCCTATGCGCCGCCTCACGACTCGGCAAGAATTCAACCGGATCGCGCATCGCAGCCATCCTGGCGGCTAAGTGTCCAATGCTAACGCCGTAGTTGATTGGCGCCTTTCCTTCACGGTCGGCATACCAACGATCCACATCACCTGTGCCAACTTCCAATTCCAACGCCGTTGTTACTCCGTCCATCACCTTGAACCGGTAATTCTCTTCGTTCTGTCCATGCTGATGAAGGTCTATAAAGCCGGGTGAGACAACAAGACCGTTGGCATTAATTACGGTACGCCCGTTCAATTGATTCTCAGTAATTGTTTTGATAGTGCCATCAGAAATTCCCAGGTTACGCACTGCATCAAGTCTTGATTCAGGATCAATTACCCGTCCGTTGAGAATAACGACGTCATAGTTTTCTTGCGCGCTGGAAGTGAAACTTGTGGGGACGCTAAGGCTACTTAACAAGGAGCAAACTATGAAAACTTGCGACGATACACTCTTCAGTTTCGTTTTGGTCAAACTGTTCTCCTCGAAGCAGGTACTGAGGAAACGAATAGAGGCTTTCTAAAAACTCGGAGTATTAACTGGAACGAATGGGAAGATTAACCACGAAGTCACGAAGGCACAAACAAGATTTCACTCAGTACGTCCTCTGACCAATACAGCGCCTTAGCGAATCTTGCCTCGACCGGCAACTTGCCAGACAGTTTGAACACGCTCACCTCTCACGCCATAAATCTCATCGTGCATATTTACCGTGCTGCAAACATGATTAGGAATGATCGTCAGCCGTTCCCCGACCGTGTACTTTCGCATCGAGTGTTTAATGTTTAAGTGACCATGCTCTTCAGATAAACTCTCAACTGCTGCCTCGGGATCTTCTTTAACCATACCGAACCCTTGCCCATCACCCGCAAGGTAACGATCGTACGCGAATGTCTTCGATCCTCCATCGATGATGGCACGCCCCGAAACACTTGTGCTGACTACAGTCGTAATAACTGAGAGCGCGCAATCTTCGATACTGGCGACGCCGATGCCAACCATGTTGCGATCGTTAAAGATGTACATTCCGGGGCGTATTTCGTTGACGCCGCTAAACAAATGACCTTCGCGAGCTGTCGGAGTTGAGCCACCGCTTACAGTTGTTGTCGGCAGACCCGCTTGTTCGAATTTCTCGTGTGCATCACCGAGCAAGTCATTAACGTGGGTTAACAATCCGGCTCGTTCCCTTTCTCCAACTACAAATTGTCCCGGAAAAAACATTAGACCCTTGAAATCCAGTGCCGGTAGTTCGGTGACTTTTTGAGCGAGAACCAGGAGCTGTTCTCCATTCGCTACGCCGCAACGCCTGAAGCCCACGTCGAGTTCCACCAAGATTCCGACGCGAACATTTTTCGCACTCACCTCCCTGGAAATTGCACGAGCTGCTTCCTCAGAATCCAGAGAGACCGTGATGTCGGCGCGTGCTGCGAGTTCCGCAAGCTTCTCGGCTTTTCCTCTGCCGACAAGCGGATAGGCGATGAGAATGTCAGTAATACCAGACTCGAGCATGACTTCGGCCTCACCTATTTTCGCAACGGTGATGCCGTGTGCTCCGCTTGCGATCTGTCGCTTTGCCAATTCTGGGATTTTGTGTGATTTGGTGTGTGGTCGCAGTCTGAGGTTTTTACTTCTGCAATAGTCACCCATACGCGACAGGTTTCTCTCCATCACGTCCAAATCAACGACGACTGCAGGGGTCTCTAATTCAGAAACGTGCATCGGAGTCTCCGGTACTTATGACTCGAGAACAATGTGGTCGATTATAAGTTAAAGAGATTAAATCGGCCTGGTCCCCAGCGGCTGCACAGAAAGGATTAAGCGTGCTACTTCTTCCGGCTCGTCCATCTGAACAAAATGCCGTGCGTTGGACAAAAGAAACATATCAGATGTGGGAAACAGTTCGTGAAATTCCTGCGCCACACCTTTATTCAAGTATGGATCGGCGTCACCAAAAATGATTCGTACAGGTCTCTTAAACTCTTTTAGTCTTGGTATCATTTTCGAGCCGGCACGTATTGTTGGCAATAAATCTTCATTTAAACCAAAGAAGGCCGGGCGTGCGCTCGGTACAGCCTCGAACTGATGATATAGCAACGGCAGAAATTTATTTCTGACTTCAGCATCTCGAAAAAATCTTCCTACCTGCCACCAGTACATTCGCCGGAAGACCCAGTAATTGAACAACTTCGATATAGGCCGCGCAACATTCCTGATGACAGGTGTGGAGAAGAGCCAGATTGCTTCGGGCGCCCTGAGGGTCGGCATTTCAGAGTAGTAGGTATTTAGC
>JBKOYD010000041.1:0-52913 GCA_046725195.1 Acidobacteriota bacterium | reverse complement strand
GGCGAGTATATTGTGCAAAGTTCGTCGGAAGGTATTCTCGTTCTTCGTCGGATCAACGACAGAATAGATACCTTCGTCCTAGCTTCCAACACAATTCAGAGACCAGAAAGCAAACTTTCGCCGAAGGTGGTGTTCCACCGCTACGGCAATGAATATTTTTTGGCCGAGGCGTGGACCAGCAGAAACACCATTGGCAGGAGCGTGAACAAAACAGTCGCCGAGCGCCGGCTCGCGCGACAACTCGCTAAAGTCAAAATGCACGCAGAACTCGTCGAGGTATCGGCAGCACTCAAGTGGTCAACACCGACTTGCCCCACAGAGAAAGGATGTGAACCATGAAGAAGATTGTTGCAGAACGCAAACTCGCGCTCCTACTAATTATCTGTGGGCTCACTCTCGGCGGTATCACCGCGTATGCCCTGACGTCCGTAACTCTCGCCAAGGGCAGGATTGCTTTCCTTGGTCTTTTGGGCGGTCCCGCAGATGTGGTCATGACGAAAATCACCATCGAGCCGGGTGAGTCTTCGGCATGGCACTATCACCCGGGGCCGGTCTATGCGATCGTGTCCAAAGGAGTCTTGACGAAGGAGGACGGCTGCGGTCATGTGGCCGAGTACTCAACGGGCGAGGCCTTCGTGGAGGAGCCCCAAGAGGTACACCGGGCCAGGAATCTCGGCACGGAGCAGGTTGAGTTGTACGTCACGTATGTCGTCCCAGGTGACAGCGCCGTCTCGGTAAGAGTTGATGGTCCGCGTTGCGGCCCGCCGAGGAGTAAGGAGCAGTGCAAGGACAGCGGGTGGATGCAGTTTAATTACCCGCGCGCGTTCATCGACCAGGGCGATTGCGTCAGCTTTGTCGACACTGGCAAGTAGTTGGTGATTTCAAGGTCGGCTAGGTTTTAACGCTAAAGCCCTCGGTTATGGCCGAGGGCTTTAAGTCATAACAACCAGACACCACGGATCAAAGGTTGGTCCCGCACTATCTTGTAGAAATAAGATTGTTAGTGTCTATATGTTGCGTGGGTGCCGAGCTCGAGCTTCGGCACACGCCGTAAGTTGCTGAACTGGTTAGAGTTACGAGGTTGATATGCCGAAGGGGGGACTCGAACCCCCACGAGTTACCTCACACGCCCCTCAAACGTGCGCGTCTGCCAGTTCCGCCACTTCGGCAAAGAAGTGAGAAGCCATTGAAGGCTCGCGGCCATTATAGCCCGAAAAGACTCAAAGAAAAGTGACACCAAACTAGGCACGTCTGTGCCGGAATATCTAAGGACGCCTCACAACATGAGATCGCTGCTTGATGCTACTTACTCGGCGCTGGAGAAGCCGCAGGGGATGTCGCTGGAGCGGTCGAAGCTGCCGGCGAAGCTTGCTGTGCTGGTGTCGGCGTTGGTGTTGCTACCGGAGCACTCTCCGGCGTTGATTGCAACACCGAACGTGAACCAGTCAATGACGGCAACGCAAGCGTTAAGGCTATCAGCATGAAAGCAGCGGCGGCGCCGATCGTGATCTTCGCCAGGAGGCTTGCTGTTCCTCGGGGACCGAACGCAGTGCTCGAGAGGCTGCTCGAGAAGAGGGCTCCGGCATCAGCTTTACCCGGTTGCAAAAGAATTACAACTACCAAGACGACGCAAGATAAAATAAAAAGACCGTATAGAATAATGGTGAACAAAACAAACTCCTCGTTAATTCACTTCCTGTAATTAACAATCTGCGCGAAGCTCTCGGCGCTGAGACTCGCTCCACCAACCAACGCTCCATCGATATCTTGCTGCACCATTAAGCCGTCAATATTGTCTGGCTTAACTGAACCACCGTATAGAATTCTCAACCTATCGGCGGCATCGCTTGAGTGTCTTTCCGCGAAAACGCGCCGGATAAACGCATGCATTTCCTGCGCTTGCTCCGGCGTCGCTGTACGTCCAGTACCGATGGCCCAAACTGGCTCGTAGGCGACGATGATACGGTCGAGGTCAGAGGCTGTCAACCCACTGAGTCCGCCGTTCAACTGTTCTGCCACCACGTTTTGCGCAATTCCTGTCTCTCTTTGCCCAAGGCTCTCGCCCACGCACATTATTACCGTCAAACCACTGACAATGCCTGCTCGGGTCTTTCTGTTAACGATCGAATCGCTTTCGCAGTACAACTGTCTGCGCTCCGAATGTCCTACTATTACGAAGCGCACACCTACATCACGAAGCATAAAAGCTGCGACCTCGCCGGTGTGAGCACCTTCCTTTACTTCGGTCGAACAATCTTGTCCGGCAACCTGAACATTTGAACCTTCCAGTCTGTCCGCTACTGTCTTGATAGCAGTGAAGACTGGAGCAATTACAACTTCGCAATGGTTAGCATTTGCAACCAGAGGCTTCAGCGTGAGAGCAGTATCAACTGCCTCCCCCAGGCCTTTGTACATTTTCCAGTTTCCGGCGATTACGGGTTTTCTCATAGGTGTCAGTGGTCACTTGTCAGTTAACGCTGCCACTCCGGGCAACTCGTCGCCTGCCAGGAATTCGAGAGTGGCGCCGCCCCCAGTTGAAATGTGAGTGATGCGATCGGCAACGCCAGCTCGAGTGATCGCGGCAACGGAATCCCCACCGCCTACAATTACTATTGCTCCACGGTCTGCGGCATCCGCAACAGCGCGGGCGATGCCGATTGTGCCCTCATCAAAGGGTGGTTCCTCAAATACGCCCATTGGACCGTTCCAGATAATCATCCGCCCGTCCTGAATAGCAGCGGTGAAACGGGCAACCGTTTCACCGCCGATGTCCATTCCGACGAGACCAATGTTCGTAAACTCAATTGGGATCGTTTTGGCTACGATCTTCTGACCTTTTACGGGCTCGTAACTATCGACAACCTGATGATCGGTGGGGAGTAGAAACTGAATTCCCTTCTCTTCTGCTCGTTTTCTGATCTCAAGCGCGGTTTGCAGCATGTTATCTTCGACGAGTGATTTCCCAACCGTAAAGCCTTCCGCCTTCAAGAATGTATAGGCCATCGCACCACCAATCAGAATCTTATCAACTCCTCGATCGATGAACGCGTTGATGACAGGAATTTTATCGGACACTTTTGCGCCGCCAAGAATTGCGACAAATGGATGTTCTGGATTTCTAACGACGCGTCCGAGGTAATCAAGCTCCTTCTCCATTAAGAGTCCGGCGGCGGCTTTAGCAACATGATGAGTTATACCTACGGTTGATGCGTGTGCTCGATGTGCCGAGCCGAACGCATCGTTGACGTAGACGTCGCAGAGACTCGCTAACTGCTGCGCAAAGTTTTCATCGTTCTCCTCTTCTTCCTTGTGGAACCTGAGATTCTCGAGCAGCAATACCTCCCCACTCTCAAGCGAATCGACTTTTGTTTTTACTGCCTCACCAACGCAATCGTCCGCAAAGATCACCGGCTTTTGTAGTAACTGAGAAAGGTGTTCCGCGACTGGACGAAGGCTGTATTTGTCGTTGCGCTCGCCTTTCGGCCTTCCCAGATGCGACGCCAGAATGACCCGCGCCTCGTGGTCAATTGCATATTGAATGGTTGGCAGCGATGCGCGAATTCGCGTGTCGTCTTCGACCTTGCCGTCCTTGAGTGGCACATTGAAATCGACGCGAATGAAAACGCGTTGGTTTTTCAGGTAGAGATCTTTGATGGAGAGTTTGGGCATTAATGGTCTGGGTCTTTGGTCTTTGGTCTCTGATAGTGATCGTCCAAAAGCAAAGGCCAAAGGCCCAAGACCAAAGACCAAGATCTCCTTCCCTACAGTCCCTTCCCTGCAATGTACTTAATCAAATCCCGTACTCGACATGAATAGCCCCATTCATTGTCGTACCATGAAAGCACTTTGAGCATCCTACCGCCGATAACCTTCGTGTATTCGGCATCCACAATCGAAGAATTTGAGTTGCGCCGGAAGTCAATTGAAACCAGTGGCTCCTCGCAGTATTCGAGAATTCCACGCAACTCTTCGTTAGCGGCGTTCTTGAATGCGCGGTTCACGTTCTCAGCCGTCGTTTCCGTTTCCAGTTCCATGACCACGTCAACCAAAGAAACATTTGGCGTTGGCACACGAACTGAGATCCCGTCGAACTTACCTTTCAGTTCCGGCAGTACCAGCGCCACGGCTTTCGCGGCGCCCGTTGAAGTCGGAATCATCGACAGCGCCGCAGCGCGGGCCCGTCTGAGATCTTTATGCGGCAGATCGAGTAGTTGCTGATCATTTGTGTAAGAGTGAATGGTTGTCATCTGTGCTGAGCGTATGCCGAACTTCTCGTGCACTACCTTGGCAACAGGAGCAAGGCAGTTTGTAGTACACGAAGCATTTGAGATCACATGATGGGCGGCCGGGTCGTACCTCTCCTCGTTAACACCGAGGACGATCGTGATGTCCTCATTCTTTGCGGGCGCCGAGATAATTACTTTCTTCACGCTTCCGCGCAAATGCTTCTTTGCATCTTCCGCCTTAGTAAACAAACCAGTTGATTCGACAACTATTTCTGCCCCAACCGATTCCCAATCGATGGCCGCTGGGTCGCGTTGGGAGAAAACACGAAACTCTTCGCCTTCAACGCTGATGCCGTTTTCAGTCGAAGTGATCTCATGATCGAGATTGCCAAGCACGGAGTCGTACTTCAGAAGATGCGCAAGCGTTCTGGTGTCGGTGAGGTCGTTCACTGCGACGAAGTCGATGTCCGGATCCCCGATTGAAGTGCGAAAAATATTTCTTCCAATGCGGCCAAATCCGTTGATGCCAACCTTAACTGCCATGTGCTCAAGTCCTCCTGAAGCCAATAGACCTCACGATCTGTTGCGTTTTTGGGATACTGACTGCGCGCTTGTGGGACTAGGAACGGGCATTTTAAACTCAAACAAGGTCTGGCCACGCTCCCGCATCCCGGCGATACAAACTCTCCCGCGTAATCACATCTCTGCTGCGATGTGTAGATGGTAACAAAGCGAAGTTGCAGGAAAGAGAGCAAGATTATGCGTCGGGTTTGTGCCTGTCAAGCGAGCGAATATCAAGTTTTTGAAACAGCTTTTGGCGACTAGACGTAGTAATGGCTTGATGCAGTGGACTGTGATTTGCCACAATGTTTGCGAAAACCCTTCCTTGGCTTAGCCGCGGAATCTAAAGGAATAACAGTTAAGGAGCTCTTTGTCTGATGCGTATTTTCAAGTCTCTTTTCGTAGTTAGAGCGATTGTCATCTCGAGCTTGGTGTTTTCCGCAGCTGGTGTAACGCCAGCACAAACGACGACATCGCCAACTCAGACCAAACCAAAGGATGCGACCAAACCCCCGGGGCAGGAACAAAACCCTTCGTTACCCCCAGGCACGCAGCCCGCAACGCAGAACCCTCAGGCGCCGCCAGGCACGCAGCCCGCAACGCAAAACCCTCAGGCGCCACCAGGCACACAGCAGACTTCTCCTGCTACGCCTCCGGGAACACCGCAGACTTCGCCCACTGCTCCTCCAAGAACTAATCCTGCGGTTACACCGAGCCCTTTGCCAGGCGACGTGACATCTACCCAGGAACCAAGAGAGCCGGTGATTCCAAATTTTCAGCCTCAACCGATGCCACCGTTACCAGATATGTCCCGGTTGGGCGTAGGCAATACCACAATCGCCTTGTCTCTGAACGACGCAATCAAGAGAGCTCTCGAAAACAACAATGATATAGAGGTCGCCCGCGAGGACGTTCGTTATCAAGAGACTCAATTGAGGGCTTTGGAGGGGATCTTTGATCCATTCTTCACCATTACTCCGCAGATTGATAAGCGCGTTATACCAGTACAGAATATTTTTGGGGGTGGGGGTACCTCGGGTCAGCTCTCGAACACGGTTTTTACTCTTAGTCCGGGCGTCACCAAACAATTCTCAACTGGTGGCGGAAACTATCAAGCCTTGTTCAGCAACTCGCGTACAAAGACAACTGCAACCAACAGCACCCTAAACCCATTCTACTCCTCCAATTTGAGTCTAAGCTTCACTCAGCCTCTTTGGCGGAACCGCTCGATCGACAACAATAGACGTCAGATTCGGATCCAGCGAAAACGAGTAGACCAATCAGATGCCGACTTTCGACTACGAACGATCGACATTATCACGAGGGTGCAGCAAGCTTACTGGGAAGTAGTATTCGCTCTACGCGATCAACAAAACCAACTCGAGAACCTGAATCTGACGCGCGAGAATCTTAGAAATGTCGAGGCCCAGATCGCCGCAGGCGCAAAAGCCCCATTGGAAAGAGCCGAAGTCCAAACTGAACTGGCCAGTCGCGAAACGGCTTTGCTAACAGCAGTTCAGAATGTCTCAATCGCGGAGAACAATCTCAAGCAGTTGATCTTTAAAGATCCAGCGTCACCGGAATGGTCTAGTCAGATAACGCCGTCAGACAGTCCTTCTTTTAGCGAGGCGCCGGTGAATCTTGATGATGCGATGAAAGAAGCGCGCGAGAACAGACCTGAATTGCGTCGTCTTCGATTACAAGCCGACATCAACCATATCGATCTGCAGTACTTTAGGAATCAGACGAAGCCGCAGTTTGATCTTGTAGGTACGGTAGCTACAACCGGTTTGGCAGGTACCGCGGCGGCGACTCTCCCGGCAGGGACACCTGTTCCGTTAATTTCCGGGGACCCTAATGCAGTGGCAAATGCCTTTCTGCTAAGCCAGATTCAGGATATTCAGCGTAGGGCACTGTTCCCAGTCGCCGAATCCCCGGTTGTACTTTCTCCTGCTCTGGCACCATCAGATCTGGTTGGCGGATATGGCAAAACCCTGAGCAACCTCGCTGGCTTAAATACCTACAACGTAACGGTAGGCGTAGCCATTCAGATTCCGTTCAAGAACAAAACCGCTGAAGCCAACGTTGCGGGCGCGAATATCCTGCGCGATCAGCTCCTTGCATCAATGAGGTCCACTGAACAGACGGTTGAAGTCGATGTGCGTAATGCAGCACAGGCCGTGGAAAGTTCACGGCGCCGCGTTCTTTCCGCAAAGTCCGCAAGAGTTAATGCGGAATTACAGCTTGAAGGCGAGCAGCGACTCTATCAAGTGGGTCGCTCGACAACGTTCCTTCTCTTCCAACGTCAGAATGCGCTCACCAATGCTCGTGCTTCCGAACTGCGTGCGCAAACTGACTACAACAAGGCTATCGCTGACCTGCAAAGGGCTACAGCAACAACCCTGCGGGCTAACAACGTCACGGTAAATGCTTCTTCGGGACCGTAGGACTAAGAACAAAACTGATTGGCGAATCTGATTTGCCGTTTTTCATTTGCGATTGCTAAGGTAGGCTTAAGCTTACTGAGGCAATCGCAAATTTGTTTTGTGCTTCAGCAAAACGAATGAAGATTACTGCCACCATCATCACCTTCAACGAAGAATCAAATATCCGGAGTGCATGTGAGTCTGTCTCCTGGGCCGATGAAATTGTCGTGGTTGATTCCAAGTCGACCGACTCAACTCGCGAACTGGCTGCGGCCAGCGGTGCAAAAGTCATAACTAATGCCTGGCCGGGCTTTGGTGCGCAAAAACAGTTCGCAGTTGAACAGGCAACGCACGAATGGATCTTCAGTCTCGATGCCGACGAGCGTGTTTCGGATGAGCTAAAGAAGTCGATTAATGTCCTGCGGAATAAGCCGGATTCTGAACTCGCCGATGGTTACCTTGTGGCTCGTCGAACCTACTATCAGAGCCGTTGGATTCGTGGCGGCGGCTGGTATCCGGACCGGCAGTTACGTCTGTTTAAGAAGACTGAAGGTCACTGGAAGAACAGACACATTCATGAATCTGTGACATTGAATGCCGGAGCGCGCGTGGAAAAACTCACCGGCGATCTTCTTCACTACACGTCTCATGATGCCTCTCATCATCATCGTATGATCGGCGAGCGTTACGCGCCTTTGGCAGCGCGTCAAATGTTTGAAGACGGCCGACGCACCTCAACGCTTGGAGTAGCTACCGCAGGGCCTGCAGCGTTTGTGCGTAGCTTGGTGTTAAAAGGAGGATTTCGCGACGGGTTCGCAGGCTTCACCATTGCGAGCTTTGCAGCGCATCATGCATTTCTGAAACATTTGATGCTTTGGGAGATGCAGAAGAAGTAGGCCTTTGGTCTTTGGTCTTCGGTCTTCGATGCTGAGCCTTTAGTTTTAAGCTTGATTCCTTACTAACATCGAAGATCAAAGACCCAAATCAAACCTGTAGTCACCAAAACAGCAACCGTATACAATGCAGAAAGCATGCTTGCTTCTCAGTTACTGGCCCTGCCCGACCTGCATTTGATTCCACCCACTTTTGGTTATGTCGCTGCCGGAATTGTCGGCGCAATTATCGGCAGTTTTCTCAACGTCGTGATTCATCGCGTTCCGCTTGAAGAGTCGATTGTTTTTCCGAATTCACGGTGCCCTTCCTGCGGAGCCGCGATCGCCTTCTACGATAATATTCCAATCGTCAGCTACGTCGCTCTCGGCGCCAAGTGCCGAGGTTGTAAGAAACGCATTTCGGCTCGCTATCCTGCGGTTGAGTTTCTTACTGGATTGTTGTTCGCGGCGGTTGCCTGGCACGATGGATTCACTGCCGCACTGCCGTTTGATCTGATTTTCGTTTCAGCCTTGGTGGCACTGGTTTTCATCGACGCTGAGCACATGATTCTGCCAAACGTAATTACTTACCCGGGAATCGTCTTTGCAGTTGTTGCTCGAATCGCAATTCCTTACTTGATGGGAAGGCCATACTTCGACGACCTACCCTCACTCATGCATGGCGCGCTGGCCGATGTGCCCATCTGGGTAGTCTCACTTGTGGGAGCGGCTATTGGCGCTTTGATTGGTGGAGGTTCGCTCTGGCTGATGGGCTGGACGTGGGAGAAACTGCGAGGAATCGAAGCAATGGGTCTTGGCGATGTAAAGATGATGTTTATGGTGGGCTCCTATGTAGGCTGGCGTTTGACAATTCTGACTATCTTCGTGGGAGTTTTGACGGGCTCTATAATTGGCATCGTGTTGATGTCGCGTCAGGGCAAGAAGAGCATGCAGATGCTGCTGCCCTTTGGCGTCTTCCTCGGCCTCGGCGCAATTGCAGCGTTGCTTGTCGGCTCAAAGATTGTCACATGGTACGCCGGACAGTTTAGGTAATTGCCAATTAGCGGCATTGCCGATTTCCGATTGCCGATTGCCGACAATCCGACAAGCGCGCTTGATTATCTGAGTTCTAAGGCCTTTCGAATCAAGAAGGCCAATCGGCAATCGGCAATGAGAGATGTCTCGATGCGCTACGGCAATCGCTTCCAATATGGTCTGACGATGCTAACAGGACTCTTTCTGTTGGCGGTGCTGTTTGCGGTTCTGCTCTACGTTCTGACGCCGGAGACTCCCGCCGCCCGTGGCCCGATTCTGCTCGCTTCCTTCATCGCAATTCTAATCGGCAGTCTACTCTCAATTCTCTTTCTTCTTCGATGGTTGCTTCGTCCCTATCACCAATTGGTTGGAGAAGCCGAACGCGCTTCCGTTACCGACCAACTACGTAAATCACAGGATGAAGCCGAGTTCGTGCTCGAAACATTCCAATCAGTTGTCGCGCAACTACAGGAACAACGCAAAGAACTAGAGCACTTGAGTGCCGAAGCAAGTGAACGCGCAAACTCCGCTGAGAAATTCAGCGAACGCATCGTCGCGAGTATGCCGACGGGCCTGATCGCTTTCGACGGAGCGGGGCAGTCGATGGTTATCAACGCGCCCGGTCGTACACTGTTGGAAGTCGATGGGAAAGCAATCGGAGAGTCTTTTGACAAGCTTCTTGGAGCACACGAAAAGCTTTCGGCGATGGTTGGCGACTGCCTGGAGAAAGGGACTCTGTATCGTCGGGCCGAGATTGAAGCCATCACGCCGAATGGACAGATTCGTCGTCTCGGAGCCACGATAGCTCCGATCGATCTACCACCAGAACGTGGACCGCACGGCGCCCTCTGCCTATTGACAGACATCACCGAAGTCACCGAACTGCGCGAGCAAGTTGCGTTGAAGAACAATCTTGAAAGCCTCGGCGAAATGTCAGCAGGACTCGCCCATGAGTTCAAGAACGCAGTGGCGGCGCTTCAAGGTTACGTTCAACTCTTGCAGAGTTTGGAGTTGAATGAAAAAGCACAGTTGGCGTCGGCTTTGCTGCTAAACGAAGTGCGCAATCTTTCAAGTATGGTGACGGCATTTCTCAACTTTGCGCGGCCTCAGCCGTTACAGCTTGAGGAGGTTTCCCTCTCGGAACTCATTGCCGAATGCGCGACTGAACTGGAGTCACTTTACCGGGAACTGAACGTTGAGTTAGTCGTGAGCACCCCTGAGCCCCTGGTGATCGGTGCTGACGAACGAATGCTTCGTCAAGCACTTCTCAATCTGCTGCGTAACGGTGCTGAAGCCATTCCCGAAGAGAAAGCTGAGCGTTCGGTGTTTATTCGCGCTGCGAGTGACCACGATCCGGACGGAAAGAATTGGGTAATCGTCGAAATTAGAGATACGGGTTCTGGAATCGCTCCAGCGCAGTTGCAGAGGATCTTTATTCCGTTTTTCACAACCAAGCCAAAAGGCCATGGGGTCGGATTAGCTCTAACTCATCGAGTCATCACAGAGCATGGCGGAACTCTCACCGCAGCAAATGCCCCAGAGGGCGGTGCCGTGTTTACGATCAGGTTGCGGCAAGATTTGTAGGGGTGGCACTCCGTGGCCACCTCTCCTGGCGCAAGAGGCAACTCGCGGTGGACCAGGACAAATCATTGGTCATATATCATTTGACATTTTTCATTTGAAGAAATGTCAAGGGATCTCGTCTATGGCCTGTGGACCAAGCGGGGTGGCCACGGAGTGCCACCCCTACAACCACCCCTGCAATGGCGCGGACTTCTTACCAGAGCGGATACAATCCGCTTCTGGACGGTTCCTATAGCCCCCGCGGGAAATACTCACTCCAACGCCGATCAACCAGCTTCCCAATATCATCACGCACGACGAGCTCATCAGGAAAACCCGGTTTAGTGCGCGCATCGATAACAACTGGAGATTTGTATACCAAGTGATGTCTATCTACTGTGGTCTGAGCAGCATAGATATCCGAAGCCGGCTCGAAACGCGTCCATGTGGACCACAGAAAGTCAGGCGACGAACGAGCCACACTTACATTGTCGTGAAGAACGATCAATGGCCATTCCTCGAACAACGGTTCCTTCGCAACTCGGGCGGCTAGAGATTCGTCGTCAGCATACACAGGTCCCTGCAACACCAGGCATCCGGGGCAGAACACCTCCGCACGGGAAATCGGGCGAGGCAACTGCCCTTTAAACTCATGCGGCAATTTGCGAATCGGTTCGCCCAAACCGAGCATGATCGCTTTGCTACCCGCGTTTACCTTCCCGCTCGTGTAGTCCAGCGTGTCCATCGACACATTTGAAAGAACGAAAAGGTCCGTTTCTGGTCGGAAGCGTTCCAGCACATGCTCCAGCAGTGCGGGAAAGTTTTTCAGGTCCTGTGGTGTGTCAGTGAGTATTAAAAACTTCGTTAACGACAGCTGACCTTCACCAAGGATGCGAAAGCCGGAAACGAGTGCTTCGCGACCATATCGCTCACGCACGACTGCAGCACACAGCGAATGAAAACCCGTCTCGCCATATGTCCACAGGTCTCGCACAGACGGCATCACCAAAGGAAACAGAGGTGATAGCAGCTTTTGCAAATAGTCACCGATAAAGAAGTCTTCTTGCCGAGGCTTGCCTACGACAGTGGCCGGGTAGATCGCGTCGCGTCGATGAAAGATGGCATCAACGTGGAATACTGGATAATCGTGACGCAACGAGTAGTAACCGTAGTGATCGCCAAAGGGTCCTTCCGGCTTTCTATCGTGGGGTGGTACATGTCCAACGAGCGCAAATTCCGCTTCGGCGGCAAGCCGATGTTCGTTGCCAAGCGGATTCTTGACCATCTTTAGTTTTTGCCCGGCTAGCAACGACGCGAGTACCAACTCAGGAACGTCTTCAGGCAATGGAGCAATCGCCGCGAGTATCAGCGCAGGTGGACCACCAAGGAAGACCGTAACGGGAAGCGATTGATTGAGCCGCTCGGCCTCCTGGTAGTGGAAGCCGCCGCCTTTCTGAATCTGCCAATGAAGTCCAGCGGTATGCGCGTCGTACACCTGCATACGATAGATACCGAGATTATGTTTGTGAGTAACTGGATTTTCTGTATAAACGAGCGGCAGCGTAATGAAAGGTCCACCGTCCTCCTGCCACGTAGTTAATACCGGCAGCTGATCGAGTTGCGCCGGTCGATCGAAAACCTGAGTAACTGGAGATCGGGTGGTATTCCTCGTCCCCAGTTTTAGGAGCTCGAGTGCTACATCACGATGGTTCCAGAGTGCTGCTGCTTTTAGAGGGAGGATAGATTCCGCGATTTCAACGAACTGGCGCACAAGCGCTTCCGGCTTAGGGCCAAACGCGAGATCGAGGCGTCGCTCTGTGCCGAATAGATTTGTAACGACCGGATAGCGACTTCCTTTCACTCGAGTGAATAACAGGGTTGGCCCAGCCTGGCCGATTACACGCCGGTGAATCTCAGCTAACTCAAGGTAAGGATCAACCTCTGTATTGACGGTAATGATTTCATTTTCTCGGGTGAGCAGATCGAGAAATGTGCGAAGGCTGGGATGCATCGTGAGATATTGCTGATTGCCAATTGCCAATTGCCAATCGCCAAATTTGAGCAAAACTTAAAGTTGATTGCTTGTTATTAAACGCGCTGAAATCCAGGATCCATCAATTGGCAATTGGCAATTGGCAATACTCCTACGGCCTGTCTGTTGGCTTCTCAACGGTCCGCGGACGCACTGGAGTAGGAGCCGCTACTTCGCCCAGCCGTTTCTCAATTTCATCATGGGCAATCTCAGCGGCTTCGGCAACGTATGGCTGGTGGGAGTCGCGATAGGCTTCTATCAACTCGAGAGTCTGAGCATCGCCCGTACGTGCGAGCGCCTTTAGTAGACCTGCATTCAGTCGCGGCGGATTGTTTTGCCTCTTCAGAAATGGATAAAGTACATCTGGACTCTCCAACTCAGCCAAGTAACCAATCGCCTGTGCCTGTCGTCCAGAATCGAGTTCATGGACCACTCTGTAGAGTGCCTCGGATCGGCCCATGCGATACAACGCCCAATCGAGCGCCAGTCGCACTTCCTTGTTCTTTTCCTGCAGCTGGTAACCTTCGACAAGTTTCCGCTGGTCGGTAGCTGCGAGTCGCGCGAGAGCTTCAGCACTGCGCTGCCGGAGGAGCGGATCGGCGCTGCCCAGTTGCTTTGCCAACGCTGTCGTATTTGTCCGAGCATCGACGCCGTCAATAGGAATCTGAGCTTGGGACGAAAGGCGCGCCGCTCCGATAGTCAACAAGCAAAGTCCAAGTGAAAAGAAAGTTCGAGCGATTGTTTTGAGCCACTGACTGGTCCACATATTGCCACTCCCAGAAGAGATCTTCGTCAGTTTACTTTGCCGGCTCCTTCTTTCGCAGGAGGGCAGAATTCAAATCCATCTCCGCAATCGGAATCACTTCGACGTTTGGATAGCGCTTTTGCAGGTCGGGAAGAAAGACTTTCGCATTTCCGACTACGATGATGTTGCTGGTCTTTGCGCCCAAACGGGTACCGGCAAATTTCTGCACGTCAGTGGTACTGATGGCTTGCACATTACTTATGTAACGATTGATTTCATCGAGTCCCATGCCGTAAAGCGCGAGAGATGCAACCTGGCCCACGAGACCGTTAGCCGTTTCGAGGTTGCGCGAAAAGTTTCCGATCAGAACAGCTTTACGCGGTGTTAACTCTGCGTCGGCAGGCGGTGCTGAAGACAATCGGACGATTTCTCCAAGCAATAAATCAGCGACGGCCGCGCCCGATTCGTTCTTTGTCTGCGCTGAAGCGACAAACGGGCCAACGTCGCGACGCGTATCCAACGAGCTTCCCGCACCATAACTCAAGCCTCGCTTGATGCGAATCTCCTGATTGAGGCGGCCCGAATAGCCGTTGAGCACAGAGTTGGTAACGATTCCGCGAAAGTAGTCTGTATCTTTGCGATTGATGCCAATGCGAGCGAGGTAAACGGCAGCCTGGCCAGCGTCTGGCTTATCAATTACAACCACCCGACCGGGCTTACTCGCAGCTGTTTCCGCTGCAGTTGTCACTGACGGCAGAGGCGTACTGGGTTTCTGCCAGTCGCCGAAGAACTTGCTGGCTAGAGCCAAACCATCCTTAGCACTAATATCGCCGCCAAATACCAGGATAGCGTTGTCGGGCCGGTAATAGCGGGTATGCATTTTCGCGATATCGGCGCCTGTAATTCGCGTCAGGGATTCAGAGGTACCTCGAATTGGATGACCATAGGGAGTATCACCGAAGACAACTCGCGCGGCGACAAAGCGAGCAATCGTTCCCGGCTCTCCGAGCGCAAGAGTGATATTGTCGAGATACTGCTGTCGCAATCGTTCAACCTCTTCACTCTTGAAGGTTGGATGGCGGACGACATCAGCAAGAATCTCCATTGCGGCAGCAATCTTCGCTGACATCACACCAACGGTTGCGAACGAAGCGTCCCAACGAGCCCCAGAATCGAGAGTTCCTCCGAGACTCTCGACCTCTTCGGCGATCCGAGTCGCATCACGACTTTGCGTACCTTTAGTAAGCAGGTTCGCCGTTATGTCAGCAAGGCCCGCCAATTCGGGCGGGTCAACTTCACCCCCATTCTTGATCAGTAGTTGCGCCGAAACGAGTGGCGAGTCTGTTCTCTCAACAACAATTACTCGCAATCCATTCGCAAGCGTCTGTTCGACTGGCTTGGGAAACGTCACAGAACGTGGCTGTGCTGGCGGTGGAGGAGTAGCATGCGGAGTTTGGGCAACTACCGGAAGCGGCACCAGCGAAAAGGTGAGGAGCGCCAGGAAACTTGAGAAGCGAAGGGAAAGAGATTTCATTATATTCATCTCACCTGCCCTCCTTGTGCACACTGGAACCCTCGACACTTCGAGATTGATTGGTCCCTGTCTTCGCAGCCTCAGGCAGGTAGTACAAAACGAGGCGGTTACTATCGGAAAAGTATTTCTTCATGACGCGTTGTATGTCTGCGGCCGTTACGGCCTGCAAACCGGCTAAATCGGTATTCACTCTAGCAGCATCTCCGAGTAACACCGCAGCTTCTCCTAAAGCTAGCGCTTTGCCATTGCTCGTTTCGCGCTGCCGGAGTTGGTCCGTAATAATCTGGTTCTTAGCCTTTTCTAAGTCGGCCGCAGAGACGGGGGTATCCTGGAGCTTCTTTATCTCGGCAAGCAGTGACTTCTCGACAACGTCGGGTTTCTTGCCCTCAGATAGCACGGCCGTTAGTACGAACAAGCTAGCGTCTTCGCGAACATCAGCATTTGCGTTCACTTCGGCAGCTATCTGCTGTTCGTAAACAAGAGAATGATAAAGCCTTGATGATTCGCCCGCTGAAAGGATCGCATCGGCCACGCGAAGGACATATGAATCCGCATCCGCCTGACGCGGCGTCAGATAAGTTAAGCCAACTGCCGGAAGATCGTTGTGGCCGTACTCAGTTAGTCGGGTCTCACCCTTACGGGGCGGCTCCGTTACTTTTACACGTGGAAGTGGTCGATCTGGTTTTGCTATTGGCCCAAGATATTTATCCACCCAGGCGTCCAGTTGTTTCGGATCGAAATCACCGACCACTACTAAGGTCGCGTTGTCTGGTCGGTAATACGTAGCATGAAACTCCTGTACGTCTTTAAGCGATGCAGCGTCCAGATCTTCAATGCTGCCAATAACAGGTCGTTTGTAAGGATGCTCGAGGAAAGATTTCTGCTGCATTAAATAGTCAAAGCGACCGTACGGCGGCGCTAAAACACTTTGCCTATACTCCTCCTTCACTACATCGCGTTCGGACTTGAAATTTGCGTCATCCACGTTTAGACCAGACAGTCGATCGGCCTCGGCCCAGATTAACGTCTCCAGGTAGTTCGATGGGACCACTTCGAAATACACCGTAACATCGTCCGAGGTGAACGCATTGTTGAACCCGCCAACATCTTCGGTGAGACGATCCATCATCTCCGACTTCATGTTCTTCGTACTTTTGAACATGATGTGTTCAAAGAGATGCGCAAAACCACTGCGATTCTGCGGGTCATCTTTGGAGCCAACGTGATACCAGACTTGGATTGCAACTGTAGGGCTCGACGGGTCGGGAGCACTCAGAACGCGAAGCCCATTTGGTAGGGTGCGGTCTGTAAACTTCAGTTGTGGCAGCCGCGTTTGCGCGAAGCCACACATTTGTGCTGTCAAAAGCAGACCCATACTGAGAAGCAGGCGAATAGAAAGATTACGAACCATTAAGTTTTGCTCCAATATTTGGGATTTCAGCAGGCGCGATGGAAGAGGTTTGATGTTTAGAGGTCGGGGGCTGTTGCACTGTCATGCTCTCGTTAGAACCTGCTAATCAATGTCCATTGGGTTTCGATAGGGTTTGTCTTTGTCCTTCTCAGCTCGTTTCATTGCCTCCTGAAACTTCTCCTCGAGAATTCGATCGCGGTCCTTCATCGAACTAAGTTCCTGGGCAAAGATCTGCTCCCGCATCTGTTTCTGCTTATCCAAACCCTTTACCATCTCGTCAAAGGACGCAAGCGGTTTGGCTTTCTCTTGATGCGAGATGAGAGCGCCAGTTTGAGCATCAACGGTCAATGCCGCCTCGCAACAGGGGCAAATGATTGTAAACCTGGATATGTCTGCCATTGACTCCTCCTCTTCCGAGGCATAAAAACTAGTCAGCGCTTTTAGTATAACATCAATAAAAACGGGCAGCCCCGCCAAGCTGCCCGTTCTTTACGACCCCCCATTCAGTCATTTCAAGGAATTACTTTCTTGACGGCACTGCCGGCTTTCTTTGCTCCGGATACGGTCTTGCTAGTAACTGTCTTGGCGCCTTCCACTGTTTTGTCGCCTACTGTTTTGGCGCCTTCCACTGTTTTATCGCCCACTGTTTTGGCGCCTTCAACAGTCTTACTACCAACAGTCTTCGCACCTTCGACTGACTTTTCACCTACAGACTTAGCGGTGTCGGCAGTCTTCTCGCCCACTGCTTCAGTCTTTTCCTTTGCACTTCCAGCCACATCTTCAGCCTTGTCGGCAACGAAGCCAGCCCCGTCCGCCACTGCGCTACCCGTGGCTTCGAGCACGTTCTCATTGCCCTTGACCTCACGTTCTTCTCCACTCGGAGAATAGGCCTTTACGGTTCTCGTTCCGCTCTTCGTTGTAGTAACAACGACCCTACCTATCCGTGGATTATTGCGAAAGACTCTTGTCTCCGTCTTAGTGCCACTAGCATCCACCGATGTAGTTATCTCCGAGTTGTCGGGAGCAGGTTTAGTGGTCGTAGCCTCTGTCGCATTCGCATTAGCATTGGCGTTTGCCGCCTCGTTATAGTGTGCGCAGCCTGCAGCGAAAGCCGCAAGCGAGAGTATCGTCAACATGCAAAGCTTTTTCGTCACGCTTTTATCCTCCTAACTAGGTAAAGCTCCGATTGATTGTGCAACCAACGTGCCAATTTCGTAACAAGAACTTCCTGACTGCCATTGTGCGAGTATTGTCGATCCAAAGAGCCGAAAGCGCAAAAGCGATACATTAAGACCTCTCAGAAGCGTTCACTTACGATACGACGCATAGGTGCCCGCGCACGTTAGTCTCTTTCAGGCATTTTCGATTGACTTTCGCTGGAATTTACTTTAGAAGCACAGTACTGCAAAACACTGCTGGCGGCCTTGTGCCTACCTTGTGCCCGATCAAAAAGCCGCCGCTGATTCTTCTTAATGCTTTCACTATCGAGACCTGACAACGTGGAGCGCTAAACATCATCCCCAAGGAGAGCATCGTTATGCGCAGACTGGTTTTTATTGCGATAGGCGTCTTTATTCTTGCCGCTATCCTGCTTCCCTCGAAGCGCACGTTCGTTGCGCGAGCGGTATCAGATGGCGAGCGCCTTGCGATGTATAGCAAACCCGCAGTCGTTCGCATCGTAGATGGGGCAGCTGGCCAGATCCTATTTCAGCCACCTGGTTATCAGGGCCAAAGTTATAACGTTTCGGCGATCGCACTCGGCTCAGGGTTCTTCATCAGCTCTAACGGCTACATCGCAACCAACGCTCACGTTGTTTCGACAACTCACGATGGGGACGAGAAAGCAAAGCAAGCACTGTTCTGGCAGATGGTTCAACAGATCGCCAAGCAGATAGGCAAGGACCCTCGAAGTTTGAATGCTGGTTTCATTGACCAACACAGCACTCTGCAAAGTTTCCAGCTCTTCCACCACGTAATCATTCCCGATGGGAGCTCGTTCCCTTTCGAGATCAAGCAATACGGCGCACCGACGGGTGAAAGCAATGATCAGGGCAAAGACGTCGCTATCGTTAAGATTGAAGTAAAGAATGCTCCTGTTCTCAAGCTATCTGATTCCGATAAGGTTCAACTTCAGGACCATGTGACTGTTATCGGTTACCCAGGCGCCGCCGACACGTTCAACTCCGGACTACTGAGCAGCAAATCAGCTTTTGAAGCAACCATCAACGACGGCAAGATCTCGGCTAAGAAGCAAGCTTCAAGTGGAGCTCCGATCCTGCAAACAAGTACGCCAGCAACACACGGCAATTCTGGTGGTCCTGTATTGAACGACGCCAGCGAAGTCGTTGGGTTGCTGACTTTTCGTGGCGACACAGTGAACGGCCAGGAAGTATCGGGATTTTCCTTTGTCGTTCCTTCGAACACCGTAATGGAATATGTGAAGAGCGCGGGGGCGTCCAATACGGAGGGACCTACAGATCTGCTGTTCCGTGAAGGCTTGAACTATTATTGGGATCAATACTATTCGTCGGCGATACCCAAGTTTGAAGAGGTAAAGCGCCTGTTTCCTCAACACTCCGAAGTTGAGCGGCTGGTTCAGAGTAGCCAACAAGCGAAAGCGGAAGGCAGAGAGAAGTCCAGTTTCCCGCTATGGATAGTCGGAGTAATAGTGGTTGTTCTTCTGATAATTGGCTTTATCATCATTATTGGCGTGATAGCTCTTATCATTGCGCGCAAACGCGGTAAGGCGAAACAACACGCTATCGCGAGTCCCGCAAAAGGCCATAAGGATCTCCCAGCACCTGCACCGGCATCGTATTCTCCTTCACCGGCTGCGAACCATTCTCCGTCGCCATCAGCGAGACCAGCACCACCAATGCCGTCACCACACGTTATGCCAGCGGACCAGGGAATGACCGTTGATCTGTCCAGGACTATTGCTATTACTGCGGACGGCGATGCGTCTCCAGTAAATTACGGTTCGATCAGGTTTGTGTCTGGACCACTCGCCGGCCAAAAGTTCCAGGTAAAGCCCGATGGGGACTTTATCGGACGTGACAGTTCGTCAGCACAGATAGTCATTGGAGATCCCAGAATCTCCAAACGACATTTGTGGATTGGGGTACGAGAAGGTCGAGTGGTTATCGCCGATCAGAATTCGCGCAACGGTACGTTCGTCAACGATCCCAAGTCAGCAAGGGTAACTGAAACTTCATTGAAAATTGGTGACACGGTGATCCTGGGTGAATCGGACGTCGCCCGTTTTGAGCTCCAACACTAATTCGCAGTTTCAGACGGAAACTTACTGGTCGCGTTGAAAAGATTCGAGTCTGCCGAATTGTGCGTCGAGCAGGGACGCAAAAGCATCTGCGGCTAAAGGCTTACTGAAAAGATCTCCCTGTATTTCGTCGCATCGGAGCAAGTGAAGGAAATGCAGTTGTTCTTCCGTCTCTACACCTTCAGCAATCACCCTTAGTCGTAGGTTGTGAGCAAGCGTAATGATAGCCATGACGAGCGCCGCGTCGTCCGGATCTGTCGTAGCATCTCTTACAAACGACTGATCGATCTTCAACGCATCGATAGGCAAACGTTTAAGTGAAGCTAGTGAAGAATAGCCTGTACCAAAATCATCGATTGAGATATCGATTCCCATACTCTTCAGTCTGCTAAGCACGCCCGCAGCGAATTCGGCGTTCTGCATGATAGAACTCTCGGTAAGTTCCAATTCGAGGTGTTCCGGTGCTAGACCTGTTTCATCGAGAATCCGAATGACAGTTTGTGAAAGATCTTGATCATGGAACTGGCGTGCAGAAATGTTGACGGCGACGGGGATCGGAGCAAACCCTTGATCCTGCCAGCGACGGTTCTGCAAGGACGCGTTTCGCAGCACCCACTCTCCAATCTCAACGATCAGCCCGGTGTCTTCGGCGAGCGGAATAAACTCTGAGGGCGAAACGAGACCCAGTTGTGGATGTTGCCAACGAACAAGAGCCTCGAATCCGGTGATCGCCAGCGAATCAACTGAGACGCGAGGCTGGTAGTGAATAAGAAACTCTTCGTTTTGAATTGCTCGTCTCAGGTTGGTCTCGAGCGCCAACCGTCCTGAAGCCACCTCGTGCATATCGGCCGTAAAAAACTGGTAGTTTGCGCCACCTGATTTTTTGGCCTTGTAGAGAGCAGCACCGGCATTCTTCAGGAGCGTTTCACTGTCCTGACCATCAAGTGGAAACAGACTTATGCCGACGCTTGCTGTTGCAAAGAGCTCGTGACCAGACAGGTCAAACGCGAACTTGAGAACCTGAGAAAGAGATCCAATGGTTTCTATGACGTCATTCGTTCCTTCGATTTGAGTCTGGAGCAGAGCGAATTCGTCGTTACCAAACCGAGCTACAGTGTCAGTTTCTGATATGCAGCTCTTTAGACGTTCGGCAAATTCCCTGAGCAAGCTATCGCCCGGACCGTGCCCTAGCGAGTCGTTCACCGTCTTAAACTGGTCGACTGAAATAAAGAGAACTCCCAGGGATTGGTCTGTAGATCTGGCGATGGCCACGGCTTGAGCAAGCCGGTCTTCAAACAGAATTCGATTTGGAAGCTGCGTTATGGTGTCGTAATAAGCCAGTCGGTCGACCTCCGCTGTCCGTTGTTGCAATAGATCTTCCAGCTGTTCTTTGTAACTACGCGTCTCCTTAAGCAACTGGCAATGTTGTAAAGCGCGCTCAACCGCGGCTTCCAGGTAACGAAGATCGATCGGCTTCGTAACGTAATCGAAGGCTCCCACGTGAAGGGCTTCGATCGCAGTCTCGATATTCTGATTGCCGCTAACCATTACGACAACCGTCTCAGGTGACAGCGAGTGGACACGCCGCACTAATTCGAGTCCACTTATTCCTCCCATGTCGATGTCACTGATTATTAAGTCGAAAGTTTCGTGACTCAGAGCGGTCAAGGCCTCCTCGGCTGAACTGGTAGCTCGACATCGATGGCCTTCAGCTAAAACGTCAACGAGCAGACTTCTGATCTGCTCCTCGTCGTCGATAATGAGAATTTTGGCCTTTTTGGTTTCTGGAATATCCATCAAACTGATTCAGATGCCCTTACACGCGCCCGCCGGCCAGGGCTCTCGTCGAAGGCGCTCGTAATTTCTTTTGGCCTCGACAAAATCCCAATCCTTTCTCTGCCAGACCGAGCCATCTGTGTACTCCACCCGATTGATCAGAATCTTTTCCGATGAGGGGGTAGTCGACCTATCGGCTAAAGTTCCGACGCTAACTACAGGACTCGGAGCCGATAAACTGAAGCCCTCAAGCTCCTTTTCCTTGTTTTCCTTAATCATCGCATCGCAAAGAAATTGTCTGCGGACTACTTGCGATGGATCCGAAGGGTCCACAAACTGATACTCCCAAATAACAATCGCAACGACCTTGGCGCTGGCGTTCTGGATTTTTACCCGGTAGGAAAAACCGTCCAGAGTTTTTGGTTGAGACTTCCGCGACTCCCGCACGTTCTTCTCGAGTGCCGCGCTGCGACCATCAATCGTGTCCGCATTGGGATCTCTTGCTCCAGGCGGATCGTTTACCCTCGCGTTTCGGGCAAGGGTCTTGTTTGCCGGTATCATCGCAGCAGCCGGAACTGGTGCTTCACCCTCGCGCACCTCAACCGTTCGGCGAGCGCGTGAGCATTTGAAGCTGACCACCGTCACTGGTGAACCTTCATTAACAGTCATTGGATTTTGAAACGGTACTGTGAGCGTTACCAGGACGGAAAAAAGCAAAAGAATCTTCATTTTTCGCCTCCGCTGGCTAAATGAATGCCGCAAACCAAGGTGGTTAAGAGGAGTTCAGGCCCGGGGATTGAAGGCGTCGCGAACCTCCGCAGTAGCCCGACGCACATTCAGAGGTAGACAGAGTCGAGCCCCTTTTCAACCTGATTCGAACCAACCACTAGAGTATGCTCCACTTACAACGTGGTGTACAACTTTGACGGGAAACACAGAAGTTTTATCTATCTGATTAGTCGGTAAGGGCGACGGAGGTAATCGTTCGGCATAGTGAGAATTCCGACAATTTAATGTTTAGCAACAAGTTACGGCTGGGCCGGGAGCGCACCTGGAGTGAACATTCCGGTTGTATACCAGATGCTTTTGACATAGTATCCGTGCAAAAGAACCTCTTTCTTCGGACGAACCGCAGCTTGAAATGGCGGACGCCAGTTGCTCTTTTGAACCCCTCACAGTGCATTTCAGGAATGGAAAACTTGATGCAATGATCGGGCAAGTTGTCTCACACTACCGAATACTTGCAAGGCTTGGCGAAGGTGGCATGGGATCTGTCTATGTAGCAGAGGATCTACATCTGGGCCGACGGGTCGCCGTCAAGTTTCCAATGACAAAACCTGGCGAGCACCACTACCGGGCTCGCTTCCTACGAGAGGCGCGCGCTGCCTCTTCTCTCAACCATCCGAACATTGCCGCAATTTACGACTACGGCGAGACAAGCGAGGGCCAACCTTTCATCGTGATGGAGTTGATCAATGGTAAGACATTGAGCAGCTTGATCGATGATGGCAAGTTGACGTTAACAAGAGCGGTCGAGATTCTGGAGGATCTTGCGCACGCGCTGAGCGAAGCCCACGCACATGGCGTCATTCACCGCGATGTAAAACCGTCCAACGTAATCATCAACGATCGTGGAGAGGTAAAGGTACTTGACTTCGGCCTCGCCAAACACCTCAACTTAGAAAACTTTGACCAGGCGGACCCCGACGCCCGAACCTTACTGGCAACCCACACGCAAAGCGGTGCAGTAGTTGGTACACCTCTTTACCTCTCGCCCGAACAAGCAATGGGTACAGACGTCGACGCGCGCAGCGACCTGTTTGCGGCAGGCACTGTGCTGTATGAATCCATAGCGGGCAAACCTCCTTTTACCGGCAAGGGCATGATCGAGATTGCTGCGCAAGTAATTCATGTCCATCCACCGCCACCTTCTGCGTTCAACCCTCGTGTTCCACCGGAATTAGATCGAATTTCGCTAAAAGCACTCGCAAAAAGGCCGGAGGAGCGCTATCAATCGGCTGATGAGTTAGTCGCAGATCTGGAGACGGTGCACTCAAATCTGCGTGAGCGGGGCGTTGATCAGACACTAACTCGCAGAATTCCGATCGCACACGAAACGGCCAGGACGAGCGCGCTTGCAACCTTCTCCGAGATGATTAGCCGTCCCCGCATGTCGCTTGGATGGCTTTTGATTTCGGTCGTAGTGCTGGGAGCAGTTGTCTGGGGTATTAAGACACTCTGGCGGCCCAAGCTACAACCACCTTCAGCAGAAGCTCAAAAGTGGTATGACCAGGGAACGAATGCACTTCGCGAAGGTACTTATTACAAAGCCAGCAAAGCCTTTGAAGAGGCACTTAAGATTGATGATAACTTTGCCTTGGCCCATGCACGGCTTGCCGAGGCTTGGACGGAACTGGACTCGGATGACAAAGCTAAGGACGAAATCATTAGAGCTAACTCCCTTGTGCCCGATCGCTCCATTCTTCCGCCGCTGGATGCGCTGTATTTGAAGGCGATCACCGACACAGTCTCTCGAGATTTTCCGAGCGCCATCAAGGGAGTCAATGAGATTGTGCAGTTGGTTCCTGCACCAGAAAAACCGACAGCCTATCTTGACTTGGGCCGCGCGTATGAGCGGAATGAGGATAGAGACAATGCCATCAATAGTTACGCAAAGGCATCGGAACTGGATTCCCAATATGCGGCGGCGTTTATGCGACTCGGGATTCTCTATGGACGAAAAAGGGATTTGCCCGGCGCCGAAACAGCTTTCAAACGCTCAGAGGAGATTTATCGTGCGACAAGCAACTATGAGGGAGTCGCGGAAGTTCTCTATCAGAGAGGAGTGGTCTATAACAAGGGTGATAGGTTAGCCGAAGCTCGAAGTCAATTTGAGGAAGCGCTTGAGATCTCGCGGACGACGAGCAATATCGCTCAGCAGATTAAGTCCAAACTTCAATTGAGTATCGTCCTTCGTACCGCAGGCGACTCAGCAAAAGCGGAACAATACACAACTGACGTGATCGAGTTGGCCCGCGCCCATGGGCTGGAGAATCTATTTAACAGCGGGCTGATAGACCTTGGATACTTGTATTTGCTTAGGGGCGATTACGACGAAGCTGAGAAGTATTTCAAGCAAGCGGTTGACCACGCTCAGAGAATTAAGGCACGACGCAACGAAGCGAGAGCATTGCTTTCCCTGGGTAGTCTAAGCATGCAAAGGACCAAGGCAGATGAGGCTATAGGATATGTCCAACGGGCTCTGCGCTTTTATCAAGAGGGCGGTTATCGCACTGAAACCAACCAAGCCTTGATTCTGCTCGGGCGCGCAAATCGCCAGCAAGGGAACTACGAGGCCGCCCTAAAAGCATTTGAGCAGCAGCTCCAACTCGCACAACAGGCCGGAGATAAATTGCAGGAAGCTCTTTCAAACGAAGGGCTGGGAATTGTGTTTAGCCGACTGGAACGTTATCCGGAAGCACTCGCCCATTTTGAAGGCAGCCAAAACAACTTTAAGTCACTAGGTAGCAAGCAGGGTATCACCAACAGCTCAATTAACATTGCTAGTACTTTATGGACATTAGGGCGTTATACACAGGCGCGAGCAATGTTGGATGAAGTAGCCAAGACTGAATCTCGTGCCGATGGAGATAAGTCCTTAGTGATTTCAAGTATCTCGGAGCTGGCCGAAGCGGCATTGAGCCAACGTGATTTCTCAGAGGTGAAAACAAAGTCGAAGAACACCATCGATTTGGCTGGCTCTCAATATCCCAGCACTGTCTTACGCGCCAAACGCACGTTGGGAGTTGCAAATGGCCTTTCTGGTGCGGCAGCTAAAGGACGAGATCTCTGTAAGGAGGCGCTCGATCTTGCCGAGAAAATAAATGATCCCTGGGTACTATCAAAAACCAGGCTGGCATACGCAGAGACGTTACTGGAAAGCGGAGATACGCAAAACGCACTGGCAAATGCACGGTCTGCAGAAGAGAGTTTTGTTCGCTCGGGACAGCAGGAGTCGCTATGGAGGGCCGAGTTAATATCAGCGCGCGCAAGCAATCGGGCCAGGGATGAGGCAAAGAGCCGCGACTACGCGGCGCGCTCTTTGGATTCGTTTAATCGACTCGAGCAAAAGTGGGGAACGAAAGAATACCAGGATTATCTCACCAGACCCGACGTGAAATACTACCGTAACCAACTGGACCAGTTACTGGCAAACAAAACCCGACTGCAACCTTGAAGGAGGAACATCAGATGCAACCGACAGCATTAAGCAGGGCGCGAATGACCAGCCTCACTCCTCAAATCACTTTTCTCGCCCTACTAATAATCGCTGTATCAGTGTTATCGAGTTGCTATAAGGCACCCACAAACGGTAGTTCCGGACAGATTCAAACACCCAGCCCGACGCCATTGGCCAGTCCCCCTGTCACTCCGGCACCGGAACCTGGTGACACCGTCATTGTGATCAAAGACGGATCCGTTGATATCACGACCAACTCTTGCTGCAAAGACCACCGGAGCGGCTATAAATGCGACGACTTCGTGATCCAGGATGTGTTTTGGAAGAAAAAAGGAGGCCAGGAAACGCCTTGCGCGAACGTTACTGCTAGTTCCAAGGTCACCATAGGCGCAACCGGAGGTAGTGGCGGCAGCAAGGATATTGTGGTCAAGGGTAATCCTAATCACGTCATGATTACTTTCGACAAGCCGTCCTATCCTTCATGTCCAGGTAAAAAACATAACTGTGGCTCCAACAACGTAGAATCGCTGGCTATTGATGGAGTCGTGTGTACGACCTGCACTAAGCCAGATGAGTGCCGAATCAGGATCAGTAAGCAATGGCCTTAACTGTGAAAGGTCCATAATGGAAACTGGATACCAAGGTTAATCGCAATCGAATACTGTTGTTCTAGATGAGCAAAATAGAGTGAGAACGAAAGCCTGCCAGCATTATCTCACCAAACTCGACGTGGAGTACTATCGTCGACAACCAATCAACTATCACTTGTCAACAAGTGATCCCAACCTCGAAGGAGAAGCATATGCAACCCACAGCATTTAACAGAGCCACCCGACCCTGTCTTACTCTTGGGGTTTTCGTCTTGCTAATGATTGCCGCAGTTCTGTGTGGAGGGTGTAATAACAAGAATATCAACCAAGGCAACGTGACCCCTACAGTTACTCCTACTCCTAGCGATGTCACTTCCCCGAGTCCCAGTCCCACCGCCACTCCGCAGCCGGAGCCCGGAGATACGGTTATTGTGATAAAGGACGGGTCAATCAACATGAAGGTCTTCAAGACATTGTGCGCGGATGACACCACAGGTGTGGATACTTACAACTGCGAAAATATCACCATTCACGATGTAAGGGTTTTCACAGAGACCGGCTCCCCGGTTACCTGTTCTGGCCTCACTCCGAACTCAAAGATCACGATACATTCTGACCAAGCGAGTAAGGCCATCGAGGTTAAGAATAATCCTAACAAGATAAAGATTAAGTTCAGCAAGGCAGTCTATCCGGAATGCGGAACCCTTGGAACTGGAACTCACTGCGGTACAAACCACGTCGAAAAAGTACAAATCGACACGCAGACTCTCTGCAAGACTTGTACTCCGGCCGACAAATGTGAAATTAGAATCCGAAAGCAGCCATGACCGATTGAAAGACCGGTGAACGGTCGATATTCAAACCTTGGGCGGGGATGACACAAAACGTCCGCCCCGCCCATATTTCGACCGTCTTGAGCAAGAATGGACGATAGGCTATCGAAAAACATGAGATCAAGGTCGATAGACAGACCCATCGCGTTTGTTCATCCGACACGCATTGCAACGACGGAAATCACGTGTGGCTTTGTAAGAATCAATGACCAAAACTATAAAACCCGTAATCCGAGGACAGGTGCATAGTCCACATTCATACAAAATTCGCCCACGCGAGTAAGCTTAAGGAATCAAAAACTACTGATTAGATGGAGCGGGCGACGGGATTCGAATTCCCTTACTGATGGTGTGCGCTATTGCGGCGTATACCCAACTAATAACATTTGCTACAAGTTGCAGCCATCGAGGAGTACCCATCCAAACAAGCGCTTGCAGTGGACTCGCCGATGAGCATCCTCTATCGTTAGTTGCGTGGGCGAGCCGCTGAAGCGCATCAACGTTCAGGAGAATGAATGTCAGAAACCCTCGACCCCGTAATCGGGCAATGTAAAAAGTGTAGAAAAGAAATTCGCCAGAGCCATACGTATGTTTGGTGTATTGGCGGCATCCTTCTAATCCTGATGAGTCTATTTGTTACCCTTCCCTTGAACCGTGCCATTAGCCAAAACAAGCCAACCTACAGGCCAACAGGTGAAGAAGCGAGTCTCGTGGGAGTAATTTCCTTTGCTGGTATACCACCCGAACCACGACGGTTTGACATGAGCGCAGATCCAATCTGTGAAACTGTCAGTCCAGTGGGCGGTCGTGAGGACGTAATAGTAACTGATGGCAAAGTCGCAAACGTATTTGTTTATGCTCGGACGGGAGATCCGTTAGATGCTTTTCAATTCGACGTATCCCCCGAGGAAGTCACGCTGGAACACAAGGGATGTAATTACGTGCCGCATGTGTTGGGCATACAGACCCAACAAATCTTGAAGATAGTTAACAGTGACCCGACTATTCATAACACTCATGCGACGCCGAAGCTTAATCCTGAATGGAGTCAGTCACAGCCGCCAGATGCCCCATCCGTTGAAAAGCGCTTTTTCCGGTCTGAACTATTCATCCCGATAAAGGACAATCAGCATCCGTGGGAAAAAGCATACATAGGTGTGCTCTCGCATCCCTTCTTTGCAGTCAGTAGTAGAGATGGTTCTTACAAGATTGCGGGCTTGCCTCCTGGACAATATACAATCGTGGCTTGGCACGAGAAGTATGGCGAGCAGACCGCCGACGTGTCGATTGGCAGGAAAGAACAGAAGATATTGGATTTTACCGTCAATGCTCCAGACCACTAAATAGGGCCACCCCAACAAGCGCTTGCAAGGGCCTCGAAGTATTGTGTTAGTCGTAATTTGAAGTAGACGTTGAGTGGGATCGCCCCGGGTCGCAACGTTGTTGGGTAGGCACATCGTTATGTGCGTGCAAGCTTTGGGAAGCCCAGAGCAGGTTGAGAAGGCCCATAGTTACGCAGAGCAGTTTGACCGCAAAACCTTAGACAAACTTGCTCTCGGTAGCCTTCTTGCAGATCTGCGGAATAGCACTGGGGAAGAATACATAAAGAGTACAATCTGAAGTTGGTCCACTTTTGGTGTACCGCTTTTTGTGCCAAAGCACACTACCGACGCACTAGATACCGCGGAATTACAGACTGTGAGTCTTTCGAAGTTTCGACTTTGTTTCAATGTTCTCGTTCCGGCTTGTATTCTACTTTTGAGGCATATCGTATGGGGCCACGTGCGACTGCAATTACATTTCTGATAGGTTTTTCGTCAGTGCTCGGAAATGGTCGAACCACGCGGCTTGTCGCGCCTGTCACTGAGCAGTTCGTTATTGAGGACCATGCACTACGACACAGTCTGGCACCACCTTCGTTCGCATCCGCAAGGCTCTGGGCCAGGTGACCTTCGCAGCCAGGCGGTGCCTGACAAACAATAGGTTTGTTCGAGACTCCGACGCGTATTGGCGCGGCAGGTAACCTATCACAGAAATCATGCGGGCTCCGAGATTGATGGCCGTGCTCGCGCACCCCGATGACGAATCCCTGGGGGTGGGTGGCACGCTCGCGAAATACGCATCCGAAGGTGTAGACGTCTTTCTGCTGACCGCCACGCGCGGCGACAGTGGCCGCTTCCGTGGCTATCGTTTGGAGGATCATCAGCACCCCGGCCCATTGGCGCTGGCGAACATCCGTGAGGCTGAGCTGCGCGCCGCCGCCTCAGCTTTGGGTGTGCATGAAGTCTCAATCCTCGACTACCACGATCAGCATCTCGACCGCGCGAACCCCCGCGAGGCTATCGCCGCCATTGTCGGACACATGAGGCGGATCGAACCCGACGTCGTCGTGACTTTCGGACCCGACGGCGCTTACGGGCATCCCGATCATATTGCGATCTCCCAATTCACGACGGCAGCCGTCGTCGCCGCCGCCGACCCCGCCTTTCCAGGTGACGGGATCGAAGACGTGCGGCCGCACGCGGTGTCGAAGCTTTACTATATGGCTTGGCCGGAATCGACCTGGAAAGCCTACCAGTCAGCTTTCCGGAAATTGGTCTCGACGGTCGACGGCATTGAACGGCAGGCCGTGCCCTGGCCAGACTGGGCAATCACCACTGTGATTGATACGCGAAGCTTCTGGTCGACGGTGTGGCAAGCGATCTGCTGCCACGAATCACAGGTAGTCGCCTATGAGAAGTTGAAAGATTTGTCGCCGGACGATCACGAAGCATTGTGGGGCCGACAGTCCTTCTATCGCGTGTTCAGCATCGTGAACGGCGGACGAGTGCGGGAAACAGATCTCCTGGAAGGGATCCGTTCGTGACGAAAGAACTGTCAACAAAGGAGTCATTCGTGGATGGCAATTCCGGGCGGCACTCACCGCTGGCGATGGACGCCGCAACGTTCCGCAAGATTGGTCATCGACTCGTGGACCAGATTGCGGAGTTTCTGGAATCATTGCCGCTTGGTCCTGTGACCCATGATGAGTCTCCCTCTGTAGTGCGCGACGCGCTCGACCTTACAGGTCCGCTTCCGGAATTAGGGATGGACCCGGGGCCGCTCCTGGAACAGACGGCCCAACTGCTGTTCGCTCACTCGCTGTTCAACGGTCACCCGCGTTTCTTTGGATACATCACCGCTCCGCCGGCTCCGATCGGGATTCTCGGCGACTTTCTCGCCGCAGCTGTAAACCCGAATGTTGGCGCCTGGATTCTCGCGCCAGCAGCGACTGAGATTGAGTCCCAGACCGTGCGATGGATAGCGGAGCTTATCGGCTACCCGGTCAATTGCGGAGGGTTGCTGGTCAGCGGCGGAAACATGGCGAACTTCGTCTGCTTCCTGGCTGCACGTGCGGCCAAGGCTCGCTGGGATGTGCGCGAACACGGCGTCTGGGAAGAATCCGGTCGCAGGCTTCGAGTCTACGGTTCAGGCGAAACGCACACTTGGATTCAAAAGGCCGCAGACCTTGGCGGCCTCGGCTCCACATCGATACGTTGGATCGCAACCGATAGGAAATTACGGATGGACGTAACCGAATTGCGTCGCCACATCGAAGCGGACGCAGCCGCAGGAGATGTGCCGTGCCTGGTCATCGGAACTGCAGGGTCGGTCAGCACGGGCGCGGTCGATCCCCTGCCGGAAATCGGCGCGCTCTGCAGTGAGCACGGTGTGTGGTTTCACGTTGATGGAGCGTACGGCGGGTTTGCGGGATCCGTTCGGGAGGCGCCGGATGATTTGCGCGGGCTGAGCCAGGCCGATTCTGTGGCAGTTGATCCGCACAAATGGCTCTACGCGCCGCTTGAGGCCGGATGCGCGCTGGTGCGCGATCCAGAAAAGCTACGAGCTGCGTTCGCGTACCACCCGCCCTATTATCATTTCGAGGAGCAGGCAACGAACTACGTCGACTATGGCCCCCAGAACTCACGCGGCTTTCGCGCCCTCAAAGTGTGGCTTGCCCTGAAGCACGTCGGAGCCGCCGGGTACCGCAAGATGATCGCAGAGGATATTCGACTGTCTAAGGCCATGGCCCAGTCAGTCGGCCGTCATGCGGAGCTGGAGCTCATGACCCAGGATTTGAGCATCACAACCTTCCGTTACGTGCCGCGCGATCTTCGAACGAACCTGCGAGAAGCGCAGGTCGAAGCCTATCTCGATACGCTCAATCGTGAGCTGCTCGATCGGCTGCAGCGCGGGGGTGAGACATTCGTCTCCAACGCTGTCGTCGGCGGCCGCTACGTGCTGCGCGCCTGCATTGTGAACTTTCACACTGCTCAAGAGGACGTGGAAGCGGTGCCCGACATCGTTGCGCGAATCGGACGCTCGGTGGATGCTGAGCTGCGACCCACGATCTTACGGACCGAATAGGCCGGGCAGGGCCGACATGCAGAAGCGTTTGGTTTCGGGGTTCAGCTATTAGCGATCGACATCCCGAATAAAATCATCTCGTAGTGCCCCTAGTGAGGTTCTGTGCAAGTGCGCAGCACCTACTAATTACTTTTCTTCCTCAACTCCCTTCCGACTTCTTCGATCAGATTCTGGGACATACCACGATCCAGATGTCAGCTCGTTACACCCGTGCGACAGCTAAGAGATCATCGGGCAATGGACTCTGGCGACTAACCAAGGCGAGTTGCGGAAAAGTTCACCCACAATTTCCCCACAATTTGCCAAACGACAACTTGTTGCACCCGCAAAGTATTGGAAGAGAAGGTTAGCGGTCGTTTTGGAGCGGGCGACGGGATTCGAACCCGCAACCCTCAGCTTGGGAAGCTGATGCGCTACCGTTGCGCCACACCCGCTCAATGATCGTGAAGGTGAAAGACGAGGCAGAAATAATAAAGAGCCGCGTACTTGGCTTGTGGGCCTGCTGGAGGAAGATTAGTTAACAGGTCGCCTCGTGTCAACGGAGCACGAATCAAAGTTCGGCGGACATCCTAGTCTGAATAAGCTTTCACCAACTCGTTCCAACGACCCTGCGCTTTCAGAATTAACTCGATTACCTCGCGAACCGCTCCGTGCCCGCCTCTGGCTTTCGTAACGTAGTCCGCCTTCGCCCTGGTTTCTGCGGCGGCGTCAGCTACCGCGACGCCGAACCCTGAACCGGACATGGGCGGAATGTCGTTCAAATCGTCTCCAATGAAGGCTACTTCAAATTTTGAAAGACCTGATTCTGACAACGTTTCATCGAATGCTCGACGTTTATTCTCGCAGCCTAGTAAGATGAATGTCATTCCCAGCGAGCGCGCACGTCGTTCCAACGCGGTTGAAGCGCGTCCGGAAATTACACCAGACTTTCCTCCCGCTCGATGCCACAACGCAATACCTAATCCGTCGCGGGTGTGAAAGGCTTTCTGGTCGTCGTTCTCGAGAATCCAGATTCGCCCATCGGTTAGGACGCCGTCACAATCCATCAAAATCAGCCTTATGCGCGCGACTCGTTTTTGGATTTCGGAATCATCCATTCGTTTCTATGTCCGGATAAGCAAGCGTCCGATGAACTTTAGTTTGTCGGCTCGTGCGTAAGATGAGTTCACGGCGAACTCAGCCGCGTACGAGACCATTTGTTCTCGTGTGAGGCCATGTTTGCATCACACGACAAACTGAAGTTTATCGGACATCAACGCACTTCAAACAACTCGATGCCGGAGAGTTTTAGACCGGCGGGAGTTCGCGACAACATTAAGACAGCGGTGCCTGAACCTTCCTTGCCCAGCTTGTTGGCCCTGATCTGCACGTCCGCCGCTATTAAATTCGCGTTGAGTTGTTCTGTTCGCAAAACCTTTGTCTCCCAAACCTCAGTGCCGATGCTCGCGTTGATAAATCTGACCAGTTCCCCTGAGACAACGCGTGACTCCAATTCTGCTTTCTTGTTGCTGACAACTGCCTGCGAGAGTTGTGTGACGAAGGCACGCACAGTTTCATCGATCGGTGGCGCGCTATTCGCGGCGGCCTCAGCTCGAATTCGCGCTGCGCGGGCAGCCAGAGAAGACGGATAATCACGGCTTGCCGCGACAGCGTCGTTAAAACGTTTCGCAGCCTCAGCCGGTTGCCCACGTTTCATACTAATCTCGCCCAATCCGATGTTGCCCCATGCCAGCGTCGCAGTAAATGGCAAGGGTTCATCAATGGCAGATTTAAAAAGCTTCTCAGCCTCTTCAGTCTTGTTCTGACCGAGCAAGGCGCGAGCAAGGAGGATTCGAGCTTCCTGGAACCGCGGTGCAGTCGCAAGCATCGCTCGCGCTGTCGCTTCGGCCTTGGCGAAGTCCTGCGCGCCTAACTGTAACGTTGCCTCATTCAAAGCATCGGGCAAGTCTTTGGTGCGTGGAACAACGTCGTTTCCATAGTCGAGCTGTGGATAGAATTTTTCGGGATCAACTTCCACACGAACAATCCGGCTCGGGGTCTTGAACACAGCTTCGGCGAAGTTACGCGCTGGCACTGCCGCCTCCGCCAGAACCTGTTCGCCTCGTTCGGTGGTAGCGGCGACCATAACTGTCACGTCGATCGAACCAACGTTACGCAGCGCCGAAACCCAATCAGCGCCACGTTGCTGCGGCACACCAACCAGTAGATCCGTGTCAATCACCTGATCAAGTTGCTGGTCCAGCAACAACTTCAGAGTTTCGCCACCACGTTCGACGAGCGCCGCACGCAGTCCCGAAAGTGTCAGCCCACCTTGATCGCTCTTTCCCGATTGAAGTGAACTCCTCAAGATCGACAGGAACACATCTCGACTCAGGCGGCGGTCCACCAAGCGCCAAAACATCGCTCCTCGGTTCGGTACTGAACCGAAATAGGTACTGTCCAACTGGCTCGCCCGAGCAAGAGGGCCGTCTCGCTGGGCCACAGCCGCATAAGCCAATCGCTCGCGGTATAACTCCGATTGGACGGCGTCGCGGCCATACTGCTTCTCCAAAAACAGCGTGGCGACAAATCGCACAAGACCATCACGCAAGACGCCGCTTCCCTCACCGCGTATCGCTGTTTGTCCCCCGATCCACAATCTGCTGACTGTTTCAGCAACGGAAAGCGCGGTTGCTGCGTCGAGTTTTGGGAGACGAAGAGCGTCGGCGTCGAAGAGAACCGTCCCGCCATCACTGAAACCTGCGCCACGCCTGACGGACACCAGCCGGAGCGGTACTTCAGGAGCTGGGCCAAACGCTGCTGCATAGAAAGCCCTTGCTGCTGAAGTAAAAGCGATCAAGGCCTCGGCTCGTTTGCGCTCATCCGCCGAGGCGCCTTTCTCGAGCAGCACAACAATGCCTCTTGCGTCAGCGGTGCCCTCTACCTTGTCCCAGTCGCCCTGAACAAAAAACGGTTGGCCATGTAGCGGCTGATCAAAAGAGCTTGAGCCTGGCGAAATACTTTTCTCAGCACCTGACGAAATTGCATTAGATAAGTTTACTGTCAGCCGGAATGGCGCTGTGTCTGCGCCACGCACCGTGTAAGGTGTATTGGGCATCGGGTACCAAAACGAGAGCGGCAGGAATTGAGTGCCAATTGGACTGATCGAGGAAAGTCCGGTGTTGCTCTCTACTGGCAGCACATAGTTCACCGTCAAACTCACCGACGAATTTGGAACCACTGAAGACGGCAACGCTACCTCAACTCTCTGTAGGTCGCCTCGCGTCTCCGGGGCCGGTCTAAAAGTTGTCGCTGCGCCACCAACCGTCACCGATTTCACGCTGGCTTTCGAATTCAGTCGTACGGTTAATGTTCTTCCGGCACTGCCCCCGATGTTCGTCGCATTCAGTGTCGCCACAGAACTGATCGAACGTTCCGCCTGTTGGACGTTCACGGCGATATCAAAACCATTGATTTGCCAAAGTACCGGCGCCGGCGTCTGCGCATAAGCCGGGCTGAGAAGACACAGAGGCAGCGTGATTAAAGAAAATATTTTCATAATGGAAACAAGAGGAGTTCGGTGATGCACTAAATTCTAAACTTGCCCTCGAGAACGACTCTTAAGTGGCGCCGTGAACGAGTTTGTGAATATCGCGCATCATATTCAGCAGCGATTGAAGTCGATTCAGCGGTAAAGCATTTGGACCGTCTGACAACGCCTTCTCTGGACAATCATGCACTTCCATAAAAACTGCGTCTACCCCACAAGCTACCCCGGCGCGAGCCAGCGGTTCGATGTATTCAGATTGGCCGCCAGTTGCATTACCTAATCCACCCGGTAATTGAAGCGAATGCGTTACATCAAAAACAACAGGCACTCCAAACTCGCGCATGATCGGAAACGATCGCATATCTACAACCAGATTGTTGTAACCAAAGGTTGCTCCGCGCTCGGTGAGTAAGAGTTTTTCACAACCAACTTCGCGTACCTTATCCACGATATTTCGCGCGTCGTGTGGGGCCAGGAACTGGCCTTTCTTAACGTTAACTGCCTTTCCCGACTTAGCGGCCTCGAGAATCAGGTCCGTCTGCCGGCATAAGAACGCTGGTATCTGCAGTACATCAACCACCTCTGCAACGCGTCCAACCTGGGAAACGTCATGTACGTCTGTGAGTACTGGAACTCCGACCTCCTTCTTGACACGCGCCAGTACTTCCAGTCCGGCTTCCATCCCCAGCCCGCGAAAACTTTTTATCGAGGAACGATTCGCCTTATCAAATGACGATTTGTATACGTAGTCGAGACCGGCAGCCTTTGTACGCTGCAAGCATTCGCGGGCCATCATTAAGGCGTGGTCCGGACTTTCGACAACACAAGGGCCCGCGATAATCGTAAGTCGCCCGTCTCCAAATGTTGTGTTGCCGACTGAAAAGGGTTTAGTTCTACTGTCCATGGCCGTCACTAAAATGTCGTTTGAGTATACGCTTTACTCTGTTTACAAATGAATCAGGCTGGTCCGGCCTAGTCGTGATTTGAGCCTCCTGCAACTGGCTGGCGACTGTCGAAAGGCGTTCAGGTGGTGCACTTTCGTGTTGGGATATCGAATCGCGTGGATATCCGTCGCCAGAAGAACCGCCGATGACTTTAATTTCATTTGAGCCAGACGAGCGTGCCCGACTTTCACGCACCCTTGAAATGTCAACGACCAGCCGACCCGAAGGAGTTTCGACGCCGGCTTCGCGCAAAGCTTCGATATCGAGTGCGCTTACCAATGCATGATGTTCCAGCCCAAGTCGCTCAGCAGTGTCTAGTAATTCATTTCTAAACTCAGTCGCGTTAGGGGGCCGATCTTGAGGTTGCTTTTCGAGTGCGTGTAGCACAACGCGCTCAACGTCTTTCGGGATGGTAGCAACAATTTCGCGCGGCAGGCGTGGAGGATCGCTCGCGTGTTTTCGCGCGATGGCGTGTCGAGTGGGACCACTAAATGGAACCATTCCCGCCAACATCTCATAGAGAATAACACCAAGACTGTAAACGTCCGCCGCAGGAGTTAACTCCAGACCGTTGTACTGTTCCGGAGACATGTAACGAGGTGTACCTACAGTCGCGCCACCCTCGCTCGACGTTGCCGGGTCTTCATCACCTTCGAGCGGATCCGCGGCAAGCTGTGCGATACCAAAGTCGAGCACTTTCACAATCGACGGAACGTCTGCACTCGGCGTGACAAGAATATTTGCGGGTTTTAGATCACGATGGATGATTCCTGCTTCGTGAGCTGCTGCAACTGCCGCTGATGCCTGCAGCATGATGGATACAGCGCGAGCTGTTTCCATCGGAGCTTCTTTGCCAAGGATTTCACGTAGCGTACGTCCTTCCAGAAGTTCCATTACGATGTAACCGCGTCTTTCGGAAGTTTGTCCAAAGTCGGTTACTTCCACAGCATTCAGGTGATGCAACCTCGCTGCCGCTCTTGCTTCATGCTGAAACTGAATTCGCGCTGCTTCGTCGTCAAGAAAGCGCGGTTTCAAGACTTTAATGGCAACAGCCCTATCGAGCAGCAAATGCCGGCCGCGATAGACAGTTCCCATACCTCCCGCATCGAGGCGCTCTTCAACGCGGTACTTCCCATCAAGTGTCTGGCCAATTAACGGATCAGAGTTCGTAAACTCTTGCTGAAGTGGCGTCCGATCTACCGGACAGACCTGAATGTCAGATCGATAGTGTATTCCGCATGTCGGACAGAAGAGCATCAGCATTTCCGGATTAGCTTGAGTTTGTTTCTGACTACCGAACTGACGGAGGATCCTCTGATGAATTCAATTTCGATTTCCTCAAGATCAGTCACCGCTTGTAGCAGTCAGTCTTTCGTGGATTACCAAATCAACCTCTCCATTCTTCTCCATCGAGGTCTCAGACTGCAAACGATTCTCATGCGCGGCATGAACAAAAGCAGCAAATAGAGGGTGAGCGTTGAGCGGTTTCGATTTGTATTCGGGATGGAACTGACAACCAATAAACCAGGGATGGACCTCGCGCGGTAATTCAATCATCTCTACAAACTTGCCGTCCGGTGAGACACCGCTGAAGACCAAACCTTCCTTTTCCAGCAATTCCCGAAACTCAGGATTAAACTCGTAGCGGTGTCGATGACGCTCACTGATCTCATCTGCTCCTCCGTACACTTCCTGAACCAGCGAATTGGGCGCAAGCTGGCATGGCCAGGCGCCGAGACGCATCGTACCGCCTAACTCCTCGACATCAACCAGATCCCGTAACTTGAAGATCACCGGATGTGGCGTTTCCAGATCGAATTCTGTTGAATCTGCGTCCTTCAGTTCGCAAGCGTTGCGCGCATACTCGATACAGGCGGTCTGCATCCCCAAACAAATACCAAAATAAGGAGTGCGAGTTTTGCGAGCGTAATAGATAGCCCGAATCATTCCTGCGACGCCGCGTTTGCCAAATCCGCCAGGAACCAGAATCGCGTCAAAATCACGCAGACGAGCCTCGTAGTCATCGTCCATCAATTCCTCGGACTCAATCCATTTGACGTCGACGCGGAGATTGTTTGCAACGCCTCCATGCGTTAAGGCTTCGCGTAATGATTTGTAAGAATCCTCCAACTCCACGTACTTGCCCACAATTGCAATCGAGGTTTCGCCACCCGATGGTTCGCGAATAGTGCCAACCAGATTACGCCATTCTGAAAGATCAACTTGAGGCGCCTGCGCTTCAAGACCCAACTGCCCAACGATCAGGCTGTCCAGTCCCTGCTCATGAAATGCCAATGGAACTTCGTAAATTGTGTCGACGTCCTGTGCGCTGATCACTGCCGATTCTTTCACGTTACAGAACAAGGCAATCTTTCCTCGCAACTCGCGGGAAAGCGACTTTTCCGAACGACACAAAAGGATGTCTGGCGCAATGCCAATCTCTCGCAGATCGCGCACGGAGTGTTGTGTGGGTTTAGTCTTCAACTCTCCCGCGGCAGCGATGTAAGGCACAAGAGTGACGTGTATGAAAAGTGCATTTCCAGTACCCTCTTCGTTGCCCATTTGGCGAATGGCTTCAAGAAATGGCAGCGATTCGATGTCGCCAACCGTGCCGCCAATTTCAACAATAACGACGTCGGGTTTATCTTTCTCGGCAACCTGGCGCACAGCCTCTTTTATTTCATTAGTAATATGAGGAATGACTTGAATCGTCTTGCCGAGATAGTCGCCGCGTCTCTCTTTCTCTATCACTGAAAGATAGATTCGGCCGGTGGTCCAGTTGTTCGCTTGTGACAGATGCGCGTGTGTGAAGCGCTCGTAGTGACCAAGATCGAGATCTGTCTCAGCGCCATCGTCGGTCACGAAAACTTCGCCGTGCTGAAACGGCGACATGGTGCCAGGATCGACATTGATATAAGGATCCAGCTTTATGAGCGCTACTTGCAGACCTCGGTTTTCGAGTAAACAACCAATCGATGATGCGGCGAGGCCTTTACCCAGGCTCGAAACAACTCCACCAGTGACAAAGATATATTTAGGCATTACGTTCTCCCTAATGAGGTGTTGTACGTGTTGTTGAGTTGCTTTCTTTACTAGTTCCGGCACTTCCTGCGTCCGGGGGTTCACCAGATCCCTGTTCGCCGTCGTAACGACCTTGTCGCAGATCCTCCTGGGCCTCTACAGCTTTTTCCATTGCCGGATCGAGAGCTTTCTGCAATCCAACAAGTCCCGCGCCGATTAGACCCGGACCCTCTTGAGCACGTTTTTCAAATTCTTCAACCGTCAAATCGTAGGGCTTACTCAGACGCGCTAGGGCGAAGACTCCGCAGAGAACTATAAAACCAATTATTGCCAGACCGATCCAGTCGCTCATCGCTTCAATACCAAATTTACTGAATACTCGAAACTTGAAACTTCCCTTCCTCAACCAATTCGCGAACTCGTTCCAAATCGTCCGCAGTGTCAACACCCGTAGAGTTAGAGCTGGCTTGAATTACCTTTATTCTTACCCCATGCTCCAGCGCGCGTAGTTGCTCAAGAGCCTCGATTCGCTCGAGCTCAGACTCGGGCCACATCGTGAATTCCAGGAGCAAGTCCTTTCTATATACGTACAGGCCGGTATGCTTGCGATAGCCTTTCAACAGTTGCGGCTCGTTCTCAAAGACTGCCTCGAGTGAGCCGTGCCGCTTGATGGCGTCGCGTGGAAAAGGTATTGGCGAACGAGAAAAGTAGATTGCTCGCTGTTGATTATCGACGACTACCTTCACAAGATCTGGGTTTAATAGGTCAGACACCGACTCGATAGGTTCCCAGGTCGTGACAATGCCGGCGCCGTTGATTGAGTTCGAAATCTCAGCAGCCATCGCATCCACTGCACGCTCGATTGTCTGAGGCGAAATCAAAGGCTCGTCACCTTGAACATTGACGATGATCTCGGCGCCTGGCAGCGACGCTGCAACCTCAGCAACTCGATCGGTTCCGCTCACATGGTTACTGTCAGTCAGTTCTGCTTCGATCCCTCTGGAACGAACAACCTCAACGATTTCCTGACTATCAGTAGCGACAATTACACGATCGACATTCCGCGCAGCCAGGGCGCGCTCAGCCACCCAACAGACCATCGGCTTTCCGGCAATTTCAATTAGAGCTTTTCCAGGTAGTCTTTCAGAAGCAAAACGGGCGGGAATGATAGCAACTGTGTTTTTTCGGGGATTGTTTTGGGTAATGGCGCCCGTGTGATTCACGGGATAACAGATTAACTTGCGCCGCCGACGACTGTCAATGAAAGTCGTTTTTGAGTAGTGAACCACGGCTGAAGCCCGGTGTGAATCAGAGGTGAGTCTTAGACTTTTGAGGCAAAGCGAAGTGGGACTTGTTCGTACGGCACGAACAAATGCACGCTTTATTCGAATGCGCACATCAGGCTAATATCCCGACATCAGCCGCGATGCAAGTCTTTTACACATCTCGTTACTACGCCGATATTGGCGCCGGCCACGTCTTCCCCATTCGAAAATTTGAGCTGGTACGCGACAGGCTATTAGCCGAGGGTATTTTGCAGCCCGAAGAACTGATTGAGCCCTTTCCCGCAAGTGTTGCCGATGTGCGCCTCGTTCACACCGAAGACTATGTCTCACGACTCTGTAGTGGCAATCTGACTCCGAAGGAGATAAGACGTCTCGGGTTGCCCTGGTCTGAATCTTTAGTGCGCAGATCGTTTTATGCCGTCGGAGGCACAATTAGTGCAGCACTGAATGCACTCCAAGAGGGCTACAGTTCGAATCTAGCTGGCGGTACTCATCACTCGTTCGCCGATCGTGGTGAAGGCTTTTGCGTATTGAACGATGTGGCTATAGCCATTCGTGTCTTGCGGACAAGGGGACAAATACAACGAGCGGCAATCGTCGACTGTGACGTCCATCAGGGTAACGGAACCGCGACGATTTTTGCAGATGATAAGGATACTTTTACTTTCTCGATTCATGGAGCAAACAACTATCCGCTCTTCAAGGCCCGGTCAAGATTGGATGTTGAGCTAGATGATGAAACATCTGATGAGGAGTACCGGCAGTGCCTGGCTAATCATTTACCTGCAGTTTTCGAACATGAACCAGAAATCGTCTTCTATCTTGCCGGCGCTGATCCGTATGTCGGAGATAAGCTTGGACGTCTCGCCCTCTCGATAGACGGTTTGCGCGGCCGTGACGCTTATGTCCTACGTCACTGCTACGAGCGCGAGATTCCTGTCACCACCGTAATGTCTGGTGGCTACGGTAGAGAAATCAATGACACAGTAGAAATCCACTGTAATACCATCCGTGTGGTCAAGGAGATTTTCGAGTCTCCGGTCGAGACACGACTACTTGCCTGAACGAACCGGAGAAACTCCAATTACATGCGACGAATATTCCGATGGTGTTTTCTGATCTTGCTTGGAATTCTCGTGGGAACCATCGCCTACGAAGGCTTCATGCTCGTGTGGGTGTTGCGATTGCGCACAAGCAATCCATCATCAACCTCGCTGATCGACACTCGTGAGAGTGAATCATTGGCCAGAGGCTTGCAGCCCAGACGCGAACAAACGTGGGTGCCGCTCGAGAAGATATCCCTTAACCTCCAGCGCGCCGTTCTGGCCGGCGAGGATACGAACTTCGTAACCCACCACGGATTCGATTATCAGGCGATCCAGAAGGCTTGGGAACACGCACAGAGAGAAACTGCCAAAGAAGCAAAATCGGAAGGTGAAGATGATGATTGGCTTCCTAATTTTCCCGACTTCAAACGCGGAGCATCCACTATCTCACAACAGCTTGCGAAGAATCTCTACTTGTCGTCGCAACGCTCATTCATTAGAAAGGGACAGGAAGCAGTTTTGACAATGATGCTTGAACGTACACTGTCGAAGCGACGCATCTTTGAGTTGTATTTGAACGTGATTGAATGGGGCGACGGAATCTATGGCGCGGAAGCGGCGGCTCAGCATTACTTTCACAAGCCCGCGTCGGCACTTACGTCCAGCGAAGCGGCGTTTCTCTCCGCAATGATTCCTAACCCGCGCACTGTCTTCAATTCTCAGATCAATCCCAGACGGGTCGCGCGACGACAGCGAATCATTGCGCGGGGAATGCCCTACGTACGATTGCCCTAACGACAAATACGAAAGCCACCCAAATATCTTGGATGGCTTTTCTCTCTCGAAGGTTTTGGATCAACGCGTACTAGTTGGCCTTGGCAGTCGGACGTGTCTGTTTTGTTGTGTTGCCAACGTTGAAGGACTTCAAAAACTTCATCACATTGGCATCCTCCTGCATAAAAAAGACTGATCCAATATACATCTGCCTCTGTCCACCAACGACTTTGGTATAGGCACGCGCCATCGCTGGAAGTGTACAGGTAGAAAGGTCGAATTCCTTTCCGGTGTAACCGCTTGACGAAATGTTGCGCTCCCCTCGTGGTTCACATGAGAAGTTGCCAGCTCCGCCACGGCTTTCGTATCCGGAACCCACACCCTTGAGAAATCCAGTTAAGGTCCCGTTTATTGCAGCTGTGTCCGTTTCGCCCGTCGAAGGACCAGTAATCCACATAACCGCGTATACGGACCAACCATCACGAGCCAGGTAATAGTTGACGTCGACCATTTGCTCCCCGAAGGGTACCGGAGTTTTCATTAACTTACCGTCTTCCGGTACCAACGCAGAAAAGTTCTCGCCGGGTGGATGGAATTGCTTCCAGTTTCTATTAACTGGACCAGCCGCCCAACCAAGATCTGCCTCACTGAGATTCGTCGACGCTGGTCGCGTCGGAGCTGGACCCGTCTTCATCAAGTTTAAGTTTGTCAATTCTGCTGTCGGACGTTTTGCTTTCGGTGGGGCGCTCTGCAAACCTGAATTCAAATTTGCAGGAGGACTATTTCCTGCCGCCTTGACGAATTCCCACGGTGCAACCGGGTTCGCGTCTTTCCACAAGCCGCGTTTCTCGTTTCGTGCCGCCATTTCGGACTCGTGATAGACGAGTCGATCTGTGTCGCTCAGACGCCCCTGAGTGTTTGGATCAAACCACGCCGCTCCGTCTCGAATCATTTGCGCACTCACGTCCGCGCCATTCAACAAGACTTTTCCAACAAGAATGGAATTAGGCGCGAGACCTGCGTATTCGACAGACACGAACTTATCGTAAACAAGATCCTTGAGATGTTGCTTAGCAACATCACCAAAAACCTGATTCTTTTCCGGAGCGTCGATACCCAACATCTTGACCCGGACGGGTCGGTTTTGATTGAAAACCGTGATTGCGTCGCCGTCATTTATCTCAACTACTTTTCCGTACAGCGAAGCGGCCTTGAGATCTGGACTTGAAAGGACAAACGTTGTGAGCAGAAGAAACGAAATCTGGACGAAATTGCGCTTCATATTTGTCTCATTGATTGGCTGAAGCCAACTCGAATGCGCGCTCAAGATGCGCGAACAACCACAATTAAACGGCAAACTCCTTAGCGAGTTTGAGTTCAATCTTTCGCAGTTCGAATCGACCTCGACCCAAATTGCCATGGGACCTCATCGCAAGGACAACGAAGTAGTCCTTACTCAGCAGTCGCATAATCATCACAGCGCCCTCGAGCGAAACGACTAGTTCGCGTAGACCACCAAGGCCTGTGTCAGTGCCTGCTCTTTGCGCACTTCGGACCAGCGAGGTGAATTCAGCGGCGGCAATATCGAGGTTCGCCTCTAATCCTGCTTCGCCAAGGATTTTCTCCACGGCGATGCCGTCTGTTCCCATAATGAGTGCACCGAGGCTTCCCTCGGTGCGCTCAAGAATGGTCTCTAGCATTTCCTTGAACATGTGGCCTCCCGTTACGGTCGTTGACCGCTTAGCGATCCCGGTCTGGCTGTGGTCGCACCTTCCGGGCTATTTGGCATCGGAGCGCTCAGCAATTGCGGTTGAACTCCCGGTGTGGTTTGTTGAGGCACCGGCTCGCGCTGTAGCTGAGTCGGGGTCGGTGTGTTGCTCGGCGGATTTCCAAGCGGAACTGGCTGCGGAATCGAGGTCGACCTTGTACCATTGCTCACCGTGCCAGCTGTCGGCCGCCCTTGATAGTCGGGACGATAGATGTGGGGTGTAATGAAGAACAGAATTTCGCTGTTTTGACGAGTGGTCAACTTTCGCTTGAAGAGATTGCCGACAATCGGGATTGAAGCGAGTCCTGGTGTTCGCTGTTGCGCTTCACCTTCGGTGTCCGCCAGGACGCCACCCATAACGGTGGTGCCACCATCTGGGACCAGCACTTCAGATTGCATTCGCTGAGTATCAATCCCTGGAACACCCGCAACGGCAATACCTGTGTTGAGGGTGTTGTTTTCAATAGTTACTCGCAAAACAACCGTACCAACGTCGGTAATTTGTGGCGTTATTGAAAGACGCAACGGCACCGAAACAAACGTGGTTGTGACTACTGCAGTCCCGGCCGCAGCTTGCGTTGTTTGCACTGGAATCTGCGATCCACTTTCAATTTGAGCAGGCCGGTTGTTTAGTGCCGTGACGCGTGGTGTTGCGACTGTCTTGGCTTGGCCTCGCGATTCGGCTAACGAGATCAAAGCGCTAATCTGGGCGGTGCCAAACAATCCTGTTGTCAAACCGATTACCGTGCTGGCTGCCGCTGCGCGCAGAGATGGGACTGGCGCAGGAGTACCTGTCAAGCCACCGAAAACGCCAAACGGATTAGCGCCCGAGGTGCCAGCTCCGCTGCCTCCAGTACCAGTGCCGGCGGGAAGAGTTGAAATGTTACCCAAACCAGCGCGGCCTAGATTCATGACGCCCGCCGAGAGCTGCGCACCCAGGTCTCGGCTGAAGTTGCGCTGTGCGATGACAATCCGAGTCTCAATTTCAACCTGAGGTTCCGGTTGGTCCAGGATGGCGACCAATTGTCGCACCGAGTCAATGTTCTCCTTCACATCTGTAATAATCAGCGTGTTGCTGCGGCCATCTACTTCAATCGAACCACGTCGTGAGAGGCGGCGCGAGATAATCGGAAGTAGACCTTGATCGCCGCTACCCCCAGTCGCATCGCCACCTGCACCGCCACTAAAGCTAAGATTCGTGGCGCCTCCCGAGAACGCACCAGTTGATCCTGCCGCCTGAGCCAGTGTGCCGGAGGCACGTGCATAGTTCAGTCTTATGAATTCCGTCACCAGAGGTGAAGCATCCAAACGAGAGTCGTTGATAACTTTCTGCGTTGAGGCTTCTTTCGCGAGGACATCGACAGTGGCTACGCGGAGGATGTTGCCGTTGACTTCAATCCCCAGACGGTTGGCTTTTAGAACTGCATCGAGTGCGACATTCCAGGGAACATCCTGCACATTGACGGTAACAGGAACAGCTCCAACGGAAGAGTCGATCACAAAGTTCACACCGTACTGCTCTGTGATGTAGTTAAGGATGTCGCGGATGTCGGCATTGACAACGTTCAGGTTTATCGGCTCGCCGACAAATCCTGGTTGTCCATACTGTCGACCTTGATCTGACTGCTTGTCCGTAGCGCGCGACATGCCGGCAGGAGGTGTTGGGTTTGGAGTCGCCACAGCAGTTTGCGGGACCGGGTTCTGGTCATCGCCAATAGCGACAACATCTGAGGTCCTTGTGGCAGCCAAGCTACTAGTGCCTAAGAGGCTTACAAGCAGCAGGACGAGCGTGGTCCGTTTCACGGCTGATCTAACTCGAGGCTGATACGACATCATTCCCTCCTTAGGGGGATTCCAGAACCTACCGCCGCGCACTACGCTCGATTGCCGGGGCAACTAAAGCGCGCGCCGCACAAATCCGGGCTCGTTCTGGTTTTCAAAAATGCGCGGCTGTTTGATTGAAAACACCAGCGCGGGTCAAAGGTTCTGGTCAGAAACCAGACCAATTAATAGTTACGGCTTCGCAGTAGCGATCGACTCGTTTGCGTTATCAGCCGCGGCGGGTAGGGCAATTGAGTTAGGCGAGTTGGGCTGTCTAAGCGGCTTGTATTCCACTAGACGTTCACGGCGTCCATTGGTGAATACAATCTCACGACGAAACACCAGACGGTTGCCTTCTATTGCCACCAATTGTCCATCAAAGAAAGGTTCACCAGGATAGATCACGTACGAAAGCTTTATCGGCGTTGCTTCAACAATAGCGGCATATCCTCGCGGCGAACGAGAAATCCCGATAACCTGAATCTCACTTAGTAATAAAGCGGTGGTCGGTTTTGGCGCGGGCATTCTTGCGTTCATGGCAGCCAGTTTCTGCGCTTTATACCGATTGATTCTTTCCTGGATCGATGGGATTGGCGACTGTCCTGCGACCCTCTTCACAACAACACGGGGCGCTTCATATTTTTTAAATGGGTCTCTGCCACCGCTGGTTGAGCGTTTTGTCACACCAGGTTTCGCCGGCTCGTCTTGCTGGGCCATCGCAGTTAATGTCATTCCGTTTACGAGCACGATGGTGCTACTGAGAACGAGACCTGTGAAGCTGTACCTCAATGATTTTCGGTCGTGCATCATGATGATTTTCACTTCCTTGTGTGCCTCTCTCGTTTACCAGGATTCTATTTTGCGGTTTGCGCAGCAGCGGCCGCGGCGGCAGCCGCAGCTGCTGGGGCGGATCCGGCATGTCCACCTTTAGCATTGGTTTGTGGACGCTGATTCTGCAGACGCTCAGCAGAAACATAAAAGGCCGTCAAATCGAATCGGGCATCGACTGTCTTGGTAGGCGTTTGTTGGTCTAGTTGCTTTAACTCGAAATTTGTTATTGAAACAATTCGCTGATAGTGAGCGAGCTGTTCAAAAAAAGCTCGAAGGCTGGCGAATCCGCTGATTACGTTCACTTCAATCTTCTTGCCGCTGTAGTTGTCTTGTTGAACATCTTCTTTCGGATTGAATCGGCTAAGGATTAGACCATTGCTACGCGCTCGATCCTGAATTCCCTGTAGGACCATAGTAAGTTCCCGCTGTTCAGGAAGCAGGGCTTTCAGCTCCGCGTACTCTTCTTCACGAGCTTTGTAAACGGCTTTGAATTCATTCAGTCGCTGTGAAACGATTTGCGCTTGTGCGTTCCGTGAACGTAGTTGCGCAATCTCGTCTTGCATCTTCTTGGTTTCGTTACGCGTACCACGAGTTACGAAGTACCAGAACCCTGTCGACACGATGGCAGCAATCGCAACAAAGGCGATCAATCGCATATACCATGGGAGGGTCAGGAGCTTGCCGGTTTTCATCTGTTTGTTCCTTTAGTCTTAAACAGCGGATTTGATCGAAGGAAGGAACTTATTTCTTCATCGCGACCTGGCTCGCAGCCGCTGGCGTAGCTGGTGCCTGTGGCTTCGGCACCGCGAAACTCGCTTTCACCGTGAAAGCGACTACTTCAGGTTTCGGAGCGTCGTGGTCGACAGGCGCTGCTGACTGGGGTCCCGTAGGTGCCGCTTCCTTGGCAACTTCCCTCTTAGTTTCAATGTTCAGGTTACTGAAGAGTCCACCAGAGAACTCAAGGCTCTGGCCGAATTTAGTCACTGAATACTCGTTCGGCGACTCGCCTTTGATCGTGACTTCACCATTGTTCTGTTCAATGCTCTTCAGATAAAGCTCCGGAACAGCGTCAAACCGCGCTTTTATTTCGTGCAGTACGGCCGTGGGTCCCTGTTGTGCTTCGCGCAATTTCTTGATGGCATCGATTCGCGCCTGTATCTCCTGAGCCTTCTTCTCCAGTTCTACTTGTTCCTTCTGAACAGCAAGCATTTGCTGATTGATCTGTTTTTGCTTATCGAGTTCTTTCTGCGCCGCCACTCGCGACGAGTTTGTACTGACGTATTCGTAGCCCAGGCCCAAAACGGTTAGACCAAAGACCGTCATTGCTAGCAGTAATGTCTGCATCCGCGGACTGGCGACTTTGTCTTCAACCAGCGCAACTCCCTTTGGCCGATCCGTAACTGAATCGAGTAGATTTATTTTGATCATGCCTCAACTCCTCTCAGGGCGAGACCAACGGCTACTGCCATCTCTGGCACTATCTCTCGCATATAGTCCGGATCGAATTTCTTGGCATCGACATCGATGTGCCTGAAGGGGTCAAAAACCTCGACTGGGATCTCGAACCGCTTTGCCAGAAAGTCGGCAAGACCAGGAAGTTTCGAACCACCACCGGCGAGAAGTATCTTCTGTATTGCTGCTTCATTCTCCTGAGCTGTCGCACGATAGAAGTCCGTTGTCTTTTTCACTTCCAGCGCGAGAGTTTCTGAGACAGCCTCGATGATCGGCTGTATAGGTCGTGGCTCGATCCCCTCGGGCAATGCCATTCCGCGCTTCACGGCTTCCGCTTGCTCGAAACTCAGACCAAGTTCTTTCTGCAGCAGACTTGTGTACTGGCTACCACCGACTGAGGCGTCTCTCGCGAAAATTGATCTTCCGCCGTTCAGAATGTTGATGTTCATCGTCGCCGCGCCAATATTCAATAGCGCGACGATCTCTCCGACCTTGGGCCGGTAATTCAGTTCGTAACAATTCTGGAGCGCAAAAGAATCCACATCGATGATTATGGGTTGCTTGCCTGCAAGTTGAATTGCTTGTTTGACGTTGGCGATCTTGTCGCTCTTACAGGCAGCCATCAGTACATGCAACGACTCCGATGACTTGCCAGTAAGTTCGTAGTCAAGATTCACATCAGCGATATCAAAAGGTATATGTTCTTCAGCGTGCCAACTAAACGACTCTTGGAGTTCTTCCTGACTCATCTGTGGAAGCACGATGTTTTTGACGATCACCGAGTGACCACTTACACCGGCTGCGACGCGGCTCGTGCGAATCTGATGCTCGTTGAAAATGTTTGCGATGACATTGGAGACGTTGTTGAGCTCCATGATTTGGCCGTCAACAATCGTATCGGTCTGAAGATTCTCGATTCCCAAATTGAGAAGCTGTAAATTCGCGCCCTTCCTGCCTAGCTCCACTGCTTTAACAGAGCTTGAGCCAATGTCCAGACCAACAAGGCTCTTTTTTCCCATGCCTCTTTTGAACATAGTTAATTATTCCTCGCAACGAAGGCCCGAATTTTATTCTGGCGACGAAGGCGCGCGCGTGCTTTCCGCGCTCTGGGCATTTGTCGCTTGGCTAACTTGGAAGCTGAGCAATCAATTGTTTGTTTCAAGGTCGGGGTCCGTCTTTCGTGTAAGGTGATTTGTCGCGATACCAACCGGCTTGGGCAGCGTCGCAGGGGGTGTCAACAGAGAACTGTTGGAGAAGTCTGCGGCAGGAACGAAGCTCATTCGGAAACCCAGCCAAGTTGGTTACAACCAACTTCTGTAGGCTTTGCGACCTCCGCTCACGCGAAGTGTGCCTTTATCGTGCTCCAAAAGATTTAGCGGGGCTAGCGCTACCAGAAAACCAGGTGGGCACTCCAGAAGACGGCCGCAATGCCGTCAACATTGAGTGAGATTACATTAATGGGCCAAACAATGTCAACCGCTATTTTTACACGTTTAACTCATTGTGCTAGTGGAGATTAACGCATGAAATGGGACTTTGGAAGGCCCCATTTCTGGAACAGTTTGATACGTATTCCAGCGTCGCGGGGGCGAATTTCTCAACGCCGGTCGGAGTCTTTGACCTTTGCGGTTTTGGCGGGAATTCCCACCACTACATGGTTGGGTTCGACATCGCGTGTGACGACTGCGTTAGTTCCAATCATCGCCTCGTCTCCGACTTGGACACCGGCAAGAACGGTCGCATGGTAAGTAATCCGCACGCCGTTGCCGATGCGCGTTTGTGGCGTGTAAACCTTGTGAATGTCGTAGAGATCGTGACTGTGTGAGTAGATATTCACGTAATCGGAGATCGAGACATTGTTGCCAATGTCAATCCCGCCGCGGTCATCGAGGAGTACGTATCGGTGAACGACAACGTTGTTGCCGAACGTGAGGTTGTAACCAAACGACCATTCCACAAAGTGCCAGCACTTAAAGTTATCACCTACGTGGCGAAAGATTAGCGGGGCCAGCATCCGTCGAAAACGGATTCCCAATAGCGCGTTTTGTCCGAGTGGAGAACGATCGAACATTTGCCAGAACCAAATGAACGGCTTTCGTTCGGCATAACGCTTAGCGTCGATTTCTGAGTAATACTCTGGTTCCGTCGTAACATTGCGAGGATCGAACGTGTGAAACACGGCTCGACTCGGAAGGCTTAGACTCTCCTTATCGGCGTGAGTACTTCCGAAATAGATCTCGAAGAGCGTGTCTCTCACGACATCATTGGGATCTTTTTGGGCGTTTGTCAGCGACTGTTCGAGCTCGGTTAGAAAAGCGTCGTAGTCCCGTTCTGCCAGTGCCTGTGCAGACAATTCACGATAAGTCATAAGCGATATCCAAAGCGCTTCCCTGTCTTGGCGAGCTGTCTTGCGGATTGGACCCAAAGTAACACAGGGTTTCGAGTCGCATCAATTGCCTTAAGTCTTTTTCATGTGGGTAACTTGCCAGTCCCGTGTCGTAAAGTTAGGATGCGCAACGAATGAAGCTTCTGCGTCCCCTCCTTGCGGTAATCTTACTTGCAGTACTCATCGGAGCCGCCTGGCTGTGGTGGGGTCAACCATCGAAGGTCGATCTTGCAGACTACGCACCGGCCGATTCGCTCATGTACCTCGAGTTTAACAACGTTCCTGAAGTGGTCCAAGCAATCAAGTATAGCGATGTTTGGAGAGCGGCCGCTTCTATAACACACAGCAATACAAGTCCGGAAAATCGACTAATAACTGCGGCCGCGCGACTGGGAATGGGGCCAGCAACCGGCGTGGTTCTCGCACGTGCTCAAATTGCTTTGGTCGTACTCGGTATGAATACTGCTGAACAGGACGACACGCTCAAAATCAAACCCGACCTCGCAATCATCGTCGAAACTCAAACATCAAAGTGGCGTATTAAACCCGCGGCCGTTGACGCAGTGAAGCGCTTGGCAAGTTTCGCGTATGGCGCTTCGAGTTGTAGTGAGCGAAGTGCGGATGCCGACTATATCGAGTGTTCGGTCGCTGGAGGCGACAGGAAGATTGTAGGAGCCGTCGATGGTACGTTGGTAGTCGTAGGTAACAGTGTCAAGGCGGTGCAAAGTTGTTTGGAAGTGCGGCGTGGAGTGCGGCCAGGCATTCGGACCGATCCAGAGTTCTTAAAGGTGCGAAATGCAGTCAATCTAAAAGAATCTCTCGGCTTCGGATATATATCTTCAGCAAACTCGGCCAAACTCTTCTCCTGGGCCGCTCCAGTACTAATCGGAAGAGTGCCCGGCGATCAACAATTGGAGCAACTTTTCGCTGCCAGCGCCGGCAAGATCCTGCGCGGTGTAGCGTGGACGTCGGTATCGTCGCATGGCGCAATCGAAGATCGTTTTCTCTTTTCTCTCGAGCCCGGTGTCGTTTCACGGCTACAACCCGCTTTCGAGATAACTGGGCCAGACGAGAACTTCTGGAAACTGGTTCCAAACACTTTTCAGTCACTTACAATTTATCGAAGTAAAGAACCAGCAACAGCGTGGAGTTCACTTGATTCTGCCGTCGCACTTAAGCTTGACGCGCTCTCGTCTGTATTGTTCAGCTCATTGTTGAAGACTGGTTTATCGGGCTACGGCATAAGCGAGCCGAAGGAAATACTACAAATGCTAAGACCACCTCTGCTTACACTAAAGCCTTCAGTGGCATCCGAGGGATCTGTCATGCTGGCACGCGTCGAGGACCAACCACGGCTGAGGCGATTACTGACTCAAGAAGTAGCGAAAAATGGAAATGGCCAGATCCTTGAAGGAATAGAATCAGAGCCGAATACGCAAAAAGAATTCTCTGTTGTTTTTGAAGATGACTACGTCCTGTTTGGTAAAACTGAAAACATGCGGATGTGCCTGACCCCACTTCGCAACCGTCAGGTAGTGGCGCGAGAGGCCGAGCACGAGTGGAAAGGTTCCAGCGACGATAGTTCTGCGGCCATAGTAACGTATTCTAACGATGAGGCGCGGCTAAACAACTTCATTTCGACGCTGCTAATGTTGCAGGGCAGACAGCTATCGAGCGATGAAGTTGCAGGCTTGCAAACCACTATACGTAACGCAACATTTGCCTCCACTGAAACCAGTTTGAGTTCCGCCGGTATTGAAAGGAAAACGCGTTCGGCGTTCGGCCAATTCAGCACTCTAGTTTCACTTCTTCAATCCAATAGTTCGCGTGTAGTTACTCGCTAACGAACCATGCTGGGACTTTCTCAACCGGACGCACTGCTGCTCGGTAGTTGCAATCCAGGAAAAGTAAATGAAATCAAGAGCATCCTGGGAGATATTGGGCCAACACTTCGCTCACTAAAAGAGTTTGAGAATGTTGGGACACCTCAAGAGACGGCTGATGCATATTCCGGAAATGCAGTCATTAAGGCTCAATTCTATTCTGCGGCAACTGGTCTATGGGCATTGGCGGACGATTCAGGACTCGAAGTTGAGGCGCTGGGAGGAGCGCCAGGGGTTTTTTCCGCGCGCTATGAGGGCGAGAACGCTTCCGATGCCGAGCGACGCGTCTTACTCCTTTCAGAACTTGCAAAAGTGAATAAGGAAAAACGGAAAGCGCGTTTCGTTTGTGCGGTTGCCGTGGTGACTCCAACGGGAGCCGTCGCCAACCTCGCTGAAGGTATTTGCGAAGGGAAGATCGCCTTCGCTCCCCGGGGAACGCATGGATTCGGCTACGATCCGCTATTCATACCTGACGGATACGCTGAAACATTCGCCGAACTCGCGTGTTCGATTAAGAATCTAATCAGTCATCGCGGCAGAGCCCTGGAAAAGACACGCAATTTCTTACGTTATCTTGCTAAGCCTGCTTGACCAGGCTAAGTTCGGCTCTTAGAATGCACAGCCTGCAAGTCGGCCGTTTTTGA
>JBKOYD010000156.1:0-14950 GCA_046725195.1 Acidobacteriota bacterium | reverse complement strand
AAATGATTTGGGCTATGCGAACCCAGCAACTGGATGCGGAGTATAGGGTTCCTCGAGTTGTCTAATCTCATCGTCCGTCAGCTTCAACGAAACCGCTGCAACTGCATCCTCCAGGTGTTGAGGTTTTGACGCGCCGACGATCGGTGCAGTGATGACGGGGTTCTGCAGCAACCAGGCCAGGGCAACTTGAGCCCGCGGGAGTTCACGCTGCGCCGCCACCTGCGAAACTCGCTCAACTATCTTACGGTCGCCTTCGAAGTACAGCGTCTTCCCAAACTCGTCAGTTTCGATCCGATTTGTACGCTCACCCCAATTTCTAGTCAAACGTCCTCGCGCCAACGGACTCCACGGAATGGCGCCAATTCCTTCCGCGGCGCAAAGCGGCAACATCTCTCGTTCCTCTTCTCGGTTTAGTAGGTTGTAGTGGTTCTGCATAGACACGAACCGGGTCCAACCGTGCTGGTCCGCTTTGTACAGCGATTTGGCGAACTGCCAGGCAAACATCGATGAAGCACCGATGTACCTGGTTTTCCCCGCTTTGATGACATCGTGTAAGGCCTCCAATGTTTCTTCAATTGGAGTAGTTCGATCCCAGCGGTGAATTTGGTACAGATCAACGTAGTCCATCCCGAGTCGCCGGAGGCTTGCGTCAATCTCAGTCAAAATAGCCTTTCGCGAAAGGCTACGAGCGTTCGGACCCTCCCGAACCGGGTAATACACTTTCGTAGCAACAACTATTTCTTCTCGCTTGGCGAAATCGTGTATGGCCCGGCCAACAATCTCTTCGCTCGTTCCGTCAGAGTAAGTGTTGGCTGTATCGAAGAAATTAATTCCGAATTCGAGCGCCTGTTTGATGAGCGGTCGACTTTGTTCCTCATTTAGCGTCCATGGATGAGCCCCACGGTCCGGCACGCCGTAAGTCATGCAACCCAGACAAATTCGAGAAACCTTGAGACCGGTTTTGCCGAGATTTACGTAGTCCATCTAGTCCGCCTATTAGGTAGGGATCTTTCTGACAGCTTCACCAACGCGGACAACGCCTGCTTGAACCACTTTGGCGTTAATACCGCGCAGGCAGAGTTCCTTGCCAACGGGTGAATTCACAAACTTCATCGCGTCAACACCAAAGCGAGCCACAAATTTATGACAGCCAGTGTGAGGCGGCGGAGTAACCTCAACGATTGCGGAACCGATTGCCAGCCGTGATCCCGCTGGTAAGTTTTCTTTGCTTAAATCCATATCTACATAAAGTTGATCTCCAGCCAGCGACCATCGCTCTTTTTCTTGAGCGACGAGGGCCACCACTCGAGCATTCATAATGTTGATCTGCATATCGGGGTGCGGTGATCCGTCGGCTGTTCGCGAACTGCAACGCAAGCTCCAATTGTCGCCGACCAAACCTTTAATCGGATCAAGTTGAGCCTCTTCCAACACCTCCCGTTCTTCCGTAACAGGTCGCCTTACGATCAATTGTAGAGGTCCAGCGTCCTTCGGCGATTGCCGAATGTGGTCTATCGCCAATTCGAGTTCTACAGTCGTTAAGTGTTTCACCGTGGTCTCCATGGCGACTTACTATACCTGAACCATTAATCCAAAGAAATTGGGTGTATCTCCCGCTCGCATGGATGAGTTTGAGAAAGATGCAAATCGAGGTTTAGCTGTTTCGAGCAAGGTGCCCTCCTTGGAGTAAGGCGCCTCCTGGAGGTGCAGGGACTTGTCACCGCTTTGTCATGGGGCGCCAAGCGCGATTTAAAGAGTATTGGGGTTGAAGGTTGGGTAATAACAAAGCGGCGACAAGTCGCCGCATTCCAGGGAGGTACTTAGATTGGATAGTTCTTCGAAATGCAATCGGGTGGGCAGCCTCTCGGGGCTTTCCTGCTCGTAAGGCTGCCCCTTTCCGTTCACTGGCGATACAATTACCTCCATCTCACGGAAGCGAGCTACTGATGCTGTCAGCCTGGAGGCATAAAAGAGTCGCTCTCAAAGATTGCTGCCATCAACTCCAGCCAGGTTCATTCAGGAACACGCCGATGAAGCAACAGGGAAGAAGTCCCATGAATTATGAAAACAACAACAGTGCGCTGGTTGCCGCGTCCGGAGACACGTTCGCGGCAGGAAACGAGATTGCGTTTGAGACACTGGGAACTGAAAAGCTGCGCATCATGGTGTTGCTCGCCATAATGAGTGCGGCTGCGCTCTTTTCTTTGATTCCACCAACATACTTCTCGCCAGAAATGGCCAACGCCTTCCGAGGCAATCTCACTCCGTTCATTAAGTGGAGATTCGTGGTCCTTGGTGGACTAGTACTTTATTTACTGGCGGAACGATTGCTGTTGAGCTTTCTGATCAAGCGCAATCGAACGTTGCCCGGTATCTATCACTATGTCACTGCCCTTATCGAGACAAGTTGTCCGACTGCGGCAATCATGGTGGCGGCGATTTACACTGAGCCATCTTCAGCCATTGCTACAATTCCCGTGTTCATTTATCCGGTCTTCATCGTTCTTTCGGCGTTACGATTGAACTTCAGACTTTCGCTGTTCACTGGATTTGTTGCCGCAATGGAATATTTGTGGGTGGCGAAAACCTTTTTTATCGACCAGCAGAGCAGTTATGCACCAATTCACGTCTCGAAGGCGGTTGCACTGTTTATGTTGGGAGTGGTCACTGGATTAGTTGCGCTGGAGATCAAGAAACGGATTATCGATTCATATAAGACGACCGAAGAAAGAAATCGGATCGTGAGTATGTTTGGTGAGCATGTCTCGCCTGCTGTTGTGGATGCGTTATTATCCCACGCGGAATTGCGAAGCGAAAAGAAAGACGTTTGCGTAATGTTCCTAGATATCAGAGACTTCACAGGCTTCGCCGAGAAGAAAAGTCCGGAGGAAGTGGTCAAATACCTGGAGCGACTATTCGAGTTCATGATCGAAATCGTGAACCGCAACAATGGGATCATCAATAAGTTTCTGGGAGACGGATTCATGGCAGTCTTTGGCGCTCCTGTGTCGACTGGTCGTGATTGCCTGAATGCCGTAACGGCGGCGAGGGAAATCCTTGGGAGATTAAAAACGGACGTCGAATCGGGGTTGTTGCCGTCGACAACAATAGGGATCGGTTTGCATGCAGGAGAAGCGGTCACCGGGAACATCGGTTCGGCTTTGCGTAAGGAATATACAGTTATTGGCGACGTCGTGAATCTTGCATCTCGAATTGAGAAGTTGAACAAGGAGTTCGGGTCGCGAATCCTCGTGTCAGAAATAGTTTGGAAAGCTGCTTTCAGTGAACATCTGCGTGATGTCACTCCGAAAGGACGGGTTCAGGTGAGAGGGCGACAAGAGCCAATTCAGGTTTATCAGTTGGCTTAGATTATGGTTACCTCTGAATCCGCGTCACAAACAATTACCTTCGTAGGCCCGACTGAACTGGGACCGCGGGCGTCTCGCCCTTCCGTCCTTTAAGAAGTGCTACCATAGTTGTCTAACCTCCAAGCCAAATATCGTGAACTGTCCTCGTTGTCACAATATCGTTCGTGCTGACGAATCGTTTTGCGGTAACTGCGGCCTGCCACAGTCGTCGCCGGACGCCACTCAGACCCTGACCACCGAGAGCGACGTGGACAATTCGGCACCAGATCCTTTTATCGGTCAAATTCTGGATTCGAAATACGAATTGATAAAACGCCTTGGACAGGGCGGCATGGGTGCAGTCTACCGTGCTCGACGTAGACATATTGGCGACGAAGTAGCGATCAAAATACTGCTGGACAAGTTCGTTGCCGGTCACGAGGCGGCCGAACGGTTCCGTCGCGAAGCTCGCGCTGCTGCGATGCTTCGTCATCCTAATGTTGTCACTATCCACGATTTTAGTGACGGCGCAGGCGAAACCACACCTGCCTATATCGTCATGGAATTGGTCGAAGGAACGTCTTTGCGGGATCTATTGAATCGTGAGGGCAGAATTTCGCCCGCGCGCTCAGTGACGGTAATGCGTGGTGTCTGCAGCGGCGTAGGAGCGGCACATCGCAAAGGAGTCATTCATCGAGATCTGAAACCCGATAACATCATCATTGCTCCACCAGAGCGAGCAGGTGAACCTGAAACGGTTAAGGTGATCGACTTTGGCATCGCGAAGCTGAAAGAAGTAGATGGCGGGTCCAGTCTAACGCAAACGGGTATGTTGATAGGGACGCCGTTTTATATGTCGCCTGAGCAATGCCTCGGTGATCCGCTCGACGCGCGTTCAGACGTTTACAGCATTGGAGCGATCTTGTATGAGATGTTAGGCGGCTCTCCTCCTTTTACGGGGAACACTCCGACGGCTGTAGTCGCGAAGCATCTCACCGACACGGCGACGCCACTCGATCGGTTGGGGGTACCCCTTTCACTTGCTAATGTCGCGGGACGAGCGCTCGCGAAAGATCCGCAGGAACGCTACCAATCGGTAGACGATCTATTTAGCGATCTCGTGAGCGCTGTTGGTACTCCGAGTCCAGACGCAGGAGATCGCCGCCAAACGCTGCTCAACGACAGCGCCCCGACGATCGCGTCCTATCCGACGCCGCAAACCAGCAAGATGCAAGCTCCTACCGTTTCTAATGTCATCGGCGTTACGCAGCCTGTGACAGAAGCAGTTCCAGTGACAGGAGCTGCGTCCAAAACACCAAGTGAGGCCGGTGTTCGAGAACAATCGCTGCAAACACGTGCTGAACTAAGCAAACGACTTCGATGGGCTCGTAATCTCGGAATCGTTGGCGGCGTGCTGATGTTCATTCTGAGCGTCGGGGTAGGATTTTTACTTCGTTGGCTTGGCTGGGCCAACGTGGGCGCGGCTTACGATGAAGTTGCCTTAGATCTAATGGCGATAGGCTTGCGCGACGCGATTTTCGGGGTCTTTCTGGGGACTAGTTTGTCAGCATTGCGTCTACGTCGAAAGAATTTCGCTCGGCCGCATTGGATTTCCTCACTGATCACCTATGCTGCAGTGGCGGCAACCATAGCGATGCTGCCGTTTGTTCTGCTTAGGACGTCGTTATTCTTGGTTCCAGTCGGGTTTGCGATCATTGGACTAGTCGTGGGTTTGATAAGTTGTGGAATCAAGATGTTGTTTGACCGATTTGTGAAGAAACATCAGGTGACCTGACAAGTTTCGGTTCGGGTAGCAGTTGCGCTCAGCAGATAAAGGCCGCCTCATCGGTGGCCTTATCGCTCAGAAACTTTGGCTCGCAGGTAGGACTCGAACCCTACAACCCTTTCGGTTAACAGAAGTAACCCCGTCTTTGTTAGACAATTGGATGACGGAAGTTTCAGGCCCACAACTAACACGCGAACTACGAGAATTTAACAAGACAACTCCTATCCTTCTCGATTGAAGAGCTATTACTAATCGGACAAACTATTGACATCGATAGCGATCGGTTATAGAGTCCGCCCTCCCGACAAATAATCTTGCCCAGCGTTTTTAGAGATGACCATTCCTTCACCATGGCATTTCCCGATCTTCTGCCTGGTCGCGGTCAGATAAGCACATCAATGTAGTTTTTGACCATACCTTGCCCAACACGCAAAAGAACGCGATTAGAGCGAAGAATGTCAGTTCAAAGAAGGTGACATATGTGTATCAGTCAACTTAAGGAGGTTGTTGGGATGAGAGTCTCGATGCCATCAACCAAGGCGATCGGCGCTCTTTTCTTATGCCTATTTGCCACAAGTTCTTTGGCGCAGACCGCGACTACGGGTGCGATATTCGGACGAGTTATGGATACAGATGGAGTGGCTGTTCCAAACGTCACTCTTACCGTCACCGGCGTAAATCTGATTGGTGTTCAGTCAGCTTCAAGCGGTAAGGATGGGGTCTTCCGCATTACCAACATTCCACCCGGAAAATATCGAGTAAGCGTCAGTCTCGAAGGACGCTTCATAACGTCCGAAGGACATGGTGTTGACGTAAACATTTCCAGGACATCCTCGCTCTTTGTTCTCGTGCCCGGGCGTCGCCAAAATAGATCGACAACAGAAAGAGGCCAACAGAGGCACAAGCCCGCGCCCGCGCAATCGAACACGAACTCGCAGGGATGGAGTCCTTCGACCCTCTCATTTAGTAGCTCCAAAGCGCCAGGCAAGCCCACGTCAGTTGAAGATAAGTCAGTTGGCGACGGAAGAGCGGCTTCTGAGGCGAGAGTTGGAATGGGTGTGTTATCGGTTCCCGACTCGTTGGACGCGGTGCCCAGACCGGCAACGAGTGCCGTTGAGCTAATGCAGATCTATCGTGTGGGACTGGGAGACGTGCTCGACGTCAGGCTTAGCAAGGCACCCGCAGACAGGTCGACTCTGTTTACAATCAGTCCCCACGGTGTGCTCGAATATCCAATTCTGGCGCACCCTCTCAAGGTGGCAGGACTTACTGTAGAAGAGATCAGCGGTAGAATTAAAACTGAGCTGAAAAGCTTGGCGCTCGACGACACCGAAGTCTTAGTTGGTGTTCGTGAATACGTTAGCCACACCATTCTAGTTAGTGGATTGGTGAAGAATCCGGGGACGAAGATCTTGCGGCGGGAAGCAATACCGCTATATGTCGTACTTGCGGATGCGCAGCCAATGCCCGAAGCAGGTCGCGCTACAATCGTTTCGAAGGAGATGAGTGAGCCGACTATCGTTGAGATGTCCGACGCAAAAGTTCCGAATTTAGTGGTTCGGCCGGGAGATGTAATTAATGTCCAAGCCACGCCAGAGCAATTCCTTTACATTGCCGGTGACGTCAAGGCTCCCGGCGAAAAGCCCTTTCGCCGCGGCCTCACCCTGACGCAGGCAATCCTTGCGGCAGGTGGTCTCAGTCGCAACTCCAAGGAAGTTAAAGTCGCTCGCGAAAGCACCAACGGTCGGTTGGTCGTCGCACGCTATAAACTGGAAGACATCAACTCAGGTAGGCTGCCCGATCCGCTGATTCAGCCAGGTGACCGCATTACCGTGGTGCGCTAGTTCTACGTCAAATGGGCCAAAACTTGGCCGCTGACTGCGCTGGTCAAAGATTGCCAGCTGCTGACCGGGCTGTCACCTGACAAACGCGATCATCCACTTCCCGGCCAGGCAAGCTTGTATGCCCGCTGAACTGACGCGGAAATGTACAACCGATTCCGCTCACAATTTGCGGCACACAATATGAAAGGCCACTCAAATCAAGTGGCCTTTTCTTCCTTAGCAATTTTTGGCTCCGCAGGTAGGACTCGAACCTACAACCCTTCGGTTAACAGCCGAATGCTCTGCCATTGAGCTACTGCGGAATAAGCGCCCTCACACAGGCGAAACATCTGTGCAGGGCGCGAAGCGGTTTTATAGCAGATGGGTTTGGACGGGTCAAGCAAGGTCATTTTTGTGGTGGCCAATCTTGGAGAATCCAATGATTTGGTGATTTTGATAAAGCAGAAGAATCGACAAGGCTAAAGTACCTTACTGGCTTCAATTATCCCAACAACCTTGGCCAGCGGAGATCACGCTTCCTCGATCTCGAATTAAGAGCGGCACGCTTTAGGGACCTTTTAGCGGCGCCGTTCTTTTTTATTTGGCGCAATCCTTGAGTCACTAACTCCCTTAGCTATCATCCTTTCAAAACTTGCGCTGGAAAACGATCTGAGAGAATATCTGCAGCCCCAATTCCTTATCGGAAAGGTCCCCATGGAACGCAGAACCACAGCGTGGTTTAGTCAAAATTTGAGTACCGAAATGCCGCTTGTTGGTTATGGGCATGCCGGGCCGCCGCTCTTAATGTTTCCGACTGCGGCCGCTGACTATCTGGAGTATGAACGCTTTTATCTGGTCGACGCGATTAAGCCATTTATTGATTCTGGTAAGCTTCGCGCCTACTCGATAAACAGCGTCAATCGTTACAGCTTGCTGAACGAGCAAATGCCTGCGCCTCTTAAGGCCGAATTACTGACTCGTTACGATCGATACATTGTCGATGAAGTGTTACCACTGATACGCAAGGATTGTGGCGAAGGTGAGAATCGGCCGTTGACCACCGGCGCAAGCCTGGGAGCATTTCTTTCGGTGAACGCCTATTTCAAACATCCTGATCTCTTTCGTGGCGTGATCGCGATGAGCGGTAGTTACGATGTGCGATCCTATTTAAAGGGACACTACGACGATAACGTTTATTTCAACAATCCCGTTGACTATCTCTCCAACCTAAACGATGACTATTATCTGCCGCTTCTTCAGAGAGCCGACTCAATAGTCATTATGTCGGGGCAGGGCAATTATGAAGCTCCGGAACGCAGTCGCACACTTTCAGACATTCTAAACTCTAAAGGGATTCCTCACACTTTAGATTTGTGGGGTGCGGATGTGGATCACGATTGGCCCTGGTGGAGGAAGATGCTTCCGTATGCGTTGGGGAAGGTGCTGTAGAGGGAAAAAGGAAATCATTTGCCATATATCATTTGAGATTTTTCATTTGTCATTTTTTCGAACTATCTAGCTCTTCAAACCGTCCCGCCGTCGAATCGCGGCGAGTCCCAAATGAAAAATGAAAAATTTCAAATGATATATGGCAAATGATTTGATCTGCAGCAGAAACGCGATTCCTTACGGTTCGCCGTCGCCTTTCTTTCCTTTCTTCTTTGCAGGCTCAACTTCTCGCGGGCGCGTTGTAGCTGGTGGCGGCGCCGAATCAACTTTGGGTGCAGCAACATCTGGCTTTGGCTGCGGTGGAGCGCTCTCATCCGCCTTGGGTGGCGGTGGCAAGGTTACTTGTTCCAGTTTTGGCTCCGTGGTTGACGTCGGTAGTGCCGTTTCGTCTGTAATCGTATCCTCTTCTGCTGAGAGTTCGGCACGCTCTGCAGCTAACTCTCGTTGCCGTTGCCTGAAGAGCTCGCGCATGTCTTCCGGCATTCCCGGAGGTTTCGGGAATTCTTCTTTCTCTTTGTCCTTGAGAAATGTCTTCATGAAGTCGATGAACATGGGAAGTGCGCCATGTGCGCCCGTCATGTCATTACCAAGTGGCTTCTTCTTTCCCGGATAACCCATCCAAACGCCGGTGACGTATGTTGGTGTATAGCCGATGAACCAAACGTCTGTGTGGTCGTTCACGGTCCCTGTTTTACCGGCAAGGGGAACGCCAAGGGAGTTGGCAGCAGTAGCAGTACCACTTGTAACAACGCCGCGCATCATCGACACCATAGTCAACGCAACGTATTCGTTTACTACCTTGTATGTTGTTTTCTCCCATTCCTCAAGTGTTGCGCCGTCGCGATCGAGCACCTTGCGAATCAAATGCGGCTCGACGCGAATTCCCTTGTTTGGAAAAGCGGAGTACGCCGAGACCATTTGGTCGAGCGGCACTTCGGTAGCACCAAGGGCCGATGGAAGATAAGGAGACATCGGCACTTTGATTCCAAAACGTCGCACCATCTGGGCACCAGTCTGAATCCCGACAGTCTGAAGCAAGTGGACGGCAGGAATATTCATTGACTTTGCTAGCGCAGTCTTCATGGGCATATCCGAGCAACCGAGCGAACCGTCGTAGTTATGTGGCTGCCAGTCGCCGATACTTATTGGTGCCCCGCTTACTGGAGTGTCAGGCGTCATACCCCATTCCACCGCCGCTGTGTAAATAAATGGTTTGAAGCAGGAACCTGTTTGACGATAGGCTTGAGTGGCGTTATTGAATTTATTTGTATAGAAATCGTAACCGCCTACCATCGTGATGATTTCGCCTGTCTTCGCATTGAGCGTCATCATCGCGCCTTGTACCCCAGGAACCTGAGAGAGTTCGACTTTCAGACGCCGGTTCTTTTCGTCCACTTCCTTGATCTCAAATTCGGCAAGGTAACCAGCCTTGAACTCTTCTTTGGGTAGCCGGTGTCCCCACCCCATGTCAGCAGCTGTTAGTAGAGCCGTGAAATTTCCAAATCGTACACTGGCTTCGTTCCGCGTGCGGTCGACTCGCATGATTAGACCCATCAAGTGACGACCAGGTTCATATTCGTTTCCATACCAGTCTGGGTGTTTGTAGTTGTTAAGTTCCTGCGGTGTGGCTGGGACGCCGTTATTCGACGACGTTGGAATCATTGCGTAGCTGGAACGCCAACCGGAATGAGTGCGGTCGTACTGCCGCAGGCCGGCGCGGACAACTTCGTAGGCTCGCTTCTGAGCTTCGACGTTGATTGTCGTGTAGACGGAAAGACCACCTTGCGCCACACGAGTCGTATATTTATCTTCAAGTTCCTGACGGATGTACTCCACCGGATAATCGAAAGGCGACGATTTCGGTTGAGACTGATAATAAGCAGTGTCGGCTAGTTGAATGGGTTTGGCTTTTGCAGCATCCGCTTCTGCCTGACTAGTGAATCCATTCTTGGCCATTAGATCCAACACGAGGTCGCGACGCTCCTTAGCCTTTACTGGGTTTGACGTCGGTGAATAATCACTGGGAGCTTTGGGAACTCCAGCTAACAACGCGGCTTCGCCCAGGGTCAGATCCTTTGCCTGCTTGCCGAAGTAAGTTTCAGCACCAGCTTCCATGCCGTACGCGTTCGCCCCCAGAAACATGTGGTTCACATACAGCTCCATGATCTGGTTCTTGGTGTAGTAACGTTCGATCTGAAGAGCGAGGATCCACTCGTTGACTTTACGATTGAGAGTTTGCTCACGCGACAGGAAAAGGTTTTTCGTAAGTTGTTGCGTTAGGGTCGATCCGCCTTCGACCTTGTCAGTGGTGAGGGTTTTCCAGCCCGCCCCGACAATGCGAATTGGATCAATCCCAATGTGATCATAGAAGCGAACATCCTCAACAGCGAGAATCGCATTTTTAAGGACCTGAGGGATTTCATCGTATTTGAGCGGGATCCTTTTCTCGAGAGCAAATTCACCAATCACAGTTTCGCCATCGTCAGCATAAACTCTCGTTACCACGCTTGGACGATAAGTCGCCAAAGCGGCGACTTCATTCGCAGCTCGAGAGTAGTTCAATTCGTACGCGGCGATAATTCCTGTCAACCCACCGGCGGAAAGAGCCAACAGTAGGACTGCGGGTAGCCAAAATCGGGAAAGAAGGTGTCTGCGTTGTTCCGGCGGCGCATTAATGATGGCTGTTGCTGAGTATTTCGAACGATTTGTGGCCATAGGTTTAATCTTCTCCCAAAGTAACTTGCCTTCATTCGGTTGCTGGCGGCAACGTGGGTACCCACAGGAGCACGGACGAGGAAATTATATCCCAGGTAACTGTTACGCACTTATTGGCGGCGTGAATAGGTAGAATCGTTGGAAAAGAACAGCTCTTAACGCCTTTTCGGGCTGGTTGCTAATTAGTTCTGTTTCGAGCAGCGCGCCTGCTTTTCGCAATTCCTTTGCAACCCTTTATAATCGTTCGGCTCGCAAATGGGGGCGACAGGCTTCGACAGGAACCTGAACGATCGTCGCGATGTCATGCCGGGCTACCTTATGCAGCTCGTTAAAACGCGTAGGGAAACACAATTGCCAATAACAATGAATTGGCTCTCGCTGCCTAATTAAGCACCGAGCGTCTCGCCGCAAGTTGCTCATGCGCGCGGAGTGAGATGTCACTTAGTTGAGCTGGTTCGCTGCTTCGGTCCGTGGCAGCGGGCGAGATAAAGTCGGACTAGCTCTTGCCGAGGTCTTGTCGCTTCACTGACTCGGCATTGAGCGAATTTTTATCCTGACCGCGTTTTGCGGGTAGGGTAAGACGAGAAGCGAATAAGCATGTAGAGTCCTTCGGCGTTGGTTTTTGGATCCGAGTTCAATTCTCGGCGCCTCCACCAATTTAAAACGAATTTCGGATTTCGGATTTCGAAATGCGAATTTGAAATCCGACAATTGAGGTCTTACTCAAATTCGAAATTCGCAATTCGAAATTCGCAATCAAAATCTTCCCATCGGAATCTTCGATAGTGGAGTTGGTGGGCTCACAGTCTACCGTGCCCTGCATGAACGTTTATCAAACGAACGGTTCGTTTATCTTGGCGACACGGCTCGAGTTCCATATGGCACAAAATCCCTTGCGACGGTTGAGCGATATGCAGTTGAGAATTCGAAGTTTCTAGAGGCGCACGGTATTAAGCTACTTGTCGTTGCTTGCAACACAGCCTCTGCGTTGGCACTCCCAGCAATTCGTGGAGCTATCAAGGTTCCTGTTGTTGGCGTGATAGAACCAGGCTCGCGCGCGGCAATCGAAGTTGCTGGAGGTTCCAGGATCGGTGTTATTGCTACGGAAGCAACGGTCCAAAGCCATGCGTACGCTAAGGCAATCGCCGGAATGGGTTCATCGTCAGAAGTGATTGAGCGCGCCTGTCCTCTGTTTGTATCGTTAGCTGAAGAAGGATGGGCCGATACTGACGTCGCGCGGGCCGTGGCGCAGGACTATCTTGGTGACTTCAAGGAAACTTCGATTGGTGCTCTGGTCCTCGGTTGCACACACTACCCAATCCTGCGAGATGTGATCGGTGACACGGTGGGCCGCGATGTTAAGTTGATTGACTCGGGCGCAGCAACAGCGAAGGAAGTAGAGTCAATTTTGGAGAAAACTAAGCTGTCGCATGATGAAGCGGCAGGACTTTACCAGGAACGGCAACTCTGTGATGATCTCGACCACTTTTACGTGACCGATGCCGCTCAAAGATTTGCCAAAGTTGCGGAGAGATTCCTTGGTTCGGCTCCATCCATTTTAGAAGCAGTTGAGATTTGGGGACACGATGAGCTACGAACGTACTGACGGTCGTGCGCCGCACGAATTGCGTACCGTAAATATTACGCCGGGATTCCTTCCTTATGCTGAGGGCTCTGTGCTGATCCAGATGGGAAATACGCGGGTAATCTGTTCAGCGTCGCTTGAGGATAGAGTCCCACCGTTTCTGCGAAATTCAGGACAGGGATGGTTAACCGCGGAATATTCGATGTTGCCTCGCTCGACACAAGCGCGAACGTCGCGGGAAACTGGCCGTGGTGGACCTTCGGGTCGAACACATGAGATACAACGACTGATAGGACGAAGCCTGCGTGCCGTGGCTGACATGAAATCGCTAGGAGAACGTACCATTACGATCGACTGCGATGTCGTGCAGGCTGACGGCGGTACTCGCACGGCCGCAATCACCGGTGCGTATGTCGCATTTGCACTTGCCAGCAAATATTTGGTGGCGTCGGGGAAGATCTCGCGGCCGTTAACGATTAATCAGGTTGCCGCGATCAGCGTCGGGATTGTCAGCAACACCCCACTTCTTGATCTTAAGTACGACGAGGATTCGCGTGCAGAAGTGGATATGAATGTAGTGTGTACTGGTGATGGTCGGTTCATCGAGGTTCAAGGTACCGCGGAACGAGAGCCTTTCAGTCAGGCCCAGATGGATGAACTTCTGGCCTTAGCAACAAGTGGAATCGAGACTCTGATCGGCGTTCAAAAAGACATTATTTCGCAGGCCGCATTGACCTAGGTGGCGGTTCGTCGGTCGATGAGGGGGACAACTGGAGAGGGAATAACAGGCATCTGAAAATTGGGCATCATACTACTTCATCCACTGCAATTAATGAGGCATTGGTTGTTTAGGTTGGTTGAAGAAGGAGACATCTAAGAAAATGCGACGGATTGTAGCTCTCCCTTTGGTCTTAATGACGCTGACGGCTTCCGCAGCGTTGTCGCAACAACTCTACACGCACGATCGAGTTGAATACACTTTCGAGCTGCCGTCCGCAACGTGGCGCCCAATTTCGGAACCAGATGCGGCGCACGAGCATCCGGAATTCGTCTATGGTGATCGCCTTGATGGCTACCTAACTATTCGTAAAGAAATTGTAGACGCCGGAGCAACTGCGTCCGAAGTTGCGCGTCGTGATCAGGACTTGAAGCTTAGATTCCTCCCGGGTTTTGTTGAAGGGAAGGAAGAGCCGTTTAATGGTCGGCTCGACGGCGTAACGATGTCTTACGAGTTTGTTCGAACGGGAAAACCAATGTTGGGCCGCACATACTACCTAAAGGCTGACAATCGTACTGTCTATGCGCTCAGATTCACAGGTTTACGCGATAAGCTAAGTCGCATCCGCAATCAGACTGATTTGATTGCTCGCAGTTTCAAAATTAAGTAAGCACAGTTCGAAGTAGGTTAACAAAGTGACCGCCATGCTTAGGCGTTGGCGGTCACTTTTTTGGCAGTCATCGATCTTCGATCCGATGTTAAACTCTGCTCATGACCGAATCTCAAAGCTTGATTTGGACCAAGTCCATGAACTTACAACTCGCGCATGGAGTGGAAATCAAAAGTTCTCAGATACACGGCAAAGGTTGCTTTGCGACCATCCCCTTTAAAAAAAGACGAAAGATTGCGGAATATACCGGTGAGAAGATTTCAAACGCTGAGGCCAGACGTCGCGCTCACCGAAAGATGCTAAGGATTTGTGAGATCAATAAACGTTGGAGTCTGGATGGCAGTCGCGGTGGGAACGGCACTCACTACATCAATCACTCATGTTCGCCAAACGCGTTTATGCAAATCCTTTATGACCACATCCTGTTTATTGCGTTGCGGGACATCAGAGCAGGCGAAGAGATCACGATTGACTACGAATCGACCCTCCATTCCGACAAGAAGAAGTGTATTTGTGGATCCAAAAACTGTCGTGGCACCATTAATCGAGTGTGATCGAACATTGCTTCCGCTTAGAGTCTCGGCAGAGTAAAACTGAACTTCGAACCTCGGCCCTCTTCTGAGTCCAACGCTACACTCCCGCCATGTTGTTCCACAACCTCACGCACAAAAGATAGACCTAAGCCCGTAGATTCTTCGTCTTTCTCCTGCCCGTCACGAACGACGCGATAGAACTTGTCCCAAACACGCTCTTTCGCTTCTGACGGAATCCCAAACCCTCGATCCTCAACAGAGACCCTGACCGATTCCGCTTCAAGAGCAGTTGACACAGTAACTGTCGTTCGTTCAGGACTGTAC
>JBKOYD010000008.1:0-75604 GCA_046725195.1 Acidobacteriota bacterium | reverse complement strand
GTTTCACCGGGCACTGGTCCTGTGTCCGTCACTCCTGCATATGTCGAACGTCTAAATAGCTGGCGATTTGGTTGACCGCCGGCTTTATGTTCGGCGGCTTTAGGTGCAGCAGGGGCGGCTGGTTTCGCGGCCGGAGCAGTTGCTTGCGGAGTTGTCACTGGAGCCGGCGCTTTTGCCGGCGCTGGTTTCGGTGCGTGACCATGATCCGCAGGTGCCGTCTCAACCATTATGAAAACGCCGCGTTCGTCCTTCTTGATTACTGGAAGTGTGCCGCCCGCAGCTTGCAGTAGCGCAGTTAACTCAGCTTCCACAAACCTACTCTGCTTGTTGGGATCGCGAACGTGGCCCAACGGTGGCCCCATGTAAAGCGTTCCGCACGTCTGACATTTGAAAAGCACGTCGTCGCCACGCAGGTGAATCTCTGCCGGTTCCCCGGCAGTTCTTAACTGCTTCAGATGGCCGTTACAGAGTTTTCCCTTTTCGTTCTTTTCGTTGCAGACGGTTTGGGCATTTGTTATCCGCTTGGGAACAGGTGTCGAAGTCGCTGCGGAAGATTGCTGATCTGCGGGTGTTGTATCAGTTGCTGCCATGTTTACTGTGTACGAAGGTCGACGTTTTGGTGGTGCGTGGTCAAATCTTACAGATGCAATCGAATGAGCGTCAACGGATGAATTGCGGATTGCGAAATTCGAATTGCGAATTTTTGCGAAAAGGAACGAGTCGTTTACATTGTCGCCTGTACATCGTCTCATGTTATGACCATTGAGATTTCAATACAAACTGACCGTTAACAAAATTTCGCAATTCGCAATTTCGCAATTCCCAATGTTCAAGAATCTCATCAGCGTAATCTGGAGATCCCTACCAGCGCGTATGCGTCGCTGGAGCATGAGAGTTACTCACGCACGATTTACCGTCACCGCCGGCGCACTGATCTTTAACGATGAGGGCCAAGTTCTGCTGCTAAAGCATCTATTTCGACCAGGTAGTGGTTGGGGATTACCGGGAGGTTTTCTTGAGGCCGGCGAACAGCCACTCGACGCCCTGCGGCGGGAACTACGCGAAGAGATTGGACTCGAGGTTGAAAGCGTTCAGGTTTTTGCTGCGAGATCATTTAAGAAGCCGAGGCAAGTGGAAGTGCTTTTTCGTTGCCGAGCAAGAGGTGATCCGAAGCCGCGCAGCATGGAAGTTGAACGTGCGGGTTGGTTCTCGCCAAAGTCTTTGCCGGAAGGTCTGCCGGAAGATCAGCGCATGCTCGTTGAACGCGCTGCAAGCGATGGAGCAAACGGGTGAGATTGATGTATGCTTCCACGCACAAAGCACAAAGCAAGTTATAACTGGAGAAACCAGGAGAACCCATGGTTGAGTTGATTCCATCCCAAGATGCTGTAATGCAAATTTTGAAACGCACTGGCGCGTTTCGTGAAGGCCACTTTGTCTATCCAAACGGCAAACACTCGCCGCACTATTTTCAAATGCCGTTGGCTTTCCGCTATTACGATACAGCTCGCGTTCTTGCAGTCGCATTGAGCCGAAAGTTTCGCCTCGAAAAGGATATCTCCAGTCAACTCCCGAAAGTTGCAGTAATCAGTCCTAGTTCGGGTGGGATTCCAGTCGCGTTCGGCGTACGCGACGCGCTTAACGCCGAACAGATCTACTGGGCGGAACAGGAAAAGGGCGAGCGTATGTTTCGCCAATACGTGAACCAGGGTGAAGTCAACCCATGCATCATCGTGGACGATATTATTCGCAGCGGAAATGCTATTGAGGAAACGGTGGATCTCGTGAAGTCGCTTGGTGGCAGGATAATTGGATGCGGTGCGATCGTTCGTTTTATTTCAGCACCGCGCGAGCTTGAAGACGGAGCGATTAAGTCGTTGGTTGAATTTGACGCCCATATGTACGACAGCGCAAGTGATTGTCTGGAGTGTAAAGAAGGGGTACCCGCCGAGCAGGTGCGGTTCTAGGGGCTGAAGAACAAAAGAAAATCATTAGATCTAGCGGGGAAGAAGAACAAAAGAAAATCATTTGCCATATGACATTTGACATTTTTCATTTGTCATTTTGAAGGGGTCTTGGCATTGGGCCCTGGGATTAAAAGCAATCCTGGTTAAGCTTCAAAGGACAAAGACCTAAGAGCAAAGACCCCCTTAAAATGACAAATGAAAAATGTCAAATGTCATATGGCAAATGATTCTCTTTGGTTCTCCCCTCCACAACCACCACACCGCTAAATCTCGTGCCTATTACTCAGCGCCTTATCCATAGTCACCTCGTCCACGTACTCCAAGTCGCTTCCAACAGGCATTCCCATTGCGATGCGCGTGACTTTCAATCCTAATGGTTTCAAAAGCCTGCCTATGTAATTCGCCGTGGCCTCACCCTCAGTTGTCGGGTTAGTAGCGAGAATCACTTCTCTTACTGCAATTCCCTCGTTGTTCTCAGGTTTCAAGCGCGGCAGCAGATTAGCAAGGTGCAACTCGTCAGGTCCGATGTGACGAATCGGAGACAGGCTACCGTGCAAAACGTGGTAAACACCCTTGAAGCTGCGAGTCTTTTCAACGGCCACCAAACTGTAGGGTTCTTCAACCACGCAGATAACGGAATGGTCCCTGGTCGGGGATGAACAAAACCGACATGGATCAACCTCGGTAAGGTTATTGCAGACAGAACAGAGAATGATTCGTTGCTTAACGTCTCGCAGCGCCGCGATTAGCCTTTCCAGGTCAGCCTCGGGCGTGCGCATGATGTGAAAAGCTAAACGCTGTGCCGACTTTTGGCCAATGCTCGGCAGGCGCTTGAGTTCGTCAATTAGTTTGGTTACGGGTTCGGCGTACTCTAACATAACAATTTGGCCTTGGGCCTTTGGCTTTTGGTCTTTGTTTCAAAGGCCAAAGACTCAAGACCAAAGACAAAACTGACTACCCCATTAGGCCTCCGAGCCCGGGTGGCAACATCCCACCCAGCTTTCCTTTCATTGCTTCATCCACTTTTCGGTTGGCTTCATTCGCGGCTGCAACAATCATGTCCTGAAGCATTTCGACGTCCCCTTCTTTAACCGCTTCAGGATCGATCTTCAATGCAACGATTTCATGGTTGCCTTTCATTTGCACTGTTACGACGCCACCACCCGCTGAAGCATCGACGCGCAGTTCGTCCATCTCTTTCTGCATTTTCTCCTGCATCACTTGCGCCTGCTTCATCATTTGCTGAATATTGAATCCACCCGGAAATTTCATGAGCAACACCTCTCGAAAAAATTGGCCAATGTTTTGAACTGAAGCGCCATCCTAGCTTTCAACGGAGGTTCAATGCAATCGACGCGCATTGTCTCGGCTATTGACAGCAGCAACAGAATTTACAGAATGAAGCGGAAATGAACAGTACGGATCCCAATTCCGATCGCACTCTCAAAGCACAGATGAATCTTTATTACGACTTGCAACCCGCCGCCGGCTCGCCCGCGCCCCTCTTGGTTGCGTTGCATGGCTATGGCGCACATAAGCGTCAAATGATGCGCGAGGCGCAACAGATGGCTCCGGAGGGGTTTGCCATCGCCTCTTTGCAGGGTTTGCATCAACACATGAAAGAGCCAAAAGAAAAGGGAGGCCCACTCAGGTTCGGCTTTGGCTGGTTGACTAATTTCCGGAGCGAGGAGTCGGTCGCAATTCATCACCAGGCGGTGTTGGATCTCATGGCAACTCTGATTGACGAAGGTGTTGCCGATCCTGCACGTATCTTTCTTCTGGGTTTCTCACAGTCATGTGCGCTCAATTATCGGTTTGCTTTTACCCATCCTGATCGTTTGCGAGGTGTCGTGGGCATCTGTGGTGGGATTCCGGGCGACTGGGAAACGAGCAAGTTATACAGGCGGACGCAAGCTGACGTCTTTCACCTCGCGGGAACTGAAGATGAATTCTATACACCGGAGCGGGTTAGAGATTACGAACGACAATTGGGAACGCGAGGACGAACAGTCACGTTTAAGAGTTATCACGCGGCTCATGAAATCGTTCCTGAAATGCGCCAGGACGTGAGGCAATGGTTGGCCCAACATGCAGATTCCTAATGGGCCACTATCGATACTTCAAGTAAGAAAAACTGGCGCGACTGCGGGTAGCATGGTATACAGGCCCGCGATAGAGTCTGGAGCTACAATGAAACGAACTCTTCTATCCAAGGCGTTCGTGTCAGTTGCGATTGCCATATTAACAACCTCAACCATGGCTCAGACGCCAAAGCAGCTTAATTCTGAAAGCAAATCCATCGCTGCAATACGTGGAGTTCTCGATGCTCAGCGTGACGCCTGGAACAATGGCGATGTCGAGGGCTATATGGACGGTTATGACCGTTCTGAACAGACTGTATTGGTATCTGGCGACAACGTAATTCGCGGCTGGCAAACAGTTCATGATCGCTACAAGAAAAACTACGACTCTCGCGAGAAAATGGGCACCTTAACCTTCTCCGATCTGGAGATAACTCAGTTGGGAAATGATGCGGCAATTGTTCTCGGTCGTTGGCATCTCAGACGTGCTACGGACGAGCCTCACGGAAGATTCACTCTTGTTTTTCGACGAACCAAAAAAGGATGGAAGATAATCCACGATCATACGTCGACGGTTTCGTAGAGTTCTTGAGAGCAACCTAAAGGCTAGTGTAGATGGTGACATCCTTGGCCACTCCAGATTCAGCTTCCGCAATTACTTCTCCGGTAGTCGCCGATCTCGAGCGCGATGTCGAAATACGTAGCGCCGTTTTCAAGAAGGAGCTGGGCCTATTCGATCTGGTTCTCACTCAAGTTGTTTTCGTAGTTGGTACAATTTGGGTAGGTTGGGCTGCCAAGCTTGGAAATGAACAGAACGTTTTCTGGATTCTCGCTATTCTGACGTTTTATCTTCCGCTTGCAGCCGCCGTCATTTTTCTCAATCGGCTCATGCCCCTCGAGGGTGGTCTTTATCAGTGGGCCAAGCTCGCATTCAATGACTTTGTCGCGTTCATGGTGGCATGGAATCTTTGGGTCTTCGCGATCTCAATTCTGGCGGGCATTGGCTTGGTGGTGACCACAAACATCTCCTACGCCATCGGCCCACGCGCTGCATGGATGAAGGAGAGCTGGAAAACGATTACAGTTATCAGTTGCGTCTTAGTAATTGCGATGATTCTCGCCGCCACTCGCGGATTGGGCTTAGGGAAGTGGGTGCACAACGCCGGTGGCCTGATGCTCATGATCACGTTCGCCGCGTTGATTCTTCTTCCATTGTTGGGATTGGTTCGAGGATCGATTGGAGAATATCGACCCTTCGCAATTCAGATTCCCACTTTTTCGGCTTACAACATTAATGTGGGCAGCAAGCTGGCGTTGGGTGGGCTCACGGGCTTTGAATATATCGCCATTCTTGCCGGAGAAACGAAAGCTCCCGCACGCAACATAGGGCGTTCAGTGATTATTGCCGCGCCGATTATTGCTGTGATGTTTATTCTCGGCACAAGCTCCGTACTCGCGTTCGTGTCGCCCGACAATGTCGACCTGATCGGACCAATACCTCAGGTACTTTCCATTGGATTCGGTTCCTTTGGTTGGGTAGGCAAGATTGTCTCAGTGGCGATTCTGGGTGTCGTCGTTCGTCAAATCGCACTGATGAGTATTTACTTCGCCGGTAACACTCGGTTGCCGATGGTCGCGGGTTGGGATCGATTGCTACCCAACTGGTTCACTCGTCTACATCCGACGTACAAGACACCTGTTAATTCTATTCTGTTCGTAGGCGCTGTGACGCTTGCTATGGGCCTTGCAAGTTTGACTGGAGTTGGAGCGCAGGAGGCATTCCAGCTCCTGGATAATGCCGGTGGAGTATTTTACGCTGCAGCATACCTCGTCTTGTTTGCGATACCGCTGTTTGGTATGAAGGCTTTTGGCGTGCGCGCACCGTTGTGGCTCAAGATTGCTTGTGCGTCAGGGTTTGTGGTTTCACTGGTGTACATCGCCTTCACCATCGTGCCCATCATTGAGGTGGACAACCGGTTGCTATTCGCCTTCAAGATCATTGCCGTTGTAGTAGTCGCGAACGCAATTGGCATAGCCATCTATGCGTTGGGTAAGAGTAGAGTAGTCTGATCAAAACGATCGTTCATCGCGCAGTCGCGAGAAGTAGTCGTGATCCCATTTCGTTCCGGATACTTGCCGGGACCTTTGCAAAGCCGTTCGAGGGCCAACAACGCTTTCAGTGCTATTGGCTTCAAGTACTTACCTACCTTCTAACGTTGAGAGTTCTGTGTGGCTGTGCTCTCACTTTGCTAATGGAGACTCCCTATGAAAAACATCAATTTTGGACGCGTGTTGTTGGGTGGTTTGCTCGCCGGGCTGATTCTAAATATCGGCGAGTATGTGCTGAACGAGGTGGTGCTTGCTAAGCAGATGGAGGAACTGTTTGCGCGTTTTAACGTACCACGGCCTGGCATGACTTTTATCACCATCGCCGTAGTGCTCACGTTTCTCCTCGGCATCGTGATCGTATGGCTGTATGCGATGATCCGAAGCCGCTTTGGTCCTGGCCCTAAGACGGCCATAATTGCGGCGTGTGTGGTGTGGTTCTGTGTCTATTTCTATAGCGGCCTCCTAAACGGGTCGATATTCGGCATCGCCGCCAACCTACTTGCCCTGGGTATGTTGTGGGGGTTGATTGAGTACATTCTGGCTGCCGTTCTCGGGGCATGGGTTTACAAGGAAGCCTGATCTTTTTTGTCTGACACACTGGCAATTATCAACTGCTCGCAAGTCATAACACTCGCGGGTGCCGCACGACCGCGCGTGGGCCCAGAGCTACGCGAGCTGGCCATCGTTTCCCCAGGCGCACTGCTTATACGCAATGGCCTGATTGAAAGAGTCGGAACTCCAGGTGAAGTCGAATCCCTGATCGACGACAGCTGCACGGTCGTGGATGCGGGCGGGCGGGTTGTGCTCCCCGGCTTCGTCGATGCTCACACCCATCCCGTCTTTGCCGGCACACGCGTGGACGAGTTTGTTGAACGCGTCGGCGGCGCGACTTATCAGGAAATAGCGTCTCGAGGTGGCGGCATTCAATCGACTGTTAATCGAACCCGCGCTGCAAGTCTCGACGAGCTCGTTGAAGCGGGTAAGAGATATGCGCAATGGTTTCTTCAGGGCGGCACGACAACCGTGGAAGCGAAGTCAGGATATGGGTTGTCGTTTGAAGATGAACTAAAAATCCTGCGTGCGATCAAACGACTCGATGAAGAAACGGTATTGCGGTATGTACCGACCTTCCTGGGAGCACACAGCATTCCCTCGGAATATAAAGCGCGTCATAGTGAATATGTAGCCCTGCTAATCGAGGAGATGATGCCTCGAGTGGCTCGAGACAAACTGGCTGAGTACTGCGATGTATTTTGTGAGGAGAATGTATTTACAACGGAGGAATCCTGGAAGGTGCTTTCCGCGGCGCGCTGTCATGGCCTGGGGTTGCGTATACACGCCGATCAGCTTTCATTATCAGGAGGAGCGAAACTAGCGGCGGAGTTGGGAACAGCCACGGCCGATCATCTCGAACACACCGATGCGGACGGAATCGCCGCGTTAAGATCTGCGGGCGTGCAGCCAGTACTGTTGCCCGGCTCTGTTTATGCGCTGGGATCGTCTCGTTACCCGCCAGCACGCGACATGATCGACGCAGGTCTCGCTGTCGTGTTGGCAACTGACTTCAATCCCGGTTCGTCGCCCACAACTTCAATGCTCACAATCTTATCGTTGGCAGCAACGCACATGAAGATGACGCCTGCTGAAGCAATTGTGTCTGCTACGATTAACGGCGCTTACAGTTTAAATCGCGGCGGTCAACTTGGTTCGCTCGAGGACGGAAAAATTGCTGACTTCGTGATTCATGACTGTAGCGACTATCGCGAGCTCGCATACTTTTTTGGCATCGAGCACGCCTGGCAAGTTTACGTCAGTGGTGCTCAAGCCTTTGCTCGCAGGTGATGCTGAACTGTTGTTTGCCAAGGTAAAGGAACACACTAACTCAATAAAAAAATCGGTTGACGCTCATCTCCTTGTACTCTATGATCACCTCAACACTGGAAAGGAGGTGATTCAAAAATTTATGAGTTCTAATCACAGTGAGGTGGCTGCGGCCTGACCTCTGAACCAGCTAACTCGTTAGGATTTTGGTTCAGTAGTTTCACTGCTTAGTGCTCCTCCTTTCTGGAAGCTGCACACAGTCAGCCACAGGCCAATCCCAACAGTTCACCGAAAGCCGTCCACGCTCAAGTCGTGGACGGCTTTTTCTATGGGCAAAGGCAACCGCCCGACGTCTGCGTCTATCTATATGCGCGAAACCTCGACCGCAAAAGGGAGGCAGAGATCGACAAGACAGCAAGAGCAACTCGAATTAGGACGCAACTCCATTCTGTCGCAACTTGATCTCAATCACGGGCGGTGAGAAATTACATCCCTAATCTTGGAGCAGGTCTTGTCGTCACCTGAATCACCTGTATTTCACGATCCTGAGGGCCGTCGTTGGCGGCGAGTTCGCCGTACATGGTTGGCGTTGGCCATCGGCGTTACGGCGCTGGCCGCACTCTTTATAGCGAGTGTTCTTGCTAACCCCGTACTACCCAAATTTAACCTTAGGCAACTTGCCAGCCTTCCTCATACAGCTTACTTAAGGCCAAAGCCGCCAAACGTTCCTGCGAACCAAAGCGAGCAGAAGGCCAAGAAGGCGCAAGCAGAGCTGCAGAGAGCGCTGGCAACAACGAAGCACGTTGTTCCTGGAAGACGTGCTTCGCAGATCCCGATCGTTCCTGCCCCCCCGACCATTCCAACCCCAATCGTGCCGAGCTCTCGACCGCTGTCGGTCGGTTTTTATATCAACTGGGATGAGTCGAGCTACGAATCTCTGAAACGCAATCTGAGTCATCTAGATTGGGTTGTTCCTGAGTGGTCGCACTTGCAGGAACCCATTGACGGGGCGAGCCCAATAGCGACAAACATCGATGCTCCCGCCTTGAACTGGATTCGTGAGACTCGTCCACAGGTCCGAATCCTCCCAATGGTCCAGAATCTTATTAACGAGAAATTTGACGGTCCTTTGCTCGGCAAAGCTATTGGTAACGAAGCTCATCGGCAACTCTTAATTACTGCCCTGACGTCCTTCGTCCAGGACAATAAGTTTTCCGGTATTTGTGTTGACTTCGAGGAGCCGCCAGTCGAGCTGCAGCCAAGCCTGCTTACTTTCATGCAGGAACTCCATACGGTGTTCGCGTCGAAGTCTTTGTTGGTGGTCCAGTCAGTCCCGTTCGCTGAGCCTGACTGGAATTTCAGGAGCTATGCAGCAGCAGCTGACTATCTAATGTTAATGGCTTACGACCAGCACTGGTCCAGTGGGAAGGAGATGGGACCTGTCGCGGCACAGAATTGGTATGAAGAGAACCTTGTAGCGAGGATGCGTGAACTGGATCCTTCAAAGACGATCATAATCCTCGGCAATTACGGCTACGATTGGACTGACGGAAAGGTCGAGGCTGACGAAGTTACATTTCAGGAGGCTCTCCTTCACGCGGATGAGTCGGAAGTAAAACCCACTTTTGATCCGGTGTCTCGCAATCCTTACTACGAATACTACGAGGATGACGACTCGCACCACACAGTCTGGTTTCTCGACGCAGTCACCGCTTACAACCAAATGCGCGCGGCAAGTGGGTACAGGCCTGCAGGCTTCGCCATATGGCGTCTTGGATCGGAAGATCCGTCTGTCTGGTCCCTCATGGATTCGACAAATGTTTCTCCGGAAAGACTGAAGAATATCGACTATGGGTACCAGGTTGACTTTGAAGGAGATGGTGAAATTTTGCGGGTAATGTCGCGCCCACAGAGTGGCGTCCGTGACCTCAGCGTGGATCCCGTCAACGGATTTATCAGTACCGAATCATTCACAGCTACTCCGACGTCGTACGTAATCCAGCGTACCGGCGATCAGCCTGGACTAATGGCTCTTACATTCGATGATGGACCCGATCCAAGGTGGACCCCGGCGATTCTCGATATTCTCCGTCGTGAGAACGTGCCTGCCACGTTCTTTATCATTGGCAAAAATGGGCAAGCTTATCCCGACCTGGTTCGGAGAATCGTCAACGATGGACATGAAATTGGGAACCATACCTTCACACATCCAAACCTTGGTGAAATTCCTGGTTCGTTAACTGAGCTTGAGTTGAACGCGACGCAGCGTTTAATCGAATCGCTCGCCGGCCGTTCGACAGTTTTGTTTCGTCCGCCCTATTTTGGCGACGCGGAGGCTGACAAACCTCAGGATGTTGAACCCGCCCTACTCGCTCAACAACTCGGCTATCTCATGGTTGGAGTGCGCATCGATCCGGACGACTGGCAACTACCAGTCACCGCGGCTGAAATCGTCGACCGCACGTTAAAACGAGCTGCTGATAACAATCCGGAGACCCGTGGACAAGTTATCTTGCTTCATGACTCTGGCGGTGACCGCTCGGCGACGGTAGAAGCGTTGCCGCGGTTGATTCATGAATTGAAAGCCCGAGGTTTTCGTTTCGTCCCTGTGTCTGATTTGGCGGGTCTTTCCCGTGATCAGGTCATGCCTGTTATTCCGCCCAATCAACGAATGTTCACTCGTGCTGATGCGGTGGCTTTCTTTTTCCTCTCGACCGGAGGCTGGACGCTGCAATGGGTCTATTTGATAGGCATCCTGCTCGGTTTGGGCCGACTGCTTTTTGTCGGATCACTTGCACTCGCGCAGTGGCTTCGCTCACGACGTCGAGAACGTTTGCATGCAGGCAGCGCTTATTTTCCATTTGTGTCGGTCATCGTGCCTGCCTACAACGAAGAACTCGTTGTCGAGAACACCATTCGGAGTCTATTGGCTTCGGATTATTCGAGTTATGAAATTATCGTTATCGACGACGGTTCCATCGACAATACCAGCAAAGTGGTCGCAGAAAGCTTTGCCGGTGAAGAGAAGGTCAGACTCTATACACTGGAAAATTCCGGGAAGGCCTCTGCACTCAATACCGGGCTCCGGCTTGCTCGTGGCGAGATCATTATTGCACTCGATGCCGACACGCTGTTTGCTCCTCAGACTATTGGTGCATTGACTCATAGGTTTTACGATCCGGAATTGGGCGCAATCGCGGGTAACGCAAAGGTTGGCAATCGGACAAACATGGTCACGCGCTGGCAGGCGCTGGAGTACATAACGTCTCAAAATATGGATCGCCGTGCGTTTGCCAGTTTGAATTGCATCACTGTCGTACCTGGCGCCGTTGGCGCGTGGCGTCGCGATTTACTTCTGGATGTTGGTGGCTTTCCTGCCGACACGCTGGCTGAAGATCAGGATCTAACGCTGCGCATCCGTCGCCTTGGGTACAAGATCGGCTACGAAGAAACGGCAGTCGCCTGGACTGAAGCGCCCGATAACCTGAGTTCATTGGCGCGTCAGCGCTTTCGCTGGGCCTATGGGACCTTGCAATGCATGTGGAAACATTTCGACGCATTGTTCCGTCCCCGTTACGGTACGCTTGGTTTTATTGCAATGCCGAACGTTTGGATCTTTCAGATCCTGTTTCCATTGATCTCGCCGGTAATGGACCTCATCCTTGTGTACACATTAGTCTCGGCCGGTCTTGATAAATTGCAGCAGCCTAGCGGATATTCTTCGACAGATCTCCAACAAGTGCTCTTCTACTACGCCCTGTTTCTGGCAATCGATTGGGTGTCGGCCTGCTTTGCTTTCATGCTCGAAAGACGCGAACGCTGGCGTTTGCTTTGGTGGTTGTTTCTCCAGCGGTTTTGTTATCGACAGGTCATGTACTACGTGATGATCAAATCCGTAGCTATGGCCGTTCGCGGTCCGGTTGTAGGTTGGGGCAAGCTCGAACGTAAAGCCACGGCCGAAGCGCAGCCATAGGGGTTGGATGCAGGATGAGAGATCGTTGGAGAGTATGGCTCACATATTTGGTATTGCTGCTTGTTGGGCTCGGCTTTCGTTTCTTTGTCGCGCTTCGACTGCCGAACGACGCACCAGATGACGGTCGGGTTTATGCGCAGATCGCCCGCAATGTGCTCGAGCAGCATGTCTACTCACACGACAATGAACCACCTTACGTTCCTTCACTGATTCGGCTGCCCGGTTATCCGCTGTTCCTTGCGGCGGTTTACTCGGTCTTCGGTCACGGAAACAACACCGCAGTGAGGGTCGCTCAAGCATTCGTTGATAGCGGCACCTGTGTGCTGATGGCTTTCGTTGCGTTTCAGTGGATGCCCTCCGAGGAGCGCAAACACACAGCGGCCATCGCCACGCTCACTCTGGCCACTGTTTGTCCTTTCACTGCTATCTACATCGCGACAATTCTCACCGAGGTCCCCACAAGTTTCCTCGCGGTCGCAATGGTGCTCGCAGCAACAGTCGCCCTAAAATCAGCTAATGGGAGACGAGCACTGACGCTATGGGCCGTCGCTGGTCTCATTGCCGGCATTGCCGTGCTCTTTCGACCAGACAGTGGACTGTTTGCCGCTGCGATTGGTACGACGATCGTTATTTCGGCAATCGCATGCGGGAAAGACGCGTTGGACAACAAAGTGGAGGGACGCATCCGCCAAGTGCTGAGGTCTGTTCCCCCAGCTGCAATGTTCTCACTGGCATTCTGCCTGGTGTTGGTTCCATGGACAATTCGCAATCGACGCGTCTTCCACTTATTCCAGCCGCTTGCACCGGCGCATGGGGAAATGCCTGGAGAGTTTGTGCCGCGTGGCTACCTTCTTTGGCTGCGAACCTGGCTTGATGATGGTCGCTACATTGGACCAGTGCTTTGGTCGCTGGATACAAGTCCTCTAAAGATTGATACCTTTCCTGATAAGGCTTTTGATTCAGAGCAGGAGCGCGATCGAGTGGCTGTACTTCTCGAGAAGTACAACCATCCTCCAGAACAACCCGAGCCAGACTCACAACCCGATTCCCAGCCGCAAACAAGAGCTGAAATCTCTCCGCAGACTGGAACACCTTCGCCCAGTCCGACTGAAGAGCCGTCCCCTGAGGAAGGAGAAACTCAACAAGAAGACGAGGAAGCTCCAGAAGATGAGCAGCAAGCTGGTGGCGAAGAATCGAACGTTGAGATGACGCCTGCCGTCGACGCAGAATTTGGGCAGCTCGCTCGCGAGAGAATCGCGCGGGCACCAGTTCGGTACTATTTCGTCTTGCCAATCAAGCGTGCGGGGTCACTTTGGTTTGACACTCATTCGCAGTACTACCCTTTCGAAGGTGAACTACTGCCTCTACAGGATCTCGACCATCAGATTCATCAGCAAATGTGGTTGCCGTTGTTCGCCGCGTTGACTTGGCTCTACTCGCTACTTGGTGTGGCTGGAGGATGGCTGCTTTGGCGTTGCCGAGACTTCAGCGCCCGACGTTGGGTCATACTGGCAGGCGCGGTCATCCTTATGCGCCTAGGCTTTTTCGCAACGCTGGAGAACCCGGAACCACGATACACGGTCGAGTTGTTTCCGTTCCTCGCTATTCTCGGTGGCATCGCAGTTGGCCAGATTCTCGGTCTTATGAAAGCTCGGAAGCTCAGGTCAGCGCCTGAGTGAGCTTAACGCCTTTCTTGCAAGTAGCTGCCTTAGACCGCCCGGAACTATCGCGCGCAGGAGTGCGTGGGCCACGCGCGAGGGAACCATCACTCCATGTTGCACCAGCACATATTCGCTCTCCCACCGCGTAGGGACAAACTTGGCCTTGAATCTCCTTAGTCCATCAAAATTGTAAAAGACACTGAAGCGTTGCGATGCCCTGCGTAAGGCACGTTCAATCACCGGATGATCGTGAGTTGAGAGGTTGTCGTCGCCCTCACTCGCTAGCGGAGCCGTACCCAGGGTCGCTAGAGTAGCGCCTTCCTTTTTCAGTTGCTGCAGGGTGTTGAATACCAATAGATCGGTGGTTCCTCGCGGGGCGTCGACAGTGCGCAGCACGTCTTCCAAGTACCAACCGTTTCGCGCTGGAATCGGACTGACCGAGAGCAGACCCACGAGTCGGTTCCTAACATCACGTGCCGCGAATAGTTTCTTCTTTTCGAAACGTAGAAAAGGGTCGAGGGCCACTAACCAGCCAAATGTCGTGGCAGCGCGGCGTGTCTTGAGCCACGCCAAACATAAGTCTGTCGCTTCCTTTCGGAACTTGTCATTTAGACACTCAATTAGTTCGACTCTAACACCGGCGCGTGAAGCTTGATTGACTCCGGCCCGCAGTTTCTTGGCGCAATTGCCCCGGGGATTCCATTCTTGGAGCTCGAAGTAGGGCGCCGCAGCGATCTTGATTGCACTCAGTTTGAGGGCAGCAGTCTGACGGGCAAATTTTTCTGTCGTGGGGACAAAAGCAACAATGCGTTTTGCCTTCCGGGCAGCCGTCAGAAAGCCTTTGACAAGAGCGATGATGTCTTCTGGTCTGGCCAGTGGATCGCCCGCGGCCAGCCAAACTCGTCCAAACTCGCCGTACACAATAGCACCGTTGATTCCAGGCATGGTCCATGCATTCGCGCCGGGTGCAATACTCACCAGCGAGTGTGCGTTGTAGCCATAATCGGATTGGAGCCGTAATAGTTCGTCTGCAGGGTCAGGTAGCTTTAAACGCCGGGCCAAGCTTCGGTAACGGCGCACTCTGTGTCTGACGTAATGCGCTCCGTAGCCCGCACCCCCAGCGGCAAGCCACCAAAGATCGTGTAGGGGGATGTGCGGATACATGAGAAGCCCTGGGGAAACCTGGAAACCAGGATCGTTCGGGCCTGCCTGCCGGCAAACCCGTTACGGGCTTGGAGTAGGAGTCGGAGAAGGAGACGGCTTCGGGATCTGTTCTGACGGTGGAATGCTTGCTGGGTTGGGCGAATCAGGAGAAGAGTGCAAATGGATCGCTTTCCAGGACGTGCCGACGCGTTTGAAGACCAATGTCATCCGACCCGCCGCAGTTTCAGGAGTACCTTTGTAGTTTTGTGATTGTGTCCATAGACAAGTCACTACTGCGCCGTCTCGACCCAGCATGGTAACGGAAACATCACGTACATCCAGTTTCACATTCTTAATCTCAGGATAAGAGCTCTCCCGATTCTTACGCACTTGTTCCCAGCCTTTCGTGACAGAACCATTGTAGTTGAAAAGATTGAGGCTGGGGGAATTCCAGTACACAGCAGTAACAGCCTTCACATCGGCCTGTCGGATACCGTCGAGCAAACTATTGAAGGCCGCCAACACTCCTTCTGATCCGGGTGCCTGTTGCGAAGGTGCCGGTGGTTTTTTTGGGAGGGCCTTTGGAACGCTACTTGGGGCCGCAGGCTTTTGCTGTTGAGTCGTTGCCGGAGTTTTCGATCGGTTTGAATTCGTGGTCGCTCGTTGCCGTTCGGTTGTAGTTGAAGAGTTTGTGTTCTGCGCGAGAAAACTGGTTGACGTTAAGAACACTACCGAGAAAAGGAAGACAATTGTTTTGATCATGATCTACTCCTTTTTAGACTCACTCATTAAACCAGGGAACCCCGCTGCGCAGTCGTTCAACTGAAGCGTCTCGACCCAGCGCCTCAAAGATCTCAAACATTGATGGGCCGACTGCCTGCCCGGTAAGCATGGTCCGCGACCCATTGATTAGCAGACCGGCTTTAACACCAGCCTCATCTGCAAACTCGCGCAATGCCTTTTCTGAAGTTTCCGCGTTGAATGGCTCAACCGACTCCAATTTGTCGGCGAGGCCGAGGAGAAGTTCTCGCAGGCGTGGTTCCTTGCGGAGATTCTTAATGACAGCCGCCTCCTCAAAATCGAAGTCAGCCGAAAAATATGCGCGACCCTGCGAGGAAAAATCCTTCAAGGTGAAGAAGCGTTGCCGGATCAAATCGACCGTCCTCATAAGCCAGTGGCGTTGTTCGTCGTCATATTCTTCCCGCCAGAGTTTGTTGGAACGCAGTTCTTCTTTCACCATAGGTAGAAGCTCGTCCAGTGACATGGTGCGGATGTACTCGGCATTCATCCAAAGCGCTTTATCGTCGGTCCAGTGCCGCGGATCGTGTTCCTGAAAGTTGAAGATCGCATTCGCGCGACCAATACCATCCAACGAAAAGTTCTTCACCAACTCTTCCTTGCTGAGTATTTCCTTTCCTTCAGGCGGCGACCAACCAAGTAATGCGAGAAAATTTCGAAAAGCTGCAGGCACAAAACCCCGATCGCGATAGGTCGTAAGCGATACAACCTCACCATGTTTGCGTTTTGATAACTTGCCTTTGTTAGGCGCCAGTATGAGCGGCAAATGCGCAAACTGCGGCACTTGCGCACCGAGCTCTTCGTAAAGCAGCACCTGCTTGTGTGTATTAGTTAGATGGTCCTGCCCACGTATCACGTGGGTGATTCCCATTTCGATGTCGTCAATCACGACGGAAAGGTTATAGAGCGGATGGCCGTCTGAACGAAGTAATACAAGATCCTCAATTTCCGAATAGCTGCGTTCCTGTGGTCCATACACGATGTCGTCAAACTTCGTTTGACCTTCTAAAGGTACTTTCAAACGTATCGCGAAAGGCTCACCCGCTGCAGCGCGATGATCAGACTCATCTCCGGTGAGTTCTCGAAAGGGATTACCACGTTGGTTAATACCTTCGGCAGCCTGGGCACGTGCTCGCTCAGCTATCCCCTGCTTAACATTTGCATCGTCACGTTGTTCTTTCGGAGTGAAATCCCTGTAGGCCTTTCCTTCTTCCACCAGACGGTTAGCGGCAGCACGATGTTGTGGAGCATTAGCTGACTGAAATACGAGTTCTTCATCGTAGTCGAGCCCGAGCCAGTTAAGTCCGTCGATGATCGAGCGCGTAGATTCCTCAGTTGAGCGTTGCAGGTCAGTGTCTTCGATACGTAGTAAAAACTTTCCGCCAACTTTTCTGGCGTAGAGCCAATTGAAGAGAGCTGAGCGAGCGGCGCCAATGTGCAGATAGCCCGTGGGCGATGGAGCGAAGCGTACTCGAACAGTCATAGGAACGGTAATACGAGATAAGGGAAGAGTGATAAGAACAAAACCCACTCTACATCAATCGGGGTGTTTGCGGGTCAAAAAACAACGAGTGACAAACGACGCTTTTGACAAGCTCTCTGCTTGTCGCCAGGCACTTGTCACTCGTCACATTATTTCTGGCGGAGATGACAGGATTCGAACCTGTGAAGGGCTTTTGACCCTTAACGGTTTAGCAAACCGCCGCCTTCAGCCACTCGGCCACATCTCCTTGCCGGAATCAGGCGAAAACCAATTCTAGTCGGCAGTCTCAGATTGTCAAGGTAAGGGTCGATCAGGCGCTGATGGGCTCTGAATACCACGGACCGCAGGATTGTGTTGAAACGCGGATGCTAACTCAAGCGAGAACCACAAAGACACGAATGCGCAGCGATGCTCAACAATCTTTCTTTTGATTTGTGTTTTGGTGGCTTAGTGGTTCAATCGTCCACAATTGCTAATCGGGGAAGATCCGATACGTACGTTTTCCTTCAGACGTTATAGAATCCAAACGTGACTAAGTTTCACATTACCCGTCGGCAGTTTTTGTCAGGTGTGGTGGCGGCCCCGTTGATAGCCGTGTCAGCCACTTCCGCCTACGCACGACTGATAGAACCGTACAACTATCTTGTTTCGGAAACAGAGGTTTTCATCACTCAACTCCCCTCGCGATTCGAAGGTTTTCGCATAACCCAACTTACCGACGTACATCACAGTCGCATCCTGGGACTCGATGAAGTGAGCAGAGTTGTGAGGCTCGCACAAAGAACCAAGCCCGACATGTTTGTTCTTACCGGTGATTACACCACCTCATACCGCCGGTTCATTGAGCCCTGCGCGGAAGCTCTATCGACATTAAATGCTCCGGAAGGCGTCTGGGCCGTTTTGGGAAATCATGACCACTACACGGACCCGGAACTGACAACGCGAGCCCTTGAACGCGGCCACATCTCGGTCCTTAACAACGCCCATACAACACTTCGCCGCGGACCTGATTCGCTTCAACTATCAGGAATAGACGATTGGACGTGGAATGCTGTCGATTGGGTGCGTGCTTTCTCGGGCTTGAAAACCGACATTTGTACAATCTTGCTTTCACATCAACCGCGAGTGCTCGATCTTGAAGAAACGAAAAACGTGTCGCTGATCCTCAGTGGCCATACCCACGGTGGGCAAATAAATCTACCGTTGGTTGGTGCTCCTGCCCGTTTCGCGACTAAAGATCTGAAATATGCTCAGGGATTGTTTCGCCGGGGCGACACGCAGTTGTACGTTTCGAGCGGGACTGGCGTTATTGGCTTGCCGATTCGGTTTGGTGTGCGTCCTGAGATAGCCGTGCTACGTTTGAGACGGGCGCACGCTGAAATTGGTGTGCTTTAGCTCGTCCTCCGGATTGCCATCAGTGTTAGATCGTCGGATGGACGCTTGCGCGCAAACGCAGTCAACTCTTGCCTACACAGGTTAACTAAATCGATCGCTGACGACGCGCGATTCTTGTCGAGCACTTTGGAAATTCGATCCAGTCCAAACTCATCTCCCAGATTATCTGTTGTCTCGGAGAGTCCATCCGTATAGAGAAACAACACGTCGTTCTTCTCCATATGAATATTCGTAACCTGAAAACTCTCGCTGCAGAAAATACCAACAGGTAACCCGGTAGCCTCCATTCGACTTACTTTGTCCCGTTGAACCAACAGTGGCGGCGGGTGGCCTGCATTGCATATTTCGACGTTCCCGTCGCTTGCCGCGCGACCACAAACTAGCGTTGCGTATTGAGTAGGGAGCGTACTTTCGCAGAAAACACGACTTACTTGTTCAACCATCTGGCCCAGTGGCAATTTGATTGGAATTAGTGTGCGAAATACCGCATGCAGGTGGGCCATCAGCATCGACGCACCAACACCTTTGCCAGACACATCCCCCAGAATGAAGTGGATCGATCTGTTATCTCCGTCGATGAAATCACAGTAATCGCCACTGACCACTCCCGCTGGCTGATAATGGTAGGCGACTTCCCAACCGTTTAAGTGCTTGTTCTGTGGAGGAAGCAATCCACTCTGAATGCGAGCCGCCAACTGAAGGTCATCCTCGAGCGCTTGTTGTTGATTTGGAGTTAGGTCGCCCAGGCAGAAACGGGTCAACGGGTCTGCCATTAGCAGCTCTGTTTCAACCGGCTCATTACAGACTTCGCAAAGGCCATAAACTCCACGATCCATTCTTTTCAGAGCCGAGTCCACTTCTTCCATGAGTCTGAGGATTTCTCCTGGCGTGGGAAAATCTGCTGCCACTGTTTCCAGTTTATGGCGACGTTCGATCAACTGGTGACGCATTAACGGTTCGATTGCTGTAACCATGACTTTTTTACCCTTGACGAAATAACTTAGACGCTAAGACTTGCCGGACGTGGGGCTTTCTGAAGTTGGACCGGAAGTTGTTGCGCGCAACAGATCTTCTCCAGTCGTGCCTTGTCGCGCTGCATGTCCGGATGGTTTTCGAGCCACGAGCGCACTTCTCGAAATATCTTCGCCGCGTGAGGATCCGGTGGCTCAACTAAGCGATAGTGCATCCATTTGCCCTCGCGGCGTGCAGAGACGAGTCCGGCACGGCGAAGGTACGCGAGGTGACGAGAAATTTTCGGCTGGTTCGTTTTTAGAACTTCAACGAAGAAACAGACGCAGACTTCATCGTCGCCTATCAAATGAATTACGCGTAGCCTGGTGCGATCCGCCAGCGCTTTGAATAGTAATTCAATGCTGTATTCCTTGTTACGCATTCAGTGAAATCGCTTTTGTCAGCCGCCTTGTTAAGTACGATCTCGACGGAATTTGAGTTCCTTTGCCACGTCGTTATTAAGACCTAAGTTCAACGGTATTTCTATCCGGTTTCACTTTCCAAATTTTCAGTCCAAACCGACCAATTGACTGCGACGTTCCATCAAAACAGTAGTGCGCCAAATACCATTTAGTTTGCCAATGCGTTCTCTTCGTCCAACTTCTCGGAAACCACATCTTGAGTGCAAGCTGATGCTGGCGACGTTTTCAGGGAAGATGCTAGCCTGCATCGTCCAGATACCATGTTGTTCAGACTCAGTAATGAGCGCGGTTAGAAGCACGTGGCCATAACCTTGCCCCTGAGACTTGGGCCGGACGTAGACGCTAACTTCAGCGACACCGCGATAGACATGACGCGCCGACACCGGACTGAGAGCAGCCCAGCCGGCGATCTCACCGTCATTTGTAACAACCAGGCGTGCGAAGCTATGGTGTGCCGCATCCCACGCTTCCCAAGTCGGTGGATTGGTTTCAAATGTTGCCTGGCCGCCTGCGATCCCGGCGAGGTAAATCTCCAACACTCCGGGCCAGTGCTCCGGTCGTAACGCCTCGACGCTCATATCACACACATGCGCATTGACATATTTGTTCCAGGAGTTTAAGCTGCGGCTCAACATATTCGTCTTAGCGAATGTAACTATAGAGGAGGTGCGTTATGGAAGGCAAGGAAGAAGTGGTCGCGTTGAAAATACACGTGGCGTTGAACGTGACTGACGTAAATCGAAGTACCGAGTTCTACAAGCGATTGTTCGGCGTTGCGCCGGCTAAAGAGCGGGCGGGTTACGCGAAGTTCGACGTGCAAAATCCGCCAGTGAACTTTACCTTGAATCAAATTGGCGAGATTACACCAGGTGCACTCTCGCACCTCGGCATACAGGTTGGCTCAACTGCTGATGTACTGCTTACAAAGCAGCGTTGGATCGACGCAGGACTAACACCGCGTGATGAGATGCAAACAAACTGTTGTTATGCCTTGCAGGACAAAACGTGGATCCAGGATCCTGACGGCAATCAATGGGAGGTTTTCGTCGTTCTGGCAGACAATCTGCCGAGTATGAACGCTTGTTGCGGCACGGATACGACTGGACCGATCGAAATACGTTGCGCCATATAGTCGTCGCCCGTCGAAAAAAACAGGTTGACATCGAGAGCGAGGCAGAGTACTTTGTATCGCCAAGTACCTAGGACCTCTCGGGTACTTGAGCTTCGCAAGCGGCGAAAACTTGAGTGTTCTGTGAAGTAGCAAAAGCAAACGATTGGGGTACAATGCGGCCACAATGAGCCTTCTTGAAAGTATCAACTCGCCCGCCGATCTGCGCAGTTTGCAGCTTGACCAACTAAGAACCGTTGCTGACGAAATTCGCACTTTCATCCTTGAGACCATGTCTCGAGTTGGGGGTCATACTGGCGCGTCCCTTGGTGCCGTCGAGTTAGCGGTTGCGCTTCATTACGCCTTTGATACACCACGAGATCGCCTGGTCTGGGATGTCGGACACCAGGCCTATGCTCACAAGATCTTGACAGGGCGCCGGGAGTTACTGCCGACAATCAAGCAGTATGGCGGTATTAGCGGCTTTCTACGACGCGATGAATCGGAGTACGACACATTTGGCGCCGGCCACGCTTCGACTTCCCTGTCCGCCGCCCTTGGGATGGCCATCGCCCGGGACCGGAAGGGGCATGACTACCACGTAGTCGCATTGATTGGCGACGCTTCTCTCGCCGGAGGTATGGCGATGGAGGCGATTAACCAGGCGGGCCACTTAAAAAGCCGGCTCATTGTTGTCCTCAACGACAACGAGATGTCCATAGCTCCCGCAGTTGGCGCCCTTACCGGTTACTTGAACCGCATTCGCGGCGCCCACGGATATCATCGCTTTAAAGACGAAGTCGAAGAGAAGTTATTGGCGATTCCTTCAGTTGGTGAGCGCTTACATCACGCTGCCAAGACCGTGAAGGACGTGATTGCAGCAGCAGTCCTGCCCGGAGCTCTGGTTAGTGAGCTTGGCTTTAAGTACATCGGCTACGTTGATGGACATAATCCAAGTGCCCTCGTGGCGGCGTTACGTGAAGCAAAGCAGATTAAGGATGGCCCGGTAATCGTTCACGCTTTGACGACGAAAGGAAAAGGTTTTCCGCAGGCAGAGTCGGACTACTATCGCTGGCATGCTACCGGTCCTTTTGATCTCGCAACGGGCAAGCCGATCAAGAGTGTTGCAAAAGCCCCCACCTACACCAACGTATTCGGCGAGACTCTCTGTCAGTTGATGGAGAAGGACTCCAAGATCGTAGCTTTGACTGCCGCTATGCCTGATGGCACAGGTGTCTGTTCTGCGCTGGAAAAGTTTCCGGAAAGGGCGTTCGACGTGGGCATCGCTGAGCAACACTGCGTCACTTTTGCCGCCGGCATGTCTTGTGAAGGACTAAAACCTGTTTGCGCCATCTATTCCACTTTTCTACAGCGCGCTTTCGATCAAGTCATACATGACGTCTGCATTCAGGACTTGAACGTTAAGTTTTGTCTCGATCGCGGTGGTATTGCCGGAGGTGATGGTCAGACACATCATGGGTTACTGGACATCGCTTACCTGCGTGGAGTGCCAAACATCGTCCTGATGGCGCCTAAAGACGAAGGCGAGATGCGCGACATGCTACTCACGATGATCGAGCACAACGGGCCGGCAGCAATGCGCTATCCGCGTGGCAATGGCGTGGGAGCAGACATAACCCGCGAACCGCAACTACTGGAAATCGGAAAGGGCGAAATCTTGCGCGATGGTGGTGAAATTGCGATTGTCGCTTATGGTGCGATGGTTCATCCGTCGTTGAGCGCTGCTGAAAACTTATCGAAGGACGGCATAGAGACCACTGTCGTCAATGCCAGATTTGTGAAACCGCTCGATGCTCCGTTGCTTCTAGCGCTTGCGCGAACAAAGCGGCTGATCGTGACGGTTGAGGAAGCTTATCTGGCGGGCGGTTTTGGTTCGGCCGTGCTCGAACTGCTGGAGGAGAACGGACTTCAAGATAAAGTTCGCGTGGTCCGTATGGGCATTCCAGATCGCTTGATTACTCACGGCGATCCAAAGCTGTTGCTCGCGAAGTATGGACTTGACTCAGACGGTATCTACAATCGCGTGAAAGAAGGTTTTGAAGTGCTTGAAGAGCGGCGAGCAAAGCTTCAGCGGGTACTCACATAGTCGAAATGTTATGAAAGGTTTGCAGCCGAGCAGTTGAGGCGCAATCCTTTCGCTATAAACGGTCGCGTCGTTTTCATGCACCAAAACGGAAAGTTTTCGTCCTGCTCGGATCAATTTCCCCAACGTAGACGAACTCAAACCCTTCAAAAACTACGAACGGCGTTCATTCTGCGTCGTGGCCTCGTGATTGCAAGAGCATATTACTGATTACTCCCCACAATTACCGCTGGTGCAGTTTGAATCATGGAAGAACACGTGTTCGAGAATCGAGTAACAGTCTATCCCGCGGTGCCTCAACCGCATTTTGATGATGAGCGGACTCTGCTTGCAGCGCGCCCGGTTGTACCGCTCAAGAAATTGCGCACTGAGACAAGTCGCAGAAATCGTTGGTTTCTAACGGGGGCGTTTGCAATTGCAATTCTGCTGGGCGCCGCATCCGCACTCCTGGCGGTATATCTAAAAACTGGCAGCGATAGTAATTCCGTTCAACTTTCGCAAGTGGATAGCCTGCAATCAGATGCTACTACTGATCTGGCTGCGACGAGCACCTCAGCAGCGGTCAGTGAAGAGAACGCCAAGAGCGATTCACCTATTGTCGATAACACCGACGCTCAAGCGGCAAGACCAGTAATTGCGAAAAAGGAATCACACATCCAGAGGCGCAGAATCGCTGATATGGGCGATCCGGAAATCATTCCTCCGGCACCCATGCCACGACTCAAGGAAGACGACGAACTGCATCGAATTCGAGATGCAGTCCTTTTCGATCAATGGCAGGAACGGCGAATGCGGAGGGTGGCACGACGTGAGCGCCGTGACAGAGCGGATCGCGACCTTTTTCATGTTGACGAAATCTTTGAAGGCACACGCCGGCCTCAATAAAATGTTCAACATGTTGACTGATTCTTAAACGAGTGGCATCATCAGAGCAAAGCGATGATCTTCTACGTATCGCTTGCCCCGTCGATCTCACATTTTAAATAGCTAATCCCGACTCTTTATTAACGGTTCAGTATTTCGCGCGATGCGGCGCGAGGAAATGGTGAATCTATATGAGCAGACAGGTGTTTCGTGAGCGGGAGTGTATTCACCGAGACGAAGGCGCCGATGGCGAACATTACAATGGGGTTTTCTACGTTCAGGCTTTACAGCGGCTACGGGTCGACCAGGCAGTACAGGTTGCGGGAAAAGTAAGCTCTTTCTTCTGGGCTGATGCTCCACAGATCCTGGTTTGGCTTTGCCATGATTGCGCAGGCGAACTCCGCCTAACGGATACGCCGCGTGCATTGACCTCAGTTGCGCGACGTAAGGCCTGACTAATTTCAGGTTCCGCCGACAACCACCCAAGCGCTTCATGGTGTAAGGTGTTCGACCGTGAAGCGCGAACGCATCGACAAATTGCTAGTCGAGAGAGGCCTTGCCGAATCGCGCACGAAAGCGCAGGCGATGGTCATGGCTGGAGTTGTGCTCGTGAACGAGCAGCGAGTTGCCAAACCTTCCGACGAGTTTCCCGAAAACTCCCAGATCCGCGTTAAGCGAGCCGACGACCCCTCATCCCGCTACGTCGGACGAGGTGGCCTAAAGCTCGAGGCAGCCCTGCGCGATTTTCAAATCGATGTGCGTGACTTCACTTGTCTGGATGTTGGTGCGTCAACAGGTGGGTTTACCGACTGTCTGTTACAACACGGAGCGGTCAAAGTGTTTGCCATCGACGTGGGACACAATCAGATAGATTGGCGTCTGCGACAAGATCCGCGCGTTGAAGTTCGGGAAGGAGTTAACGCGCGATATCTCCAGCCGCAAGACTTCCCCACCAAATTCGATCTCGCCGTGGTTGACGTTTCATTTATTTCCGCCACCAAAGTACTGCCTGCGATCGTGCCATTGTTAAAAGCGACGGGGCGATTGATAACTCTAATCAAACCACAGTTCGAGGTTGGACGCGGCGAAGTTGGCAGGGGTGGTATCGTTCGCGACCCGCAACAGCACAAGCGCGTGATTGAGGAAGTTAACGATGCCGCGGCTCGGCTTGGTCTAATCGTACGAAAGACTATTGAGTCGCCGATCCGGGGCGCCGAAGGCAATGTGGAATTCCTTGCCCTCTACGAGTTCTCTCGTGATCAATAGTCGACGTAGCGAATCCCAACTCAGGTTGCATCTCGAAGTGAACCAGTACCTCTAATTGTCACTTCGTTGACCTGAAAAGCTGGCCCGCGTATCATCCCGCTGATTCGGAAAAACGCTAACAATTTGTGTTCAGTCAGCTTTACTCCTCCGAGGAAAGGTCGCCCTCGTCGCCATTGGACAGAAGAGAGGCGCGATTCTTCTAAAAAGCACTTCAAACCATGTCGCGAATCAAGCGGATAGGAATTGTTCTTAAGCCGCATCAACCCGATGCGTTGAGGACCATTTGTGACTTGGCACAGTGGCTCGGCGAGCGAAGTATCCAGCTTGTTGGCGGACCCGAAATCGAGCGTGAAAGAATCGAACACGAAACAGGTTGCGCGGTTAATGAAATCGAAACGGAGAAGCTTGCCTCGTCGGTCGACTTGATCCTGGTGTTAGGCGGCGACGGCACCATGATTGCAACGGCGCGTCTCGTCGGAGATCAGGACGTGCCTGTACTGGGCGTCAACTACGGCGGCCTCGGATACCTTGCCGAGTTTCGGATCGAAGAGCTTTATACCGCGTTGGAGTCTATCCTCTCGGGCAATTATCGTCTGGATAAACGTGTAATGCTCGCGGTTGAGCTTCAGCGTCATGATACGTCTGTTACGCGGAACCGCGTTCTAAACGATGTTGTAATCAACAAATCCGCACTGGCCCGAATCATCGAGATTGAGGCCTCTCTCAACCAGCAATTTGTCAATTCTTTCCGCGCAGACGGTCTCATCGTTTCAACACCAACTGGTTCAACTGCCTACAATCTATCCGCGGGTGGTCCCGTGATTTTTCCGTCGATGAACGCCGTGGTGATAACGCCAATCTGTCCCTTCACGCTTTCTAATCGTCCAATCGTTGTGCCCGACGATGCTGTAATTGAGTTGCGATTAAAGACAGATCAAGAAGACGTTGCATTGACGCTGGATGGCCAGGTTGGTTTTCCGCTCAAGGTTGAGGATTGCGTTGTTATTCGAAAGAGTCGCACGACCTTCAATCTGATTCAGCCCAGCAATAGAAACTATTTTGATGTCTTGCGCGACAAACTGCGCTGGGGTCGATAGGAACGAAACAATTGACAACCAAGAATCATGCCTGACGACAAAAAAACTCGAAATAGTAATTCCAACCAACTGGATAGAGACGCATTTGAGCGCGAGATAACGACAGATCTGGATGAAGAGACTCCTGACCAACCAAAGGGACTCCCACTTCACACACGCATTCTGATCGGTTTGGCAGTTGGAGTGATTGCAGGTATTTCCGTCAATTACTCACTCGGCGGAGATCACCCAAGAGTTGTTTGGATAGTTGATAACATCACCCAGCCTATCGGTCAGTTGTTTCTGCGCCTGCTGCTCATGATCGTCGTACCACTGGTCTTTTCATCGTTGGTAGTAGGCGTCGCCGGGATTGGCGACATTCGAAAACTCGGTAGAGTAGGTCTGAAGTCATTTGGTTACTGTTTAGTAATCTCCGCGATTTCGGTAGTCATTGGCATCACGCTGGCCAACACAATTAGACCAGGAAAGAGAATTGATCCGAACACCTCCTTAGCGCTGCAGCAGCGTTACGCGACTGATGCCACGAAAACTGTCGAGGACGCAAAGAAGGCGAGCACTGCGGCACCGAAACCGTTCATGGCCGTGATTGAAACAATAGTTCCGAAAAACCCATTTTTTGCAGTGGCCGGCAAAGAAGACCCCAACATGCTTCACCTCATGTTCTTTGCGTTGGCGATTGGGATCGCGATAACTCTGATTCCAGTATCAGTCACGGCTCCATTGCTGCGTGGGCTCGAAGCGCTCTATGAAGTTACTGCAAAAATCATAGAGATGATCATGAAGTTTGCTCCTTTTGCGGTGGCCTGCCTTTTATTCAACAACACCGCCCGTTTCGGATTGGATTTGCTGCAAGCACTTGCATGGTTTGTACTGACCGTGTTGTTTGGACTATCGCTCCACATGTTTGGCGTTTACTCGCTCTCGATCTATTTCTTGTCGCGCATCTCACCGCTGGAGTTCTTCAGACGAATTAAAACTGTAATCCTGACTGCTTTTTCGACCTCCTCTTCAAATGCGACGTTGCCGACTGCTCTACGCGTTTCAGAACAGAACCTCGGTGTGCCTCAGGAGATTAACAGCTTCGTGTTGACGGTTGGTGCAACTGCTAATCAGAACGGGACGGCGCTGTACGAAGGTATCACTGTGCTGTTCCTGGCCCAGCTTGCGGGAGTTGATCTTTCATTAGGGCAGCAATTGATGGTGGTGTACCTGGCTATCCTCGGCGGCATTGGAACGGCAGGCGTTCCATCGGGGTCGATTCCCTTCATCATCGGTGTGCTCGTAACAATCGGGGTGAATCCGGCACTGATTGCGATCATCCTAGGCGTAGATCGCATACTTGATATGTGTCGTACTACCTTGAATGTAGTCGGCGACATGACAGCTGCCACGTTTGTTGCCCGCTCTGAAGGCTACGAATTATTGAAGCCGCATGAACCTGCGATCGTTCATGCGGGTGTCGCCATGACAGAGCCCGGAATGGATTAACTCCTTGGTGATTATGAGCGCTACAATTACTCCATTTCCGGATGAGGTAGGTTGGAGCCATGGTCTTACCGCTTTACGATGACAACACAGACAGAGTGACGACCCCGATCGTTAACTACGCACTCATAGCTGTCAATATCCTCGTTTTTGTCTTCCTTCAACAGCTCGGAACTAATGACCACTTCACCTACGCGTTCTCTACTGTTCCACTCGAAATTATCACCGGCCATGATGTGGTAACGCCGAGTCGTGTTCTTACAGATCCCGTTACGGGACAACGACTGCTCGTACCGGGTCTGGGTGAAACCCCTTTCTCAGTCTACTTCACCTTATTCAGTTCGATGTTCATGCATGGTGGAATAGCGCACATTGCCGGCAACATGCTGTTCCTTTGGATCTTTGGTGACAACATTGAGGACCGACTGGGTCACGTCCGTTATTTGGTTTTCTATCTACTTTGCGGTGTGTTGGCGTCATTGGCCCATGTGTTTACAACGGCTGCTTTCGCGAGCGATCAGGCCAGCATGATCGTTCCAAGCCTTGGCGCCTCGGGTGCGATCTCCGGAGTGTTGGGAGGTTATCTGGTGCTTCATCCATCACGGCGCGTGACGGTGATTCTGTTCAGGTTCCTTACAGATGTGCCCGCTTATGTAGCAATAGGGATTTGGTTTGCTTTCCAATTGATCAGCGGGTTGGGCATGCTTGGCGGCGGATCGCAACAAGGTGGCGTTGCATATGCAGCGCATGTGGGTGGCTTCGTTGCCGGCGTTGCGTTGATCAAGTTGTTTGATATGGGGCGCAAGCAAGTGACGCCCGGTTACTGACAGTGTTAATCAATTTCAAGTACCTCACAAAAATAGGACAGTTGGGAAGGGGGCAAGCGGGCAAGATCAAGCACCTCACAACACAGATCCCCAGCGCGCCCCCGCCCACGCTGCCCATCGCGACCTCTCGTTGCACCTAAATTTTTTCATCTCTCTTCCAAAAAGAATACCAGCTTAATTCCGTTTGCTGGCCCAATGAGAAACTCCTTTTGTGAGATGTGTAATGGCGCGACATGTCCGCTTTCCAATTGTTCTACTTAAGGTTAAATTTTGATCTGTAGGTTGATGATATGGATCGAGCGGGGGCGCGCTCGGAACCTGTATTATGAAGTACTTGATGTTGCCGCTTGCCCCCTTCCCAACTGTCCTATTTTTGTGAGGTACTTGATCTGCTTCTCAGTTAACATGAAGGAGAAGTATGGCAACCAAAGAAATTCCGCCTCCACCCAACCAGCAAGGTCTCGACATCTGTTCGACGCCACGGGCCGAGATGGACCTGTTTCCGCTGGACACCTTTCCATATGAGTTTCCCGGCAGAGAGATCAAGATCAATTTTGAAATAACCGAGTTCACCGCGATCTGTCCCTTCTCGGACTTTCCAGACTTCGCGACGATCCGTATCGAGTACGTTCCAAACAAGCGCTGTGTGGAACTCAAGAGCCTGAAGCTGTACATAAATTCTTTCCGAAGTATAAAAGTCTTCCACGAGCACGTCATTAACATCATCCTTGAAGACTTTGTCGCGGCATGCGATCCTCTCAGCGTTGAGATCGTGGGTGACTTTCACGTAAGAGGCAATATCAAGACGGTTGTGCGTGCGAGTTATTCCAGGAAGGCGTGAGCTGATGTTTGTACTTTGTATTGCCGTCATCGATCCTTGTTGCAATCACAAAGCCTAAGCTCCAAGAACAAAAAACAAAGTACAAATTAGCAAGCACCAATTTCTGACCGGCGGTAACAATGGCCGAAACCGATACCGATGCTGCCGATCAATTTGACGCGACAATAAGTTCCAGAAAACTTGATGAAGGCCTCCCCGGCCTGTGGCGACGTTACCGCAAACTTCCCCGAAATGTTTTCGCCATCAGTCTCGTCAGTCTCCTCAACGACGCATCCAGCGAGATCATCTATCCGCTGTTGCCGCTTTTTCTCGTAAGCACTCTAGGAGCTTCAGCAGGAGCGATTGGCATAATTGAAGGATTGGCGGAGTCAGTCTCAAGTCTCCTAAAGCTGTTCGCGGGCTATCTCAGTGACCGTCTTGGAAAGCGAAAGTTCCTGGTAGTATCCGGATACGCCCTCGCCTCATTCGTCAGACCTCTCCTGGCGTTTGTTACTAGCTGGCATCAGGTACTTGTAATTCGCCTTGCTGATCGGATAGGCAAGGGATTTCGCACGGCGCCTCGAGATGCGATGATCGCGGACGCTGTTCAAATCGAACAGCGTGGAATTGCATTCGGTTTTCATCGCGCGATGGATCATGGCGGGGCAGTTATCGGCCCACTGCTTTGTTACTTGCTCGTGGTCCTGTTTGTAGCTAATCGCAATTCTCCGACTGCCCGCGAATTTACTAAGATTTTTTTGCTGGCATCCGTACCCGCATTTATCGCAGTGCTGGTCGCGATCTTTTTCATGCGAGAATCGCCAATCCGAACGCATGAGAGCCCTGAATTAACAAAGCTCTCGCTGCGTGGCTTCGACGGCAACTTTAAACGCTTTCTTTTGGTTTTGGCGCTCTTCACACTGTCTAACTCATCCGACAGTTTCTTAATTCTTAGAGCAGTCGACTCCGGAGTTTCACTCGGACTTATTCCGCTGTTATGGGCAGCGCATCACGGCACGAAGGTCCTAAGTTCGCTGTTCGGTGGAGATCTTTCGGATCGCCTGGGCCGAAAGCGACTGATAGTTTCTGGCTGGATTCTCTACTCCGCAGTCTATGCCGGCTTTGCTTTCGTTTCGCACGACGTGTCTGTTTGGATTCTGTTTTTGATCTACGGGCTCTATTTTGGTTTGGCTGAAGGAGCGGAGAAAGCCCTGGTGGCGGATCTTGTACAACCTGAGCAACGCGGAACGGCCTATGGGTTATATAATCTTGCCTTTGGTATCACTGTATTTCCTGCTTCGCTTTTGATGGGTATGATTTGGGACTGGAAGGGCGCCAGGACAGCGTTCCTGGTCAGTGCCATCATGGGTGCGACAGCTGCCGCACTCTTGCTGTTGTTGGTTCGCGCGGGCCCAGCTAATGTTCAAGCCGCCCCCGCCGAATGAGAAATCAGAAGGGAGAGGATTTGTGACATGAAACGTAATGTTCTAACTCCGCATCCCGGCTTATCAACTGGTATTGGCTACTACCTCAGTGGAATGGAGGAGGTTCGTGGCCAGGTGACCGAAGCTGTAAAGGGAATTCCCGATAGCGAAATTGGCAAGCCCGCCTTCCTCGGTGCTCATTCGATAGGCGCGCTGGTTTTACATATTGGTGAGGCCGAGTGGTACTGGATGCAGGTCGTTTTCAAAGGACACGAGCTAACTGACGAAGATAAGAAAGCTCCATATTGGGACGTGCTCGACGACTATGGAATGGTTGCGCGGAATGGATATACGACTGAGTTCTGTTTGCTGGAGGCTGAGAAGATTCGGAATCAAACTCGCGATGTGCTCTTCTCATACAACGATAAGGACCTTGAACGTATTATCTCTTTTAAGCGACGCGGAGAAACTACGGAGCATAGCTTGCGCTGGATTCTGCATCACCTGATCGATCACGAAGCCCAGCACAAAGGTCAGATTCTAATGTTGAAGCGCCTCATGGCGCTTAGGTGATGTTTGTCATGTCCGATAAACTTCAGTTTGTCGCCGCGGTGCTTCTGAGGATCGAGAACAGCGCTAATCGCCAGACAACGACAAACTAAAGTTTATCGGATATCAAAGACTTAATGACAACGAACTATACCGTAATCAAAACGGCAGATGAACTCAGACAGGCAATCGAATCAATCTCAGCACGGCCCGCACTTGGGCTAGATACTGAAACCACTGACCTCGATCCGTTCACCTCACGTTTACGACTAATCCAACTCGCAACCCCCGAACGAGTTTTTATCGTGGACTTCGACGCCTTCAGTAACGGCGATTCGACCAAAAACGAGGCGCTCGCTCCGCTGCGTCAATTATTGGCGGCGCCGAGACCTATAAAAATCGCGCATAACGCAAAGTTCGATGCGAAGTTTATTAAGCACAATCTCGGCGTCGACCTCGGTGGCCTGTTCGACACTTTGTTGGCAAGTCAGCTCGTGGGCGCCGGTGATATCGAAGAGCGTCATGGCCTCGAGACAGTGGCCAGCCGTTACCTGAATGAAGCTGTCGACAAGAGCGAACGGCTAAGCAATTGGAGCTTTGAACTGTCTGAAGCGCAATTGGAATATGCCGCACGCGATGCTGCGATTCTGTTACCTCTTCGCGAAAGACTCATCGACAGATTGAAGTCCGAGTCGTTGGTAAAGTGTGCACAACTCGAATTTGAATGCGTGATGGCAGTTGTCGATATCGAGCTGGCGGGCTTCTTCATGCACAAGGATCGTTGGCTGGAGCAGTTGAGTATTGTGGAGAAGAGAAGAGTTGAACTTGCTGAACAACTTCAGGAGGTGTTAGCAGAAGAATCGTCTCAAGGTTCGCTGTTTGGTGGCCCACAGCGCGAAGACATCAACCTCGATTCGCATCAGCAACTGACACAGGCACTCAACCGGCTCGGTATTCCCGTTCCGGATTCAACGCGGAACTGGAAACTTCAGCCACTTGCGGCACAGTACCCCATAATCGGAACATTGCTTGAATATCGCACCGTGCAAAAAGCTCTCACGAGCTATGGTGAAAACATGATCGAGTTGATTAACCCGGTCACAAAGCGCCTGCACGCCGACTTTCGCCAGATAGGAGCACCTACAGGCAGGTTTGCTTGCACCAATCCAAACATTCAGCAGGTACCGCATGCCGTCGAGTACCGGCGCTGTTTCAGCGGCTATCCGGCTGGCCGAAAGCTTGTTATTGCAGATTATTCCCAGATCGAGTTACGCATTCTCGCTGAGTTTTCGGGAGATCGCGGTTTCATCGATGCGTTCAACTCTGGAGCGGACCTGCATCGTGTTACCGCTTCGCAAGTCTTCAACACCTCGCTTGATCAGGTCACGAAGGAGCAACGTGACTTTGCCAAACGACTGAACTTCGGTGTGGTTTATGGAATTGGTGCACAACGTTTTGCGTTGATGACGGGATTGACTGTGCCTGAGGCTGAGAACGTGCTTCGCCGTTACTTTGGAACGTATAGACAGCTCGACACTTACCTGCGGGAAGCGGCTAACCGGGCGGTGACTGATCGTCAAGCTCGCACAGCTTCAGGTCGCCTTGTGCGCTTTCGTTACGATGAAAATGATCGGCAGCAGATCTCAATGACCCAACGCAACGGCAAGAACACGCCGATTCAAGGCACAAGCGCCGACATTCTGAAAAGAGCGCTCCGACTTTTGAAAGAGGAACTGCGAGACGCTGATGCAAGAATCGTCAACATCATTCATGACGAGATAGTCGTTGAGAGCGCTGCAGACGAAGCCGAGAGTGTGGCCGCAAAGGTTGAACGGGTCATGTGTGCGGCTGGAGAAGAGTATTTGAAGACAGTGCCAGTGAAAGTCGAAACCGAGATTGCTGATGAATGGGTTAAATGAGGCACAGTTTTAGGAACAAGTTGGAAGGGGGCAAGCCAATTTCGAGTACCCCACAAGAATAGGACAGTAAGGAAGTGGGCAAGCGGCAGCATCAAGAACCTCACTAGAACAGGACAGTTGGGAAGGGGGCAAGCGGAAATTTCAATTACCTCACAATACAGATTCCCGAGCGCGCCCCCGCTCGATCCAATTGAAGTCCCTTACTTTCTTGAGATCATGGCCCAGTGAAATCAAATGTCTCGCGGCGGATTTTTTAAAAGCGATTCAGGCGAGTAGCGAATGAGCGGGGGCGCGCTCTGTACTGTGAGGCAGTTGAAACTGCCGCTTGCCCCCTTCCTGACTGTCCTTTCAATGTGAAAGGCCTGAAACTGTAGCCTTCCCTATGCATTGCGCTAATCACCTGGTACCTCTTGTGGAACCGCGATCGATCGGTTGCGCCAGACAAAGTAGACGGGAATGCCGGTGAACACGAGCAGGTAACCAATGCCTGAAGTTGATGGCGCGAGGATCGCTAGATCGATGATGAAGAGACCGGCGAGGACGACATATATAAGTGGAACGAGAGGATATCCAAAGGTTCGATAAGGTCGTTCGATCTCCGGAGCTTTACGTCGCATCACTATGACCGCTCCCACCATCAACGCGTAGAAGATCAAATCTGCCGAGACGATGTATTCCAGCAGTTGTGTATAGACGTTCCCAAATGAGTAGGCGTTTGTCTGTGGATTGATTGTTATTGTTCGCGGAAGGACGAGGAATGCGGCCCACAAGCCTTGAGCGACTAACGCGACGGCCGGCACATGACGTGAGTTCACGCTGTCCACACGCTTGAAGAACAGCCCGTCTTTGGCCATTGCGTAATAGACACGTGCTCCGGCCAGAATCAAACCATTATTGCAACCAAACGTCGAAATCATGATGGCCAACGCCATGATGATCGTGCCGTTTGGACCAAGAGCAGCTTGCATGACCGCCGTTGCCACTCGATTCTGCGCTGCGTTCTGAATTCCCGAAAGAGGAAGAGTCACGACGTAGGCCAGATTCGCGAGGAGATAGAGCGCTACAACGAGGCTGCATCCAAGCAACAAAGCGCGCGGCAAATTCTTTCCCGGATCACGTACTTCCCCGGCAGTAAAGGTGACGTTATTCCAAGCCGATTGAGCGAAGAGTGGCCCAACCATCGCTCGTCCAAGCAACATAACCAGGGCCAGTACAAGAAGCCCATGACTGGCGGGTTCAAACCAAACCTGACTTGCGGTCGGTTCCCAACTGTTTTCCCAGGGTCGCCACCACGAGGATGTGTAGGCCGAGCTTCCGTGGTTCCAGCCGATGACGAGACCGATCACTATCAGTCCGAGCAGCGCGGCGGTCTTCGTGAACGTGAAGCTGTTTTGAATGAACCTCCCAGTCTTTAGTCCACGAGTATTGACGAATGTAAGAAAGAGAATCATTGCCACCGCAAGTAGTTGCTGGGTCGATAAACTCAAAGCGTATCCATTGAAGGACAACTGGCTGACGGTGAACGGTTTGACTATGACGAGCGGCGAAATCAGATAGTGTTCTGCTGAAATCCAGTTAATAAGGACGCCAGTGAAGTTGGCGAAAGCCACAGCCACTGCTGCAATAGTCCCGGTCTGGATGATCAGAAACAGTCCCCAACCAAACAGAAAACCGATCGACGGTCCGTAAGCTTCTCTTAAAAACACATACTGGCCGCCCGCACGCGGCCACATTGCCGCAAGCTCTGCACAACACAGTGCGCCAGTAATTGTCAGCACTCCGGCGAGCGCCCAGGCAACAAGCAACCATCCGGGTGCGCCGACCAAGCGTGATGATTCGGCTGAGGTAATAAAAATTCCCGACCCAATCATCGAGCCAACGACGATCATCGTTGCGTCGAGCAAGCTTAGCCCGCGGACGAGTTTAGCGGGGGAACTAAGTTTTTCTTCGCTCATCGGTCCGACTGGATATAGTGGGCACGGGCCAAGTGTCAAGGAAAAACGACACGACACGTCAAGACTCTTAGAACTAGCCTCTTTCACGGGCCAGCCAAAACCAAAATTACGGTAGTGTCCTAATTTGGTTTTTCTCTGCGCAACCTCGGCGTCTCTCTGGGACTCTGCGGTAAAATTCTTCGCGAACACAGGCACCGCAGAGAGACGCAGAGGCACGCCCAGGTTGCGCAGAGAGCCAGATTCGGACACTGCTAAAATTACCCCTTGCTTGACACCCCTCGACAGCCTCCCCTAGTCTGTCGAGTTCTGGGAAGGCCAACGGGAATGGAACTGTAATTAATAGCGAGGAAGGGATTTTGAGCGCCTAAGATAATTATGAAGAGCGAGTTAATCAGTCTAATCACTCAGAAACGAGCACACATCGGTGTCATCGGCCTTGGATATGTTGGCTTACCTCTCGTGGTCGAGTTCGCCGTCAAAGGCTTCGTCGGCACCGGCTTTGAAGTGGACGAGGAAAAGGCCAGACAGATTAACGCAGGCTGTTCCTATATCGGTGACGTGCCCTCTGGAAGAGTAAAGGAACTTGTCGAGGCAAAGCGCCTGCGGGCCACTACGGACTTCGATAATCTCACCGCATGTGACGTGATTATCATTTGCGTCCCGACTCCCTTGCGGAAAACGAAAGAGCCCGATGTTTCCTACATTCTGGCGGCTGCGGAAGAAATAAAGAAGCGACTCCGCCGCGGTCATCTGATCATTCTTGAGTCAACCACTTACCCCGGTACGACGAACGAAGTTCTACTTCCCATGTTTGAGGAGGCTGGTCTCACGCTCGACTCAGATTTTCTTTTGGCGTTCTCTCCCGAGCGCGTCGACCCGGGAAATCCACAGTTTCAGACTCATAACATTCCGAAGGTTGTAGGCGGAGTCACGCCGGATTCAACGGTGGTCGCAGCACATCTTTACTCACATATCGTAACCGACGTTCATGCTGTTAGTTCGGCACGTGTAGCTGAGGCGGCGAAGCTTTTAGAGAACACGTTTCGCGCCGTCAACATTGGTATGGCGAACGAAATGGCTCGACTTTGTTACGCGCTAAACATCGACACTTGGGAGGTCATACGAGCAGCGGCAACAAAGCCGTTTGGGTTCATGGCCTTCTATCCTGGACCAGGGATCGGTGGACACTGTATTCCGCTCGATCCTCATTATTTGTCCTGGAAAGCTCGGCAACACGGGTTTGACTCGCGCTTCATCGGGCTGGCAGAAGAAGTGAATTCCCGAATGCCTGAACATGTTGTTCAATTGGTTGCTGATGGACTCAACGATGAACGCAAGGCAATGAAGGGCTCAAACGTTTTGCTGCTTGGTGTAGCCTACAAGAAAGATATTAACGATGTTCGAGAAAGCCCCGCGCTCTCCATCATTGATCGTTTGCGAGCAAAAGGAGCTAACGTACGTTATCACGATCCTTTTGTAGATGAAGTGCGTTTTGATGATGCGCATACCGAAGCAGGCGGTGAACCACTATCGTCAGTACCGCTTACCGATGAAGAATTGCGAAGGACTGACTGTCTGATCATCGTAACGGACCATAGCCAAATCGATTACAAGCGCGCCTGCTCTTTGGCCCCTTTGATTGTTGACACTCGCAATGCGTTGAATGGTGAACTAAGGCGCGATAGCAAGGCCAGGATTATAAGGTTGTAGGTCTTTGGTCTTTGGTCTTGGGGCTTATGTCTCTTCGCTGTGCCCGTCTCTTGACACAGGTGCAGAAAAAAGAACCCAATCTAAGACCAAAGACCAAAGACCAAAGACCAAAGTCCCTTTTCCGCTCACCTAAATGCTAAAAGTCCTAAACGTTGTCGGTGCGCGACCCAACTTCATGAAGGTTGCGCCAATCGTGGCTGCGATGAAAAGGCGGCCTGCAAAGTTTCACCCGCTCGTTGTTCACACAGGACAACACTACGACGCGGCGATGTCGGATTCTTTTTTTCGCGATCTTGATCTGCCACAGCCTGACACTTACCTCGGTGTTGGCTCCGGATCACACGCAGCGCAAACGGCCACGATAATGGAACGGTTCGAGCCGGTAGTTCTTCGCGAGAAACCCGATTGGGTGCTCGTTGTGGGCGACGTCAACTCAACGTTTGCCTGCGCGCTGGTATGTGTGAAGCTTGGAGTGAAAGTAGCTCATGTCGAAGCCGGGTTACGTAGTCGTGATCGCACCATGCCCGAAGAGATCAATCGATTACTCACGGACCAGATCGCCGACCTCCTTTTTACGCCTTCATCCGACGCTGATGCCAACCTGCGCGCTGAAGGAATTCCACAGGAGCGAATACGCCTCGTGGGAAATGTGATGATCGACTCGTTGCTAAAGAATCTGGAACGCGCCCGACAATCGAAAGCAAGAGCTGAATTGGGCTTAACTGATGTGGACTTCGGCGTGTTGACGCTTCACCGTCCATCGAATGTCGATCACCAACAGACATTCGAGCGAATTCTTACCTCGCTCGAAACGATCACTGCATCGTTGCCCATTGTTTTCCCCGTACATCCTCGAACGAGAAAGACAATTGTCGAGCTTGGGTTGAGTGATCGTATTGCAGCAATGAAGAACCTGCGAATGATCGATCCACTGGGCTATCTGGATTTTCTCGCCCTTTATAGCACTGCCAAATTGGTGCTGACAGATTCGGGTGGGATTCAGGAGGAGACAACCGTACTTGGTATCCCGTGCCTGACGCTGCGCGAGAATACTGAACGGCCAATCACTGTTGAGCTAGGGACAAATGTGGTTGTTGGTACCGACTCCAAAAAGATTATCGCCGAAGCTGTTGCCGCATTGAATGGTTCCGCAAACAGAATGGTTCGCCAACCTCCTCTTTGGGATGGCCTCACGTCCGAGCGTATCCTTGACGCGCTCGAACAAGTATCACTTCACTCCTGACTCCGGCTAATGAGTCTTGTCAATAAATTCAAGCGCGCCGCCCGTGGAAAAATAAAACCGACTACAGCGGCTCTCGAAGTAATCCGACGAAGTCGGGTATCGCTTCAGAGTTGGAACGAACGGGCAAGTTTCCACAAGGTCGAGAAGTCCGCACCAATGTTGCGGGCTTACTCGCGGATGAAGCCGGATGATTTGTTAACTCACTATCAATTGGAGACGACCGCCAGGTTCTTCAATGGTTTCTGTAACGCGTCGACCGCCAAAGTTCAGCAACAACTTTTCCCCGATCAAACTGCCGAGTTGCTCGCCGCCGCAAGGCGCATCGTTGCCGAACACTGCTGGTCCTTGCTGGGGTTTGGTGAAAAATGTTTCGGCAGAGATATCGCGTGGACTCGTGATCCGCTTTCTGGTCACGTTTGGCCGCCTCACTACCATCGTGAAATTGAACTAATGAGATCGGATGGCTCGGATGCTCGGGTCGTTTGGGAGTTGAACCGTCTGGGCCACCTGGTTACGCTCGGACGAGCCTACGCTGTTACCAACGAGGAGTTCTTCGCCGTTGAATTTCTTGCGCAATTGCGAAGGTGGAGCGAGCAGAATCCTCTTGGGCGAGGGGTAAACTGGACGTGCGCAATGGAAGTCGCTCTCCGAGCCATGAACCTGCTTGCCGCTTTTCAGCTGGTTCGTCGCTCGAGACAAATTAATCCCGACTCACTCTCGTTTTTTCTGCGACTCTTGCAGCAACACGGCACTTACATTCGCCGGAATCTTGAGTTCTCCTACATCGCGACGAGCAATCACTATCTTTCAGATGTTGTCGGACTCCTTTGGTTGGGATTGATGCTTCCGGAGTTTCGCGATGGCGAGTACTGGCGTGACTTTGGAAAGGTCCAGATGCTTCGGGAAATGGATAAACAGGTCTTGCCTGACGGTGCCGACTTTGAATCATCAACCGGATACCACCGGTTCGTTCTGGAACTGTTTCTCTACTCCTTCATACTTTGCAGGGCTAATAAAGTGGAGATCGACGAGAAGTACTGGCGCAAGTTGCACCAGATGCTCGTATACCTGCGAGCGTACCTGCGACCAGATGGGCTTGCTCCATTGATCGGCGATTCCGATAGTGGGCAAGTTCTTCCTATTCGTCACCGACGCGCTAACGATCATGCATATCTTTTGGCAGTAGGAGCGGTCTTATTCAATGATCCATCCCTCAAGCCCGAAGGCATGCAGCCGCCAGAGGAGTTACTTTGGATTTTGGGTGAGGATGGAGTAGAGGCGTTTCAGAGCATGGGTTCTTCAGCGGCACACGAAGCGTCTACGTCATTTCCCGAGGCTGGAACTTACGTCATGCGGGAAGCTGATCTTTACCTGTGCTTCAATGCCAGCGGAGCAGGCGTCAATGGGCGCGGTTCTCATGGACACAACGACGCCCTGAGTATTGAGGTTTCAGCAACGGGACGTCCCTTTATCGTCGATCCAGGTACCTACGTTTACAGCGCGAACTTACGGAGGCGCCACGAGTTTCGCTCGACGGCGTATCATTCGACAGTCCGGATCGATAATGAGGAGCAGAACACGACCGACGTACATGTTCCGTTTGCGATTGGGGACGAAGCCCACCCGAGAGTTCTGCTCTGGGAGTCAAATGCAGATTGTGACAAGGTGGTAGCGGAACATTATGGCTACACGAGGCTGCCGGCTCCTATTACTCATCGTCGTTCAGTCACGTTCGATAAGAAGGAACGTTGGTGGTTGATTGAAGATGAGTTTTTTGGCGAAGCTGAACATGATTTAGAGGTGAGGTTTCATTTTGCACCGGGTTTGCAAGTGAGGGTCGACGGTTCGAAGGTGGTTGCACGCGATGAGGCGATCGATACAAAACTGGCGATTGTTGCATTGGGTTTACAAGGTGCGCCGGTATTGGAGGATCAGGCGACGTCCAGCGATTACGGTGAAATGTTGAATTCAGTTACGGCCTGCTGGCGTATTTCGGGGCGGGTTGACAAACTGGAGTGGAAGATTCTCCGTGTTAGGGAATGAACCACCTTGCGGAAGAAGCTGTGAAAAAATTCTCTCCAAACGGAAATGAGCCACAGATTTTGCGGATGACACAGATCAAAAGACGCGATAAGCACGTAAGAAGCCTATCAATGAGACCATTTGTTTACCTATCGGTTTTGATCTGTGTCATCGATGATTATCTGTGGCTGGTTTTTTAAGTTCGCCGGACATTTTTCTGATGTGCGGAATTTGTGGAGTTTGGGAATATGGCGCGAGTGAGGGACGGGTGGAACCATCCCTCATCCTCCGCATGCGCGATGAGATGACCCACCGTGGGCCTGACGACGCGGGTGAGTTGATCTTTGACGAAGGTCGCGGCGGTTTTGGGTTTCGTCGTTTATCGATCATCGACCTTTCTGCGGCGGGTCATCAGCCAATGCACGGCTGCGACGAGCGTACGTGGCTGGTATTCAACGGCGAGATCTACAACCATGCTCTGTTGCGCACCGGGCTCGAAGAACGGAGACACAAATACTCCTCACGAACTGATTCAGAAACAATTCTGCACTTGTATGAAGAACGAGGACTCGACTTCGTTGACGACATCGAAGGCGATTACGCCATCGCATTGTGGGACTCAGATGAACAGCAACTTGTTCTGGTCCGCGATCGAATTGGTGTTAAGCCCCTTTATTTCTACTGCAAAGGCGGGCGATTTATCTTCGCGTCCGAAATAAAAGCTATTCTGCAGCATCCCGCAGTAATCCCCGACATTGATGAGAATGCGCTTTATCACTACTTGACGTTTGTAACCACTCCAGCGCCGAGCACGCTGTTTCGCGACATACAAAAGCTTCCGGCCGGTCACATGCTAACCTTAAAGCGCGATGGAGCTCTCAACTTGCGGCAGTACTGGGACGCACTGCCTCCAGCCCAAACGCCTGTCCGCAGTGAAGACGAGCATCGCGCAGAAATCCTACGATTGCTTCGAGACTCAATTCGCAAACGAATGATGTCGGATGTGCCGTTCGGGGTGTTCTTATCGGGCGGTGTTGATTCATCAGCCAATGTCGCCCTCATGTCAGAACAGATGTCACGACCAGTTGAGACCTTCACCGTCGGTTTCAAAGATGCTGAGTATCTAAACGAACTGGATTCGGCGCGGAGGATTGCGCGTCAGTTTGGTACGAATCACCATGAAGTGATCATCTCCGAAAAGGACATGCAGGATTTTCTTCCGACTCTGGTTTTTCATCAGGATGAACCCATCGCTGATCCTGTGTGTGTGCCGCTGTATTACGTTTCCAAACTCGCGCGCGACTCGGGAACTATAGTGGTGCAAGTCGGTGAAGGGTCCGACGAAATCTTTAGTGGCTATGAGAATTACGTGCGTCATCTGCGAATCTACGAGAACTTCTGGCGACTTGCAGAAACGCTACCACGCGCCCTGCGGCGCGCAGTTTCTAATCTATCTCGCCCGGCTCTTGAAGCGACGGGCAGGAAGCGCGTTGCTATTGAGCTGATTCGCCGGCTTGGTGCTGATGAGCCACTATTTTGGGGAGGCGTCGTTATTTACGACGAGACTTTCAAACCTCGAGTGCTTTCTCGCAAGACGCGAGAGCGAATGAACGGCAATTCTTCTTTGCAGGTTGTGGAATCGTATCTGAAACACATTGAGCGCGAGCGGCCAGGTTCTGATTTCCTCGCGCGCATGACCTATCTGGAATTGAAACTCCGCTTGCCAGAACTCCTCTTGATGCGTGTCGACAAAATCACAATGGCTACCAGTGTTGAAGCACGTGTGCCATTCCTTGATCACCACCTGGTTGAGTATGCACTTGCGTTACCACGTTCCTTGAAAGTGGAGGGGACCAGTGGCAAGCACATTCTTAAGCGTTCGCTCGAGGAGATCCTTCCTCACGATCTTCTTTACGAACGCAAGCGCGGCTTCGGCGCTCCAGTTCGCGAGTGGTTCAGGGAAGGGCTTGGTTCTTGGTTTGATGAGCACCTGATGAATTCCACGATGCGCCGTCGCGAGCTGTTCGACTATGCGTTTATAGGTCGAATGTTGGACCAACATCGCAACAGAACGAAAGACTGGGGCTTTCACCTTTGGGCTTTGCTGAATCTGAGTTTGTGGTACGAGCGCTTTATTGAGCGGAGGTGATAAGGGGTTGGAGAGAGGAAAGCAAAATCATTGGTCCATATATCATTTGACATTTGTCATTTATCATTTGCAGAACTGTCCGTGGCCCTGACACTGGGACCGCAGGCTCTCGCCTGCTAAGGCCTCTCTCAACAAGCTTGTTTGCTCTTGTCAGGTTCTTAACGACACGCACCAGGCGAGACGCCTGCGGTCCCAGTGTTAGGGCCCCTGACGGTGGCTTCAAAATAAATGACAAATGTCAAATGATATATGACCAATGATTCGGCCCTTGATACCACGAATGTACGTCGGTTCTCCACGCACGTGGCCTGGACCTTTGCGACGCGCGTTTTCATGATTGTGAACAGTGTCGCTGCTGGAATTATCGTGGCGCGCTGGCTCGGAGCGAAGGGTGTCGGAGAACTAGCTGTTATCAACGTGGCAGTAGCGACAATCGTTCAGGTTGGCAGCCTCGGACTCCCATCATCGAACACCTATTTCATCGCGCAGGACCAAAGTCGTTTTCGCGCAGCTGTAGTCAACTCGTTACTTTTTGCGATCGTGGTTGGTTCTATTCTGGCATTGGGACTGAGCACCCTGGCTGCGGTTCGTCCTGGATGGTTTGGCTTTATTTCTCCGGACCTGATTCTCATCGCGGCAATTTCGATTCCCTTTCAAGTGTTAACGCTGATTGGTCTGAACATTCTTCTGGCTATCGGAAGGATAAAAGCTTTCAATCTGCTCGACCTCGCCGGACAGTCGTTTGTACTGATTAATGCTCTCCTGGCGCTGATAGCCCTTCATGACGGATTGAAAGTGCTTGTCGCCCTAAATACCACGGCAGCAATCCTGGTTAGTGTTCTTATTGCAGTTATGCTCGTAGTCTCCGGACCAACTCTTTTGCAATCGAGGTGGCGAGCTGACGCGACGCTGCTATCCCAAATGGTTTTTTATGGAATTAAGTTCCATGTTTCCATTCTCGCGGGTGCAATCATATTTCGCGCGGACTTGCTGGTTGTAAATCATTTCTGGGGAACAGCCGAAGCTGGTGTGTACAGCATTGCTTCGCAGTTCGCGTTAATGCTAATGCTGCTTCCGAGCGTCATCGCAACTATACTTTTTCCTAAAGTCGTCGCGGAGCAGGATGCGACCGGCGAGACCACATGTCTGATTACGAGGTACACAGCCTTCATCATGCTGTTTTGTTGTCTCGCAGCGATTCCGTTGAGCTTCCTGTTGCCGGTGATCTATGGTTCCGCTTTTTCTGAAGCTACGATGTTGCTGCTGATTTTGCTGCCTGGCGTTTATCTCGTTGGACTCGAGTCAGTACTTGTCCAGCATTTCAATGCGTTGGGTCTTCCAAGAGCTATCCCGCTTTATTGGCTTGTTACATTGGCGGTGAACCTGCTTTTGGTTTTTTCGCTGGTGCCGCGTTTCGGTGCCGTAGGTGCTGCCGTTGCCTCGGCTTTCAGTTACGCATTGATCTTTGGTTTAGTGGCTCTTTACTTTCGAGCGACTACGGGGCGATCCGTTTCTAACACCTTCATGTTGCGTCAAGGCGAAGTCCGCCAGTTGTTCAACCTTTCAAGTATCGTGACGACAGCCCGCGGGAGTTTGCGTGGATGAAAGTTGTTCTGCTAGCGCTCAGCGGCGATTCGACTCGTTGGCTCGATAAGCTGGCCCAACTCTATCCGGATGCGTTGATCGAGGCGATTTCCAGGGTCGAATTTGAGAGTGGCAGTGTGACGAAGCGTCTTAACTCTCTGCGCGCGCGACGGCCAAATGTTTTTGCAATTGCAACCGAACGCCTGTCGTGGCAACGAGGACAAAATCTGTTCATGCTTTTCGGAGCACTCGCTGGTGCTCGCGAAGTATTGATGATCGATTCGCACGGCGGTGTACTCAGAAAATCGCGGTCGAATCTTCTCTTTGGTGCGCCTGCAAGGTTGACCCGCGAAGCTGTCACGAGTGCAGCCGCCTACACCCAGTCGCAGCATGAATTGTTACGACTGGAGTCCGAACTCGAGAAGACGTTAACCGCAGACTGTGGCAGTCGACGCGTGGAAGAGCGTGCTGCTCCATGTGTGGTTTACCTCCGCGCCACCCCTGGGCCGGGAACGCAGGCAGGAGGCGCTGCCAGTCACATCAAGGGTGTGATTGATGCGCTCAGGGCACTCGGATCGCAGGTCAGCATTATCAGCAACGATGTGGTAGCCGGTATCAATGTTCCAAAGGATCAGTTTACGATCATTCAACCGCAGTCAGTTGGAGGCACCAGAGCGCTTTTTGACATTCAGAACAACCTTGTCTTCACAGAAGCCGCTGTTCCTATGATCGAGAGCGCCAATCCGGATTTCATTTATCAGCGATATGCGCGCTTTAGTTGGACCGGCGTCGTTGCATCGCTTCGCACAAGACGTCCTCTCTTTCTGGAATACAACGGTTCCGAGGTGTGGGTTGGGCGTCATTGGGACCGTGTTGGAAGGCTGGATCTTTTGGAACGTTACGAGCGATTAAACCTTAAGGCAGCGGCGCGTATTTTTGTCGTTTCCGACGTGGAGCGCCGTAACCTGGAAGCCAGAGGAGTTCCCGTCCCCAAAATCGTTGTTAATCCGAATGGAGTTGATGTCGCGCTTTTTCGACCTGGAGTCGGCGGCGATGAAACCCGATCCGAACTCCGAATCCGCGATGATGAAGTGGTAGTCGGTTTTGTCGGAACGTTCGGTCCCTGGCATGGCGTACTCAAGCTTGCTGAGGCAATCAAGACAATTCCCGAGAACGTGGCCATTCGGTTCCTGTTCGTAGGGAGCGGTAGTTTGCACGGTGAGGTGGAAAGACTTCTAAAATCCGAATCTGAAAAGGGCCGAGTAATCTTTACAGGTGCTGTGCAATACGAGCGAGTGCCCGCGTTGCTCGACGCATGCGATATTCTCGCTGCGCCTCACGTCCCCCTTGCTGACGGAAGCGACTTCTTCGGTTCGCCCACCAAGCTTTTCGAATACATGGCGATGGGTAAAGCGATCGTCGCCAGCCGTTTAGGTCAGATCGGTGAAGTACTTGAAGATGAAAGTACCGCGTTGCTTGTCGAGCCAGGAAACGTGGGCCAGCTCGCCGTTGCAATAATGAGGTTGGCTGAATCATCCGAACTGCGGGCCCGTATGGGCGCCAATGCGCGAGACGTGGCCGTGCAAAAGTACACATGGATGCACAATGCTCGTCGAGTGCTTGATGCCTATGGTTCATGGACTTGTGAATCATGAGTAGTTTAGCTGGGGAGAAACTTCGAGCGCGTGAGCAATGGGGCCAGGATCCTTGTGGCGCCGAGTACGATCGTGAACATGAATTAGGGACTCGTGAGTTTTTCGACGCCATCGAGCGTCATCGTTATTCGGAGTACGCACCATGGATGCCACGCTTGATGGAGTTTGGAAACTTTCGCGGGGCGAAGTTGCTGGAAATTGGTTGCGGAATGGGAACTGACTTGCTGCAGTTTGCCCGGGGTGGTGCGCACTGCACTGCTGTAGACCTGACACCGCGCTCTGTAGAGATAACTCGCCATCGATTTGCCCTTTATGGCTTTAGTGGAGCTTTCATGATTTCAGATGGCGAGCGGTTACCGTTTCAGTCTGAAAGCTTTGACGTTGTCTATTCAAACGGCGTTTTGCATCACACTCCGGATACTCAGGGAGCAATAAGCGAAGTCCACCGCGTATTGAGGAAAGGCGGAACAGCAAAAGTGATGCTTTATCATCGCAACTCCCTTAACTACTGGGTTGAGATCGTTTTGCGTCGCGGCTTGCTCGGGGGGGAGTTTTTACGAGGCCGGTCCGCTGAAGAGATAATGAGTCGAGTGATTGAACACAGCGATCACGAAGCCCGGCCCTTGGTTAAGGTGTACAGTCGAGCACAGTCTCGCCAGCTTTTTAGTTCGTTCGAACATGTTGCCGTCGAAGTTGAACAACTAACTCGATCCGAACTTCGTTTTCTGGCTCCTCTCGTTTCTGAGTCGCTCTTTCGTCGACTGCGACGACGGGTTGGATGGAATGTTGTCGTCACTGCGAGGAAGTGAAGAAATAGGGTCGAAAAGAGTTGGAGAAGACCGGAAAGTCACAGTTTCAAAAGCTCGCGGCCGTGCTCTGCATCCTCGTGCTTGGCGCTTTCATACGCGGGCTCACCGCAAATTTCATCGCTGCCCATTTAACTGACCCCAGTTGGTTCCAAAGTGGTTCTTTCGCGATTTTCGACAAGCAGGCTCAGGCTGTGCTTGACGGTAAAGAGTCCTTTTTTTGGATTCCTGATCCGTCGCGTACGGACCTGATTCAATACCCTCCGGGCACTCGAGTGTGGATTGCCTTGATCTACGCAGCGACCAGTGAAAGATCGGCAGCAGCAGTACATCACGTCCAGTGGATCATAGATTCGCTTTCTATCCTACTGGTGATTGGAATAGCTGTTACTGCGTACGGTTGGACTGTTGGTCTTACCGCAGGAGTGTTGACGGCTCTATCACCATTACTGGCGCTCTATGCAACGGTGCCCGGTGCTGATGTGCCTACCAGTTGGCTCGTTTTGGCCGCCATTTGGTTCTTGTTGTTGAGTTTCAAGCGCCAAAGCGTTGCATGGGGTATTGGCGCAGGTGTTCTGTTGGGTCTGTCAAGTTGGATTCGAGTTAATCCGCTGCTCCTGTTCGTTGCCTGGTCAGCTGCTGTTTTTATTTTTCTGTCTGCCACTTTCAGAAAACGACTGAGATTAGCCGCCGCAATCACATTGTCGACGCTGATCATGATCGCTCCAGTGGTGATTCGCAATCTCGTGGTTTTCTATCCGGAGGTTGCCCCTACAGGTCTCAATGTTGGATGGAATTTCCTGGCCGGAATTGGCGAAACAGATCGGGGAGCAGAGTTTGGTGCGCCTTGTTGCGATGAAGAGATGATTGATCAAGACCGTCGTGCCATGGGATTACCGCCTGATGCGCCGCTGGGCTTAGTTTTCCCGGATGGTATCCGCCGCGATCGAGAGCGAGGGCAAAGAGCCTTCGCGATCATAAAGGCTCATCCTGTTTGGTACGCAGGCGTGATGGCGAAACGTGGCTTGGGCCATCTGAAACTCGCAGGCAAGCCGGTACCGAGCCTGGGAAGTGCCGGGATCAATGTGACAAGTAGCAAATGTTTACCCGTAAGCCGGCAAACATTTCCTTTGTCAACAATTGTTAACGTCACGGGTATGATCCAGAGCGTGATGCGTTACCTTGCACTGCCGTTAATCTTAATAGGCATTTGGATGGGCATGCGTAGAGATTTTCGGACGACCGGCCTCCTTCTCTCCACCGTAGTTTATTATCTGGCAACTCTTTCAGTCGCTCATTCCGAAGTAAGATATGGCTTACCTATGCAGGCGCTCTTGTTGATCTTCTACGGGCTGGGACTCTGTGGCCTTTGGACCAAGCTTCGATCTGCTAGTGTAAACAGAGCAAGCGCCTCGATGCATAACCTGGAAAGGAGTCCGTCTTAAAGAACGCATGGAGCGCAGTGACAATAACATTGCTGCCAACCTGCCGAAGGAGATGCAGTCGCACCACTATCCGATTCTTTATCAGGTCGAGGAGACTCACTGGTGGTATCTCGGGCGCCGCAGGATTATTCAAGGTCTTGTAAAGCGGATCCGCTCAACGCTGGATAATCCGGAGCCAAGAATTCTGGATGTCGGATGTGGCACTGGCGCCAATCTAAAAATGCTGGCCGCCTACGGAAAGGCAGAAGGCGTTGACATTTCTCCGCAGGCTTTGGAGTTCTGTCATGAACGTGGATTGAAGTCCGTGAAACTTGGAGCTGCAGAGGATCTACCCTATGAAGACGGCTCGTTCGAATTAGTGACCGCGCTGGATGTGATCGAACACTTGGACGACGATTTGCAGGGGCTAAGAGAAATCAGACGTGTATTGCGTCCAGGCGGTCGCGTGTTGCTGTTTGTTCCAGCATTCATGTTTCTTTGGGGAGTGCAAGATGATGTCAGCAATCACCGGCGTCGCTACACATTGCCAGGTTTGCTGAAAGTGGTTGAAGCGGCCGGTTTCGTGATTGAGCGCGCGAGCTATGCAAACATCAGTTTTTTCGTGCCCGTCCTTGTGGTTCGTTCCGTGATGCGTTGGTTGGGCCTACGAGCGGCAACAGAATATGGAATCAACCTGTCGCTAATGAACACACCCTTTAGTTGGTTGTTTGGAGCTGAAAGACTCGTGCTTGAACGAGGGGCGTTACCGTTCGGCGTTTCAGCAGTGTGCATAGCGCGCCGAGGTGAGTAGACAACCATCGTAAGGTACACATCACTCTGCTGTTGATCGTGAAAGCTCGCCAGCACTACGCCTTTGATTGCGCGAGAACCTGTATCGCAGGAGGTTAGAACTGAACTCCAGCACAGCCTTCGGCTTCACAAAGGAGCCTCTCTTATCGTTTGCCGAGAAATGAACCGGTGTCTCACCAATTCTTAGACCAAGCTCACGAGCGCGAATGACAATCTCGGCATCGGCAAACCAATCATCTGACTCCAGGTGCAGCAATTCGTATTTATCGCGACGAATAATCTTAGGCTTGGAGTTGATGTCCCGTACTTTGAACCCGAACAGAATGCTGAAGACTGCGTTGTAGACAAAGGATATAAAACGGCGATACAGACCGTCGTCTCGGACTACCCGGTAGGTCTTTGTTAAATCCAGATCTTCCAATTCCGCTTTCAAGAGACACGCGACGATCGATTCCGGTGGAAACTGCCCGTCACCATCGATAACTCCAATGTAGGTGCCACGTGCGGCGTCAAGGCCCATGCGCATGTCCCATCCCATCATTCCCTGCTTCGGCCGTATTACCGTTCGGATGTTGGGTGACTTTTCTGCGAGCTTTGTGACTACCTCTGGGGTTTGGTCGTCACTGCCCTCGATGTAGTTACCTACGAGCACCAGTTCCCACGAGAAATTGCATCGTGACAGCGTTCGTTGCAGGCGCTCGACGAAGGGAATAATGCTTTGCCCGCTTCGGTAACAAAGAACTACCAATGAAAAGTAGGGTTCGGTCACGCTGGGATGGTATACATATCCCGATCCGCCTGCAATGCTGTACAAAGTTGCTCGTCAATAAACAAGATGCGAATGTTGCTTACCGGAGCATCGTCTCCTATTGCTGCCAACGTATTACAACGTTTGCTTGTAGATTTCGATGCAGAGGTTTGGTGCAGTCGTCACCGGAACGACGTCCGCATTTCCCACCCTGGGGTTCATACAATCGACTTGGATCTCGAGTCAGAAATGAGTGTCAATTCACTGCGCATGCCGTTCGACGTGGTGATTCACTTTGCTGGACTGACACATTCGCTGGATGAGCAGAAGTACTGGAAGATCAACTTGGAAGGCGCCCTGCGACTGGCGAAGATCGTGCGAGCACAAGGTTGTCGCAGATTTGTATACATTAGTACGCGTTGTGCCTCGCCCGGTAGTGGTGCGTATGGTGAGTCCAAGCTTGCGGCGGAAAAAGAACTTCAAAAAATGGATTGGAAAAGTTTGCTAGTCATTAGGCCGGCTGAAATCTATGGAAGCGAAGGGCACGAGGGAATCGATCGCATGCTGGAAATGGCGTGCAGGTTGCGGATCGTTCCAGCGTTGTGGGGCCATCCAAATCTGAATTTCGCGCCTATCCACATCGACGACTTCAGCGTGTTTGCCGCAGAACTCATCCGACGTCACGAAGAAGGAGTCAGGATCGAAAATGTTTGCGGGCCCGAGAACTTGAGCGGAGTTAAACTGGCGTGGCGCATCTCGAAGCGTTACCGCGCAGTTCCTTTGCCTCTGTGGTGGCCGGGTGTAGCGGTTTGTCTAAAGGTGTTGCACCGAGCGGGAATCCCAATTGTTAAGCCGGATCAATTAAAGCGCTTGGTTGTGAAAAAGACTGGAACTGCTGAGAAGTCTCAGACAGCACCCGTTCCAATGACGCGTTTTCTTCTGAGTTAATGGCGTTGGGCGAGGAGTTTCTACCCATGCGCTTAATTGGATTCAAGGACAAGTAAGGAGAGGGCAAGCAGCAACTTCAAACTGTCCTATTCTTGTGGGGTACTTGATGTTGCGATACAGAAACAGTAATGCTAGACACAAAATCCAGGTGATGGCCGCTTGTCTTCGTTGAATCCAGTCCGCTGGGGCGCATACACGTCAGTGATCAAAAAAGACCGCGCGCTAATGTATCATGCAGGCTACTGCGCGAAAGAGATGTAACCTCGCTGCCAAATCCAGCATGCTGACAAATCGATCCATAATCTGTTTTGGCGGTGAAGACTGGTGGTATCACCACCCGCACTCCAAGGCACACTTGATGCGCAAGTTTGCTCGTGCCGGCAACAAGGTAATCTTCGTTAACTCGATTTCAATGGGACTGCCGGCCCTGGCGCACAAAGATTTGTTGCCGCGAATCAAGCGCAAGCTCGGCAGTTATTCCAAGTTGGCCCGCCAAACTGAAGAAGGTATCACCATCGTCTCTCCTGCGAGCTTGCCATTTTTCGGAACGGCTGCAGCACGAGCAATAAATCGCCGCTTGATCAGCACGCAGATCAACAGACTTGCCAGGAATCGAGGGTTGTCGAAACCAATTCTTTGGATCGCTATTCCCACCGCTGCTGAGATGATAGGAACCCTTCATGAAGCGGCTGTCGTCTATCAGGTATCAGACAAGTATGATGCGAACACGATGGATCACGCGACCGATCCAGCGCTAATTCGTAGTCTCCATGAACATGCGATCGATTCCTCGGATCTCATCTTTTATTCAGGCCGAAAGCTCTTTAGCGAAGCTACACGTGGACAGGAGCACTCTTACTTACTTGAACAGGGTGTCGACTACGATCACTGGTGCCAGGTCGGAAATGGGAAGATGGCGGTCGCTCCGGAAGTTGCTAAGATTCCTCAGCCTCGGTTGGGGTACTTTGGCGCGATCGAACCCTGGCTGGTTGATCAGCAATTAATAAAGCGAACCGCCCGCGAACGGCCCGAGTGGCAGTGGGTATTCATCGGCAATTACTCGCGTGGGCTGGAAATAGAAGAGTTGCCAAACACGCATTTCCTCGGTCCCGTTCCTTATGCAGATCTTCCGGCGTATGCCGCAGGATTCGACGTCTGCGTGCTGCCGTGGGAAACTGAGCAGGCTTTCACCAGTTATGGCTCGGCGATCAAAGTCCGTGAATATCTGGCAACCGGCAAACCGGTCGTCATCTCGCCGCTGCCGGAATACGAACCTATGGCGGCCGTTTTGAGAATTGCTCGCAGTCGCAATGACTTTATCAGGTTGGTGGAGGATGCACTTCGCGAGGTCAATCCCAACTCGGCAGCGTTACGGCAGGCGTCAGTGGCTTCCGGAACCTGGGACGCTCGTGCTGAATGGGTTAGTGAATTATTAGAGAAGACACTAGCTGGGAAAGACTCAAGTCGATCGCAGTTATGAAACAAGTACTGCAAAACCGAAAGACAGGCAGGCCTTTTGTTGGTGAGGTTCCGATGCCGGCGCTCCAGCGAGGGCGAGTTCTGGTGCGCTCGGTTGCATCGTTGATTAGCGCTGGAACGGAGCGCGCCGCAGTCGAACTAATCAGCAAGGGGCTGGTTCAGGAAGCCCGCGAGCGACCGGACCTTGTTAAAGCAGTAGTAAGCAAAGTCAAAACTGACGGCTTCTTTAACACAATCGCCTCAGTGCGCGACAAGATGGCTGCGTCACAGGCGTTGGGCTATAGCGCCGCTGGAGTAGTAATGGCGATTGCTGAAGATGTGTCAGAATTTCGAATTGGAGATCGTGTCGCGTGCGCAGGTGTCGGCTTTGCGTCGCATGCAGAGGTCTTGTCAGTACCAAAGAACCTTTGCGTTCATCTTCCCGAACCCGTTAGCTTCGAGGCCGGAGCGTTTGGGACGTTGGGTGCAATAGCGCTCCAGGGCGTTCGGCTGGCCGAGCCAACACTTGGTGAGTCGGTTGTTGTAATCGGTTTGGGCCTGGTGGGGCAGCTCACTGTGCAACTGCTGAAAGCAAATGGTTGCCGTGTTTTTGGTCTGGATCTCGATCCAGAGCGAGCGTCGCTCGCGCGTGAGCTGGGCGCTGACATGGCGACAGTCTCGAATGACGAGACGCCGAAGCTGGTTGAGACATGGACACGTGGCCGCGGTGCGGACGCTGTGCTTATCACAGCTGCGACCGATTCAAATCATCCTGTCGAGCTGGCAGCCAAAGTCTCGCGTTTAAAAGGCCGCGTGATTGTCGTCGGCATGACAGGCCTGGACATTCCGCGTGCACCATTCTTCAGTCGCGAACTTAGGCTGATAGTCTCCATGTCATATGGACCCGGTCGTTATGATCCCGATTATGAAGAGAGAGGCCACGACTACCCGCTTCCATATGTGCGGTGGACTGAAAAACGAAACATTGAGAGTTTTCTCGAGCTAGTCGCAGACAATCGTGTCAACGTTGATCGATTGACGACCCATCGGTTTCCGGTCACAGAAGCAGAACGCGCCTACCAGTTAATCTCAGCGGATTCAAAAGAGCCGTACCTCGGAGTTGTTCTAAATTACGATCCGGAAACAGAGGTCACGCGCAAGATACCGCTCACGACGTCTGCGATGCGCAAGGCTGACAAGTCAATTGTGTTGGGTGTAATTGGGGCGGGCGGCTATGTTCCAACGATGTTGCTGCCCCACTTTAAAAATGAGGAGATCGAATTTCGATCGATAGCTACTGCGTCTGGTATTTCAGCACACGACGTCGGGAAGAGATTTGGGTTCGCATACGCCGTCTCCAGCGCAGACGAAATCATTGACGACCCCGAGATTAACCTTGTTCTCATCGGAACGAGACATGACTTGCACGCCGAGCTTGCCCGGAAGTCTCTTGAGCGAAACAAGAATGTCTTTGTCGAAAAGCCACTAGCTCTGAACGATGAGGAACTGAGCGCAGTTCTGGATGCGGCACAGAGTTCGACTGGACGGTTGATGGTCGGTTTCAACCGCAGGTTCTCGCCTCTTGTTCAGCAGGCGAAAAACTTCTTCTCAGATCGCAATACACCATTGTCCATACTCTATCGAGTGAACGCCGGTCGTATCCCGAAAGAGCACTGGTTACAAGATCCGCATGAGGGTGGCGGCCGTATCATCGGTGAAGTGTGTCACTTCATCGATTTAATGCAGTTTTTGACTGATGCGCGACCGGTGTCGGTCTTTGCGGAATCAGTTAGTGGCAAATCTGACAAGACCGTCGATGTTGACTCGGTTTTCATCACTTTGCGATTTGCCGACGGGTCCAATGGCAGCGTGGCGTATCTCAGTGAGGGCGACAAGAGCCTACCGAAAGAACGCGTCGAGATATTTGGTGCAGGCAAGAGTTTCGTGTTGGATGATTTTCGCCGCGCGAGTTTGCACAAAGATGGTCGCGAAGAGCAGGTCACGTTGCGCGCGCAGGATAAGGGGCAACAAGCTCAGGTGAGCGCGATCTGTGCAAGCGTGCTCGATGGTGGAGGTCCACCGATTAGTTTGGAGGAACTTGCTGCCACCAGTCGTGCGACCTTTCGAACACTCGACTCGCTAAGGGAGCATCAACCCTTCGCGATCGAGTGATGTTGCGATTTAGGCCTTTGTCCTTTGGTCCTTGAGCTTCGTCTTTATTCGTGCTCCCGACACGGCCAAAGCCCGAGGTACAAAGCACAAAGAACCAAGTCCAAAGACCGAAGACCTTCCCTTATGTGTGGCATTGCCGGAATTGTTAGCCTTGATCCTGAAAGACATATCGGCCCCATGCTCAAGAGTGTTGAGCATCGGGGCCGCGACGATCATGGTGTCTGGGTCTCGAATCCGATCGACGCTTACGGTCGACGCGTTTGTCTCGGTCACCGTCGATTGGCGATCATCGATACAAGCCCGTCTGGCCATGAACCGATGCTTTCGCCTGACGGTCGATACGTTCTCACTTTCAACGGCGAGATATATAACTATCGCGAACTCCGCGAACAGCTGCGTGGGCTCGGACATCGGTTCTGCACTAACAGCGACGCGGAAGTTTTGCTGGTAGCCATCGCTGAATGGGGTTCGGAAGCCGTTAGCCGCCTCAATGGCATGTTTGCATTTGCAGTGTGGGACAATAAGGAGCGGACTTTAACGCTCGCCCGCGACCACGTTGGCATCAAGCCCCTCTACTACGCTTTCATTCCCGGTCGAGACGGAACACCAGCTGCGTTTGTCTTTGCTTCCGAAGTAAAGGCAATCCTTGCCGCTCAATTATTGAAGTCGGAAATCAATCCTGAAGCTCTACATCAATTTCTGACCTTCCTGTGGGCTCCAGACCCGACTACTTTGTTTGCCGGAATTAACACGGTTCCGCCAGCTCACGTTCTCCAGTTTCACCTTGATGACATTAGGATCAATCAGTGGTGGGACGTTTCATTCGCCGATATCCAGGAAGGAAAGAACGAGGCATGGTGGCGAGATCGAGTGCTTGAGACGCTTGATCGAGTTGTGAAGATGGAGATGGTTGCCGATGTTCCACTCGGATCATTTCTGTCGGGTGGTATCGACTCTTCCGGAATTGTGGCAATGATGGAGCGGCATAGTAATGGTCGACCCGTCAGCACGTATACAGCCGGCATCGCGAGCGAAGACCTGCGCTACGACATTATTCCAGATGATGTTCGTTGGGCCCGCCGCGTCAATGAGCAACTGCAAACTGATTACCACGAAATCCTATTGAAACCATCAATCGCTGAACTGTTGCCGAAGCTTGTGTATCACATGGATGAGCCGCCAATTGATATGGCCATTCCGAGCTATCTTGTATCGAAAGCAGCGCGTGAGACTCTGACAGTCATGTTGTCAGGTATGGGCGGCGACGAAGTATTTGCTGGATACCCACGGCAACTGGCGATGAAGATTGCCTCAGCGTTTGATCCAGTGCCGAATCTCTTGCGTCGACCGTTGATGAAGACCGTCGAGCATGCACTACCGGGTGGACTTCCAGGGAAGTTTACCGCGCCGCTTCGCAACGCGAAGAAGTTTGCTCGAAGCGCCGCGCTCGATTTTGAGGACCGTTATCTCGGTTATGGTACGTACTTCACAACGGAAGCGAAGCGCCGCCTCTACTCGGACGAATGGCGTACTCGCACGCGCGAGTATGACGAGTATGCAGCGCATCGCGCCTACTTCGCACGCGTGCAAGACGCCGCGCCTCTAAACCGGCTACTTTACGTTGACCTAAAGACCTTTCTTCCTTGCCTTAACCTGATTACAACTGACAAGACGTCAATGGCTGTGAATCTTGAAGTGCGTGTCCCATTCCTTAATCGCGAGATGATCGAAATGTCGGCGCGTATGCCTGACCGTTTAAAGCTGCGTGGACTGAAACGTAAGTACGTGCTCAAGCGAGCCCTGGAGAGCGTCTTACCAAAGGATGTCGTTTGGCGGAAGAAAGCTGGATTTGGTGCGCCCATCCGATCTTGGCTTCGAGGACCTTTACGACCAATGATCAACGATCTGCTATCGGAGGAGACGGTCAAACGACGCGGCCTCTTCCGTCCCAAGGAAGTTAAGCGAGTTATTGATGCTACCTTTTCCGGCCGGGAAGACAACAATCTTCAGGTATTCCAGCTCTTGGGGTTGGAGCTTTGGCACCAAGTATTCATCGATTAAGCGGAATTTCTACAGCTCAAGACCGCAGTCCTCTTTCCGATGGCTGGAAATTTGCCCAAAGGTGGAAAACATTGACAATCAGGTTTTGGCGTTTTACTCTGCTTTGTGGCGGTTAACCCCAGCCAGGAGCCCTTCAAAGCCTCACGGCCAATCAAAGTTTTAGCTCGCAGACATGATCTCATCGGAAGAAATTGAAGTCACAAAAGGCGATGGAGTGCATCCTGACCAAGGGTCCGCAGAATCGCGACCTGTCTTATTGGCAGAAGACGACCCAGCCCTCAGGAGATACCTGGAGGTTATGCTTCAACGAGCTGGTTATGAAGTCGCCTCGGCGGCCGATGGTTTGGAGGCCATGAATATCCTCATGAGCCTGGGGGTCCAGGCGGTAATCACCGACGCGATGATGCCTAACCTGAGTGGTTACGAACTGTGTCGCTTTATCAGGAGCAGTGAACACCTGGCGCACCTGCCGATAATCCTGCTGAGCGCACTCGATCCAAAAAACGCCTCGGCCGAAACGGAACGAATAGATGCCTTCTTGTCGAAGCCCGTTTCCGCCGAGGATCTCCTGGAATGCCTGGCGACACTAACTTTGCAGGCGCGCTGAAAGGCAGTCTTACCAAAAAGCAAAAGCGGCGGCCGATGCGATCGACCGCCGCTTCCTTTCTCTAGCTTACCTTAGACAGCAACGCCGCTGGTGTTATTGATTAGTCGATCGACCGACGTGTATGGGATTCCCTGGGCCGACGCTACCGCCTCGTAAGTGCAATGCCCTGCCAGGGTGTTAACACCTTCTTTCAAACCCGCATCATTTGCAATGGCCTGATAGAAACCCCGTTTTGCCAACTTCAAGGCGTAAGGCAGTGTTGCGTTGGTTAGTGCGAAGGTAGATGTGCGGGGAACGGCGCCTGGCATGTTGGCGACGCAGTAATGCAGCACACCTTCGACGTAGTAGGTCGGATTTGAGTGAGTGGTTGGATGCGTTGTCTCAATACAACCACCCTGGTCCACTGCAACGTCAACTATGACTGCGCCGTTCGGAACATCCTTAAGCATGTTCTTGGTCACCAGTTTCGGTGCAGCCGCGCCAGGAACCAGAACAGCTCCGATGATTAAATCAGCTTGTGAGATCGCGTCCTGGATCATGTAGGCGCTGGAAGCCAGGGTTGAAATCTTCGAGAGGAATATGTCGTCGAGTTCGCGGAGACGATCGAGATTGTTATCGATGATCGTTACATGAGCTCCCATACCGACCGCTATCTTTGCAGCGTTTGTGCCGACAACTCCGCCGCCGATAATCACAACGCGTGCTGCGGGCACGCCCGGTACGCCACCCAAAAGGATTCCTCGTCCGCCACTCATCTTCTCTAGATAATGCGCGCCAACCTGAATGGCCATTCGCCCTGCAACTTCCGACATTGGCGTCAGTAATGGCAAAGTACCGCGCCGATCGGTGATTGTCTCGTATGCGATACCGGTAACTTTTCGTTCGAGTAATTGCTTTGTGAGTTGGCGATCAGGTGCGAGGTGCAAATAGGTAAATAGCAACTGCCCCTCACGCATGCGTGGATATTCAGGAGCGATCGGTTCTTTGACTTTCACGATCATCTCGGCTTTTGCCCAAACGTCATCAGCTGAATCAATGATCGATGCACCGGCACGCTGGTAAAGTGAATTTTCAAAGCCGGAGCCTGCACCGGCATCCTTCTCCACCACGATCTCGTGGCCAGCATCGCTGAGAGCACGCACGCCAGCGGGAGTTAGTCCTACCCTATATTCGTTATCTTTGATTTCTTTCGGCAGACCAACAATCACTCTCTGTCCTCCGGTAATAGGCCTAATTGGGATTTATGAATTGCGAATTGAGAAACTTTTCATTGAGGCGACTCAACAGTGTCAATCTGCGCTCGTTGCAATTTGCCACTGAAGTCGACGTAGATGGATTTCCATTCAGAGAAAATATCCAACACTTGTGTTCCTGCTTCACGGTGACCATTGCCGGTGGCTTTCGTTCCGCCGAAAGGCAGATGAACTTCGGCGCCAATTGTGGAGGCGTTTACGTAAAAGATGCCCGTGTACATCTCGTTCATCGCTTTAAATGCGCGATTGACGTTTTGTGTGTAGATAGCCGCTGACAGTCCGTAACGAACCCCGCTGGCTATCTGAATTGCATCCTCGAGAGAGTTTGCGGGAATCACGGTAGTGACGGGACCAAAAATCTCCTCCTGGGAAATCCGCATGTCGGGAGAAGCGTCAGTGAAGACAGTTGGCTCGATGAAGTAGCCATTAGTATAGTCGCCCCGGCTGAGGCGTTTGCCACCGCAGGCCAGCTTAGCCCCATCTTCGTTGCGTCCGATCCGGATATAACTCATTACTTTCTCTGCTGCGTCAGAGTTAATAACTGGTCCAACATCAGTTTTTGGATCCGCACCGTTGCCGACGCGTAGTCCTTTTGTATGTTCGACCAACTTGGTAACGAATTGTCGATACACCTTTTTGTGAACGATTAAGCGCGACGAGGCAGTGCAGCGTTGTCCTGATGTACCAAAGGCGCCCCAAACGGCGCCTTCAATGGCTAAATCGACATCTGCGTCATCCATCACGATGATCGCATTTTTCCCGCCCATCTCGAGCGAACAGATCGCGTTGCGTTCTGCGCATGCGGAGGCGACGATACGGCCAGTTTCAGTTGACCCTGTGAACGAAATTAAACGTAGCGCCGGATGATTTGTCATCGACGCGCCGACTGTTTCCCCAAAGCCTGTGACGAGATTCACTACACCCGGCGGAATTCCGGCTTCCTCACAGGCCTTTACGAGGTTGTAAGTGGACAACGGCGTGTCTTCGGCTGGTTTAATTACAACTGTGTTGCCACAGATCAGCGCTGGGATCAACTTCCACGAAGGAATTGCCATCGGAAAATTCCAGGGAGTGATCAACCCGCAGAGACCGACAGGCTGACGCACGCACATCGCAAACTTGTCGCGCATCTCGGCCGGCGTAGTGAACCCATGAAGCCGTCGTCCTTCTCCGGCGGTGTAATATGTGCAGTCAATCGCTTCCTGAACATCACCGCCCGCTTCTTTCAAAACCTTCCCCATCTCGCGGGTCATATCCGCAGTAAATCTATCCTTATTGGAAATCAGAATTTCGCCGAGCCGGAATAGCAACTCGGCACGCTTTGGAGCAGGCATACGGCGCCAACGATCAAACGCACCCTGTGCAGCGTTAACCGCATCGTTTACGTCGTCGCTCGTCGAAAGAGGAAAACGGCCAACAATGTCGTTGGTGTCAGCCGGATTGAGATTTTCAAACATCTCGCCAGAGTGGCTCGCAACCCACTTGCCGTCGATGTAGTTTTGATAGGTTTTGACTGCGGAGCGTGCGGCGCTACGCGTGAATAGCTTTACGCTGGTTTTTGAAACAGCCTTTTTTGCCTGCGCCATAGAATAGGTTCCGCGTATCTGGTATCAGGTGCCAGCAGGTTTCGTCCAGCCATAGACCTGACCCGACACCATATGTCATTGGTATGTAAACTGCACAATCAGCGGCGATAGTCGATCGCCCTTCGGATCTCTTTGGAGCCTCGTCACGTTTAGAACTATTGGATCTCCGGATTTCAAGTTATTCAACACTCGTTGGAAATCAGCCAGAGTCGCAACGGGTATGCGGTTGATGCGATTAATGATGTCGCCCTCAACCAACGCAGAATTACCGGAAGGTTGGACGCGAACTTCAGCGACTAGACCGTTAGGGTCGATCTCCTTGACGTAAAGCCCATGAACCCCGGTGAGGCGTTTATCAGCTATGAGTTGCGGAGTAAGTTCGGCCAGAGTGATGCCGAGATGAAGCGCATTACCCTTTGGATCAGTATTCTTCGTGCTCGGTTTTGTTGGATCAACCCATTCTTTTAAACTCGATGGCGGTCGTTCGCTAAGCACGACGCTGATGGTCTTTCTCTCGAGTTTGCCGTTGGTGTCTCTAAGGAAAACAAGAGTGGCCTGTTTACCTACCGGCGTGCTTGCGACGCGCTGAATCAGATCTTGAGCATTGGCTACCGGAACTCCTTCGAAGTCGACAATTATGTCGCTGGCCTGAATACCGGCCTTTGCTGCCGGCGTTGGTTGGCCGCCTTCAGTCGGTGTTACCGACATCACGATCGCGCCCTTTGCCTCTGATAAGCCGTAAACTTTGGCAAACTCATCGTGCACGGAATCGAGCGTAATTCCCAAATAGCCACGCTTCACTTTTCCCTGGCCGATTAACTGCTTGTAAACGAAATTGGTTTCATTTGCCGGCAGCGCGAATCCGATGCCGTTATAGTCGCCGGTTGAGGTGGCAATCTGCGAATTCATTCCGATCACTTCGCCGCGCATATTTACGAGTGGCCCACCGCTGTTGCCGCGATTAATTGCGGCGTCAGTTTGCAGAAACCGTTGGAAGGGACTGAAGTAGGGACTCTCTCTTTCTTTCTTCGAGATGATTCCGGCGGTAACAGTTTGATCGAGCCCAAATGGTGAGCCCATTGCCAACACCCAGTCGCCAACTTGTGCTGCATTTGAGTCACCGAGCGTTACAGTTGGCAGATCCTTTTTTGCCTCGATCTGGATCACCGCAACGTCTGTCTCGGAATCGACGCCGACGATCGTGCCGCGATATTTTTCACCGGATTGAAGACCCACAATGATACGCGTCGCGTCTTCAATAACGTGATTGTTGGTAAGGATGTAACCTTGAGGACTCACAATGAAGCCACTCCCAACGCCCCGTGTCGGCTTGCGCTGGCGACGAAACATATCGAGCAGCGGGTTGTTGGGCGATTGGTCCTCTTTGTCTTCGTTGTCTTTGTCGTTGACATCTACTTGTGTCTGGAAGGTCTCAATATTGACCACAGCCGGCTCAACACGACGAGCGATCTCGGCAAAAGAAGCTGACAGGGCTTCTGGCGCACGGGCAATCTGTACTTCACTTTGGGCGACAATCGGCCGTCCCGATAGCATTGCACCGATTCCAATGCCGGCGAGTAAACATGCTACAGCCAGTGCGGCGATCCATACTCGCAATTTGCGGAGGATTGTGCGCTCAGTTTCAGTCGTGTGGTTGTTAGAGACGTCAAACATATCTCACCTCTTCCAGTAGCCAAAACACTCCGCTCTCGGGATATGCCACCTCACATTTGGTAGCAATCTGAGTGCGAGGAAAGGGCTAGAGTATAGCTAAAGGGGGTTCTGTGGGCAAAAAAGGCGGGACGAGAAGGCTCCGGACGCTGTTTGGGTACGTTATGTTAGGGTAGGCGGAATCATTGGTCATATATCATTTGACATTTTTCATTTCTCATTTTGAGAGTGTCGGCCTTCTGTTGCCTGGTCAAAATGGTAAATGACAAATGTCAAATGATATATGACCAATGATTCCGTCTTGATGGTCGCGGCCAACTTAGGGGCGCAGCAAAACCTTAAGCACTCCGCGTACGCCGGCCCGCTTCATTGCGTGGACTCCTTGCGAGAGTGGATATTCTTCACTAATCAAACTGTCGACATCTACCGCGCCTTTCTTTAGAAGATCGATTGCTGGGGCGAATCGACCACAGCGTGAGCCAACGATTGAGATCTCGTCGACGACCACGCGGGCGGCCTCCATCCTCGTAGTGTCATGAAAAGTCGACTTCAAAACTAGTGTGCCCTTTGGACGGAGAAGATCGACGGCCATGCTAAAGCCAGGAGCCGCTCCTGAGGCCTCAACGACCACATCAAATTCTCGTTTCCTGGAGGCTGCTTGTTTTGGTTTTGCGGTTTCGATGCCACGCCTCTCGGCGATTTTCAATTTGGTGGAGTGTTTACCAATCAAGAGCAACTGCGCTCCTTTAAGCGCAAGGACCTGTGAGCAAAGCAGTCCCAGTTTGCCGTCGCCAACAACTGCCACTCGATCGGTGCGCTTTATGGACACGCGGTCAAGAATTCCGCAGGCAGCGGCGAGTGGTTCAGCGAAGACTGCGTGTTCATCGCGGACTCTCTCGGGAACAGTTATAAGGTTCTCGTTGGGCAAACGAAGAAATTCCGCATGCGCGCCATCTCGTCCAACTATTCCCAACACGGTGCGAGAAGCGCAATGACGGGGGTCGCCCGCACGACACAATGAGCATTTTCCGCAGCCGGCATTTATTTCGCCGACCACTCGCTGTCCGATTAGTTTGTGGTCTCTACTTTCTTCCACTACACCCACAAACTCATGACCGATCGTCCCATTGAATCCGGCATAACCACGAGCGATTTCCAAATCAGTGTTGCAGATGCCGGACAAAAGCACACGGACCAGCGTCTCATCGACTGGGTTCGGCTTGGCGATCTCACGAACTGATAGGTGCTTCTTTTCGACGCGGAGAGCTAGCATGTGAAGATGGGCTTTGGTTTTAGGTCTTTGGTCTTTGGCTCGCCTGCCTTAGGTCGCGTCCGACAATCAAAGCAAAGACCAAAGACCCAAGCCCAAAGACCACAATCCAACAGCTTAGAAGGTTTTGCTGCGCGTGTACGCATTCTGCTGTGTCAGTTCGATGATTTGCTTGTCCCCTGTAACCCTGACAGGAAGACGCCATTCGAGCTGCTCGTCTCCCGTAAGTTTGGCGTGCAACCACCAGCTTCCGGGAGCTAAATTCACAGCTCCATGACCTTGTTTGTCGAGACGTGCACTAGTCGGCGAGCGACCCTTCATGCGCTCTTTGAGGAAGTCTTCGAAACGTTTGCCGGGCCGAGGCTCCGTAAAGAACTCATGTCCTACCGCGACGATATCAACCGGATAGAGATCGACGGCAACATCCAGCGAGGGACCAACGCTGTCAGGTGGTTGATGCAGCACGATCTGAAGAGTGGTAGTGCGCTGGTCAGACTTGATGTCCGTAGCGCCGACCGGAAGCCGTCTATAGATCAGCCATCCAGCTCCCACGAGCAGGACGATCAAAGTTGCACGCAACGCTAGTATTGCCAGGCCGCGATATGGCGTCAGTATTTTCACTTCAAAGGTACTTCCACTATCCTCGTGCGATGAAAGCTCGCAGGGCCCTCATCCTTTAAACCGCCTCACGAAGTCCACTAAAGTATCCGCTTCCTGCTCGTTCATCTTGTTACTAAACGCCGGCATGTTGCCGCGGACACTTCGCCCATTCATTATTGAATTGAAAATTCGTTCGTCGGTAACATCTTGTTGCCATTGAGCGTCGGTAAGGTCGCGCGCATGACTAAACTTGCCCTTTGAAGTTTGCGCTCGCCCGTCAGTGCCATGACAAGAGACGCAATATCTTCGGTACAGCTGTGATGCAGCGCGGACGGCGCGGTCAGGTTCAGGTTTGATGCGGGCCTCGGTCGCCAATGCGGCCAGACAAACTACGAATATCGAAGCGACAAAAAAGGGTAATGTGAAGCTTCGCATGGTTCCTTTTCGTTGTGTTCCAGATGCATGGGAGAGAACAGAATCGGCCGGGCTCCGTTCCAATCATACCGAAGCTGAGAGATTTTGTGTATGCGAGTGGAATTGAGCGACGGGTTAGTTTTGAAAATACCACTAAGTGCAGCAGCTATGGAATACATAAAGGTACGCGCCTAAGACATCACAACCGAATCGAATGTTTCATAGAGTCGACTATAGCAAAATTGTACAGACCTTTTTTGAAGTTGAAACGTTTGTGAATGCGAAGTAAGCTCATCGCGTAATCCACAACGCTGCAAGTCGGGACAACACAATTGGCTGAAATCGAGATCAACAAGCTGCGTGAAGAGTGCGGTGTCTTTGGAATTTATGGACATCCTGAGGCGGCGCGACTTACTTATCTGGGTCTTTATGCGCTCCAACATCGTGGTCAGGAGTCGTGTGGCATCGTCGCTTCGGACGGTTCCGAGCTGCGACTGGAACGCGCAATGGGACATGTTTCCGAGGCCTTCAATCAATCGCACCTCGACCGTTTACGAGGAGCTAGTGCGATCGGCCACGTGCGCTATTCAACAGCCGGAGAGGTGTCAATTCTTGAAGCGCAACCATTTCTGGTTACTTGTCAGCACGGCCAGATCTCAGTTTGCCACAACGGGAATCTCCCGTTTGCAAAAGAGGCGAGGCTCTGGCTCGAACGAGACGGCGCCATCTTTTCGTCCACGTCCGATACTGAGGTGGTATTGCATGGCGTGGCGCGTTCTCGCAGACCAATCCGCGAAGCTATACCCGCCGTGCTAAGAGAAACCGAAGGAGCATTCTCGATGCTGTTCCTCACGCCTTCGGAACTGATAGCCATTCGTGACAGCCGGGGATTTCGCCCGCTTGCACTTGGTCGCCTCGGAGATGCGTGGGTGATTGCCTCAGAGACCTGTGCATTTGACCTAATTGATGCGCAGTACGTTAGGGACGTCGAGCCGGGCGAAATGATCGTGGTAGATCAGGAAGGCCTACGTTCATCCCATCCGCTGCCGAAGCAGAAACATTCAATGTGTCTTTTCGAGCATGTCTATTTCGCTCGGCCCGATTCGTTAATCTACGGCAAATCGATCAATGAATCGCGACACAAAATGGGCCGAAGGCTCGCTGTCGAACAGCCCGCCGATGCGGACATAGTTGTTCCTGTGCCTGACTCGGGCGTAGCGGCTTCGATCGGTTATGCGGCGGAGAGTGGCCTTAGCTTTCGATTTGGGTTGGTCCGCAATCACTATGTCGGCCGAACGTTCATTGAGCCCAGACAGTCGATTCGTTCATTCGGTGTGCGGATCAAGCTCAATCCCGTACGCGATTTGATCAATGGGAAACGCGTCGTCCTGATTGATGATTCAATAGTTCGCGGCACCACGTCAAAAAAGATCGTCAGGATGGTTCGAGAAGCCGGTGCGAAGGAAGTACATGTGCGCATCAGTTGTCCTCCCACGATCAGTCCTTGCTATTACGGCGTCGATACGCCCAACAAATCGGAGCTAATTGCGGCTCAGATGTCGGTCGAAGAGATACGCAAGTTCATCGAAGCCGACTCACTCGGTTATCTATCGCTCGAAGGAATGATTGCAGCGACTGGAATGGATGCCGATTCGTCTTGTGTCGCCTGTTGGAATGGCCAGTATCCGACACGGATCACAAGGGACGCCGAAACGATGTGGGAACGTGATCACGAATCGGTGAGCGCGGAAGGTTAAGCTCGCTCCTTTTCCTGTTCCAACACTGTACCAACTTAGTAGCCGAAAGAATCAGACTTAACAAGTGCGCCAGAGTCTCTTATGTTGATGAGACACGGAACTGCGTTTCTACTGCTGCTGTTCGTACTGTTGTTTTCTTGTAGCAACGCCGTTGGCGTAGGCGAGGTCCTGGCCCAGAATTCATCCCAATCACGCGACGTTTCCATAGAGGTCTTCCAGATTCTCGATCTCCCTGTAAATGTGCATTCCGCGGTATTGGTAAAGTCTGAGAAAGGCTACTTATTAAAGCTCACTCTCGCCAACAGTCTAGAACTAAAGATGGTGGGTCTTAGATACTCATTGATCGCTATTGACTCGATGGAGACGATTCATCCGATTGCAAATAGGATGGAAGGCTTCTCGCTTCCCCCATATGCCACGAAGAGTCTTACTTTTAAGACGCCGATTAAGTTCGCACCGAAGGACGGAGAACGCCTCATATTGATGCTGGAACAAACGATTTCTGCGGAATCGATCTGGGAGGTTGTTAGGGCGAAAGACGCGTTGGAGGCGTATGCAAGAGGAGATTATTCGGTCATGCCGGTTGTCTTGCGAGTTTCGAACCAGGTTGATGCGCCTCCAGTGCGGCCGCGTGTGATTTACAGAGAAAACTGAACAGGGGTTTCTGGTGGGACGAGCTACCCGAGGCTGTGGTTGTGCCGTTGCGGTTCTCTTAGTGCTAGCCTTGGCAGGTGGCTACGTCAGCTACAGGTACGTCTATCCCTGGTGGAAAACTAAGCCTCCCCCAGCGTCGGGCGGTGAACTCACTGTCCGTATTCTGGATGTTGGTCCGATAAATGGTGATTCGATTCTAATCATGGTGCCGGGGGGCAAAACTGTTCTCATTGATGCTGGAGACACGAGCAAAGGTAAGAATGTTGTCGAGGCTCTTAAAGGTTATAACGTTCAGCAACTCGACTATTTCATAGCTACTCATCCACACCCGGACCACATTGGAGGAGCCGCTGAAGTTTTCAAAGCGGTGAAGGTTCTGAACGTAATCGACAACGGACAAGGGCCGAGTGTTCCCGCTGAATTGTTACCAAAATCATCCCAGGCGGTCGCAAAAAAGCCCGCGATCCAGAAACCGGTAAACCCAAAACCGGTGAGTCAAAAAACTGGCAAGACACCTTCAATAACGAAGTTCTACGACGACTACAAAGAGTGGCTAAGCAAAAGTGGAGCTCACTATGAAAAAGCCCAACCGGGAAGGAAATATGACCTTGGTGGAGGTACGCTGCTAACTATCCTCGCACCGTCGGAACCCTTCTTTACCAAAGAGCAGATGAAGACTGGAGGCAACGAAACAAATGCAAACTCGGTTGTTGCACGTTTGGATTACGGCTCGTTCTCCATGCTGCTACCAGGTGACGGCGAGGAACAGACAGAGCACCGGCTTCTCACGAAGGACCTGAATCTTCAAGCTACTGTGTTGAAGATTTCGCACCACGGCTCCAAATACGCGACCTCTAACGATTTCCTGAAACGGGTCAAGCCTGAGATAGCAATAGTCTCGTGTGGCGCCTGGAATCGTTATGGGCAGCCGGCTCAGCCAGTCCTCGATCGACTTCGCGCGGCAAACGTGAAACTCTATCGTACGGACCTGCAGGGCGAAATTACGATAACTACGCGAGGCAGCGAAGGCGACGTTACTGTGAAGCCCGGGAAAGAGACGACAGAGGATTTATGGACCGGTCGCATTGCGCAAAAGGATGACTCGTCGCGCTCCGGCTTCATCGCGTACGGGGATTTTGGTCCGCCACCAAGGCCGTCTAAGAAGAGTGAGCAGAAATGAAATTGCGAATTGCGAGATTGCGGAATTGGGAAATTTACAAGTGGCCTGCACACGGAACTGGGACCGCGGGCGTCTCGCCCGCCCCGTTCGGTGCAGACGTGCTACTGGCTTTTTAGGGTGCTGCCCACAATTCTGATCGTGCTTGTAGCGTGAGGTTGGCGGGCGAGACGCCCGCGGTCCGACAAGAACTGCGTGGTCAATTGAAAGTAACCACTAAAGGGTACCGTCGTTTCAAAGGTTCTAAATGAAAGTTTCAGAGAAGTAGAACGGAATGACCAAACCAATTTCTTATAGTGACGCCGGCGTGGATATTGACGCCGCAACTCGCGCGACTGACAGAATTAGAGAACTTGCGCGAACGACTTTTAATAGTCGCACGCTTTCCGAAATCGGCGCCTTTGGAGGAATGTTCGACGGTGCTTTTCCCAACATGTCGCATCCGATCCTGGTGGCCTCGGCAGATGGTGTTGGCACGAAACTAAAGATCGCGTTTGCTACTGGCGTCCATAATACGGTCGGTGGTGATCTTGTTAATCATTGCGTCAACGATATTCTCGTTCAGGGTGCCCGCCCACTTTTTTTCCTCGACTACATTGCTACTGGAAAACTGTCCACGGAAGTCATCGCAAGCATCATCGAAGGCGTTACCATTGGATGCCGCGATAACCGCTGCGTTTTGTTAGGTGGCGAGACTGCGGAGATGCCCGGCTTTTATCAGGAAGGGGAATACGATATTGCCGGCTTTATTGTTGGAGTAGTTGACCGGGCCAAAATCATCGACGGAAAAACGATCATCGCGGGAGACGTTTTGCTCGCGCTACCGTCTGTCGGTCTGCATACAAACGGTTACTCACTCGCCCGAAAACTGTTTTTTGAAGTTGCCGGTTACAGCCCCCACACCTACTTGCCGGAACTGAAAACGACAGCGGGAGCTGCGCTGTTACAACCACACATTAGCTACCTTCAACCGCTCGAGGAGTTGCTGGATAAGAACTTGATCAAAGGCCTGGCCCATATCACGGGAGGTGGCCTTACCGATAATATTCCGAGGATCTTGCCCGACGGCACGGCTGTGAGGATCAAGAAAGGAACATGGCCTGTGCTTCCGCTATTCGAACTACTGCGCAGGCTTGGAAACGTTTCTGAAGGCGAGATGTACCGCACCTTCAATATGGGTGTAGGAATGGTGATCGTTTGCTCGCGAGAAAATGCACAGACCATCACCGCGCATCTGCGAGATCGCGGCGACACATGCTACGAGATTGGAGGGGTGATCGAGGGAAAGAAGGACGTAGTTATTGATTAACTTTTCCAAGCCAGAAATGCAGCCGTTTGATCTTGGCCTCTAAACCTGGTGCAATTTTCCAAACTCACACAAAACATCTGGAGCTCAAACTGACTGACAACAAGAAGAGAAGAATTGCGATTCTGATTTCCGGCCGTGGGTCCAACATGCTTGCTATAAGCGATGCGATTCGCGAAGGCTCATTACTGAATGCGGAAATAGCTCTCGTAATAAGCGACAAGCAAGACGCCGGTGGCCTTGTATTGGCGAAAGAGCGCGGACTCAAGACACTTGCTATTGAACGTCGCGGCCGCAAACGTGAGATTCACGAGCAGGAGATCGTCTCTGTCCTACGCGATCATCAAGTCGATCTAATCTGCCTGGCAGGATACATGCGGCTGCTGTCATCGGCGTTCATTGAAGCTTTCCCGATGCGCATACTGAACATCCATCCGAGCCTGCTTCCATCCTTTCCCGGTCTCGATGCCCAACGTCAAGCACTCGACCACGGCGTAAAAGTGAGTGGCTGCACGGTCCACTTTGTCGACGACACTCTGGACGGTGGGCCAATCATCGCTCAGCGAGCCGTACCGATCCTGGATGGCGACACGGTTGAAACGGTCTCAGCCCGAATTCTCAACGAAGAGCATAAGCTCTACGCCGAGGCAGTCGCCTTAGTAGTCAGTCGAGAATATGAAATTATGGGGCGGAGGGTAATCTTTTCCGAGAGGTGAAAGCCACCCACGTCGGAAAAAAAGAAATCATTGGTCATATATCATTTGACATTTGACATTCGTCATTTTGCGGAGTTGTCAGTGGTCAGTAGCAGTAACTAGTTGTTAGTTGATCTGCTGTAACAACGGACCATGGACCACGGACAATTCTTCAAAATGACAAATGACAAATGTCAAATGATATATGACCAATATGGTAAATGATTATGGCGAATGATTTATTCCCGGTCGACGTGCATACCACGTAACCGAAGCGCCCACGCTGCCTGTTTGCGGACGTGTTCATCTGCGTCATTCAACGCTTCTTTTAACGGTTCAATAGCACGTCGATCGCCCTTTAGGCCCAACGCCCAGGCCGCCTGTGAACGTACGTGTGCATCCGTATCGCTCAGAGCCGCAATTAGAGGGGTGACCGCGCGGGCGTCGCCTTTGAGACCGAGGGCCCATGCTGCTTGGGATCGAACTTGATCGCCATTGGCTGTCAGCGCGAGGGTCAACGGTTCAACTGCACGTTCATCACCTTTGAGTCCCAGGGCCCATGCAGCTTGCGATTGCACTTTCGGATTTGAATCCGCCAATGCCGCAATTAAGCCCTCAACTGATCGTTCGTCGCCTTTGAGACCGAGGGCCCATGCTGCCTGGGAGCGCACCTTCCACTCCGGATCTTTTAGGGCAAATGTCAACGGCTCAACCGCGCGCTCATCTCCAACTAAACCCAGGGACCACACGGCCTTTGCGCGCACTTGCGACTCCACGTCACGCGTTGCACCGATCAGTGGCTCGACATTGCGTGCGTCGCGAACAAGTCCGAGGGCAAACGCGGCGTTTGTTCTCGCCTGCCAAATGTCGCTCTTCAGCGCATTGATGAGGGGTTCTACGGCCGCAGAGCCCATTCTGGTTAGAGCGACAGCTGCTATTTCTCCGGGCGACGTCTTGGAAATTTTGTCGCCATGCCAATCGTTTTGTTGATTGCAAACAGGTTGCTCAACCTGGCTCTCGTCTCCGAGTAGCTTGATCAATTCAGGGATCGCAGCTACAGCGCGCGCTTTGCCGAGAGCGCAAGCTGCCTCCGCACGTTCCTGCGGATTTGCCGAGCTCAGTCTCTGAATGTTCGCTTTGTTGTCGGGGAAAGAATCACGAGGTTCTTGTTGGGCAGCGAGGCCTGGCGTTGAATCCAAAACACAAGACTCGAACGGCATGCCGCCCAGAGAAAGCGAAAGAAGTGCTGCGGCTGCTACCAAAAGTAGTTTCATGTTTCCTCCATGTGTCCTCGAATCGGCAGTCAGGTTGTTTTTTTGGTAAGAAAAACGGGTCCTCAACCAAAAAACACCGCGGCGAAGCCTTTTGTGTTGGTAGATTTCAGGAAAGGCTGTGGGCTTTATGCAGCAACCTTAAATCGATCGCTGAAACGTGAACCTCCACGGGCCAAGCCCGTGGCATTCAGAAAATTTTCTTCTCTTCGTTTCCAGTAGCTGCCATCGTGAGACTCCACCGGAAGCCGGTTGCATCTTTACGACTCTTCACAATCTCGGGAGTGGGTGGATCGTTAAAATACTGGGACCGCAGGCGTCTCGCCTGCCACGTTGCGATAGAAGCCTGACGAATTAAACACGAATGTGGCGTAACGTGGTCAGGCGAGACGCCTGCGGTCCCAGTAAGCCCTATTTTTCAACTTTGCCTTCTTCCGCCAAGCGCTTCAGCGCGCTGATAAGCCGCCCAAACGGCCTTAGAGAGAACGGTACGCAGGCTGCCCTTTTCCATTTGATAGATTGCTTCAGCGGAAGTGCCCCCAGGCGAAGTGACCATATTTCGTAACTCGGCGGGATGCTTATGCGACTCTCTCGCAAACAGAACGGAGCCCAGCATCATCTGATGCACAAGCTCCTGTGCGACATGTCGTGAGAACCCCATATGAACGCCCGCGTCTATTAGCGCTTCCATCACAAGGAAGATATAGGTTGGTCCAGTAGCGCTAAGCGCCGTTGCCATGTCGATTTGTCGCTCATTCTCAACCCGAACCGTTTTTCCGAGAGCTTCGAGCATGGCACAGACTTGGCCCTCCTGGAATTCATTCACATCCGCACTTGAGGTCCATGCGGTGACTCCTTCACCGATCTGTGCTGGAGTGTTTGGCATCGTCCGCACGACTGAACTATGCAACAGTGCCTCGGTGATGGTTTCAATTTTCGCCCCGGCTACTATCGAAACAACAAGTTGGTCCTGGTGGATGGCGCCCTTCAGTTCTTCGAGGACCCGTACCAAACGCTGAGGCTTTACTGAAAGTATGACCAGGGATCCAGCATGGTTGTCTGTTGGATGCGCCGCAAGTGCAGCTTCGCGGTTCTGATCAAACATCTGTACGCCGTATTTGGCGTGTAGTTCTTCCCGCCGCGCGAGCCGCGGATGACTACCGACTATCTGTTCCGGAGTAACAAGCCTCTTCCTGAGAAGTCCGGCAATTATGGCTTCGGCCATTACTCCGCAACCTATGAACGCAATCCTTGCCTGGGTGAGCGGGTTCGAGTTGTTTACGACGGCGAGCTCGCTTGACGTGTCTGTGATCATTTCTTTTTCTCTGGCCTAACTTTGCATCTTGATTCGCATAGTGCGTAAAAACGAGGATAGCGCACCCTTGGATAGATGAGCTACTCTATTGGTCGTAGGTTTTAAGTACATAACCGCGATGACCATAGACGAACAACTCTCTTATCTAAGTAAAGGCACAACTGAGATTATTAGAGTGGCTGAGCTGCGCGCGAAACTCGAGCAATCGTCGAAAACGGGCAAGCAACTGCGTGTGAAACTGGGCGCGGACCCGACAGCGCCCGACATTCACCTGGGACACACAGTAGTTATCCGCAAACTGCGCGCTTTTCAGGAGCTGGGCCACATTGCGATCTTTTTGATCGGCGACTTCACAGGACTAATTGGAGACCCTTCGGGTAAGAGTGCTACGCGTCCTCAACTCACGCGCGAAGAGATCAATCTCAACGCTGAGACCTACAAGCAACAGATATTCAAACTCCTCGATCCCGAGAAAACTGTGATCGACTTCAATTCGCGTTGGATGGACACTCTTGGTTCGGCAGGTTTTCTGCGACTCGCTTCTCACGTGACTGTCCGACAGATCCTCGAGCGCGACGATTTTCAACAACGTTTGGAAGCGAACCGACCGCTCGCCTTGCACGAGGTCATGTATCCATTGGTAATGGCGTACGACTCCGTCGCGCTTGAGGCAGATGTTGAGCTTGGGGGAACTGACCAGAAGTTTAACTTGCTCATGGGCCGGAATCTCCAAAGGGAGTACGGTCAGGAATCGCAGGTCGCAATGATCACGCCATTGTTGGAAGGAACGGATGGCGTGCAGAAGATGTCGAAGAGCTTAGGCAACTATATTGGCATTAATGAGCCTCCGCAGGAGATCTTTGGGAAAATAATGTCGATTTCAGATGAGATCATGTGGCGATATTATGAGCTGTGCACAGACCTTCCGATGACAGAGATTAATTCGCTTCGTGAGGCGGCGAACGGCAGCGGTCGCAATCCACGCGACATAAAAGCGGATCTAGCGAAACTGATCGTCGCCGATTTCTATTCAGAAGCTGAAGCACGCAGGGCCGAAGAAGACTTCAATCTAATGTTTCGGAATAAGCAGGCGCCCGATGACATTGAAGAACGAGAGTTGGAATCCGGATTGTGGAAGTTGCCAAAGTTGTTGGTAGAGCTTTCCCTCGCCCCGTCGATGGCGGAGGCGCGCCGCCTGATCGAACAAGGGGGGGTCTACGTTGACGGTGAAAGACGTACGCAAAGTGATTTTGAGGTTAGTCTTGGTGCGGCTCATTCGCTACTGATTCAGGTTGGAAAGCGTCGATTTGTTCGAGTTAAGGGAGAATGAGTTGACCTGATAGAACCACCCTCGACAATTCATGATCATTAATGTCCGCCACACTAGCAACTGAAGAAGTTCTAATCATCGAAACTCCAGAGAGAGTGCCGCTTCATTTTGCTTTGGCCTCGATTGGAAACCGATTTCTTGCGTGCGCGATCGATCATGCACTGCAGGGCGTGACGTTGGTCCTGATTGTTATCGCTTCCGTTATAGTGGCGGACTTCTCACGCGTTGAGAACGCACTTTCCAGTGCACCGAAATGGGTTTACGCGGTGATGATCCTGCTCATCTTCCTCACCTTTTCAGGTTACTTCGCATTTTTCGAGTGGCTTTGGAGTGGGCAAACTCCGGGCAAGCGCTGGTTAAAACTTCGAGTCATCCGTGAGGACGGACGGCCTATAACGTTTTGGGAAGCATCAGTGCGCAATCTCTTGCGGAGTTTCGACATGATGCCGGCGCCGTTCTATTCGATTGGATTAATTTCAGTTTTTTCAACTACTCGAGATCAACGAGTAGGCGACATGGTGGCTGGAACTGTGGTGGTCCGAGAGCGCGAGGCTGAGGCACCCGAGTTTGCTCAGGTGTTTGCGTCTCCAGTGAGTGACCCGGCGCTCCGCAGATCTTTCAAGCCAGTAGATTTCACCGGTAGCCTTAACAGTTTGACTGATTCTGAGATGGAAGTGGTTGAAACATTCCTGCGTCGCCGTTGGGATCTGGCCGATGTGCCGCGACAGTGGATGGCCTGGCGAGTTACGCTGCCGATTTTGTTCAAGATTCGTCCTACATACGATCTTGCCACGTTCACCTACGAAGGCTTTCTTGAGGAGTTGTTACATCGGTACTTAGCACAGTATCGCTTCGCACCTCGAGATTAAACTCCGCTTGCTATCCTCGTCGCAGAGCGACGTGCGAGTTTAGACTAGGACAAGTTAGGAAGAGGCAAGCGGCGCATCAAGTCCCTCACTAGAATCGGACAGTAAGGAAGGGGGCAAGCGGCCAATTTCAAGTGCCTTGCAGTACAGATTCCCGAGCGCGCCCCCGCTTGGTCCACATCAGACAAGTTAGAGGCCCAGGAATCCAACCTCAATAGCTGGTCATATTTTGAAGAGATGTTAGAGGCTTGAACTGAACCAGCGGGGGCGCGCTCAGTGACTTCTTTGGTGAGATCCTTTTAATGACCGCTTGCCCCCTTCCCAACTGTCCTATTTTTGTGAGATCCCTTTTAGTTCCGCTTGCCCCCTTCCCAGGTGTCCTATTGCTTTGAGGTGCTTTTCGTGGCGCTTCAACGCGGGGCTAAACTCTCGCCGTCGCTCTGCGATGAAGATATGCTTTCTTGATGACCGAATCTAAATCCACGCGTGCAGCAGTCTTGTGAGTGGATTTCAGCTTTTGTCCTGAGCCAGTTCAAAAGCAGACTAACTTTGACCGGCTTCGACTCGTTTGTTACGCTTTTGCGTTTGCGAGATCGGCAATTATTCAGACAGAGGGAGTGGAGTAATAAGTAATGGCGAAAGATATTTTCATTCTCGGTGGCAAACGAACACCAATGGGAGAATATGTGGGCGCTCTAAAGGACGTGTCTGCAATCGACCTCGGAGCGATTGCGTCTCGCGGAGCACTCGGGGCTACACGCGTGGCGCCTGATGAAATCGACCACACGGTATTCGGAAATGCGCTGCAGACTTCAGGCGACGCAATCTATGGCGCTCGTCATGTTGCTCTCAAGGCGGGCGTGCCTTTCGATCGGCCCGCCCTGACGGTCAATCGACTCTGTGGAAGCGGAATTCAGTCAATCATCTCAGGCGCGCAAATGATTCAACTTGGCGAGGCGCGAACCTGCTTAGTCGGCGGAATGGAATCGATGTCACAGGCGCCTCATGTTATTCGAGGTGCACGTTCCGGCTTTGCATTGGGAGAGGGAAAACTGGAAGACAGCTTGATGGTTGCGTTGTTGGATACTTACTGCAACACCCCTATGGCGGGGACTGCGGAGAACCTGGCTCGAAAGTTTGAGATTCCCCGTGCAGAACAGGATCGTTATGCGCTTCGTTCGCAGCAGGAAGCGAAGCGAGCAAAGGATGCAGGCTACCTGGCTCAGGAAATTGTTTCAGTCGAAGTGAAAACGCGCAAAGGCAGTGTCCTTGTCAGTGATGACGATCACCTAAGACCAGAATCCACTCTAGAAGGACTGGCAAAGCTCAAACCTGCTTTTGCGCAAGATGGATTCGTCACGGCGGGAAATGCGTCTGGAATCGTCGACGGTGCTGCAGCGCTTGTGATTGCGGATGAGGACTTTGTAAGGCGACGAGATCTTACGCCGATGGGCAGGATAATTAGTTGGGCCTACGCTGGCGTTGAACCAGAGATCATGGGCATCGGTCCCGTTCCAGCAACGCGCGCAGCGCTTGCGAAGGCTCACTTGTCACTGAGCGATCTCGACCTCGTGGAAGTCAATGAAGCGTTTGCCGCTCAGTACCTGGCAGTTGAAAAAGAACTTGGACTCGATCGAGAGCGCACCAATGTTAATGGAGGAGCAATTGCTTTGGGACACCCGTTGGGCGCTACGGGTACTCGTCTCGTTTTGACTGTCTTGCACGAACTTCATCGCCGTGGAGGACGCTATGGGTTAGCC